>NZ_WCIM01000016.1:0-304058 GCF_009025585.1 Enterobacter sp. 198 | reverse complement strand
GTGAAACGCCGTAGCGCCGATGGTAGTGTGGGGTCTCCCCATGTGAGAGTAGGGAACTGCCAGACATCAAACAAGTGAAGAGGCCATCCGAAAGGATGGCCTTTTTGCGTTATGTTTCCCGGAAAAAGTCAGACCCGGTAAGCGAAGCGCCACCGGGCTAAGACACGCTTAATGGATCACTTGTGACAGGAAAGCCCGCGTACGTTCAGATTTAGGATGTGCGAAGAACTCATCCGGCGGTGCCTGCTCAACGATTTCCCCACGATCCATAAAGATCACCCGATCGGCCACGGTTCTGGCAAACCCCATTTCGTGCGTCACACACAGCATGGTCATCCCGGACTGCGCCAGTCCAATCATGGTATCCAGTACCTCTTTCACCATTTCCGGATCCAGGGCGGATGTCGGTTCATCAAACAGCATAATTTTCGGTTTCATACAGAGCGAACGGGCGATAGCCACGCGCTGCTGCTGACCGCCTGATATCTGGCCGGGAAATTTATTGGCGTGCTCTGCGATACGTACCCGTTCCAGGTAGTGCATCGCCAGTGCTTCAGCCTCCTTTTTAGGCATCTTTCGTACCCAAATTGGCGCAAGCGTACAGTTCTGCAGAACGGTCAGATGGGGAAACAGGTTAAAGTGCTGGAACACCATTCCCACTTCCTGGCGCACCCGTTCGATGTTACGAATATCTTCATTCAGCTCGATGCCATCAACAACAATGCGCCCCTGCTGATGTTCTTCAAGGTGGTTAATACAGCGAATGGTCGTGGATTTTCCGGACCCGGAAGGGCCACAAAGAACGATCCGTTCTCCCTGCTTAACCTTGAGGTTAATGTCTTTCAAAACATGAAACTGCCCGTACCATTTATTCACGTTTTCCAGCGTAATCATCGCGTCGGCAGGTGTCATAGTAATCTGGCTCATAATTTCCTCAGTGCGGTGTACGCCCGGTGTTAAAGCGCTTTTCCAGATGCTGGCTATAGCGCGACATGCTAAAACAAAAGATCCAGTAGATCAGAGCAGCGAAGACATATCCCTCGGTGGACATACCCAGCCAGGCAGGGTCAACGGTCGCCTGTTGCACGCTGCTAAAGAGATCGAACAGCCCGATGATGATCACTAGGCTGGTATCTTTGAAGAGGGCAATGATGGTATTGACCAGGCCCGGGATAACCAGCTTGAGTGCTTGTGGCAATATCACCAGTCCCTGCGTTTTCCAGTAGCCAAGCGCCAGTGATTCCGCCGCTTCGTACTGACCTTTAGGCAGAGCCTGCAGGCCCCCACGCACCACTTCCGCAACGTAAGCGGACTGGAAAAGGATGACCCCGACCAGGGCACGGATCAGTTTGTCTATCGTTGTCCCTTCTGCCATAAACAGCGGCAACATGACCGAAGACATAAACAGAACGGTGATAAGCGGTACGCCACGCCAGAATTCAATGAAAATAACGGAAAGCACACGTACGACAGGCATTTTTGAGCGCCGCCCAAGCGCGAGCAAAATACCCCATGGCAGTGCGCCGGCTATCCCAACGGACGCGATAATCAGCGTCAGCGTTAACCCACCCCACTGACGTGTTTCAACACGTTCCAGCCCCAGGAAGCCGCCATACAACAGCACCCAAACAATAATGGGATACACCACTGCCCAACAGGCAATATAACGCCCCCGATGAGGCAGTTTTTTCCAGAACATTACGGCGATGGAGAGCAGCCCGATGGCCAGTGCCAGATTAATCCGCCAGCGCTGTTCATGCGGATACAATCCATACATGAACTGGCCAAAGCGCTCATGGATAAACACCCAGCAGGCCCCTGCTTTTGTGCAGTCTGCGCGAGTGGATCCCGACCAGTTAGCCTGTAAAAAAGCCCAGTTCAGCAGCGGTGGAATTAATTCCCACATAAGCCACAAACATACAATTGTCAGCAGGCTGTTACTCCAGCTGGAGAACAGATTCTTACGTGCCCAGAGAATTAAACGTCCGCCTGTCGAACCGGCAGGGCGCGAGGAGTGCGACAGTATCGCTTTTGTCATCATAGATCCTTAGCGCTCGACCAGTGCTATACGACGGTTATAGAGGTTCATCAGCAACGAAATCACCAGGCTGATGATCAGATAGACAGACATTGTGATGGCAATAGTTTCAATGGCTTGTCCGGTCTGGTTAAGCACGGTTCCGGCAAACAGCGACACCATATCGGGGTAGCCAATGGCGGCCGCCAGCGATGAGTTTTTGACAATATTGAGGTATTGACTGGTCAGCGGCGGAATGATGACCCGTAACGCTTGCGGAATAATGACCTGACGAAGCGTCACCGTATGGGGTAATCCCAGCGAGCGCGCCGCCTCGTGTTGTCCGTAAGGAACGGCCTGGATCCCCGCACGAATAATCTCGGCGATAAATGCAGAGGTATAAATCGAAAGCGCCAGCGTCAGTGCTGCCAGCTCAGGAATTAAAACCATTCCGCCCTGGAAGTTAAAGCCACGCAGCTGCGGAATATCCCAGTGAAGGGCGGCCCCAAACAGCCAGTGTGTCAGAAGTGGAAGACCAATGATAAGGATGGCGGCGGTTGGCCAGGTTTTACGAAGCTGCCCGGTTTTGAACTGATGCTTGCGGTTATAGCGGAACATGGCCGCTGAGAGAGCAAGCGCTATTACAAGGGCGGCAATGAAGGCATACAACCCTTCACCCGGCTGCGGAGAAGGAATATACAACCCGCGATTACTCAGGAAAAACAGATCAAGAGCGTCAATAGCCTGACGTGGCCCCGGCAGGTTGCGCAGCACGGCAAAATACCAGAAAAAGATCTGCAGCAGCGGTGGGATATTACGGAACGTCTCAATATAAAAAGTAGACAGTTTGCGCAGCAGCCAGTTTTCGGACAGACGTGCCAGACCAATAAATAAGCCCAGTATGGAGGCAAAAACAATACAAAGTGCAGAGACCAGCAGCGTATTCAGTAAACCGACCACGAACACGCGTCCATACGTGTCGCCTTCCTGATAATCAATAAGGTGTTGAACAATGCCAAACCCCGCGCTGCGATCCAGAAAAGCAAAGCCGGAGGTAATACCGCGATTATTCAGGTTGGTTATAGTGTTATGGATGAGATACACGGCGATAAGAACAACCGCAATAATCGCAATAACCTGGAATAGCCAGGCGCGGACCGCGGGATGAGAAAAGGATAGCGATCCTTTTACGGCTGAGCGGCGATGGGACATAAAGAAACCTCGGTAACCATGACTCTGGGGCGGGCACTGCCTTAACAGTGCCCGTTACAGCAATGACTTAACGTACTGGTGGCGCGTACTGAATACCGCCGTTGTTCCAGAGATTGTTCTGGCCGCGTTTGATCTTCAGAGGGCTTTCCGATCCCACGTTGCGCTCAAAGATCTCAGCGTAGTTACCCACCTGTTTGATGATGTTGTAAGCCCACTTGTTATCCAGCTTCAGATCCTTCCCGAAATCGCCCTCTGTTCCCAGCAGATGAGCCATATCCGGCGTGGACGGTTTAGCGGCTTTCTCGTCGACGTTTTTCGAGTTGATGCCCATCTCTTCAGCATTCAGCATGGCAAACAGCGTCCAGCGAACAATGGAGAACCAGTCTTCATCGCCACGACGCACAACCGGTCCAAGAGGCTCCTTGGAGATCACTTCAGGCAGGACAATCCACTCCGCCGGGTTGCTCAGCTTAATACGCAAGGCGTACAGCTGTGACTGGTCAGAAGCCAGCGTGTCGCAACGACCGGATTCCAGCGCTTTGGCCGATTCATCGGAGCGATCGAATGTCACAGGGGTATATTTCATGTTATTTGCTTTGAAATAATCCGCGACGTTCAGCTCGGTATCGGTACCGGCCTGGATACAAACGGTCGCGCCATCCAGCTCTTTGGCGCTTTTCAGGCCCGCTTTATTGTGGGTCAGGAAACCGATACCGTCATAATAGGTCACGCCAGTAAATGCCATTCCCATGCCTGCATCACGGGAGGAGGTCCAGGTGGTATTACGGGAAAGCATGTCAACTTCGCCAGACTGTAATGCAGTAAAACGTTCTTTCGCCGTCAGCGGGGTATATTTTACTTTACTGTCGTCACCGAAAACGGCGGCGGCAACACCGCGGCAGACATCAACATCAATACCGGTAAATTTGCCGTTTGCATCGGCATAAGAGAAGCCAGGTAAACCGTCACTGATCCCACATTGAACAAACCCTTTCTTTTTAACGGCATCCAGTGTCGTACCCGCATGGGCCTGACCGGCTACAGCAAACAACATGCCCGCGGCGGCCAGGCTGGCTATCATCGTCTTTTTCATAATGCATCCTGTGTGGCGAAATTTATCGTTATAGAGGCGTTTTAAACGCTTTACCTGTCTGTGGCTTTGGCCAACGTTTATAAAGCAAACGTAATGCCAGGTTTTGCGCTCAACAAAATAAGTGACCAGTGAACGCATAATGCTGAGTGTAGACAGGGTTAAATAAAGAGAGCGCCCCGAAACGGTGCGAAATTACAACCTGTGCCACAAATCGGAGCAAAACTTTCAGCGGCTATACCTTAAAAAGAAGAGATAGTTTCTGGGGTGAATATTGGCAGGGTATTAAATATAATTAATATGTGAAAATCATCACGATAGAATATGTAATTTAACGTTGTGCATTAAAAATATGTGACTGTCCGCAGGATGAAATAAACAAGGTGGGTAAAGACAGGGCTATTTTTTTACTTATCTGAAAACGCTGCACTCTTTAAAAGCAAAAGCGCGGACAGAGCCGCGCTTTCTACACACATGATACGTTCTGATGTTACTTCGTCAGAGCAACGATACCCAGCGTCAAACCTGCCACTGCGGCAGCACCACCGGCGATAGCACCTGCTGTTTCCCAGTTGTCCTGAGTGGTGCCTTTCATACAGGTATTGGTATGAACCAGTCGGCCTTGATCGTCGTATACCGGTACACATGGAGAGTCGTGCGCGCATCCAGCAAGCAGCGCAGCGAGTAGTGCAACGGAAATGAATCTTTTCATGATGTTACCTCAGTATTATTTCTCATTCGCTATACAGCCAGGAGGGCTATTAACGAACTGGAGACTATTTTACCACCGGGATAAGGCAACGTTGCACGGGGAATAATCTCAAATTATGTTGTTTGTAAAAATCGTGGAGAAAAGTCGCTGTCAGGATGAATTAATGGAGAAAATATGAAGACGTAACGCGGCGTTTTTACTTAATGCAAATGGTTAACTATTAATGCTGTGAGTATGACATATCTAATTCATTGTTTATGCTAAAAATAAAAAAGGCACCTGAGGTGCCTTTTTTGAGAAACATTATTCTTTATGTTTCGTAAACCGGCGCCGGACAACCACAAAGAAGACGGGCACGAAGAAAATGGCCAGAAGCGTTGCGGAAAGCATCCCTCCCATAACACCTGTCCCGACAGCATTTTGCGCGCCGCTCCCGGCTCCTCTGCTGATGACCAGTGGCATCACGCCAAGGATAAAGGCCAGCGACGTCATCAGGATCGGTCGAAGGCGCATTCTGGATGCTTCCAGTGTGGCTTCAATGATCCCTTTACCTTCTTTATCCATCAGGTCCTTAGCAAACTCGACGATCAGGATGGCGTTTTTCGCCGACAGACCAATCGTTGTCAGCAGGCCGACCTGGAAATAGACATCATTATTTAACCCGCGAATCGATGCGGCGAGAAGCGCGCCCGTGACACCCAGCGGCACAACCAGCATGACCGAGAAGGGAATAGACCAGCTTTCATAAAGCGCAGCCAGGCACAGGAACACCACTATCAATGAAATGGCGTACAGGGCAGGTGCCTGGTTACCAGACAGTCGTTCCTGATAAGACATTCCCGTCCAGTCATGGCCGATACCGGAAGGCAGTTTTGCGGCGAGGTTCTCCATCAAGGCCATCGCCTCACCGGTACTTTTACCCGGCGCGGACTCACCGAGGATCTCCATCGAAGGCATTCCGTTGTAGCGCTCCAGGCGAGGCGAGCCATACACCCAGTGCGAGCTGCTAAAGGAGGAGAACGGCACCATTTCTCCGTTCGCGCTGCGCACGTAGAGGTTGTTGATGTCCCCTGGCAACATACGGAAGTGAGCGTCGGCCTGGACGTACACTTTTTTCACGCGTCCATGATCGATAAAGTCGTTCACATAGGTTCCCCCCAATGCCGTCGAGATCGTCTGGTTGACGTCAGAGAGGCTGACGCCCAGCGCCTGTGCCTTCTCCTGGTCGACATCCAGTTTGAACTGTGGGGTATCTTCCAGACCGTTAGGACGAACGCGAACCAGCAGATCGGGGTGCGCTTTCACCATGCCGAGCAGTTGATTACGCGCCTGGGTCAGTTGGGTATGCCCCAGGTTAGCTTGATCAATCAACTCAAAGTCAAAGCCCGTTGCGGTACCCAGCTCGATAATCGCAGGCAGGTTAAACGGGAACACGAGACCATCTTTAATCTGACTGAAGGCCTTTGTCGCACGCCTTACGATCGCCTCAACGCTATTTTCTGCTCCGGGACGCGCTTCCCAGGGCTTCAGGCTAACGAATGCAATACCGGAGTTCTGACCCTGACCACTAAAGCTAAAGCCGTTCACGGTAAACACCGATTCAACGTTAGCCTTCTCGTTGTTGAGATAATAATTTTGAACCTGGTCAAGCACCTGCTGGGTTCGCATCTGGGTGGCTCCGGCGGGGAGCTGGACCATGGTCATAAATACCCCCTGATCCTCTTCGGGCAGGAAGGAGGTGGGTAAGCGCAGGAACAGTACGGCCATGCCACCGACGATGATGACGTATATCACCAGATAGCGCCCGGTCTTACGCAAAATGCCGCTTACGCTGTTGCTGTAATGCTCCACGCTCCGGTCAAAGAGCGCATTAAACCAGCCGAAGAAGCCACCTTTCTTTTCGTGGTGATCGCTGGAGACGGGCTTAAGCAAGGTGGCGCACAGTGCCGGTGTCAGAATCAGAGCGACCAGCACTGACAGCGCCATAGCCGAGACAATGGTCAGCGAGAACTGACGATAGATGGCTCCCGTTGAGCCGCCAAAAAAGGCCATGGGGATAAAGACCGCCGAGAGCACCATGGCGATACCCACCAGTGCGCCCTGTATCTGCCCCATCGACTTCTGCGTCGCCTCTTTTGGCGGCAGCTTGTCCTCAACCATGACGCGTTCGACGTTCTCAACCACCACGATGGCGTCATCAACCAGCAGGCCAATCGCCAGCACCATACCGAACATGGTCAGGGTGTTGATGGAGAAACCGAACGCCGCCAGGATCGCAAACGTACCCAACAGCACGACCGGCACCGCAATTGTCGGGATAAGCGTCGCCCGCAGGTTTTGCAGGAAAAGATACATCACCAGGAAGACGAGAATGATCGCTTCGAACAGCGTTTTCACCACTTCGTGGATAGAGATCTTCACAAAAGGCGTGGTGTCATAGGGGTAGACTACTTTCAGCCCCTGCGGGAAGAACTGCTGGAGCTGGGCCAGTTTGCTCTTGATGGCGGCGGCCGTGTCCAGCGCATTTGCACCGGTAGCCAGCTTAATCCCCAGGCCGGTTGCCGCTTGCCCGTTGATTTTGGTGACCATATTGTAGTTTTCGCCACCCAGCTCAATGCGGGCCACATCTTTCAGATGAACCATGGAGCCGTCCTGGTTCACCTTGAGCGTCACGCGGCCAAACTCTTCCGGAGATTTCAGACGCGTTTGTGCAATGATCGAGGCGTTCAACTGCTGCCCCGGTACTGACGGCGTTCCGCCTAACTGGCCGGCCGCTATCTGGTCGTTCTGCGTTTTCAGCTGATTAATCACATCCAGTGGCGTCAGCTGGTATTTGTTCATCGCGTTGCTGTCGAGCCAGATGCGCATCGCATACTGGGCACCAAACAGCTGCACATCACCAACTCCCGTGGTGCGGCTAATGGCATCTTTCACGTTAGACGCGACATAGTCAGAGATGTCATCCTGCGTGAGGTCTTTGTTATCGGAAACAAAGCCTGCGACCAGCAGGAAGCTGCTGCTGGACTTCTCAACACCGATCCCTTGCTGCTGGACCTCTTGGGGGAGCAGCGGCATGGCGAGCTGCAGTTTGTTCTGCACCTGTACCTGGGCAATGTCCGGGTCTGTTCCAGACTGGAAGGTCAGCGTGATGGTGACATTACCTGCGGAATCGCTGGTGGATGACATATACATCAGGTTATCGATACCGTTCATGTTCTGTTCGATAACCTGCGTTACGGTATCCTGCACCGTTTGCGCATCAGCACCCGGATACGTTGCGGTGATAGCCACGGCGGGAGGGGCAATGGTCGGATACTGCGCGATGGGCAGTTTGAGAATAGCCAGCCCGCCTGCAATCATCAAAATGATGGCAAGCACCCAGGCGAAAACCGGCCGTTGGATAAAGAAATTAGCCATGTCGTCGTCCCTTAACCGGCTGGAGTCGTGGTGGTATCAGGCGTCGCGACGACGGTAGCGCCCGGTCTGACTTTTTGTAAGCCGCTGACAATGACGCGGTCGCCATTTTTCAGCCCTTCCGTCACCAGCCAGCGATCGCCAATCGCCTGAGGGGCAACGACGGTACGTGACTCAACCTGGTTTTTATCGTTAACCACCAGAACGGATGCATCACCGCGCGGCGTGCGGGTCACGCCTTGTTGTGGGACCAGAATCGCATCAGGCTGTTTGCCTTCATCAATGCGGGCCCGGACAAACATGCCAGGCAACAGCAGGTGCTGTGGGTTTGGGAAAATCGCGCGCAAGGTGATAGAGCCGGTACTTTCGTCGACCGTGACATCCGAGAACTGCAGCGTACCTTTCAACGGGTAGGGCTGACCATTCTCCATCACCAGCTCAACGGTGCTGGTGGCCTCTCCTTTTTGCAGGCTCGTCTGCTTCAGACGCATAAAATCACTGCTGGACTGGCTGACGTCGACATACATCGGATCAAGCTGCTGAACCGTTGCCAGGGCTGCGGCTTGCCCGTTGGTCACCAGCGCGCCTTCGGTGACGCTGGATTTACCGATGCGACCCTCGACGGGAGACGTCACTTTGGTATAGGCAAGATTAATGCGCGCGCTTTCAACGCCTGCCTGTGCGGCAACGACGCTGGCATCTGCTTGCTGCGCTGTCGCCACGGCCTGGTCGTATTCCTGCTTGCTGACATACTGCGTGCCAACCAGCGTGAGATAACGTTTTACCGTCAGGTGCGCAATGTTAGCCGCCGCCTGGGCCTTCGCGAGTTCACCTTTCGCGTTGTCATACGCGGCCTGATAGGTGGCAGGATCGATCTGATAAAGTGACTCGCCGGCTTTTACATCACTTCCCTCTGTGAAGTTACGACGCAATATGATGCCGCTCACCTGAGGACGAACCTCCGCAACGCGAAAGGCATCTGTTCTGCCCGGGAGTTCGGTAGTGACAGCCAGAGGGGCGCTTTTCACTATATGCACGCTGACCTGAGGCGCCTGCGGATGTGGTGGTTGGTTTTCCTGACCATCACATCCAGCGAGCAGTACCGCGCAGACAATAAAACCGGATAAGGGCAAACGTCTGAAATAATTCGTCATTACTGTTCCTTTAAATACCCATGAACCGATATTTGCCGTGAATCGGTAGCAGGGCAGAGGGAGAAAAATAAAATGTAGGGCGTATAATAATGAGGGTAATTAATGTTTTTTAATTTATAAGTGCGAATGAACAGGCCTTAAGGCAAAAATCAGAATCAAACCTGGTGTTAGCGGGGATATACTTCTGGCTGGTTAATCAGATAAATGGCATTTAACGTGGTTTAATTATTCATCTCATGAATTTAATTATATTTATGCATTTGTCTAAATTATTAATTAAGCGATTTGACTTTTTTTGTGCAAAATTAAAACGCAAAGTAGTGAATACTTTCGTGTACCTGATCCGTGTAAATATAAACCTTGTGAGTAACGAGTAGTCGTCTATGGCGCGTAAAAAGAAAGAAGAGGCTCAACAAACCCGTCAGCAGCTGATTGAAGCGGCTATCGGGCAGTTTGCGACGCGGGGCGTGGCGAACACGACGCTGACGGATATCGCGGATGCAGCAAATGTTACACGGGGTGCCATCTATTGGCATTTTACCAGTAAATCAGAAATATTTAATGCCATCTGGGAACAGCAATTACCGTTTCGTGACATCATTCGTGACAGACTTTCTCTTTCTGCGGGCAGCGATCCCTTGTTAATGCTTCGTGAGCAATTTATTGCTGCGTTGCAATATATTGCACATGAGCCTCGGCAATGCGCTCTTTTGCAAATTTTGTATCATAAGTGTGAATTTAATAGCGATATGATTTCAGAGTGTGAAATCAGAAAACGTATTGGTTTTAATTATGAGTCTTTACGTGCCACGTTGCAGGACTGTATTTCGCGGAACCTCATTTCGTCACAGGTAAATGTTGATCTAACCCTGATTGTTTTCCACGGTTTTTTCAGCGGAATCATTAAAAACTGGTTAATGAATAACAGCAGCTTTAATCTTTATCAGCAGGCTCCTGCGCTGGTCGATAGCATTCTGGCGACACTCCCTGTCGTGCGGGTGTCGCCTCATGAGGATGATTTTAGCTCAGCGCCAGGTAACATTTCCCCTTGCGCGCAGAGCGTTTCGATGGTCTGTGCACTGACCGGTTTGCCCAACAGATAGCCCTGAAGCGTGTTGCAGCCCAGCGCCGTCAAAAAGGTTTGCTGTGCTTCGGTTTCCACCCCTTCCGCCACGACTTTCAGATTTAGCGTTTTTGCCAGGGCCACAATCGCTGAGACAATGGTGGCGTCTTCGCTTTCACCGCTTAATTCTTTCACGAACGCTCTGTCGATTTTCAATTCACAGGCCGGCAGGCGCTTGAGATAAAGCAGGCTGGAATAACCGGTACCAAAATCATCAATGGAGGCTTTCACGCCCGCGTCCGTCAGCTCTGTCAGCACGCGCACACTCTCATCCGGGTTGCTCATCGCCGTGGTTTCCGTCACTTCAAGGATCAGCATCTCCGGCGGTACGTTGTGACGCGTCAGGCAGTCGAGCACCGTTTTAACCAGTGAAGGTTGCTCAAACTGCAGTGTCGACAGGTTCACCGCCATCGACCAGTTTTGATGCCCCTGAAGGTGCCACTCCCGCAACTGACGGCAGGCCTCATTAAGTACCCAGTTGCCAATCGGGATGATCAGCCCCGTTTTTTCCGCCAGCGGCAGGAACAGGTCTGGCGTCAGCAATCCCTGCTTCGGGTGTTGCCAGCGCAATAGCGCCTCGAACCCAAGGACAGGACCCGCCGGTGCGTGGAATTTTGGCTGATAAAGCAGGCGCAGTTCATTACGATCGATAGCCAGCCACAGATCGTTCATCAACTGGAGATGGGTCTGCGCCAGGGTGTTCATGGAGGGCTGGAAAAAGTGATAACCGTTTCGGCCCATGTGCTTCGTGTGGTACATCGCCGCATCGGCGTTAAACATCAGCTCGCGCTCGGTTTTACCGTCGTGGGGATAGAGCGCGATACCAATGCTAAGGGTTACCATCAGTTCATAGGGATCCAGATTGAATGGGCTATCGATAGCGCGAACCAGCGAGTTGGCCAGTGAGGCCGCATCATCCGGACCTTCTCCTTCAGCCAGCAGAACAAACTCATCACCACCGATACGGGCAAGGGTGAACTGACCCTTCAGGGGGGTGAGCAGGCGCTGCGTCACGGCGACAAGCAGTCTGTCACCGACATCATGGCCGTACGCATCGTTGATGGTTTTAAACCCGTCGAGATCCATGAACATCAGTGCAAAATGGGTGCCTTCACGGTCAGCTTTGCTGATGGCCTGATCGAGTCGGTCCTCCAGCAAAACACGGTTCGGCAGACGCGTCAGCGTATCCTGTAAAGCCAGTTGAGCGAGTTCGCGGTTCGCTTCTGCAAGGGATGAGGCCAGAAGGGAGGTTCGTGCCTGAAGGCGGGCATCCAGCATCGAAACCAGCAGCGTGATCCCCAGTATGGCGAGTGCGACGACGCTGACCAGTACTGCCAGCCAGCTGCCGTTAATACCTTCATGGTGTGTCATGGTCGACATTGGAAACTGAGCAGCTTTCATCCCGGCATAGTGCATACCGGCAATGGCGATCCCCATCGTAACGGCGGCGGCAAAACGCATCAGCGACACCTGAGACGCTTCATGCCGCAAGCGGAACGTCAGCCATAATGCAGCGAGCGAAGCCGCAAGCGCAATGACAACCGAAATGGCCACCCATGTTTTGTCCCAGATAATACCGGGAGAGACTTCCAGCGCCGCCATGCCAGTGTAATGCATCGCCACAATGCCGCAGCCCATCACTAACGCACCGGGCAGCAGACGGCGCAAACGTAACTGCTCACAGCTTACGAGCCACAGCGCAAACAGTGACGAGCCCACGGCGATAACCATGGATAGCACCGTCAGGGTCGCGTTGTAGCGCATGCTCATGGAGAGGTCCATCGCCAGCATGCCGATAAAATGCATGGCCCACACGCCAATCCCCATGGCAATACCGCCGCCGGCCAGCCAGACGCGCGCAGCCACGCCCTGACTCCCGGCAACACGAGCAGCCATATTCAGCGCGGTATAGGCAGCAAGGATAGCAACAACAAAGGAGAGGACGACGAGGATATGGTTGTATTGGCTAACCAGCATGATCGGTTCTACTCGAGTGTGAAGTTACGCAGGCGCGGTTGAGAAGGGCGAGACATTATCATCGTAAGGTAACGGCTCAAAGGGATTTAAATCCCCGTTTTTAGTGGGTCTTAACAGTGAGTTTAGCGACGTCAGGCGGTTAGTCGAGTTCTGAGCAGTTCACTAATTTTAGCGGATTTACGGAATTCATATTGCGACACTTATCGGCTTCAGTGCTCATCAGTTCAATCCACTGCATCAGGAGCGCGTCGAAGAGGAAAACTGAGACAGCAAATACAACCAGCCACCAGTATTTACGAATCATGCGTGTCATTCCGGGTAAAGAGGTTCAGTGAGGTGGTGGAAATATACACGAAAAGTCGCGGTTTAAAAGGGGGATAAACGAAGGTTTACACAGCCTTGACGGTGACAGGCGCGGGCAATAAAAAAGGCGCATCCCCATGCCAGGTAGCGCCTTTTTAAACAAGCATTTCGCTAACCGAAATTAGTTCATGCCGTATTTTTTCAGTTTCTTACGCAGTGTACCACGGTTGATACCCATCATCAGGGCAGCGCGGGTTTGGTTACCGCGGGTGTATTGCATCACCATGTCCAACAGTGGCTGTTCAACTTCAGCCAGTACCAGCTCATACAGGTCATTAACATCCTGACCGTTCAGTTGAGCAAAATAGTTCTTCAGTGCCTGTTTAACCGAGTCACGCAGGGGCTTTTGAGTTACCTGATCCTGAGAGTTAACGGTAGAAACGGTCAGTACGTCAGAATTTACGCGTTGTTCGAACATAGTTCTGTCAGCTCTTTATTTCATTACGCAAGATTTTCGAAGTATGCCTCCAACGCCTCCAGCTGTACGCTGGCATCCTCTATGGCGTTGAATGTGCGCCGAAACTGGTCATTTGGAGCGTGCTCCTGGAGATACCAGGATACGTGTTTACGCGCAATTCGGTACCCTTTTGCCTGACCATAAAAGTCATGCAATTCCCGAACATGCGAACAAAGCAAGCGCTTTACCTCTGCCAGTGGCAGTGGGGCAAGCAACTCCCCAGTGTCCAGATAATGCTGGATTTCCCGAAAGATCCAGGGTCTTCCCTGAGCGGCACGTCCTATCATCAGAGCATCAGCTCCCGTATAGTCGAGCACAGCTCTGGCTTTAAGCGGGTCAGTAATGTCACCATTCGCGATAACCGGAATGGAAACTTTCTGCTTAACTGCCCGAATGCTGTCGTATTCAGCTTCACCATTGAACAAACAGGCGCGAGTGCGTCCATGGATGGTCAGGGCCTGAATGCCACAGTCTTCGGCCAGTTGGGCAATCTCTACACAGTTACGGTGTTCCGGCGACCAACCCGTGCGAATCTTCAACGTAACAGGAACGTCCACTGCGCTGACAACCGCGGTCAGGATAGACTTCACCTGGTCGGGGTATTGCAGAAGGGCTGAACCTGCAAGCTTGCGATTCACTTTCTTGGCCGGGCAACCCATATTGATATCAATAATCTGGGCGCCACTTTCCACGTTAATCCGCGCGGCATCTGCCATCTCTTCAGGCACGCTTCCGGCAATTTGCACGGTGCGAATACCTGGTTCATCAACGTGCACCATCCGAAGGCGGGACTTATCGCTTTCCCACACTTGTGGGTTAGACGACATCATCTCGGAAACGGTTAAACCTGCCCCCATCTCATAGCACAGCGTCCTGAACGGCCGGTCGGTAATACCTGCCATTGGGGCTGCGATCAGGCGATTTCTGAGCTGGTAGTGTCCGATGCGCATGAGTTAAGAAATGACCATACTGTGACTGCAAGGCGGCGTATATTACGCATTTTTTGCACGAGATGAAAGGCCAAACTTTGAACAATCCACTGTTGTAGATCAAGGAATCGCCGCTCTGTCCTTCAGGTGAAAATTATAAACCTGTTAAATCATAAAGTTATGATGGAATGATTATTTTATAGCCGCTTACAATTTCCCGTAACTTCTCATCATTTCTGAATAAATGCATCACTTGAGCGGGATAATCTGCTGTTTTTAGCAGCAGATTATCCCGCTTGTTTGCGATCTGAGTCGCATTTTAGAACATGATCTGCATGCGAAAAATGCGCATTATTCGACGACTACGCGACCATGTAGGGGTTGTACCGGGCGGTTATTTTCGTGGTGCATCGTGTGGGAGAATTTCTCAAGCTGCTCTGCAGAGACGGTCAGCGGGTGCTTCAGTACAATCCAGGTTACCCCCTCTGAGCACGGCGGCGTGGTCAGCGAGCCGCTAAAGCGCCAGTATGTTTTATCTTTTGGAATCAGCTTGTTCAGATTGAGCTCCTGCTTAATCGAGACGTTCTGTTCGGCCTGCTCAGGCATGACGCTCCACGGCTTATCCAGCTCCGGGTTCGCGGCCCCTTTATCGAACATGACCGCCACCACCGCCAGCTCACCGGCCGCGTTTTTGTGCACCAGATGCATTTCCATCGCAAATTTCTTGCCATGCACGGTGTTTTCGCTCGGCGCGTGGAAATGGAACTGTTGCAGGGTCCAGGTTTGCTTATCGAGAGTAAGGGTATCGCGGGTTTCCGGCTTTTCACTTGCCTGAATGGTGTGGCCGTTGTTCGTCAGCGTCACAGGGCCATCAATGTAATGTGTTTGCAGCGGGGAGAGGTGCGCGTTAGCAGTGGATTCAATGTTGATGGGGGACTGATTCATCCCGCTTTGACAGGTTTTGTAAGCCTCGTCCAGTTCGCCCCAGTGTTCCGGTGCGCCTTCGCCTTCGTAGCTCCAGTGTGATGCGCAGGCTGAAGCCGAGATAATGCTCAGCGCAAAGAGCGCTGCCTTGCCAGTAAAGTGGGTCATAGTATTCTTCCGGTGAATTATTGTGGTTCAAACCATTTTTATCAATATGATTTGTGTGGGTATTTTACCGGAGAAGGGCACGGGAAGAGAGGATTATCGGAGGAAGAGAGGCGTGGTCAGATGACCACGCCAATGGCTTACTTTTTACGGCCCGTAATACGACACCACTCTTCTTTTTCGACCACCGGGTCGAGGGCGAAAAGATCGGCGTAGGCTTCGCAAACGCTGTCAGCCTGGCTTGCCAGGATCCCGGAAAGCCCCAGCAGACCGCCGTCAACGGGCAGTACGCTGATTAACGGGGCCAGTTCGCGTAATGGGCCGGCCAGAATGTTCGCCACCACCACATCGGCTTTCATGGCTTCTGGCTGCGCATCCGGCAGATATAGTTCAAGACGGTCAGAAACGCCGTTGCGTTCAGCGTTATCACGGCTGGCCTGAATAGCCTGTGGATCGATATCGATCCCAATGGCTTTGGCCGCGCCCAGTTTCAGCGCCGCGATAGCGAGGATCCCGGATCCGCATCCGAAGTCGATCACCGTCTTGCCGTCCAGATCCAGACTGTCCAGCCACTGCAGGCACAGAGAAGTCGTCGGGTGAGTACCGGTCCCAAATGCAAGGCCCGGATCCAGCATCACGTTTACCGCGTTTTCATCCGGAACGTCACGCCAGCTCGGGCAGATCCACAGACGTTTACCGAACTGCATCGGGTGGAAGTTATCCATCCACTCACGTTCCCAGTCTTTGTCTTCCAGCTGTTCGATTTTGTGTGCAAAACCCGCACCCAGCAGCGGATGATTTTCCAGGATCGCGACAACCTCTTTCATGTCAGTTTCTGCATCAAACAGGCCAATAACGTCGGTATCACCCCACAGGCGGGTTTCGCCCGGCAGTGGCTCAAACACCGGCGTGTCATGCGTGTCCTGGAAGGTGATGGAGACCGAACCGGCTTCCATCAGCGCATCGCTTAGCTCTTCGGCGTTAGCGCCGGTTGTATTCAGTTTTAGTTGGATCCACGGCATGGCAAAACTCTTTATTTATCAGTAGAAATCGTAGCGGGCTGTGGGACAGGCTGACCGAAACGGTTCCCGACCACAAACGCCAGTAAACTTAACAGTAACGAAGGCACAATAGGATGGAAGCCCAGGTACTGAATTTTAAATGTAGCTAGCACGGCATACAGCACACCGCCGACAATCATGCCGCTCAGGGCACCGGCAGCGTTGGCGCGCTCCCAGTAGAGGCCCAATACCAGCGGCCACAGGAAGACGGCTTCAAGGCCGCCAAACGCCAGCAGGTTCAGCCAGATGATCATCTCCGGCGGACGCCATGCGGCTAACAGCAGCAGCGCGCCTAAAACGAGCGTAATCACCGCCGACATACGCTTCAGGCGTCGTTCATTTTGAACCTGCTCAGGACGCAGGTTCAGATAGAGATCTTTAATGATCGTAGCGGAACTCTGCAGTAGCTGGGCGTTAATGGTCGACATTATGGCGGCCATTGGCGCGGCGAGGAATATCCCCGCGGCAAAAGGCGGAAGCACTTTGACCATCAGGGTCGGGATCACCAAATCGGGAACCGTAAGGTCGGGGATAACCGCACGTCCTAACGCACCCGCCAGATGCATGCCGAACATCAGGATTGCAACAACGACCGTCCCGATAATAATACCCCGGTGAACGGCTTTGCTGTCTTTATATGAGATACAACGCACGGCGGTATGCGGCAGGCCAATAACACCAAAGCACACCAGCACCCAGAACGACGTCATAAATGTTGGCGAAAGGATATCATCCGCACCTTGTGGGGAAATCAGTTTCGGGTCAATCGCTTCCAGAGTTTCAACGGCATGGCTCAGACCACCTGCGGCGTGAACAATTCCCACCAGCAGAACGATTGTGCCAACGAGCATCACCATCCCCTGCAGCGTATCGTTCAGCACGCTGGCGCGAAATCCGCCAAACGCGGTATACAGCGCAATGCTCACCCCAAAGATGATAAGGCCCGTCTCATAGGGGATCCCTGCAGCGGTTTCCAGCAGACGTGCCCCGCCGATGAACTGCACCGTCATTGCACCAATAAACGCGACCAGCAGGCTTAAGCTTGCCAGCCACACCAGCAGACGGCTCTGGTAGCGCGCAAACAGCATATCGTTGAGCGTCACGGCGTTATAACGGCGTGCCAGAATGGCAAACTTTTTACCCAGTATACCCAGTGAGAGCCAGACGGCAGGCAGCTGAATCATTGCCAGCAGCACCCAGCCTAACCCGTATTTATAGGCTGCACCGGGGCCACCGATAAACGAGCTGGCGCTGATATAGGTGGCGGTAAGCGTCATGGCCAGCACGACACCGCCCATCGAGCGACTGCCGAGGAAATACTCATTCAGGAAAGTGCCGGTGGTTCTCTTACGCATTGCATAAACGGACAAACCAAACACGACCACCAGATACGCGACCAGCGGCAGAATGACTTCAAGCTGCATCATCATCCTCCAGCGGGATATCCCGGTAGATAAATTTCACCATTGCCCAGCACAGCAGGATAAAGACCAGCGGCACCAGCAGGCAGGCCATTTCGAACCAGTGAGGCAGGCCGGTAATGCCAATAGCCGAGTCAGGTAAGTAAGCGGTCACCAACCATGCGGCAAGATAGAGAAGGGTCAGCCACAGCGCCCATCGCGCTTCTTTATGGGCCTGAACAAAACGCTTGTCCATTTTTTGTCCCTTGTGGATGAATAAAGCGGGGATTGTACATGATGGGGCTTTCCGATCCCCAGAAATAAAAAAAGGCCGGATTATCCGGCCTTTTTGGCGTGACTGCGCGATTACTTCTCTTGCAGACCGAGTTTTTTCTCCAGATAGTGGATGTTAGTCCCACCATTCTGGAAGTGCTCGTCGCTCATGATACGCATCTGCAGTTCAACGTTGGTTTTGATACCGTCGATGATCAGCTCCTGCAGGGCGTTCTTCATGCGGGCAATTGCCACGTCACGGTTTTCGCCGTAGCAGATAAGCTTACCGATCATGGAGTCATAGTACGGGGGTACGGTGTAACCCGCGTAGATATGAGACTCCCAACGCACACCAAAGCCACCCGGCGCGTGGAAACGCGTGATTTTACCCGGGCTTGGCAGGAAGGTATTCGGGTCTTCGGCGTTGATACGGCATTCCACCGCATGGCCTTTGACCACAACTTCTTCCTGTTTGATGGACAGAGGCTGACCCGCAGCGATACGCAGCTGTTCTTTGATCAGGTCAACGCCGGTAATCATTTCGGTAACCGGGTGTTCTACCTGAATACGGGTGTTCATCTCAATGAAGTAGAACTCGCCGTTTTCGAACAGGAACTCGAAAGTACCCGCACCGCGATAGCCGATATCGACACAGGCTTTAGCACAACGCTCGCCGATGTAGCGACGCAGTTCCGGCGTAATGCCCGGTGCTGGCGCTTCTTCAACCACTTTCTGGTGACGACGCTGCATGGAGCAGTCACGTTCTGCCAGATAGATAGCGTTACCCTGACCGTCAGCCAGCACCTGAATTTCGATGTGGCGTGGGTTTTCAAGGTATTTTTCCATGTACACCATGTCATTGCTGAAAGCTGCTTTCGCTTCCGCTTTGGTCATGGAGATGGACTGAGCCAGTTCAGCATCGCTACGCACAACGCGCATACCGCGACCGCCGCCGCCGCCGGACGCCTTGATGATGACCGGATAGCCAATGCGTTTCGCATGAGCACGGTTAGCATCCATGTCGTCGGTCAGAGGACCGTCAGAGCCCGGTACGGTTGGAACACCGGCTTTTTTCATCGCGGTGATTGCGGACACTTTATCGCCCATCAGGCGGATAGTGTCAGCTTTCGGGCCGATGAAGATAAAGCCAGAGCGCTCAACCTGCTCAGCAAAGTTGGCGTTCTCAGAGAGGAAGCCATAACCCGGATGAATTGCCACCGCGCCGGTGATTTCAGCGGCGCTGATGATAGCCGGGATGTTCAGATAGCTTTTTACGGACGGAGCCGGGCCAATACAGACCGTCTCATCCGCCAGCAATACGTGTTTTAAATCGCGATCCGCGCTTGAGTGCACAGCGACGGTCTTGATGCCCAGTTCTTTACAGGCACGAAGAATACGCAGTGCAATCTCGCCGCGGTTGGCGATAACAATTTTATCCAGCATGTTCGCCTCGTTACTCGATGACGACCAGCGGCTCGTCAAATTCAACCGGCTGACCACTTTCGACCAGAATCGCTTTCACAGTGCCTGATTTGTCTGCTTCGATCTGGTTCATCATTTTCATCGCTTCAACGATGCACAGGGTATCGCCTGCGTTGACTTTCTGACCCACTTCGATGAACGCTTTCGCATCCGGGCTCGGGGTGCGGTAGAAAGTACCAACCATTGGGGAACGTACGATGTGACCACTGATTTCTGCTGCAGCGGCAGGTGCGGCTTCAGCTGCTGGTGCAACGGCTGCGGAAAGCGCAGGCTGCTGCACTGGCGCAGCATAAGCCTGCTGCATTACCGGGAAGCTAGCGGCTGGGGCTGCACGGCTGATGCGTACAGACTCTTCGCCTTCAGAAATTTCCAGTTCGGAGATGCCTGATTCTTCAACCAGCTCGATCAGTTTTTTAATCTTACGAATATCCATGAGTGGGTTCCGTACTCTTGTTTAGTGTGATTGTGACAAGCGTTTTACCGCTGTCTGTAAAGCGTATGAATAGCCGTCAGCGCCCAGTCCGCAAATAACGCCAGCGGCGATATCTGATAGATAGGAATGGTGGCGGAACGGCTCTCGGGCGTGCACGTTGCTCAGGTGGATCTCGATAAACGGGATACTCACTGCGAGCAGTGCGTCGCGAATAGCAACACTGGTGTGCGTAAACGCGGCCGGATTGATCAGGATATAGTCCACAATGTCTTTAGCCTGATGAATACGGTCGATGATTGCGTACTCCGCGTTCGACTGAAAATGATCCAAATCCACATTCAGCGACGTTGCTTCCGTGCTCAGACGGTTAACAATTTCACTCAATGTTAGCGAGCCGTACTTCTCTGGCTCGCGGGTGCCGAGCATGTTCAGGTTCGGTCCGTTTAAAACTAAGATATGGAACTTATCAGCCATTGTGCCGCTATCTCCTGCGATTCTCCGGTAAAAAACAAAATATACCTTCGAAGCACGATTGTCACCTTTTCAGAGGCCTAAAACCGCTGTCGGGTAAACCAAAGTCGCACATTATAACGATTTCGTAGCATTTGGCAGCTAAATACTGGTCTTATCAGGGAAGATTATCAACCGCTATCCGAAAAAGATTCGCGGTTGACAGGGATTCTGCGGGAAAACGCACAGTTTCGCGAATTATCGCAACCACTGACGGAACTTCTTGTAACGCCATGCTAAAAGCGCCACAGCCAGCAGCGCGTAGAGTATGGGCTGCGGGGAGAGGATCTTCACCGACCACAGATAATGGATGGGTGCGAGGATCGCGACAAGATAGACGAAGTTGTGCAGCAGTTGCCAGCGCCTGCCCAATGTACGTTGTGCATATTGCGTTGATGTCAGTGCTAATGCCAGTAACACCAGCCAGCTCACGATACCTAACGTCAGATACGGACGGGTGACCAGTTCGCGGCCCAGCAGTGCCAGGTTGTTAATGCCCAGTTCCAGCAATGTGTAGCTGGTCAAATGGAGCGTCGCCCAGGCAAAACACCATAGTCCCAAAAGCCGGCGGGTGCGTATCAATAATGGCTGTTTAGCGTAGCGCGCTAATGGTGACACCAGCAAGGTCGCCAGTAAAAATTTCAGAGCCATCCGACCGGTAAAGTGCTGGATATCCTTTGCCGGATCAGCGCTAAAAAGCCCCTGGCTGGCGGCCCAGAATAACCAGATAAAAGGAAGCAACCCGGCTAAGTGCAACAGCACTTTCAGCCAGGTTATCTGTTTTGCCGTTAAACGCACTCAGAAGTTCTCCCGTAAATTAAGGCCACGGTAAAGCGACGCCACTTCATCAGCGTAGCCGTTAAACAGCAGTGTTGGCTGACGCTTCACATCCAGCGCGCCGCCGGAACCGATAAATCGCTCGGTGGCCTGCGACCAGCGGGGATGATCGACGTGCGGGTTCACATTGGCAAAAAAGCCATATTCGTCGGGCGCCGCCAGGTTCCAGGTCGTGGGGGGACGTTCGCGGGTGAGCTTAATGCTGACGATAGATTTAATCCCTTTAAAACCGTACTTCCACGGCACCGTTAAGCGAACAGGCGCGCCGTTCTGCGGCGGGAGTGCTTTGCCGTAAACACCGACGGTCAGCAGCGTAAGAGGATGCATCGCTTCGTCGAGCCGTAACCCTTCGACATACGGATACGCAAGCCCACCGCCGATAAACCGATCTTTCTGGCCCGGCATCTCGTCCGGGGCGTAGCGCGTCTGGAAAGAGACATATTTTGCGTTGCTGGTGGGTTCAACCATCGCCAGCAGTTTATGCAGCGGGAAGCCTACCCAGGGCACGACCATCGACCAGGCTTCCACGCAGCGCATGCGGTAGATACGCTCTTCCAGTGGAAAACGGGTGGTGAGATCGTGATGGTCCAGCGTCAGCGGTTTTGCCACTTCACCGTCGATTTTCAGCGTCCACGGATCGGTTTTCATACTCCCCGCGTTGGCCGCAGGATCGGCCTTATCGAGACCAAATTCGTAGAAATTGTTATAGCCGGTCACTTTGTCTTCCGGCGTCAGCGTCAGTGTGTTTTGCCACTGAGCGGGTTTCGTAAAGGTGAGTGGGGCGCCAGAAGGGGCTTTCGGGCGATCGTTACCTTTAAACCAGTCGAGCAAGTCGGCATGAGCCACAGGGGAAAGCGTCAGTGCGGTGGCGCTGATGCCAAGCATTTTCAGGATCTGGCGGCGCTGTAACATAAAGACAGATTCCGACGTTACGTCGGCTTCCGTCAGTTTTCGGGTTTTCATGGCATCCTCCGTCATGCGTTTTTCTAAGCATGACGGAGGAGAGGGATTAGCGCGAATATGTCACGAAAATTTGAAGATTAGGCAATTTTCACCAGCGCGCGGCCGTGGAACTGGTTGTCCATGATCTTGCTGGCATATTCAGGCGCCTGGCTAAGCGTGATTTCGGTTGCGCTCTGAGTAAAGAACGTGTCCGGCAAATCGCGCTGCAGACGTTCCCAGGCCGCAATGCGGCGCGCCGCCGGGGTCATCACGGAATCAACACCCTGCAGGCGAACGTTACGCAGAATAAAGGGCATCACGGTGGTGGGCAGGGCAAAACCGCCCGCCAGACCACAGGCTGCCACGCAGCCGCCGTAGTTCATCTGCGCCAGCACTTTTGCCAGCACTTTGTCACCGACGGTATCTACCGCACCTGCCCAGAGCTGTTTTTCCAGTGGACGGGTTTCGGCAAACTCGTCGCGGCTCAGGATGCGATTAGCGCCGAGCTGACGCAGGTACGCGTGGGTGCTCTCGCGCCCGGAAACTGCCGCAACCTGGTAACCCAGTTTGTGCAGCAATGTTACCGCCGTGCTGCCCACACCACCGCTGGCACCGGTCACGACGATCTCACCCGATTCAGGGCGAATACCGGCATCTTCCAGCGCCATCACGCACAGCATGGCGGTAAAGCCTGCGGTACCGATGATCATCGCTTTACGACCATCCAGGCCTTGTGGCATCGGCACCAGCCAGTCGCCTTTCACGCGCGCCTGTGTCGCCAGCCCGCCCCAGTGATTTTCGCCCACGCCCCAGCCCGTGAGCAGCACCTGCTGGCCGGCATGGAAGCGCGGATCTTCGCTCGCATGAACCCGGCCCGCAAAATCGATACCTGGCACCATAGGGAAATTTCGGATGATTTTACCCTTCCCGGTAATAGCCAGCGCATCTTTATAATTTAAACTGGACCAGTCGATGTCGACGGTCACTTCGCCTGCCGGCAGTCGGCTCTCTTCAACGGCCTGCACCGAGGCAAGCGTTTTGCCGTCCTGCTGTTCTAAAATCAAAGCCTGCATACAGGGTCCTCACGACTCAGATGATTGGAAAATAGCTCCTGAAGACTATACTCCCTCAGGGAAAAGCAATGCCGATTTAACGCAATAAATTGCCAGATACGCCAGGTTTGATAGTATGCCGCATTTGAAATGCAAGTTAGCGCTTACTCGCTACCCCCACAACCCACGGAGTTATCTCAAGGATGCGATTAACGACGAAGTTCTCGGCTTTTATCACCTTACTGACGGGGCTGACCATTTTTGTCACGCTCCTTGGCTGTTCTCTGAGCTTTTATAACGCCATTCAGGACAAGCTGGTTAATCGGGTGCAGTCTGTCGCGTCGGTGATTGATAATCGTCTCCTCACCACCCCGCTGCCGGCGCTGTCCCGCGAGCTGGATGAGTTGATGGTGCCTGTCGATATTGTCCAAATCGACATTCTGCAGGGAAAGCATAATGTTTTAAGCCATGCCCGGCAGGACAGCTATCGGCCTGCGGGCGTGGTAAGCCAGTACCGGGAAGTGACGGTGCACTCCCTTAAAAACCCGGGCATGACCATAAACATGGTCTACCTCGATCCAATGGCCAGCTACTTCCGCTCGATGATGACCACCGCGCCGCTCACCGTCGCCGTCGCGTTTATTGTCCTGCTGATTTTTCTCGCGGTTCGCTGGCTGCGCCGTCAGCTCTCTGGTCAGGAACTGCTGGAGATGCGTTCCGTGCGAATACTGAACGGTGAACGTGGCCCGCAGGTGCGTGGCTCGATCCATGAATGGCCTGCGCGTGCCAGCAGTGCGCTGGATACGCTGCTCTCAGAAATTCAGTTCGCCAGCGACCAGCGCAGCCGTATGGACACGCTGATCCGCTCTTACGCTGCGCAGGATAATAAAACCGGGCTGAACAACCGTCTTTTCTTTGATAATCAACTGGCCACGTTGCTGGACGATCCGGAAAAAGTCGGGACGCACGGTGTTGTCATGATGATTCGCCTGCCCGATTTCGATCTGCTGCGCGACACCTGGGGACAGCGCGTGGCGGAAGAGAATCTCTTTACGCTGATCAACCTGCTCTCCACCTTTATTATGCGTTATCCGGGTGCGCTGCTGGCCCGTTATCACCGCAGCGACTTTGCCGTGCTGCTGCCTCACCGTACGCTGAAAGAGTCAGAAAGCATCGCCAGCCAGCTGCTGAAAGCGGTGGATGCGCTGCCGCAGAGCAAAATGCTCGACAGGGACGATATGGTTCATATGGGCATCTGTGCCTGGCGCGGCGGCCAGTCGACGGAACAGGTGATGGAACATGCTGAAGCGGCAACCCGCAACGCCGTGTTGCAGGGCGCTAACGGCTGGGCTGTGTATGACGATTCGTTACCGGAAAAAGGGCGCGGCAATGTGCGCTGGCGAACGTTGATAGAGCAAATGCTCAGCCGCGGCGGGCCGCGCATTTATCAAAAACCGGCGGTGATGAAAAACGGGAACGTTCATCACCGTGAGCTGATGTGCCGTATTTTTGACGGTACGGAAGAGGTCATCTCCGCGGAATATTTACCGATGGTGCTGCAGTTTGGGCTTTCTGAAGAGTATGACCGCCAGCAGATCACCCGACTCATGCCGTTTTTATCCTTCTGGCCCGAAGAAAACCTGGCGCTACAGGTTACCGTGGAGTCGTTAATTCGCCCGCGTTTTCAGCGCTGGTTGCGTGATACATTAATGCAATGCGAAAAATCGCAACGCAAACACATTATTTTTGAACTTGCTGAGGCGGATGTGGGTCAACACATCAGCCGGTTACGTCCGGTAGTACGGTTGATTAATGCGCTAGGTGCCCGTGTCGCGGTCACGCAGGCGGGTTTAACGCTGGTCAGTACTAACTGGATTAAGGAACTGGATGTGGAGTTATTAAAGCTGCATCCGGGGCTGGTAAGGAACATTGAAAAGCGCACGGAAAACCAGCTGCTGGTACAGAGTCTGGTGGAAGCGTGCAAGGGAACGCGAACACAAGTCTTTGCCACGGGCGTGCGCTCCAGAAGCGAATGGCAGATGTTGACAGAGCGCGGTGTGACGGGCGGTCAGGGGGATTTTTTTGCCTCCTCTCAGCCGCTTGACACCAATGTGAAAAAATATTTGCAAAGATACTCTGTTTGACCTGCCGTTTAATCCGTTTTCACGTAGAATATCGCGCCTGTAGCTTTGAGTATGACGAGCAAAAAGCCAGTGAACGACCTTTAGCGGGTTACAAATGTCAGTGAGGGACGCTACTGTGTACTCAGCCCTGAGGGAATCAGGGAAAGATTTGTAACATCAGGATACGTACTGCACAAATTTTCACCGCTGCAGATGATTTTTGCGCCTTGTCGCTGCTGCGTGTGGTTGGTAAAGTAAGCGGATTTTGTTTTCCGCCCCAGCTTTCAGGATTATCCCTTAGTATGTTGAAAAAATTTCGTGGCATGTTTTCCAATGACCTGTCCATTGACCTGGGTACCGCGAATACCCTTATTTACGTTAAAGGACAAGGCATCGTATTGAATGAGCCTTCCGTTGTGGCCATTCGTCAGGATCGTGCCGGCTCGCCGAAAAGCGTAGCCGCTGTGGGTCATGACGCGAAGCAGATGCTGGGACGTACCCCTGGCAACATCGCCGCAATCCGCCCAATGAAAGACGGCGTTATCGCTGACTTCTTCGTGACTGAAAAAATGCTTCAGCACTTCATCAAGCAGGTTCACAGCAACAGCTTCATGCGCCCAAGCCCGCGTGTTCTGGTGTGTGTGCCGGTTGGCGCCACCCAGGTTGAACGTCGCGCAATCCGTGAATCAGCCCAGGGTGCAGGCGCGCGTGAAGTGTTCCTGATTGAAGAGCCAATGGCGGCGGCAATCGGTGCGGGTCTGCCTGTTTCTGAAGCGACCGGTTCTATGGTGGTGGATATCGGTGGTGGTACCACTGAAGTGGCCGTTATCTCCCTGAACGGCGTGGTGTACTCCTCTTCCGTGCGTATCGGTGGCGATCGTTTCGACGAAGCCATCATTAATTATGTGCGTCGTAACTACGGTTCCCTGATCGGCGAAGCGACCGCTGAGCGTATCAAGCATGAAATCGGTTCTGCTTACCCGGGCGATGAAGTGCGTGAAATCGAAGTTCGCGGCCGTAACCTGGCTGAAGGTGTTCCACGCGGCTTTACCCTGAACTCCAACGAAATTCTGGAAGCGCTGCAGGAACCTCTGACCGGTATCGTGAGCGCAGTAATGGTTGCTCTGGAACAGTGCCCACCAGAACTGGCGTCTGACATCTCCGAGCGCGGTATGGTTCTGACCGGTGGTGGTGCGCTGCTGCGTAACCTCGACCGCCTGTTAATGGAAGAGACAGGTATTCCTGTCGTAGTTGCAGAAGATCCACTGACTTGCGTCGCCCGTGGTGGTGGCAAGGCGCTGGAAATGATCGACATGCACGGCGGCGACTTGTTCAGCGAAGAGTAGTCATTGTGAAAGGGTAGCGTATCGCTACCCTTTCTCTCTGACACGAGAATACGCATAGCCTATGAAGCCAATTTTTAGCCGTGGCCCATCGCTACAGTTTCGCCTCATTCTGGCGGTCCTGGTTGCGCTTGGGGTCATTATTGCCGATAGCCGCCTCGGTACGTTCAGTCAGATCAGAACGTACATGGATACCGCCGTCAGTCCTTTCTACTTTATTTCAAATGGTCCCCGTGAGTTGCTCGACTCCGTTTCTCAAACGTTGTCTTCACGTGACCAACTCGAACTCGAAAACCGGGCATTACGTCAGGAACTGCTGTTGAAAAACAGCGAGCTGCTGATGCTGGGACAATATAAGCAGGAAAACGCGCGTCTGCGCGAGCTGCTCGGCTCGCCGCTGCGTCAGGATGAGCAGAAGATGGTGACGCAGGTGATCTCCACCGTCAACGATCCTTACAGCGATCAGGTGGTGATCGACAAAGGAAGCGTGAACGGTGTGTATGAAGGTCAGCCTGTTATCAGTGATAAAGGCGTTGTAGGCCAGGTTGTTGCTGTGGCCAAACTGACCAGCCGCGTTCTGCTGATCTGCGATGCCACGCATGCGTTGCCGATTCAGGTACTGCGTAATGACATCCGCGTCATCGCGGCCGGTAACGGGTGTACCGACGATCTCCAGCTGGAACATCTGCCGGCTAACACGGACATTCGTGTGGGCGACGTTCTGGTGACGTCGGGTCTGGGTGGACGTTTCCCTGAAGGGTATCCGGTTGCGGTTGTCTCTTCGGTGAAGCTTGATACGCAGCGTGCCTATACCGTGATTCAGGCGCGTCCAACCGCAGGTTTACAGCGTCTTCGCTACCTGCTGCTGCTGTGGGGCGCCGACCGCAATGGTGCTAACCCCATGACGCCTGAAGATGTTCATCGCGTCGCGAATGAACGACTGATGCAAATGATGCCGCAGGTTCTGCCGGCACCGGATGCCATGGGACCCCCTGCGCCAGTACCGGCCCCTGCTACGGGGCTAACGCAACCGCTGCCGGATGCACCGCCACCGCCTAAACTCTCCTCGGGAGGGCAGTAGTGGCAAGTTACCGTAGCCAGGGACGCTGGGTTATCTGGCTCTCATTTCTCATTGCGCTGTTACTGCAAATCATGCCCTGGCCGGACGACATTCTCGTTTTCCGGCCAAACTGGGTATTGCTCATTTTGCTCTACTGGATCCTTGCCCTGCCGCACCGCGTAAATGTCGGCACAGGTTTTGTGATGGGTGCCATACTGGATCTCATTAGTGGCTCTACGCTTGGCGTGCGCGCCTTGTCCATGAGTATTATTGCGTACCTCGTCGCACTTAAATTCCAGCTCTTTCGTAACCTCGCGCTCTGGCAACAGGCGCTGGTGGTGATGTTGTTGTCGCTTGCTGCGGATATCGTTGTTTTCTGGGCAGAGTTTTTAGTGATCAACGTCTCTTTCCGACCGGAAGTGTTCTGGAGTAGTGTAGTAAACGGTGTGCTCTGGCCGTGGCTGTTCCTGCTGATGCGTAAGGTTCGCCAGCAGTTTGCTGTGCAATAAAAGGTTTCTATGACGTCTCTATATCTTGCTTCTGGTTCTCCGCGTCGTCAGGAGTTGCTCACTCAGCTGGGCGTCTCCTTTGAACGCATTGTTACGGGCATCGAAGAGAAACGCGCTGAAGGCGAAAGTGCCCAGCAGTACGTTTCTCGACTGGCGCGTGAGAAAGCGCAGGCAGGCGTGGCGCAAACGCCGCGTGACTTGCCGGTGCTGGGGGCAGATACCATCGTTATTCTTAACGGTGAAGTGCTTGAGAAACCGCACGACGCTGAACATGCGGCGCGCATGCTGCGCAAAATGTCCGGACAAACACATCAGGTAATGACCGCCGTCGCGCTGGCGGACAGCCAGCACGTGCTGGATTGCCTGGTGGTGACGGACGTGACATTCAGAGTGCTTACCGACGACGAGATCGCCGCTTATATCACCAGCGGTGAACCGATGGATAAGGCAGGTGCATACGGTATTCAGGGGCTGGGTGGCTGTTTTGTCAGGAAGATTAATGGCAGCTATCACGCCGTAGTCGGCTTACCGCTGGTGGAAACGTATGAGTTGCTGAGCAATTTTAACTCACTGCGTGAGGGAAGGGATAATTATGACGGCTGAATTGTTGGTAAACGTAACGCCATCGGAAACCCGTGTGGCCTATATTGATGGTGGCATTCTTCAGGAAATTCATATTGAGCGTGAAGCGCGGCGCGGAATAGTAGGCAATATCTACAAAGGTCGTGTCAGTCGTGTACTACCGGGTATGCAGGCGGCTTTTGTAGATATTGGACTGGATAAGGCGGCATTTTTACATGCCTCCGACATTATGCCGCATACCGAATGCGTCGCGGGCGAAGAGCAAAAGCAGTTTGCCGTGCGCGATATCTCCGAACTGGTGCGTCAGGGCCAGGATCTGATGGTGCAGGTCGTCAAAGATCCGCTGGGCACGAAAGGCGCCCGTCTGACGACCGACATTACCTTGCCTTCCCGTTATCTGGTCTTTATGCCTGGCGCGTCACACGTGGGCGTTTCGCAGCGCATTGAGAGCGAAAGCGAGCGCGAGCGTCTTAAAAAAGTGGTCAGCGCTTACTGCGATGAACAGGGCGGGTTTATCATCCGTACCGCCGCAGAAGGGATCAGTGAAGACGATCTGGCATCTGATGCGGCCTACCTCAAGCGCGTCTGGACCAAAGTCATGGAGCGTAAAAAACGCAACCAGACCCGCTACCAGCTTTACGGCGAACTGGCGCTTGCTCAGCGTGTCCTGCGTGATTTTGCTGATGCACAGCTCGACAGAATTCGCGTGGATTCCCGCCTGACCTATGAAGCACTGCTGGAATTTACCGCCGAATACATTCCCGAAATGCCTGGCCTGCTGGAGCATTACACGGGGCGTCAGCCTATCTTCGATCTCTATGACGTCGAAAATGAGATCCAGCGAGCGCTGGAACGCAAGGTTGAACTGAAGTCCGGCGGCTATCTGATCATCGATCAGACCGAAGCGATGACGACGGTGGATATCAACACCGGCGCGTTTGTCGGCCATCGCAACCTGGATGACACAATCTTTAATACCAACATCGAAGCCACGCAGGCCATCGCCCGCCAGCTTCGCCTGCGCAATCTGGGTGGCATTATCATCATCGACTTTATCGATATGAGTAATGAAGACCATCGCCGTCGTGTGCTGCACTCGCTGGAGCAGGCGCTGAGTAAAGATCGCGTGAAAACCAGCATCAACGGCTTCTCACAGCTGGGGCTGGTGGAAATGACGCGTAAGCGTACCCGCGAAAGCGTGGAGCACGTGCTGTGCAATGAATGCCCAACCTGCCACGGACGTGGCACAGTAAAGACGGTTGAGACCGTCTGCTACGAGATCATGCGTGAAATCGTTCGCGTTCATCATGCCTACGACTCCGATCGTTTTCTGGTCTATGCTTCCCCTGCGGTGGCTGAAGCGCTGAAAGGCGAAGAGTCGCACGCGCTGGCGGAAGTGGAAATCTTTGTCGGTAAACAGGTAAAAGTTCAAATCGAACCGCTCTATAACCAGGAGCAGTTTGACGTCGTGATGATGTAAGACGCGGTACGCCGCGTGACCAAAGCTGACAAGGAGAGATGAGTGAGGCGATTGCCGGGGATTTTATTGCTTACAGGGGCAACGCTGGTCGTGATTGTCGCGTTGCTCGTGAGCGGGCTGCGCCTCGTTTTACCGCATCTGGACAGCTGGCGTCCGCAGCTGCTGGCAAAAATCGAATCCACCACCGGTGTCCCGGTGGACGTGAGCCAGATAAGCGCCAGCTGGCAGAATTTTGGCCCGACGCTTGATGTCCGGGATATCAATGCCAGCCTGAAAGATGGCGGCTATCTGAAAATCAAACGCGTCACCCTGGCGCTGGATGTCTGGCAAAGCCTGCTCCATTTTCGCTGGCAGTTCCGCGATCTCACCTTTTATCAGCTTCAGTTTCTGACCAATACCCCGCTGTCCGGCGGCGATAGCAATCAGAGCCTTGAAACCAACCGCTTCAGCGATCTCTTCCTGCGTCAGTTTGATCATTTCGATCTGCGCGACAGTGAAGTGAGCTTTATTACCCTCTCCGGGCAGCGCGCTGAACTGGCGATCCCACAGCTGACCTGGCTCAACGGCAAAGAACGCCATCGCGCGGAAGGACAGGTGAATCTCTCCAGCCTGAACGGCCAGCACGGCGTGATGCAGGTTCGTATGGATCTGCGCGACGACGACGGTTTGTTAAATAACGGCAAGGTATGGCTGCAGGCAGACGACGTGGATGTTAAGCCGTGGCTCGGCGACTGGTTACAGCAAAATATGCAGCTGGAAACCGCCCGTTTTAGCCTTGAAGGCTGGATGACCCTGACGAAAGGGGAATTTGCCAGCGGCGATATCTGGCTTAAGCAGGGGGGCGCAAGCTGGAAGGGCGAAAAACAGCAGCATCAACTTTCGGTCGATAACCTCACCGCGCACGTGACGAAAGAGAGAGAGGGCTGGCAGTTTGCCATTCCGGACACACGCATCACCATGGATAACAAACCCTGGCCGCGCGGTGCTCTGACGCTGGCCTGGATGCCGGAACAGGATGTCGGTGGGGCGACCAGCAAACGCAGTGACGAGCTGCGTATTCGCGCCAGCAACCTCGATCTGGCCGCAATAGAAGGTCTTCGCTCGATGGCCGCCAAGCTCTCTCCGGACCTGGGTGAGATCTGGCTGGCAACGCAGCCAAGCGGAAAGATAGATTCGCTGGCGCTGGATATCCCGCTTCAGGCCACGGAAAAGACCCGTTTTCAGGCCGCATGGAAAGGTCTGGCCTGGAAGCAGTGGAAGATGTTACCGGGGGCGGAAAACTTCAGCGGTAAGCTGGAAGGGAGCGTTGAGAACGGCAGGCTAACGGTCGATATGCATGACGCCAGAATGCCTTACGAAACGGTCTTCCGTGCGCCGCTGGAAATTGAACAAGGCAATGCGGTGCTCAACTGGCTGCGTAACGATAAAGGTTTCCAGCTGGATGGGAGCCATATCGATGTGAAAGCCAAAGCGGTGCATGCGCGTGGCGATTTCCGCTATCTGCAGCCTGAAGGTGAAGAGCCGTGGCTGGGTATTCTGGCCGGGATCAGCACTAACGACGGTTCTCAGGCCTGGCGCTACTTCCCCGAGAACCTGATGGGCAAAGCGCTGGTGGACTATCTGAGCGGCGCGATCCAGGGCGGTCAGGCGGATAATGCCACCCTGGTCTACGGCGGTAATCCGCATCTTTTCCCGTACAAGCACAATGAAGGTCAATTCCAGGTGCTGGTGCCGCTGCATAACGCCACCTTCGCCTTCCAGCCGGGCTGGCCTGCGCTGAAAAATCTCGACATTGAACTTAATTTTATCAATGACGGATTATGGATGAAGGCAGACAACGTGGCGCTGGGCGGCGTAACGGCCAGTAACCTGACGGCAAACATTCCGGATTACTCAAAAGAGAAGCTTTTGATTGATGCCGACATTAACGGCCCCGGGAAAGCGGTCGGCCCCTATTTTGAAGACACGCCGCTGAAAGAGTCACTGGCAGCCACCCTTCAGCAGCTGCAGTTGGATGGCGATGTGAGTGCTCGCTTACATCTTGATATCCCGCTCGACGGTGAAATGACCACCGCCAAAGGCGACGTCCGTCTCAATAACAACAGCCTGTATATTAAGCCGCTTGAAAGCACCCTGAAGAACCTCAGCGGGCAGTTTAGCTTTGAGAACGGTAACCTGAAGAGCGAGCCGCTCACGGCCAGCTGGTTTAATCAGCCTGTGAATATTGATTTCTCGACCACCGAGGGCGAGAAAGCTTATCAGGTAGCCGTCAACCTGGACGGCAACTGGCAGCCATCGCGCATGGATGTTCTGCCGAAGCCGATCGAGGAGTCCGTTAACGGTGCAGTCTCCTGGAATGGCAAGGTGGCAATTGAACTGCCTTATCACGCCGGTGCGCGCTATAAAGTTGATATCACCGGCGATCTGAAAAACATTCAGAGCCAGTTGCCTGCACCGCTGGATAAATCGTCCGGTCAACCGCTGCCAATAAAGGTTAACGTCGATGGCAATCTTAACAGCTTCGCGCTGACCGGCAGTGCGGGTGAGAAAAACCATTTCAACAGCCGCTGGCTGCTTAACCGTAAGCTCACGCTCGACAGAGCCATCTGGACGACGGACAGCCGCACCACGCCGCCGCTGCCCGATCACACCGGCATTGAGCTTAATCTGCCGCCAATGGACGGGGCCGAGTGGCTGGCCCTGTTCCAGAAGGGCGTGGGCCAAAACGTTGATGAGGCTGCCCAGTTCCCGCAGAGCATTACTGTTCGTACGCCGTCGCTGATGCTGGGTGGACAGCAGTGGAATAACCTGAGCATTGTTTCGCAGCCAATGGCGAACGGGTCAAAAGTCGAAGCCCAGGGCCGCGAGATCAATGGCACGCTGACCATGCGCGACAATGCGCCGTGGCAGGCGGCGATTCGCTATCTCTACTACAACCCAGCCACCGCGAGCGGAAAAGATCATCCGTCAAATACGGCGCCGTTGAATAACCCAACCCGTATCGACTTCAGCGGCTGGCCCGATCTCCAGCTACGCTGTGCTGAGTGCTGGCTTTGGGGGCAAAAATATGGCCGTATTGACGGCGATTTCGCCATTAAGGGGAATACGCTGAGCCTTGCGGGCGGGCTTATCGACACCGGTTTTGGCCGTCTGAGGGCCGCCGGGGAGTGGGTTAATAACCCGGGCGAGCAGCGAACTTCTTTGAAGGGCGACATCAAGGGCAATAAACTGGATTCCGTGGCTAACTTCTTTGGCATCAGCACGCCGCTGCGGGGTTCATCATTTGACGTGAATTACGATCTCCACTGGCGTGCGGCACCGTGGACGCCGGATGAAGCCTCGCTGAACGGCATTCTGAAAACCCGCTTTGGCAAGGGTGAAATTGCCGATGTGAGTACCGGGCATGCGGGCCAGATACTGCGTCTGTTGAGCTTTGATGCCCTGCTGCGTAAGCTGCGTTTCGACTTTAGCGATACCTTCAGCGAAGGTTTCTATTACGACTCAATCCGCAGTACGGCATGGATCAAAGACGGGGTGCTGCATACCGACGATACGCTGGTGGACGGCCTGGAAGCGGATATTGCGATGAAAGGCTCGGTCAACCTCGTGCGCCGTGAACTGGATATGGAAGCGGTGGTGGCACCTGAAATTTCTGCCACCGTCGGCGTGGCGGCGGCTTTTGTGGTGAACCCGATTGTCGGTGCGGCGGTGTTTGCCGCCAGTAAAGTGCTGGGGCCGCTGTGGAGCAAAGTTTCTATTCTGCGCTATCGCATCACCGGGCCGGTGGATAAACCGCAGATTAATGAAGTGCTGCGCCAGCCGCGCAAAGATGCACAGCAATGATTTGACGTGGGCAGGTAATTGCCTCACTCTCAATAAATACGATTTATATACCGCCACGGGCGGCAACGAACGAGTAGCAATACGATGAGTCTGAACCTGGTAAGTGAACATTTGCTCGCAGCGAACGGCCTGAGCCATCAGGACCTGTTCTCCATTCTTGGTCAACTGACCGAACGCCGTCTCGACTACGGCGATCTCTATTTCCAGTCGAGCTATCACGAATCCTGGGTTTTAGAAGACAGCATCATTAAAGATGGCTCTTATAACATTGACCAGGGTGTCGGTGTACGTGCCGTCAGCGGCGAGAAAACCGGTTTTGCTTATGCCGACCAGATTAGCCTGGCCGCACTGGAGCAGAGCGCGCTGGCCGCGCGGACTATCGTGCGCGAAACCGGTGACGGTCGCGTGAAGACGCTGGGTGAAGTGCAGCACTCTGCGCTCTATACCAGTATCGATCCCCTGCAGAGCATGAGCCGTGAAGAGAAACTGGATATCCTGCGCCGCGTGGATAAAGTCGCGCGCGCTGCGGATAAACGCGTGCAGGAAGTCTCTGCCAGCCTGAGCGGTGTCTACGAACTGATCCTGGTCGCGGCGACAGACGGCACGCTGGCAGCGGATGTGCGTCCGCTGGTACGTCTTTCTGTCAGCGTGCAGGTTGAAGACGACGGTAAGCGTGAGCGCGGTTCAAGCGGTGGCGGCGGTCGTTTTGGTTATGACTGGTTCCTGGGCGATGTTGACGGTGAAGCACGCGCTGACGCGTGGGCAAAAGAGGCCGTGCGCATGGCGCTGGTGAACCTGTCTGCCGTGGCGGCACCCGCCGGTACATTGCCGGTGGTACTCGGCGCAGGCTGGCCTGGCGTGCTGCTGCACGAAGCGGTGGGCCACGGTCTGGAAGGCGATTTTAACCGTCGCGGCACCTCCGTATTCAGCGGCCAGATGGGACAACGCGTCTCATCTGAACTCTGTACCGTGGTTGATGACGGCACGATGCAGGATCGCCGTGGCTCGATTTCAATCGACGATGAAGGTACGCCCGGGCAGTACAACGTGCTGATCGAAAATGGCGTACTGAAAGGCTACATGCAGGACAAACTCAACGCGCGTCTGATGGGCGTTGCGCCAACGGGCAACGGCCGTCGTGAATCCTACGCGCATCTGCCGATGCCGCGTATGACGAACACCTACATGTTGCCGGGTAAATCCACACCGCAGGAGATCATTGAGTCCGTTGATTACGGCATCTTCGCGCCAAACTTTGGTGGCGGTCAGGTGGATATCACCTCCGGTAAGTTCGTTTTCTCTACCTCAGAAGCGTATCTGATTGAGAAAGGCAAAGTGACCAAAGCGGTGAAAGGGGCGACCCTGATTGGCTCCGGTATTGAAGCCATGCAGCAGATCTCCATGGTCGGTAACGATCTGAAACTGGATAACGGCGTTGGTGTTTGCGGTAAAGAGGGCCAGAGCCTGCCGGTTGGCGTCGGTCAGCCAACGCTGAAAGTGGATAACCTGACGGTGGGCGGCACCGCCTGACCTGAACCAATCTGAAAAAATGGCGCGACTGTAAAAGTCGCGCCATTTTTTTTAACGTGCGTTACCCAGCGGGATTTCCGGGTCGGGCTCGTGCGTGATGCGGTTACGTAGGTCACGACGAATGATTTCAATCGACCAGAACCAGATCAAATGCCCCACGATCTCTGAGACGTGTTCGTACCAGGGCAGTTCGAACAGCGGGGGTGTCAGCCCCATCAGCGGGAAGGAGATCATGTGAACAAAAAGCTGTGCTAACGCACCCGCCAGTAAACCTTGCCAGAGTTTAATTTTCGGGAAGACTTCAGCAACTACACAATACCCTACAGCAAAGATGATAGAGAAAATAATATGTGTTACGCCGACCGCGTTAAATATATGTCCGGCAAAGGTATAAACCGCGGCGTTAGGGTCAGCAATGCCCAGCCAGTCGCGTAAAAATACATAAGGAGGATTTAAAAAATTGCGGGAACAATCAATCTGACCTGCGGCTCTTATTAATTGCTCCGGTCCGCATGCGCTGGTGAATAAATCGGTAGGGCTTCGCGGCGGAAGCGGCACCTCTGCTCCCCATTTTACGAAGGCGGAGACAATCCCTGCAATCAAACCAATGAACGCGGCGAGTCCATAGCGCCTGCGTGAAGGCGGTGTTTGTTCAAATATATTCATTTCTTTTCCTTGCTTAATGTCATCCTGAGAAATACATTTTATTATTCATATCGGTAACAAATTAATAACAGCCTGACTGTCAGGCTGTTTATAAGGTAAGGCGCAGATGGCGGCAGTGTCAATTCGCTATTCCTGGCAGGGGTGAAGGAATATTCCTGAATGACGGTCTGTATCATCCTGGAATATTCATTGCAAATATACTTTTGGGAAATTAAAGGTTATTCCTTTCGTCTTTCGCGCATTCCCTGAAACAACTCCGCCACGTCCACAAAATACTCGGTCAGATAGTTTATGCACACCTGAACCTTGAGCGGCAGTTTGTCTTTCTCGGTGTACAACGCGTACACCGGACGCGGATCGGACTGATAGCGCGGGAAGAGGATCTCCAGTACACCGCTGTTGATCTCGTTGATCACCCACATTAACGGCACATACGCGATCCCGGCGCCGGCCACCAGCCAGCGCGAGATGGTCATCGGATCGTTGGTGACGAACCGTCCTTCCGGCAGCAGTCTGGTGGAAATCCCTTCCGGGGCAATCAGCTCAAATTCATTGTCGGGGCGAACGCTGTACTCCAGCCAGGAGTGGTTGGTGAGATCGGCGGGTTTCTCCGGTACCCCGTACTGAGCCAGATAGCTTTTTGAGGCGCAGACCACCATTGGCATACTGCCCAGCCGCCGGGAGAAGAGGCTAGAGTCCTGCAATGCCCCCACGCGGATCACCACGTCCAGCCCGTCGGCAATCAGGTCCGGGGCGGGAATGCCCGTGACCAGATTGACGGTTAATCCCGGGTACTCTTTCAGCATGTCAGCGGTCATGGCGGCGAGAACATTTTGTGCCATAGTTGAAGAACAACCGATGCGCAGCGTACCGATAGGCGTGTTGTTGAAGGCGTAAAGTTGTTCGTGCACATCCTGCACTTCAAGCAGCATGCGGCGACAACCCTGATAGTAAATCTTACCCGCTTCCGTCAGCCCAATGCTGCGGGTGCTGCGGTTGAGTAGCTTGACCTGCAGCTCATCTTCCAGTTTGGACACGGTCTGGCTGATGGAAGAGACGCTCATCTGAAGCTGACGTGCAGCGGCGGTAAAAGAGCCAAGTTCAACCACTTTGGCAAAGACCGACATCCGTTTTAGACGTTCCATTGTTAACTCTGACTTAAAAGTGATTTAGATCACATATTATAGATAACAGCATAACAGTTACGTTAATATATTATTAATTACATAACGGCTGCGCCATTCTCGCCCGGCGTTTCTTGCTCTCCTGCGGTGGCGTGCGCTAAAAAAGTCTGAAGCCTGCACTCTCTCTAATCAAGGTCAACATGAGTCTGTTTCCCGTTATCGTGGTGTTCGGTTTGTCGTTCCCACCGATATTTTTCGAGCTTCTTTTATCACTGGCGATTTTCTGGCTGGTGCGCAAGGTGCTGGTCCCCACCGGGATCTACGATTTTGTCTGGCATCCTGCATTGTTCAATACCGCGCTGTATTGCTGCCTGTTTTACCTGATATCGCGCATGTTTGTCTGAGGTTGATGTGAAAACGCTAACAAGAAAAATCTCCCGCACTGCCATCACCATGGCGCTCGTTATCCTCGCGTTCATCGCTATTTTCCGCGCCTGGGTCTACTACACCGAATCACCGTGGACGCGTGATGCACGCTTTAGCGCCGATGTCGTGGCAATCGCCCCCGACGTGGCGGGTCTCATCACTGCGGTCAATGTCCACGATAACCAGCTGGTGAAAAAAGATCAGGTACTGTTCACCATCGACCAGCTGCGTTATCAGAAAGCGTTAGAAGAAGCCGAAGCGGATGTGGCCTATTATCAGGCGCTGGCTTCCGAGAAACGTCGTGAGGCAGGTCGCCGTAACCAACTGGGTGTTCAGGCGATGTCCCGCGAAGAGATTGACCAGTCCAATAACGTCCTGCAAACCGTGCTGCATCAGCTGGCCAAAGCGCAAGCGACGCGCGATCTTGCCCGGCTCGATCTTGAGCGCACCGTGATCCGCGCACCAGCCGATGGTTGGATCACCAACCTGAATGTTTATGCCGGGGAGTTTATCACCCGCGGCTCAACCGCCGTGGCGCTGGTTAAACAGAACTCCTTCTACGTGCTCGCCTATATGGAAGAGACCAAACTGGAAGGCGTGCGTCCGGGGTTCCGGGCTGAAATTACGCCGCTTGGCAGCAACCGTGTGCTGAAAGGTACCGTCGACAGCGTAGCCGCGGGGGTCACTAACTCCAGCAGCTCTAACGATACTAAAGGGATGGCGACGGTGGATTCCAACCTGGAATGGGTACGTCTGGCCCAGCGTGTGCCGGTGCGTATCCATCTGGATGAACAGCAGGGCAATCTGTGGCCTGCCGGGACCACAGCGACGGTGGTGATCACCGGTGAAAAAGACCGTGATGCCAGCCAGGACTCCATCTTCCGTAAAATTGCCCATCGCCTGCGCGAGTTTGGTTAATCGTTATGGGTATCTTTTCCATCGCCAGCCAGCACATTCGCTTCGCCGTTAAACTGGCGTGTGCCATTGTGCTGGCGCTGTTTGTCGGCTTCCACTTTCAGCTGGAAACCCCCCGCTGGGCCGTACTGACGGCGGCGATTGTCGCGGCAGGGCCTGCCTTTGCTGCGGGCGGGGAACCTTACTCCGGGGCGATCCGCTACCGTGGGATGCTGCGCATCATCGGGACATTTATTGGCTGTTTCGCCGCACTGACCATCATCATATTGATGATCCGCACGCCGCTGCTGATGCTGATGGTGTGCTGTATCTGGGCGGGCTTCTGCACCTGGCTCTCGTCGCTGGTGAAAGTGGAGAACTCCTACGCCTGGGGGCTGGCCGGCTATACCGCGCTGATTATTATCATCACCATTCAAAGCGAACCGCTGCTTGCCCCACAGTTTGCCGTGGAACGCTGCAGTGAGATTGTCATCGGTATTGTCAGTGCGATTGTCGCTGACCTGCTTTTCTCTCCTCGCTCCATTAAGCAGGAAGTGGATCGTGAACTGGATGCGCTGATTGTTGCCCAGTATCAGTTGATGCAGCTCTGTATTAAGCATGGTGACAGCGAAGAGGTGGATAAAGCCTGGAGCGCTCTGGTGCGCCGCACCACGGCGCTGGAAGGGATGCGCAGCAATCTGAACATGGAGTCTTCGCGCTGGGCCCGTGCCAACCGCCGCCTTAAAGCCATCAACACCGTCTCCTTAACGCTGATTACCCAGGCGTGTGAAACCTATCTGATTCAAAACACCCGCCCGGACGCGGTAACCGATACCTTCCGCGAGCTGTTTGCTGAGCCGGTGGAAACCGTGCAGGACGTACACAAACAGCTTAAACGCATGCGCCGGGTCATTGCCTGGACCGGGGATCGTGATACGCCAGTGACGATCTATACCTGGGTCGGGGCCGCGACGCGCTACCTGTTGCTGAAACGCGGTGTGATCAGTAACACCAAAATCAGCGCGGTGGAGGAAGAGGTGCTGCAGGGTGAAGTGGTGATCAAGGCAGAATCCGCCGAACGCCATCACGCGATGGTTAACTTCTGGCGTACAACGCTTGCCTGTATGCTCGGCACGCTGTTCTGGCTGTGGACCGGCTGGACCTCCGGCAGCGGCGCGATGGTGATGATCGCCGTCGTTACCGCGCTGGCGATGCGTCTTCCGAATCCGCGCATGGTGGCCATTGATTTCCTGTTCGGCACAATTGCTGCACTGCCGATTGGCGCGTTCTATTTTCTGGTGATCATTCCCTCAACCCAGCAGAGCATGTTACTGCTCTGTATTAGCCTCGCGGTGATGGCGTTCTTTATCGGAATCGAAGTGCAAAAACGTCGGCTGGGTTCATTGGGTGCCCTGGCCAGTACGATTAACATCATTGTGCTGGATAACCCAATGACCTTCCATTTCAGCCAGTTCTTAGACAGCGCCTTAGGTCAGCTGGTGGGTTGTTTCTTGGCGATGATGGTCATTCTGCTGGTGCGGGATAACTCTCAGGCACGGACGGGCCGCGTGCTGTTGAATCAGTTTGTCTCGGCTGCCGTGTCGTCCATGACCACCAATACTGCGCGTCGCAAAGAGAACCACCTGCCGGCGCTCTATCAGCAGCTGTTTTTACTGCTGAACAAGTTCCCGGGTGACATCGCCAAGTTCCGTCTGGCGTTGACCATGATTATCGCGCACCAGCGTTTGCGTAATGCCCCCGTGCCCATCAATGACGATCTGTCGGCTTTCCACCGCCAGCTGCGTCGGACGGCCGACCACGTGCTTTCCGCCTCCAGCGATGACAAACGACGTCGTTACTTTAAGCAACTGCTTGAAGAGCTGGATATCTACCAGGAGAAGCTGAAAGTCTGGGAAGCACCGCCTCAGGTGACAGAGCCGGTAGGACGGCTGGTGTTTATGCTGCATCGCTATCAGAACGCCCTTACGGATAACTGACTGAAGTAAAAAAGCCGACGCCAAAAGCGTCGGTTTTTTTGTGGCTATACTTATTCCAGCATGCTCTTACATTCAGGAAGGGAGGACACATGACAACCCAGGCGCTTCAGGACAATCACCTTTTTCAGACCGGTTATCTGGTCAACGGCATATGGAAAACGCTGGACACGACGTTTGATGTGCTGAACCCGGCTACCGGTGAGGTCATCGCCAGAGTAGCCAAAGCCGGCAAAGCAGAAACCGAAGACGCCATTGCCGCGGCGGCCAAAGCTTTCCCGGCATGGCGCGCCAAAACCGCGAAAGAGCGTTCGGCAATTCTCTACCGCTGGTACGAACTGATCATTGAGAACAAAAGCTGGCTCGGGCGTTTAATGACCACCGAACAGGGCAAGCCCCTGAAAGAAGCGGAAGGCGAGGTGGAATACGCCGCGAGTTTTATCCAGTGGTTCGCCGAAGAGGCCAAGCGCGCGAACGGCGAAATTATTCCACCGATCAAACCGGGCTCCCGCATCCTGGCGACCCGCGAGCCCATCGGCGTGGTCGCGGCGATTACGCCGTGGAACTTCCCGATGGCCATGCTCACCCGTAAATTAGGTCCGGCGCTGGCGGCAGGGTGTACCGGGGTAATCAAACCGGCAAATAACACACCTCTCAGCGCCTTCGCGCTGCTTACGCTGGCAAAACAGGCCGGTGTACCGGATGGGGTACTCAACGCCGTAGCCGGGAATACGCATGAAATCAGTGACGCGATTATGGCGAGCCATGAGGTGCGGAAAATCTCCTTTACCGGCTCGACTTCCGTCGGCAAAACGCTGGTGCGTAACGCCGCAGAAACCATGAAGAAAGTGTCGATGGAGCTGGGGGGCAATGCGCCGTATATCGTCTTTGAAGATGCGGATATCGAGGCTGCCGTTAAAGGGGCTATCGCCAATAAATTCCGCAATGCCGGCCAGGTCTGCGTCAGCGTTAACCGTTTCTATATTCAGGAAACCGTCTACGACAAATTTGTGAATAAGCTTGCCGATGCGGTGAAGGCCCTGAAGGTCGGGAATGGTCTGGAAGAGGGCGTCATCGTGGGGCCGCTGATCGAATCCTCCGCCGTCGATAAGGTACGTGAACACGTTGAAGATGCCGTGGCCCGGGGTGCGACCGTTCTGGCGGGCGGTAAACCCCATTCGCTTGGCGGCAATTTCTGGATGCCAACTGTCCTGGGCGATTGCCATGAAGGCATGAAACTGGCTGAAGAAGAGACGTTTGGCCCGGTTGCGGCCTGCTTCCGTTTTACCTCGGAAGATGAAGTTATTCAGCGTGCCAACAACACGCCATATGGCCTGGCGGCTTACTTCTATACCCAAAATCTGGCACGTGTCTTCCGCGTGTCGCAGGCCATCGAAAGCGGGATGATAGGAATTAACGAATGTGCCGTCTCCACAGAGCTGGGGCCGTTTGGTGGGGTAAAAGAGTCTGGCCTTGGGCGTGAAGGGTCCGTGCTGGGGCTGGAAGAGTATCTGGAAGTCAAAACCCTGCATATTGGGGGATTATAATAATCAGGGCGGCGCAGGCCGCTCGCCTGGACTGGGTGACTGGCAATGAAAACCTATACCTTTGATTTTGACGAGATCGACAGTCAGGATGACTTCTATCGTGAATTTATCCGGGTGTTTGATCTTGAACGGGAAAGCGTCACCAATCTGGACACGCTGTGGGACGTGGTGACCGGCAGCCTGCTGCCGTTACCGCTGGAAATTGAGTTTATCCATCTGCCTGAAAAGTTGCGCAGACGGTTTGGCGCACTCATTTTGCTGTTTGATGAAGCGGAAGAAGAGCTGGAAGGGCAGCTACGTTTCAACGCGCGCCATTGATCAAGCCATAAAAAAGCCCCTGACCAGAAGGCCAGGGGCAAGTCGTATGATGAGATACGACGAGGGTTTATTTATACAGCTGAGCCGTTGCATGCCAGTGGTCACCCTGGTTCAGCTCGGTGACGCGATAGCTGCTGGCGCCTGCTTTTTCAGCTTTAGCGGCCAGTGCCTGACGGATATCCATTGGAGAGCCGGTAACGGACGTCACAGACACACTCCCCATAGACTGCAGATTCTGCGCCTGGTCAGCGTTCACTTGCTGTACGGCGGCACTTGCGCCGAAAGAGAGAACGGATGCCAGACCGAGGGTTGCGATGATGAATTTGGTTTTCATAGTTTTTGCTCCTGAATAGGGTTTTTGCTCAACGGCGAGAAGGGTTGAACTGCTATTTTTATGCCTGGTGCCGTTGAGTAGAGATTTTGGTCTTCAGTTATTACTAAAACTTATTTGTACAGCTCAGCGGTGGCGTGCCAGTGGTCACCTGAACGCGCTTCAATGATGCGATAAGATGACGCACCTTGTTCTTCCGCTTTTTTGTTCAGCATCTCATGCATGTCCATTGGAGACGTGCCGATTGCGCCGACGGAAACCGTACCGATTGCCTGGCGGGATTGTGCCTGCTCGGCATTGATAGCGTCAGCGGCGAAAGCACCGAATGACAGGACAGACAGGACGCTGAGCGCCGCTACAGTAGTTTTGATTTTCATGATTCTTTACCTCGTCGAATTTTTAGTGGGGTCTTTGTTTCGTGACCCTCATCACAAAATCAAGTATACACTAATAACGCTAAAAATTAATACCAGACTAATTGTTTCTGTTGTTATTAAGTATTAACTAACCTGTTTTTTATAACCTAATGGCATAAAATTGTACGTTTATTGTTCAGGGTGTGGCTGTATATCTAAGAAAATCATATGGATATCAGCTTTTGATTTTTTGTGCGATTTTTTGATTTATCATTCACCAAATGAATGTTAATGGGCGGTAAAAAGCACTATTTGTTAAAGTAAAGGGCGGGATAAAACAGGGGTAAACGCGGCAGAAGCAGAATGATCCCCGCAGCAGGACGCCACGGGGAGGGTAATCAGAGTTCCTGCTCGAACAGGTCCAGAATCGCTTCGTAGAGATCTTTCACTGAGAAGCCATTGGCGGGGGTAGTGAAGATGGTATCGTCACCCGCAATCGTCCCAAGGATGCCTTTGGGCTTACCCAGCGAGTCCAGCATACGTGCAATCAACTGTGCAGCACCCGGGCTGGTATGGATCACGACAACGGCATCGTTGTAATCGATATCGAGAACCAGATTCTTTAACGGGCTGGAGGTGGTTGGCACGCCAAGTTCTGCAGGCAGGCAGTAGACCATCTCCATTTTGGCGTTACGCGTACGTACCGCACCAAATTTGGTTAACATGCGGGAGACTTTCGACTGGTTGATGTTATCGAAGCCTTGTTCCTGTAAAGCCTGAACAATTTCTCCCTGAGAACTGAATATCTCTTCTTTGAGTAGCGCTTTAAACGCCTTCACTAAATCTTCTTGCTTAGACGAGCTTCGCATAAGTCACCCGGAATATGACGAAAGAAACAACATTATTATGCATGTGGATGAATTTTTATGCAAATTATCTGCCAGCGGTTAGGCTGAAATAATGTTATGAAAGGGAATGATTTTATCAGATTTCGTTATCAGAAAACATGCCTGGGTCACGGCAAGCAAATAAGCTTAAAAGTAAATTAAATGTTATCAAAATGATGTTGTTTTGGTGGCGTGGCAGGGTGTATTGTAACCCCCTCTTAATTCGTTGTCGTCTGTCGTCAGAAAGCCTTCTGGTGAGAGATAAAGTCGCGCGACCTCAAATTATTTAGTGACGAAAATTGTAATTAATTACCTGCTGAATTATGGTCGCCGCAACGGAGTTACAGATACTTAAGTTAACCATAATAAGGAGTTTAGGATGAAAGTCGCAGTCCTCGGCGCTGCTGGTGGTATCGGCCAGGCGCTTGCCCTACTACTGAAAACCCAACTGCCTTCAGGCTCAGAACTCTCCCTGTACGATATTGCTCCGGTAACCCCAGGTGTGGCGGTTGACCTGAGCCACATCCCGACAGCTGTGAAAATCAAAGGCTTCTCCGGTGAAGATGCTCGTCCTGCCCTGCAGGGCGCGGACGTAGTGCTGATCTCCGCTGGCGTGGCGCGTAAGCCAGGCATGGATCGTTCAGACCTGTTCAACGTCAACGCGGGTATTGTGAAAAACCTGGTGCAGCAGATTGCTGAAACCTGCCCGAAAGCGTGCATTGGTATCATCACTAACCCGGTGAACACCACGGTTGCTATCGCGGCAGAAGTGCTGAAAAAAGCCGGTGTTTACGATAAGAACAAACTGTTCGGCGTAACCACGCTGGACATCATCCGTTCCAACACCTTTGTGGCTGAACTGAAAGGCAAACAGCCTTCAGAAGTTGAAGTGCCGGTTATCGGCGGTCACTCTGGTGTCACCATTCTGCCTCTGCTGTCGCAGATCCCTGGTGTTAGCTTCACCGAGCAGGAAGTGGCTGACCTGACCAAACGCATTCAGAACGCGGGCACCGAAGTGGTGGAAGCGAAGGCGGGTGGCGGTTCTGCAACCCTGTCTATGGGCCAGGCGGCGGCACGTTTCGGTCTGTCACTGGTTCGTGCACTGCAGGGCGAGAAAGGCGTTGTTGAATGCGCGTATGTTGAAGGCGATGGCGAACACGCTCGTTTCTTCTCTCAGCCGCTGCTGCTGGGTAAAAACGGTATCGAAGAACATCAGCCGATTGGCAAGCTGAGCGCGTTTGAACAGAACGCGATGGAAGGCATGCTGGATACGCTGAAGAAAGATATCACTCTGGGCGAAGAGTTCGTTAACAAGTAAAACGGATGTCCCCACAGGCCGGGTAAGCCGTCATGCCGCCCGGCAAAAAAAAACGGAGCAATGCGCTCCGTTTTTTTATGCCTGTCAGTTGGTGGCCGGGTATTCCTGAATCGTCACCTGCAGCGTCAGCTTCTTATCGTTACGCATGACTTCAACCGGGATGATAGAGCCAGGACGGATCTCCGCAACCTGATCCATGGTCTCCAGCGCCGATACCGCTGGTGTGCCGTTGACCGACACGATGACATCATTAACCTGAATTCCCGCGTTAGCCGCCGGGCCGCCAGGCGACACTTCGTTGACCACGATGCCCTGAATCTGATCGATACCGCCGCCCTGCGAATGCATAGGCGCAATTTCACGACCGCCAATACCAATATAACCGCGGATCACACGGCCATCGCGGATCAGCTTATCCATGATCTTGGTCGCCAGCTGGAAGGGAATGGCGAACCCAATCCCTTCCGGCGTCTCACCGTCATTGCTCTTATCGAACGAGAGGGTATTGATACCCATCAGTTCACCCAGCGAGTTGACCAGCGCACCGCCGGAGTTACCGTGGTTAATGGACGCATCGGTTTGCAGGAAGTTCTGCCGGCCCGACGGGTTGAGGCCAATGCGACCGGTGGCGCTGATAATCCCCTGCGTGATCGTCTGACCCAGGTTATAAGGGTTACCAATAGCCAGCACGACGTCGCCAATATGAGGGGTTCGTTTACGGTTGATAGGAATAACCGGTAAACCGCCCGTGGCGTTGATCTTCAAAACAGCCAGGTCAGTCAGGCTATCCGAGCCCACCAGCAGGGCCTCAAATACGCGGCCATCCTGCAGGGCAACGATGATCTGGTCGGCATCGTTAATCACGTGTTTGTTGGTAATGATGTAGCCGCGCTCGTCCATAATTACCCCGGAGCCGAGAGTGCGGATCTCCAGCTGGTTATGGGCTGAGCTATTGAGGCCACGGTTATAAACGTTAACCACGGCAGGCGCGGCACGGCGAACGGCCTGGTTGTAGGTCGCAGGCGTTTCATCCGCACTGTCGAACTGAGGCGCCGACAGCTTATTGAACTGGCGTAAAGACGGCATGACGACCAGCAGCAGGCCGGCAACAATCAAACCGATGACAATTGAACGAAAGAGCTTTAAAAGCATGATGCGCGTGTCGTTAATAAAGGAACGATTTGCAGCATAACATGAGTTATCCGGACATCACACGCAGCGGTGATGTCCGGAATCGCAAATGCTTAGCGCAACAGAATATAGATAGACTCGTTGCCGCGCATAACCTGCAGGGCAATGACCGCCGGTTTGCTTTCCAGCACCTTGCGCAGTTCTGCGATGGATTGCACGCGATTGCGGTTCACGCCGATGATCACATCATCCTGATGCAATCCGGCCTGCGCGGCAGGGCTGCTCTTCTCGACGGTATCGACGCTAATCCCTTTCGTCCCGTCTTTCAGCTGCCCATCGCTCAGCGTTGCCCCTTGCAGCGCCGGGGCGATAAGCTCCGCGCTGGCAGAGGATGAGGTGCTCTTATCAAGCGTCACTTCGACATCCAGCGGCTTACCATCACGAATCAGGCCTAACTTCACTTTGGCACCCGGTTCGGTGGTGGCAATACGCGAGCGCAGTTCCGCAAAGCTGCTCAGCGGTTTATCGTTCAGGCTGACAATCACATCGCCCGACTTCACGCCAGCTTTTGCCGAGCCGGAGTTTGGCAGCACTTCACTGACAAACGCACCGCGCTGCACATTGATGTTGAACGCTTTCGCGATGTCAGCGCTCATCTCCATCCCTTTGATGCCCAACAGCCCGCGTTTGACCTCACCGAACTGAATGAGCTGCTGCGCCAGCGTTTTGGCCATATTGCTGGGGATAGCAAAACCGATGCCGATACTGCCGCCGCCCGGCGCCAGGATAGCGGTGTTAATCCCAATCAGCTCGCCGTTGAGGTTGAGTAAGGCCCCGCCGGAGTTCCCGCGGTTGATTGAGGCATCGGTCTGGATAAAGTTTTCCAGGCCTTCCAGATTCAGACCGCTGCGACCCAGCGCCGAGATTATCCCGGAGGTGGCGGTTTGCCCTAAACCAAACGGATTTCCCACGGCGACAGCAAAATCACCAACACGCAGTTTATCGGAGTCCGCAATGGCAATCTGAGTCAGATTGCTCGGGTTTTGCACCTGCAGCAGCGCGATGTCACTCTGGTCATCGCCGCCAATCAGTTTGGCCTCAAACTCACGCCCATCGTTGAGCTGTACGCTGATTTTATCGGCCTGACTGATAACATGATTGTTGGTCAGAATATAACCTTTGGCCGCATCAATAATGACGCCAGAACCCAGACCTTCAAAAGGCTGCGCCTGCTGGTCGGGCGACTCATCGCCAAAATATTTTTTCAGTTCTTCAGGTACGCGTTGATTTTGTAATGCCGTGCCTTCTACCTGCACGCTCACTACCGCAGGCAGAACTTTTTCCAGCATTGGCGCAAGACTTGGAATTGCCGCCTGGCCGGGTACCTGTGAAGGCAGGGCGGCAGATGCAGGGAAGGACGCCGAGAGAGATAACCCGACACTTAACGCTATAGCGCTCAACAGCTGGTTTTTTTTCTTCATCGATGCTGACTCTCGTAACCTGGAATAAAGGAAAAACGGCCCTAAAACACGTTGATGTTATTGAATTTTAAACCGCTGAACAATGAAGTGCTTACTCAATAATAGCTGGGGTCATGAAGAAAGGACGGGCGCAATAGCAGCGCCCGTAAAATAAATTCAGGTTGTGCGATTAATCGCGTTTTGCACCGCCGCGCAGCAGGCCAGACGCGCCATCTGAATAGTCGCGTGGCATCTGAACAGGGGCCTGATCGTTACCGGCTTCAGAGTCGGCCAGACGGTTACGGAATGGATTGGATTCCGCGGTCATTTCTGGCAGCAGGCTGCTGGAGCTTTTTGCCATATGTTGATAGAGCTGACGATAGTCGGTCGCCATGTTGTCCAGCAGCTCGGCGCTACGGGCAAAGTGGCTGACCAGCTCTTCACGATACTCTTCCAGTTCGGCTTTGTTCTTTTCCAGTTCGTACTGCAGTGACTGCTGCTGACGCAATTTGCGATTACCGAAACGCATGGCCACAGCACCAATGACGATGCCGACGACTAAACCGATTAGCGCATATTCCCAGGTCATGAACTTCTCCCGTTGTCTTGTTGTTCCGTAGGGTGTTGGCTCGGCTCCTGCCTGTGCCTGATATTGCCACTATAACCGCTATTTCCGCAGAAGTGGAATCCTGACGTATCATCGCGTAGTGTAGAACGGCCTTTTTTTCATCAGTCACGTCTGCTGGTGAGTATTATTTGAAGGAATAACAATACGTTTATGCAAAACCTGTCCCCTGCATCGCGATACCAACTTGCCCTTAATGAGGGTACACATCAGCCGGATGACGTTCAGCGTGAAGCGGTGAATCGTCTGGATACGATTTATCAGGAGCTCACGGCAAAACCTGCAGAGGGTGAACAGAGCAGTGGGTTAAAGGCGGCTCTGGGGCGGTTGCTCGGAAAAAAAGAGCCACAGACTCATGCGCCGGTGCGCGGTTTGTATATGTGGGGCGGCGTCGGGCGCGGGAAAACCTGGCTGATGGACCTCTTTTATCTGAGCCTGCCGGGGACCCGTAAGCAGCGTCTGCATTTCCACCGCTTTATGCTGCGGGTTCACGAAGAGCTGACGGCACTGCAGGGCAAAAGCGATCCGCTGGAGATTGTGGCCGACAGGTTCAAGGCGGAAACGGACGTACTCTGTTTTGACGAGTTTTTTGTCTCCGATATTACCGACGCCATGCTGCTGGGTGGCCTGATGAAAGCGCTGTTCGCACGCGGGATAACGCTGGTGGCGACCTCGAATATCCCGCCGGATGAGCTTTACCTCAATGGCCTGCAGCGCGCGCGTTTCCTGCCCGCTATTGATGCCATCAAACAGCACTGCGACATCATGAATGTTGATGCCGGGGTGGATTACCGTCTGCGTACCTTAACTCAGGCGCATCTGTGGCTCTCTCCCTTAAACGATGAGACCACGCAACAGATGGATAAACTCTGGCTGGCGCTGGCGGGGGCAAAACGGACTCATGCCCCTGAGCTCGAGATTAACCATCGCCCGCTGCAGACCCTGGGTGTCGAAAATCAAACCCTGGCCGTCTCCTTTGCAACGCTCTGTGTGGATGCCCGCAGTCAGCATGACTACATCGCGCTCTCGCGCCTGTTCCATACCGTGATGCTGCTCAACGTGCCGGTCATGACGCCGCTGATGGAAAGCGAAGCGCGCCGCTTCATTGCGCTGGTCGATGAGTTCTATGAGCGTCACGTGAAGCTTGTGGTCAGCGCCGAGGTACCTTTATATGAGGTGTATAAAGGCGAGCGGCTGAAGTTTGAGTTCCAGCGCTGTCTGTCGCGCCTGCAGGAGATGCAAAGCGAGGAGTATCTTAAGCTTCAGCATATGCCATAAATGCGACCTTCTCCCTGTGGGAGAGGGGCTGGGGGTGAGGGCGGCAGACCGCAAAAACCTTACCCCCGAAAAACCCGCCTCGAATCACATTTAAGGGTCGATCTTTGACCTCAACTTCTCTATAATCTTGCGACCCCACGTTACGAGAAGGTTTTTTTCCCGAAACTTTCTATGTGTCGGCATTAGCTATTCGAAGGGGTAGGTTTGCCGGACTTTGTCGTGTGAACCTCAACTGACTAAACGTTTGGGTGTTCACCAACGTGTAACTTATTATTTGGGTAAGCTTTTAATGAAAACTTTTACAGCTAAACCAGAAACCGTACAGCGCGACTGGTATGTTGTTGACGCGACCGGTAAAACTCTGGGCCGTCTGGCTACTGAACTGGCTCGTCGCCTGCGCGGTAAGCATAAAGCGGAATACACTCCGCACGTTGATACGGGTGATTACATCATCGTTCTGAACGCAGATAAAGTTGCTGTAACCGGCAACAAGCGTACAGACAAAATGTACTACCATCACACTGGCCACATCGGTGGTATCAAAGAAGCGACCTTTGAAGAGATGATTGCTCGCCGTCCTGAGCGTGTGATTGAAATCGCGGTTAAAGGCATGCTGCCAAAAGGCCCGCTGGGTCGTGCTATGTTCCGTAAACTGAAAGTTTACGCAGGTAACGAGCACAACCACGCGGCACAGCAACCGCAAGTTCTTGACATCTAATCGGGATTATAGGCAATGGCTGAAAATCAATACTACGGCACTGGTCGCCGCAAAAGTTCCGCAGCTCGCGTGTTCATCAAACCGGGCAGTGGTAAAATCGTAATCAACCAACGTTCTCTGGAACAGTACTTCGGTCGTGAAACTGCCCGCATGGTAGTTCGCCAGCCGCTGGAACTGGTTGATATGGTAGAAAAACTGGATCTGTACATCACCGTTAAAGGTGGTGGTATCTCCGGTCAGGCAGGTGCGATCCGTCACGGTATCACCCGCGCTCTGATGGAGTACGACGAATCCCTGCGTTCTGAACTGCGTAAAGCTGGCTTCGTTACTCGTGACGCTCGTCAGGTTGAACGTAAGAAAGTGGGTCTGCGTAAAGCACGTCGTCGTCCACAGTTCTCCAAACGTTAATCCTTTTCTGCTTACGCAGAAACGATTGGCGAAAAACCCGCTTCGGCGGGTTTTTTTTTATGGATAATGTGCAGGTTATCCACAGCATCACTGCATATATCTTCTCTTTTTCCACATTTCCAGAATCCCCTCACCACAAAGCCATCAAAATCTGGTAAACTATCATCCAATTTTCTGCCCAAATATCGGTGAATACTCGTTTTTTGTTCGATTCTTGAACAATGTGTTTTCTCTGGGATGGGCGATACAACATCTGGCTGGCCCTGTTTGGGCTGGTAGCAGTAAAAATTCTGAATATACCTGGAGGTTTTCATGGCTGTCGCTGCCAACAAACGTTCGGTAATGACGCTGTTTTCTGGTCCTACTGACATTTATAGCCATCAGGTTCGTATCGTGCTGGCCGAGAAAGGTGTCAGTTTTGAGATCGAGCATGTGGAAAAGGATAACCCGCCTCAGGATCTGATCGATCTCAACCCGAGCCAAAGCGTACCGACGCTGGTGGATCGCGAGCTGACCCTGTGGGAATCCCGTATCATTATGGAATATCTGGATGAGCGTTTCCCGCATCCACCACTGATGCCTGTTTACCCTGTTGCACGTGGTGAAAGCCGCCTGTACATGCAGCGTATCGAAAAAGACTGGTACACGCTGATGAACGTTATCGTCAACGGCTCCTCTTCTGAAGCAGACGCTGCACGTAAGCAACTGCGTGAAGAGCTGCTGGCGATTGCCCCTGTGTTTGGTCAGAAACCATTCTTCCTGAGCGATGAGTTCAGCCTGGTAGATTGCTACCTGGCGCCATTGCTGTGGCGTCTGCCAACCCTGGGCGTAGAGTTCAGCGGTCCGGGCGCGAAAGAGCTGAAGGGCTACATGACTCGCGTATTTGAACGCGATTCTTTCCTGGCATCTTTAACTGAACCGGAACGTGAAATGCGTCTCGGCCGAGGCTAATGACTGTGGAAATGTCACAACTTACCCCACGCCGTCCGTATCTGCTGCGCGCCTTCTATGAATGGCTGCTGGATAACCAGCTCACGCCGCACCTGGTTGTGGATGTGACGTTGCCGGGCGTGCAGGTTCCTATGGAATATGCACGTGACGGGCAGATCGTACTGAACATCGCGCCGCGCGCGGTGGGTAACCTTGAACTGGCCAACGACGAAGTGCGCTTTAACGCGCGTTTCGGCGGTGTGCCGCGTCAGGTTTCTGTACCGCTGGCTGCGGTGCTGGCGATTTATGCGCGTGAAAACGGTGCAGGCACCATGTTTGAGCCGGAAGCGGCTTATGACGAGGATGTTGTCGGCCTGAATGACGAAAACGGCGCTTCGGAAAACGAAAGCGAAACGCTGATGTCGGTCATTGAGGGTGACAAGCCCGATCACAATGACGATCCTGATGACGATCCGCCGCCGCGCGGAGGCCGTCCGGCACTGCGCGTTGTGAAGTAGTAAAAGCATTTTTATCGACTATCCAGTTAGTTATTCAGACTAGCTGGATTTTTTTATGTCTTTTTATGTCAAAACGTTTAATAAAGTAAATTATATACATCCCTTCTTTTTTGACTGCCCCCACCGTTCGGATAATTTCAAGCTATATCTCCGCTGAATATAATATGTCGTTTTAAAGCTATATGCACTCTTATAAATAAATATCACTTATTGATAACGTTATTCTAAATCCATAAATTAATTTTTCTAAATTGCTTGTATTTATAAAGATTATATTATCTACGCATGCTCTCAAGCATGACGATAAACAGTATGGGGTAAATTTATTTATCCCTGCTGTATTTAATATTGCAATTACTCATATGTTAAGGAATAACAAGTGAAAAAGGTTTTACTCGCTACTGCGCTCTCTCTCTGTGTGACATCCGCTTTTGCGGCTAACCCGACTGCCGTTCTGAAAGTTAAAGGTACGCTGACTAATTCAGCCTGTACGCCTCAGTTAAGCAACGGCGGAACGGTTGACTACGGCACAGTTAGTTTGGGTGGTTTAAGCTCAACGGCAGTTAACCAGCTGGGCCAGAAAGACATCGATCTGACTATTACCTGCACCGCAGCAACAAAAGTGTCCTGGAATATGATTGACGATCGCGCTGATTCTAACGCGAAACTCACCGTTGAGAATGGCATGTTTGGTGGTGGTTCTAATTCGTCTGAAAGCCAGACTTACGGTGTAGGTAAAACAACAGGTGCCACACCAGTGAACATCGGAACTTACTCGCTGTTCGTTAAAACTGACAGCGTAATGGCTGACGGCGCTAAAGTTGACCCAATTTACCAGCAGAATGCTACGGGTAACTGGTCGAAGAGCACCAACGGTACAACTCAGGGCGATAACTATCGTGATTTCACCGTTGCAACTGTTGGCACCCTGGCTCCACTGGCGTTCCAGACCGCAACCTTCCCACTGGTGACCTCTCTGGCGATCCAGGATACCACCACGCTGGCGATCACTGATGACACCCAGCTTGATGGTCAGGTGACTATCAGCCTGCGTTATCTGTAAGACTTTTAATCGAGTAAACGTAATTTAATTAACCGGAGAGTAAATGCGCTGCATTTACTCTCTTTTTAACGGCGCGATAAACATGGACTGTTCTGTTGTTGCTTTCAAGGAGATATTATTATGCATTGTTTAAAATCTACTTTATTTAACACGCTGATTACTGCCGCGTTATTATCTGCCAGTGTTGCTGTACATGCAGAAGGCATGGTGCCTGAAACCAGTCTGTTAATCATTGATGAAGCGACGCACAGTGGAACGATTAACGTCAAGAATACCGATTCGCATCCTTCACTTTTATATACAAATGTCGTTGACCTGCCGGACGATATCGGTCTTAAGCTTATTGCAACGCAGCCGGTGGTACGTCTTGAGCCAGGTCAGACGCAGCAGCTGCGCTTTATTCTTCAGAACAAACAGCCATTGGATGTAGAGCATTATAAACGCGTCACATTCGACGGTATTCCGCCTAAAAACGATGATAAAAAAATAAAGATTGGCATTAACATTCGCCAGGATATCCCCGTGCTTATTCGTCCGGCATCCCTGGGTGTGGTCACTGATGCCTGGAAGTTCCTGAAGTGGTCCTCAAACGGCACATCCGTCACCGTAAACAATCCCAGCAAATATGTGGTCCGTCTTGGGCAGAACGTGATGCTGCTGCCTTCAGGGGTGAGTGCCTCTCTGTCCAAAACCTACATTCTTCCTGGCGAAACGCTAACGGCTGATATGAGTAAGAAAGTCAGTGGTGACAGCAGCGTTAAGTTTTTCCCGGCCAGCCGCTATGGCGTTGAGGTCCCGAGCTTTACGTCGGAATTAAATAAATAAAATAGGGATATGACGGTGAGTAAACAAAGCCGCCTTGCACTTTGTGTCCGCGCCATTCTTTGCGGCACATTACCTCTGGTATTACTTGATTCAACATCCGTACTGGCGAGGGAGGTCACCTTCGACACGGGGATAATGCAAACGCTGGGGTTGAATAAAGATCTCAACCATTACTTCGCAGAAGCACCGCGCTTTTTACCCGGAACCCACTCCGTTTCGGTGAAGGTCAACGGGAAAGAGCGGGGAATGGCTGCAGTTCGTTTCAACAAAGATGGCATGCTTTGCTTTGATAACGATCTCATGGAGTTTGCTGGGCTGATGCCTGTGTCAATAAAGTCCGGTGAGGAGTGTCATGATATTCGGGATAACTATCCTAAAGCCGTCATCAACGCCTTGCCTAACCAGGAGGCCGTTGAACTCTATCTACCAGCTGAAGCGGTGAACAGTCTGTCGTCGGATATCAAAAACTTCCAGCATGGCGGAATGGCGGCACTGCTGAACTATTCATTGTTCAGCACCCATAACGACTATGGTGACAATGACAGCAGCCGCTACTCTCAGGCCAGCCTGGAAGCCGGATTCAACACGATGGACTGGGCGCTGCGCAGCCGTTATATCCTGACGGATGACGACGGTAGCCGAAATGCCGAAAGCATTTACACCTATGCAGAGCATGTCTTTACCGCGCAAAAAATGACGATGCAGGTGGGTGAAATCAACGCCATGTCCAACGTGTTGAGCGGGGTGCCGATTACCGGCGTTCAGTTTATGCCGACCAGCGGTCTGGCGAGAGCAAGCTCTGGCGTGAGCGTTTCCGGTATTGCCCAGTCTTCCCAGGCACGTGTCGAAATCCGCCAGAACGGTCAACTGGTCTTCAGTACCCTTGTGCCAGCCGGCCCCTTCACGCTGGATGACGTGCCCGTGGTTCGCAACAATGTGGATCTGGACGTCTCGGTGGTGGAATCCGACGGCGCAACTAACCGTTTCATCGTCCCGGCGTCTCAGGTAAGGGCGCGCAACCTTTCACGCCCGCAGGGTCTAACCCTTTCTGTAGGTCAGGTGCGCAGCATCGACAGCGACTATAACGATCCGCTGGTGATGAACATCTCTGACGGCTGGCGTGTCTCTCCGTGGATGAATCTCCTGGCTTCAGGTGCCGCTGCGGAAAACTATCAGGCGGCAGGCGGCAGGACAGAGTTCCTGGTAAGCGATGACTGGACCCTTTCAACGGGCGCGGCAGTCAGCAATGCGAGCTTTGGTGACAGCAGCAGCGGGGTAAAAACCGAGCTGCAAAGTGATTACATTCTGAACGAGTACGTCGGTCTTTCAGGCAGTGCGACGCATTACAGCGGAGAGTATCGCGAACTGGCTGATGCGATGGACGACGATTATCAGGGATATGACAACACCTATTCCGGCAACGTTCGTTTCTCCTCCCCTCTGGCGGGGGTGTTTAGCGCAGGGTTCAACTACAACCAGACCAGCGGTGACGGTGAAGATTCACGTTACCTCTTGCTGTCATGGGGCAAGACCTTTACGTACGCGTCAGTATCCATGAACTGGCAAAGTGCGGTCGGTAATGTCGATGACGATCAGGACAATGAGATGTTCTACGTCAACGTGAGCATCCCGCTCGGCGGCAGTCAGTCCATCAGTACCTATATGCGTAAACAGGGTGATAGCACCACCTATGGCGCGTCTAACAGCGGCTCGCTGGGAGACAATACGAACTATTACATCTCAGCCGATCGCGATCAGGATTCGAAAGACAACAGCTTCAACGGCAACATCAACACTAACCTGCGCTATACGCAACTGAGCGTGGGGGGCGGAACCAGTGGGGATAATCAGCGGAACTACAATGCGACATTGTCGGGTGGCGTGGCCATGCATAAAGAGGGTGTGACTTTCTCGCCGTATACGATTCAGGACACCTTCGCGATTGCCAGACTGAGCGAGAAGAAGAGTGGCGTTGAAATCTCCACTCCGCAAGGTACCGTCTGGACCGATCCATGGGGCCAGGCCGTGGTACCTTCACTCAACGAATGGCATAACTCCCGCATAGAAATTGATGCTAATAAGCTGCCGCAGAGTATGACGCTGGCTAACGGCACGAAATATATTGCCGCAGGCCATGCCTCGGTCAGCGAGATTGATTTCAAAGTACTCAACAGCCGCCGCGTCATGCTAAGCGTTAAGCAGGCTGACGGTCAGCCCCTGAGTAAAGGGATCTCGATTGTTGATGAGAAAGGTAACTATATCGTGACCACGGTTGATGATGGCCACGTCTTTATTAACGATGCCGATCAGCTGAGCGCGCTCTACGCGCTAGACGGTGATAATAACCGACTGTGTAAGATTGATTACACCCTGGCTGATAAGCGTGACGAAAATGCCTTCTATGAAGAAGTGAACGGAGTCTGCCGATGAACAGTCGACACTTATCGGGCTTAGTGGCCTTGCTGATGCTCGGTGTGACAGGAATAACCCATGCTGAAGAGTGCCAGCTCAGTCTCTCACAGCCGGTGGTGGATTATCATGAGATGCGCCGGGATACGATCGAAACGACGCAGCAGGACTGGCATAAAATGGCCGATCGCGACATCACGGTAAATGTTTTTTGCCCTCAGTCTCAGCAGATGGCGGTGATACTGCGCGGTACAGCGGGAGATAAGGGGCGGTTTCTTTTTGGGCAGTCCGGCGGTGTCGCAGTCAAAATTGACAACATGACCGTCGATGGCAAAAGTTACACCGTGGGTAAAACGGTCGATCAGCTGAATTTTACGCCGGAAAACGGTACGCCGACGCCGTTCTATCTGCGTAATAACGAGGCGGTGATTGCACTTGAGAATAACCAGGTCCCTTCCGGCCAGCAGATGAGTTTCAACGTAACGCTCTCACCGGTTCTCAACGAAAGCGCGTTCAGCCATCTGACAGATCAAACTACGCTGGAAAGTGATTTGACCTGGAGCTTATTGACGAAGTAACCCTTCTTTTTGCGGCACCACAGAAAAGCGGAGCTGCAGGGGGAAAATCAAAGGCGGTTAACCGCATAAAAAAGCCGGATGGTATTTGCCATCCGGCTTATTTCTTACACTTCCAGGTAGTTCAGAATACCGTCAGCGGCTTTACGGCCTTCGGCAATCGCGGTAACGACCAGGTCGGAACCGCGAACGATATCACCGCCAGCAAAGATTTTCGGGTTGCTGGTCTGGAACGCGTTTTCGTTGCCTTCCGGCGCAATAACACGACCCTGAGAGTCCAGCTCTACGCTGTGCTTCGCCAGCCACTCCATGCTGTGAGGACGGAAACCGAACGCCATTACTACGGCATCGGCCGGGATCACATGCTCGGAACCTGCCACGATCTCTGCGCGACGACGACCTTTCGCATCCGGCGCACCCATCTCAGTGCGCGCCATTTTCACGCCGCTCACTTTGCCGTTGGCATTCACTTCAATACCCAGAGGCTGGATGTTGAACTGGAATTCCACGCCCTCTTCACGCGCGTTTTTCACTTCGCGTTTAGAGCCCGGCATGTTCTCTTCGTCACGACGATAGGCGCAGATCACGTGTGCCGCATTCTGGCGAATGGAGGTACGCACGCAGTCCATCGCGGTATCACCCCCGCCCAGCACCACCACGCGTTTGCCTTCCATGCTGACATACGGCTCATCGGCGGTTTCGCCATAGCCCATGATCTGTTTGGTATTGGCAATCAGGAACGGCAGTGCGTCGAATACGCCCGGCGCATCTTCGTTTTCCAGACCACCGCGCATGGACTGATAGGTTCCCACGCCCAGGAAGACGGCGTCGTAATCCTTCAGCAGGTCGTCGAGCTGCACGTCGCGACCCACTTCCACGTTCAGTTTGAACTCAATGCCCATACCGGTGAAGATTTCACGGCGGCGGGTCATGACCTCTTTTTCCAGCTTGAAGGCCGGAATACCGAAGGTCAGCAGACCGCCGATTTCCGGATGGCGGTCAAAGACCACCGCCTTCACGCCGTTACGGGTCAGAACGTCCGCACAGGCCAGGCCCGCCGGGCCCGCACCGATGATCGCCACACGCTTGTCGGTTTGCTTCACGCCGGTCATATCCGGACGCCAGCCCATTTCGAAGGCTTTATCGTTGATATAGCGTTCGATATTACCGATGGTCACCGCGCCAAATTCGTCGTTCAGCGTACAGGAACCTTCACACAGACGGTCCTGAGGACACACGCGGCCGCACACTTCCGGCAGGGTGTTTGTCTGGTGAGATAGCTCGGCAGCTTCAAAAATACGTCCTTCGTTGGCCAGTTTCAGCCAGTTCGGGATGTAGTTATGGACCGGACATTTCCATTCGCAGTAAGGGTTACCGCAGGACAGGCAGCGGTCTGCCTGTGCTTTGGCCTGGCCTTCTGAAAACGGCTCATAGATTTCTACAAATTCAATTTTACGGATCTTCAGCGGTTTCTTTGGCGGATCAACACGCTGCAGGTCGATAAACTGGTATACGTTCTGGCTCATCTGAATTCCTTACTGCGCCTGCACACGCAGCTCTGCTGCGCTACGACTACGGTGACCCAACAGGGCTTTAACATCGCTGGACTTCGGTTTAACCAGCGCGAATTTCGCAGAAAACGCCGGCCAGTTGGCCAGGATCTCTTCGCCGCGCGAAGAACCGGTATGCTGCACGTGTTCGGTAATCAAACCGCGCAGGTGTTCTTCGTGGATAGCCAGCGTTTCAACGTCCAGCACTTCCACCAGTTCAGGGTTCACGCGTTTGCGGAACTCACCGTCTTCATCCAGGACGTAAGCAAAACCGCCCGTCATGCCTGCGCCAAAGTTCACGCCGGTTTTACCCAGGACGCACACAATCCCGCCCGTCATGTATTCACAACCGTTATCACCGATACCTTCAACCACGGTGATGGCACCGGAGTTACGTACGGCAAAACGTTCACCTGCACGACCCGCTGCAAACAGACGACCACCGGTCGCGCCGTACAGACAGGTGTTACCGATGATGCTGGCATCGCAGCTACGGAAGGCTGAACCGACCGGCGGACGTACCGCCAGCAGACCACCCGCCATGCCTTTACCGACATAGTCGTTGGCATCACCGGTCAGATACAGTTCAACGCCGCCGGCGTTCCACACGCCGAAGCTCTGACCCGCGGTACCGCTGAAGTGTGCGGTAATCGGGTCGGCCGCCAGGCCCTGGTCACCGTGCGTTTGCGCGATGTAACCGGAAAGCGATGCACCGACAGAACGATCAGTGTTGCGAATATCAAACCAGAACGTTTTGCTCTGCTTGTCATCCACGTACGGCTTCGCTTGCTGCAGCAGCTGCGCGTTCAGCACGCCATTGTCGAACGGCGGGTTATTCTCGGTGCAGTAGACCGCTTTGCCAGGATGTGGCTCGGCAGTTTCCAGCAACTTAGACAGCTCCAGCTTCTGCTGTTTGGCGGTGAAACCTTCCAGCTCTTTGAGCAGGTCGGTACGGCCAATCAGATCCACCAGGCGTTTCACGCCCAGCTGTGCCATCAGCTCACGGGTTTCGCGGGCGATGAAATCAAAGTAGTTCGTCACTTTGAACGGCAGGCCGTGGTAATGGTTCTTACGCAGCTTCTCGTCCTGGGTTGCAACACCGGTAGCACAGTTGTTCAGGTGGCAAATACGCAGGTATTTACAGCCGAGCGCGACCATAGGGCCCGTGCCGAAACCAAAGCTTTCCGCACCCAGAATCGCCGCCTTGATGATGTCGAGGCCGGTTTTCAGGCCGCCATCCACCTGCAGACGGATCTTATGACGCAGACCGTTAGCCACCAGCGCCTGCTGGGTTTCCACCAGGCCAAGCTCCCACGGACAGCCCGCGTATTTCACGGAGGAGAGTGGGCTTGCCCCGGTACCACCGTCATAACCGGCGATGGTGATCAGGTCCGCATAGGCTTTTGCCACACCGGTCGCGATGGTGCCAACGCCCGGTTCGGAAACCAGCTTCACGGAGATCATCGCTTTCGGGTTGACCTGTTTCAGGTCGAAAATCAGCTGCGCCAGATCCTCGATAGAGTAAATATCGTGATGCGGTGGCGGAGAAATCAGCGTCACACCCGGTACGGAGTAGCGTAATTTGGCGATATACGGCGTGACTTTATCACCCGGTAACTGGCCGCCTTCGCCCGGTTTTGCACCCTGAGCGACTTTAATCTGAATCACGTCGGCGTTAACCAGATACGCTGGCGTGACGCCAAAGCGACCGGATGCAACCTGCTTGATACGTGAGACTTTGTTGGTGCCATAACGGGCAGGGTCTTCACCACCTTCACCGGAGTTTGAATTGCCGCCGATGCTGTTCATCGCTTCAGCCAGCGCTTCGTGAGCTTCCGGGCTGAGCGCACCGATGGACATTGCCGCGGTGTCAAAGCGTTTAAACAGTTCAGTGGCAGGCTCAACGTCGTCAATGCTGACGGCTTCATCACCCGGGTTCAGCGCCAGCAGGTCGCGCAGCGTCGCCGCCGGACGGCTGTTCACCAGTTCAGCATACTGCTGGTAATCGCTGTACTCGCCGCTCTGAACGGCCTGTTGCAGCGTACGCACCACGTCCGGGTTATAAGCGTGATATTCACCGCCGTGGACATACTTCAGCAGACCACCTTGATCCAGCGGCTTACGTGCCAGCCAGGCGCGTTTCGACAGGTTCATCAGATCCTGCTGGAAGTCAGCGAATCCGGCACCGCCGATACGGCTGATAACACCCTGGAAGCAAAGTGTCGCCACGTCGTCATGCAGACCGACCGCTTCAAACAGCTTCGAGCAGCGGTAGGAGGCGATGGTCGAGATGCCCATTTTGGACATGATTTTGTACAGGCCTTTGTTGATGCCGTTACGGTAGTTCAGCATCACCGTGCGGTAATCTTTGTCGATAGCACGGGTATCCACGAGACGCGCCAGCGTTTCGTAGGCCAGGTACGGGTAAATAGCCGTCGCACCAAAGCCTAACAGCACGGCAAAGTGGTGCGGATCGCGGGCGCTGGCGGTTTCAACAATGATGTTGGCGTCGCAGCGCAGGCTCTTATCGACCAGACGCGTCTGGATAGCACCTACCGCCATTGGGGCCGGTACCGGCAGACGGTTTTTCGCAATATTGCGGTCAGAGAGCACCAGCAGAACGGTACCGTTACGCACCATCTGTTCCGCTTTGTCACACAGCGCATTCACCGTCTCTTCGAGGGTCGCTTCGGTTACGTCGAAAGTGATATCGAGCGTGTCGGCGCGGTAGTGATCCTCTTTCAGGGTGGTGAGCTGTTTGAAATCAGAGTACAGCAGGATCGGCGATTTAAAGGTCAGGCGGTGCGCCTGGCCTTCAGCTTCGCAGAAGACGTTCATCTCGCGACCGATGCTGGTGGCCAGTGACATCACGTGCGCTTCACGCAGCGGATCGATTGGCGGGTTGGTCACCTGCGCAAACTGCTGACGGAAGTAGTCATAAATGATGCGTGGCTGGCTGGAGAGCACGGCAAACGGGGTATCGTCACCCATGGAGCCGACCGCTTCCTGGCCATTTTCACCGAGTACGCGGATCACGGAATCCAGCTCTTCGGCGCTGTAGTTAAACTGTTTCTGGAAGCTGGCGAGCGTATCGTCGTCCAGCTCACGACTGCCCACTTCTTCATCCGGCAGATCTTCGAATGGCACCAGGCGACGAACGTTTTTCTCCATCCACTCTTTGTACGGATGGCGGCTCTTCAGATCGTTATCGGTTTCAGCAGAGTGCAGAATGCGCCCACCGCGGGTGTCGATAACCATCAGCTCGCCCGGGCCAACGCGGCCTTTCTCAACCACTTCGTCAGGCTGGTAATCCCAGATACCGACTTCAGAGGCGCAGGTGATGAGCTTATCTTTGGTGATGACGTAGCGTGCCGGACGCAGACCGTTACGGTCCAGGTTACAGGCAGCAAAGCGACCGTCGGACATAACGATGCCCGCCGGGCCATCCCACGGCTCCATGTGCATGGAGTTAAAGTCGAAGAACGCGCGCAGCTCTGGATCCATATCCGGGTTGTTCTGCCATGCCGGTGGCACGAGCAGACGCATGGCGCGCACGATATCCATACCGCCTGCCAGCAGCAGCTCCAGCATGTTATCCATGGAGCTGGAGTCAGAGCCGGTTTCGTTAACGAACGGCGCGGCATCGTGCAGGTCAGGGATCAGTGGCGTCTGGAACTTATAGGTACGAGCACGCGCCCACTGGCGGTTACCGGTAATGGTATTGATCTCGCCGTTGTGCGCCAGGTAGCGGAACGGCTGTGCCAGCGGCCAGCGAGGGACGGTGTTGGTGGAGAAGCGCTGGTGGAAGAGGCAGATGGCCGATTCCAGACGCAGGTCCGCCAGGTCCAGGTAGAAGCGCGGCAGGTCAGCCGGCATACACAGACCTTTATAGATGTTCACCAGGTTAGAGAGGCTACAGACGTAGAACTCCTTGTCGTCCTGGAGACGTTTTTCAATGCGACGACGGGCGATAAACAGACGGCGTTCCATATCACGCGGACGCCAGCCCGCAGGGGCATTAACAAAAATCTGTTCAATTCGAGGCAGCGAGGAGAGGGCGATTTCGCCGAGTACCCCTTCGTTGGTTGGCACATCGCGCCAGCCAACAATAGACAGGGTTTCACGTTGAAGTTCTTCTTCGACGATGCGGCGTGAGGCGGCAGCTTTTTCAGGATCCTGATTCAGGAACAGCATACCGACAGCGTAGTTTTTGGCTAAACGCCAGCCGCGCTCTTCCGCAACGATACGGAAGAAACGATCCGGTTTTTGCAGCAGCAGACCGCAACCGTCGCCGGTTTTACCATCAGCAAGGATGGCACCACGGTGCTGCATGCGGGCCAGTGCGTGAATAGCAGTACGCACTACCTTGTGGCTAGGTTCGCCTTCTATGTGGGCGATCAGGCCGAAACCACAGTTATCCTTCTCAAGGGATTTATCGTACAACATATCAGTGAACCTCCCCAGGCTCGTCGGGCTTCCCACTGAACCGTGGCGCACAGGCACAGAAAGAGCATGGCGACGGGGTTTGCGTTTCATACGCGTACCTCGCATTCGCCCTCTTTTTCATCCTTTCGCGCAGGTAAACAAGTTTGAGGACTTGCTTCAGAGGGAATCTCAATTACTGCATAAATATGATGAGCAGGCTGCTCATCCAGAAAGCTTCCAGCGGATTTCCAACTTATCGGGAATTGGTACACAGGTCAAATGGCAATCTTATTTATACAAAAATGTGCTAAAGAGCTATTAACTATTTGTATATAAAAGAAATTCAACTCTATTTACAACGTTTGTAAGCTGTGGTGAGACGCAGCGGAGTGTGATCTGACTCACTATATGAAAGCGGTATTATCGATGTAGCGTGCTGAATAGCCGTTTTTTAGCAGAATAATTCTCTACGATGAAATGCAAACCCGCATAAAGTCACTGTTTTTCAGTGCTGGCGCTATAAGTGAAAAAAACAATCAGAACATAAGGAAAAGTAATCACAACTGGCATGAATGAAATTGCAGTAATCCTGAGTATTTATTCATAGGGATAAAGGCCGTCCAGGGCGATTGATCCAGGTCATCGCCGACAGAGGCTAAAAATGGCAGGCTTGTCCCCTTTCTTTGGGACGGTCTATCAGATTATGCAGTTACAGAAATTAGTCAATATGTTTGGTGGGGATCTTTTGCAGCGTTACGGGCAAAAGGTTCACAAGCTGACGCTGCATGGCGGTTTTAGCTGCCCGAACCGTGACGGGACGATCGGGCGCGGGGGCTGTACTTTCTGTAATGTGGCGTCTTTTGCTGACGAAGCGCAGCAGCATCGTTCCATCGTCGAACAGCTGTCCCATCAGGCGAGTCTGGTCAACCGTGCGAAACAGTATCTGGCCTATTTCCAGGCCTACACCAGCACATGGGCGGAAGTACAGGTCTTGCGTTCCATGTATCAGCAGGCGGTAAGTCAGGCCAGTATCGTAGGGCTGTGTGTGGGCACCCGCCCGGACTGCGTGCCGGAAGCGGTACTGGACCTGCTCAGCGAGTACAAGGAACAAGGGTATGAGATCTGGCTGGAGCTGGGCCTGCAAAGTGCGCACGACAAAACTCTGCACCGCATCAACCGTGGACATGATTTCGCCTGTTACCAGCGCACCACACGTCTCGCGCGTGAGCGTGGGCTGAAGGTGTGCTCACACCTGATTGTCGGCCTGCCAGGCGAAGGGCAGCAGCACGGTCTTGAGACACTGGAAAAGGTGGTCGAGACCGGTGTGGACGGAATTAAGCTGCATCCACTGCACATCGTGAAGGGCAGTATCATGGCCAAAGCCTGGGAAGCCGGGCGCTTAACCGGTATTGAGCTTGATGCGTATACGATGACGGCGGGGGAGATGATTCGGCACACCCCGCCGGAGATTGTCTACCACCGCATCTCCGCCAGCGCCCGCCGTCCAACGCTTCTTGCACCGCTCTGGTGTGAGAACCGCTGGACGGGGATGGTGGAAATCGACCGTTATCTGCAAGAGCACGGCGTACAGGGATCGGCGCTTGGTCGCCCCTGGGTTCCCCGCTTACCTGCGGCGACCGCCTAACAGGCTCCCCAGCATGCCGCGTACAATCTGATTCGTGACCTGACGCGCTGCACTTTTCGCCATGGTCTGCACGACGCCATCGCGTTTGCCGCCGCGTGGTCCGGTTGTACCAAACAGGATATCCTTAAGCCCGCCCAAGATGCCGTCGTCCACGGCAACAGACTGGCCTTTGGCGGCAGGCGCGTCCTGGGATTCGGTGGTGGCCTGTACCCCTTTTTGCAGCATCTCGAATGCCGACTCGCGATCCACGTCGTCCTCATACTTACCATACAGCGGGGAGCGGTTAATCAGGCCGTTGCGTTCATCGTCCGTCACGGGTCCCATCCGGGAGCAAGGGGCAATCACCATTGCGCGCTCCACAACTGACGGGCTGCCTTTTGCATCCAGGAAAGAGATAAGCGCTTCACCGGTGCCCAACGCCTGGATGGCCGCTTCGGTATCAAATGCCGGGTTCGCTCGCATGGTTTGTGCGGCGGCTTTGACGGCCTTCTGATCTTTCGGTGTAAAGGCGCGCAGGGCATGCTGTACGCGGTTGCCAAGCTGTCCCAGCACGTTGTCAGGAATATCGGACGGGTTTTGCGAAACAAACCAGACGCCGACGCCTTTTGAGCGGATCAGGCGGATCACCTGTTCAATCTTATCCAGCAGAACCTGTGGCGCATCGTTAAACAGCAGGTGCGCTTCGTCGAAGAAGAAGACCAGCTTGGGTTTGTCGAGATCGCCGGCTTCAGGTAACTGCTCGTACAGTTCAGAGAGCATCCACAGCAGGCTGGCGGCGTAGAGCTTCGGCATCTGGTAAAGCTTCTCTGAGCTCAGAATATTGATGATGCCTTTCCCGTTGCTGTCGGTGCGCATCCAGTCCTTGATATCCAGCATCGGCTCGCCAAAGAAATGTTCGGCACCCTGTTGCTCCAGGATCAGTAACCCGCGCTGGATGGCACCGACTGAGGCGCTGCTGATATTACCGTACTGGTTCTGGAACGATTTGGCGTTATCACCGATGTACTGGGTAATGGCCCGCAGATCTTTGAAATCAAGCAGCAGCAGACCCTGGTCGTCGGCAATACGGAAGATGATGTTCAGCACACCGGACTGCACGTCGTTGAGGTTGAGCAGACGAGCCAGCAGCAGCGGACCGAGATCGGAGACGGTTGCACGTACCGGGTGACCTTTCTCACCAAAGATATCCCATAACACGACCGGATTGTTGTGCGGTGTCCAGTCCGTGATGCCGATATTTTTGAGTCGGTCGAGCAGTTTTTCGGAGGGAGTGCCTTCCTGAGCCACACCGGTTAAATCGCCTTTTACATCGGCCATAAAGACCGGTACGCCGATCTCTGAAAGCGACTCTGCCAGCTTCTGCAGGGTCACGGTTTTCCCCGTCCCGGTGGCCCCGGTGATGAGACCGTGGCGGTTGGCCATCGCGGGCAGTAAAAACAGCTCTTTGTCCAGCGTGCGGGCAATTAACAATGGTGTACTCATAATGCGCTTCCTCTCTTAGTCCTCGGTCGAGTATAGGCAACCTGACGGCAAAATGGCTGAGTAAATTGCTGACTTTGCGGCGCATTATCCAGCGCGGACTATGCTTTTGCATACGGTTCACAAAATTTTGGAAAACTATGTCCAGATTCTTCTTTAACGATCGCAAACAGCTGGTCAACGACGCCATCGAAGGCATACTGATTTCGGCACCACACGCTAATCTCGTCAAACTTGATATCGATCCGGCCATTCGGGTGGTGGCGCGCAGCGACTGGGATAAAAGCCGGGTGGCGGTTATTTCAGGCGGTGGCTCTGGTCACGAACCTGCACACGCCGGGTTTGTCGGCAAAGGGATGCTCACGGCAGCGGTGTGCGGTGATCTTTTTGCTTCGCCGAGCGTTGATGCGGTGCTGAACGCCATTGTGGCGGTAACAGGCGATCGGGGTTGTCTGCTGATCGTGAAAAATTACACCGGCGACCGGCTTAATTTCGGCCTGGCAGCAGAAAAAGCCAAGCGCTATGGCCTGAAGGTCGAGATGGTCATTGTCGCCGATGATATTGCCCTGCCGGATAACAAGCAGCCGCGCGGTATCGCCGGTACGGCACTGGTTCATAAAATCGCGGGCTATGCGGCAGAGCACGGCAAATCACTGACCGAGGTGCGCGATATCGCGCAGCAGGCTTGCGATAATCTCTGGAGCCTGGGCGTGGCAATGCAAACCTGTAACCTGCCGGGCAGTGATGATGAAGAGGGGCGGATCAAGCAGGGGCACGTGGAGCTGGGGCTTGGGATCCACGGGGAGCCTGGTGCCTCGGTTGTCGATACGCAAAACAGCAAAGCCATTATCGACACGCTGGTCGAGCCGCTCAAAGCGCAGGCCGGTAACGGGCGTTTTGCGGTGCTTATCAATAACCTCGGCGGCGTGTCGGCGCTGGAGATGGCATTGCTCACCAAAGAGCTGGCCCACTCGGCGCTGAAAGAGAATATCGCTTATCTGATTGGTCCGGCACCGCTGGTGAGTGCCCTGGATATGAAAGGCTTTTCGCTGACGTTGCTGAAGCTTAACGATCTGTTCGAAAAAGCTCTCCATGAAGAGGTGGAGACGTTGGGCTGGCAGAAGCCGGTGGCGTTTGCGCCGCTGCGCGTGCAGGAACATAGTGCGATCCATGACCGCGTGGAATATACCGCCTCGGACAATCCACGGGTCGCAGGGATCGTCTCCACGGTCACGCAGACGCTGATCCAGCTGGAAAACCGCCTCAATGCGCTGGATGCCAAAGTGGGTGATGGCGATACGGGCTCTACCTTTGCGCAAGGGGCGCGGGATATTGCGCAACGTCTGGAGAAGAAACAGCTTCCGCTAAATGATGTGTCGACGCTGTTGCTGCTGGTTGGCGAGCGGCTGGCAACAGTTATGGGGGGCTCAAGCGGTGTGCTGATGTCGATCTTCTTTACCGCTGCCGGGCAGACGTTGCACGACGGTCAGCCGTTGCCGGAAGCGCTCTTAAGCGGGCTGGCGCAGATGAAGCAGTATGGTGGGGCAGATCTTGGCGATCGCACCTTGATCGATGCCCTGCAACCGGCGCTGGAGGCATTGCAGAAAGGCGACCTTCAGGCTGCTGCGCAGGCTGCGAACGCGGGCGCTGAGGCGACAGCGAATATGGTGAAAGCGGGTGCCGGTCGTTCGTCGTATGTCAACAAAGAGAACCTGGAGGGTGAGACCGACCCGGGGGCCGTGGCGGTGGCAGAGGTGTTCAAGGCAATGACCGCAGCAAAACGGTAGCGTTTTGAGTATCACACCCTCTCCCGACGGGAGAGGGTAGAGATGCGTGCAATCAGGCCGCACGCACCCCGCGCGTTCACATCAAAAATCCGCTTTCAACACCACGCGATAACGGGCTTTACCGTCACGCACATGCTGGATAGCTTCGTTGATCTTAGACATCGGATACAGTTCGGTGGTGGGCGCCACTTTAGTGCGTCCGGCAAACTTCATCAGTTTGCGCAATTCGAACGGCGTACCGGTTGCTGAACCGGAGACGCTGCGATCCCCCCCGATCAGCGTAAACGCAGGCACCGGCAGCGGTTTCATCACTGCACCGACGGTGTGGAAGTTACCGCCGTGGGCCAGCGCTTCAAAGTACGGTTGCCAGTCGAGATCGACGTTAACGGTATTGATGATCAGATCAAACTGACCTGCCAGAGATTTAAGCGCTTGCGGATCGCGGCTGTTGACTACCTTATCCGCCCCCATCGCCAGCACTTCTTTCTCTTTGGCCGGGTTCGAGCTAAACGCCGTGACTTCACAGCCCATCGCGTGCAGCAGTTTGATTGCGATATGGCCCAGACCACCAATCCCGATGACACCCACACGGCTGGTGGCGGTGACATGATGCATCAGCAGCGGTTTGAATACGGTGATACCGCCGCACAGCAGCGGACCGGCAGATTCGATATCAATGCTGTCCGGCAGGGGAATAACCCATTGCCAGTCGGCACGCAGTTTATCGGCGAAACCGCCTTTGTTCAGAATGGTAGGGACTGCGCCTTCGAGGCAGTTGATTTGGTTACCGCTGATACAGGCATCGCAGTGACCACAGCTGCGCGCCGTCCAGCCAATACCCACGCGCTGGCCGACCTTCAGCCCTTTGTCCTGTGCGGCGCTACCGAGCGCCACAACGCGGCCAATGACTTCGTGGCCGGCAATCAGTGGATACTGTGAGAAGCCCCATTCATTGTCGATCATGGAGAGATCGGAGTGGCAGATCCCGCAGTAATCAACCTGTACTTCGACGTCTTCTGCTTTTAGGTCGCCCGCATCGTATTCGTACAGCTCAAGTTCTGCACCCGCCTGCGGTGCGGCGTAGCTTTTTATCTTCGACATCGTGTTTCCCCCGTTATGGTGTGAACTGAGAGTGTAGAGCATTCAGTTTACAGTCGCTTAACAGAAGAGGGCAGGAATGCCCTTTATAGAGTTTTCAGCATCCTGACTTCGCAATCGACGTGGCCGGTACAGCCCAGCGGCGCATCAATATGCGTAAAGCCCAGATGTTCATACAGGCCAATGGCCTCTTTGAGGAAGGCGGTTGTTTCCAGGTAACAGCGTTTAAAACCCTGAGTACGCGCATGTTCAAGGGCGATAAGCGCCAGCTTTTTCGCCAGCCCTTGCCCGCGTACCGACGGCAGAAAATACATTTTTTGCAGTTCGCAGATATCCGGCTCGCTGCAGCTTAAAGGCGCCACGCCACCGCCGCCCACCACCTGACCGTTCTGCTCAATAACCCAATAGGCGTAGCCCGGCTGGCTGTACAGCTGAAACAGCTCATCCAGATTCGGGTCGGCAACGGTATAACCTTTGTCGGCGGTCAGGCCATACTCTGCGGAAACCGTTCGGATAACGGCGGCAATAGCCGGGTTGTCCTGCTCAGTGATCCGACGCATCGTCGTCGCGACGGGGGTAATCACGCTCATAGTCTTACTCATTACAAAAATTGACACACAACTGCTGTTAATAGCACCGCAGTAAAGGGAGCGCAAGCGAGGAGTTTTCAGGAAGGATACCCCTTACGCCCTGAAGCGTAAGGGGTAAAAGCATTACAGGGCTGCAATAACCGCCTGCTGCTCGATCAGTTTGGTCTTAGCATCGGCGAAGGCAACCAGACGCTCACGCTCTTTCGCGATAACCGCTTCCGGCGCGCGGGCAACAAAGCCTTCATTCGCCAGTTTGCTTTCGATTTTGCCAATTTCCACATCGACCTTAGCCACTTCTTTTGCCAGACGAGCCAGCTCAGCGTCTTTGTCGATAAGACCTGCCATCGGGATCAGCAGCTCGGCGCCGTCGATGATTTTGGTCACGGATACCGGACCTTTGTCATCCGCAGGCAGCACGGTGATGCTTTCCAGACGCGCCATGGTTTTCAGGAAGGTGTTGTTCTCGGTGACACGGCGAACAGCAGCCTCACTGCAACCGCGCAGCAGCAGCTCCAGAGGTTTACCCGGGGCGATGTTCATTTCGGCACGAATATTACGTACCGCCACGATCGCCTGTTTCAACCATTCGGTATCGGCTGACGCCGCTTCATCGACTTTCGCCGCATCGAATTCCGGGAACGGCTGCAGCATGATGGTGTCGGCGTTGATGCCGGCAATCACTTTCACACGCTGCCAGATGGTTTCGGTGATGAATGGAATAATCGGGTGCGCCAGACGCAGCAGACCTTCCAGAACGGTAATCAGCGTGTTGCGCGTACCGCGCAGTTCCGCTTCAGAACCGCCGTTCATTACCGGTTTTGCCAGCTCCAGGTACCAGTCACAGAACTGGTTCCAGGTGAATTCATACAGAATGCCCGCCGCGATATCGAAGCGGTAGCTGTCCAGCGCTTCGCGGAAGGCTTTTACCGTCTGGTTGAACTCTGCCAGGATCCAGCGATCGGCCAGAGACAGGGTCATCTCGCCGCCGTTGAAGCCGCAATCCTGATCTTCGGTGTTCATCAGCACGAAGCGGCTGGCGTTCCACAGCTTGTTACAGAAGTTACGGTAACCTTCCAGGCGCTTCATGTCCCAGTTGATGTCACGACCGGTTGAAGCCAGTGCCGCCAGAGTGAAACGCAGGGCATCAGTACCGTGTGGTTCGATCCCATTCGGGAACTGTTTCTCAGTACGCTTGCGGATCTTCTCTGCCAGCTGCGGTTGCATCATGTTGCCGGTACGTTTTTCCAGCAGCTCTTCGAGGGAGATACCGTCAACCATGTCCAGCGGGTCGATAACGTTACCCTTGGACTTGGACATCTTCTGGCCTTCGTCATCACGAATCAGACCGGTCATGTAGACGGTATGGAACGGAACCTGTGGCTTGCCGTTTTCATCTTTGATGAAGTGCATGGTCATCATGATCATGCGGGCGATCCAGAAGAAGATGATGTCGAAGCCGGACACCATCACGCTGGTTGGGTGGAACTGACGCAGCGCGTCGGTGTTCTCCGGCCAGCCCAGCGTGGAGAAGGTCCACAGTGCGGAGGAGAACCAGGTGTCCAGTACGTCTTCGTCCTGACGCAGGGCGACATCGGCACTCAGGTTGTTTTCCTGACGAACTTCATCTTCGCTGCGGCCAACATAGACGTTGCCTTCACTGTCGTACCAGGCCGGGATACGGTGGCCCCACCACAGCTGACGGGAGATACACCAGTCCTGAATATCACGCATCCAGGAGAAGTACATGTTTTCATACTGCTTCGGCACGAACTGGATGTCGCCGTTCTCAACCGCTTCAACAGCCGGTTTCGCCAGCACGTCGGCGCGCACGTACCACTGGTCGGTCAGCATTGGCTCGATAACAACACCACCACGGTCACCGTACGGCACGGTCAGATCGTGAGGTTTGATCTCTTCCAGCAGGCCGAGTGCATCCACTGCAGCGACAATCGCTTTACGCGCGGCAAAACGTTCCATTTTCTGGAATTCAGCCGGAATGTCGCTGGAGTAAACGTCGGATTCGTTACCTTTGGTGTCATACACTTCCGCGCTTTCACGGATATCACCGTCGAACGTCAGAATGTTGATCATTGGCAGGGCGTGACGACGGCCCACTTCGTAGTCGTTGAAGTCGTGTGCCGGGGTGATTTTCACACAGCCGGTGCCTTTTTCCATGTCGGCGTGTTCATCGCCCACAACGGGAATGCGGCGGTTAACCAGCGGCAGCACCACGAATTTGCCAATCAGATCTTTATAACGCGGATCTTCCGGGTTAACGGCCACGCCGGTATCGCCCAGCAGGGTTTCCGGACGGGTGGTCGCTACCACCAGGTAATTTTTACCGTCTGCCGTTTTAGCGCCGTCGGCCAGCGGATAGCGGATATGCCACATGGAGCCTTTAGACTCACGGTTTTCCACTTCCAGGTCGGAGATAGCGGTGCGCAGTTTAGGGTCCCAGTTTACCAGGCGCTTGCCACGGTAAATCAGGTCTTCTTTGTACAGACGGACAAATACTTCTTTAACGGCGTTGGAAAGACCTTCGTCCATGGTGAAGCGCTCGCGCTCCCAGTCCACGGAGTTGCCAAGACGGCGCATCTGACGGGTGATGGTACCGCCGGATTCTGCTTTCCACTGCCAGATTTTATCGATGAACGCGTCGCGACCGTAGTCGTGGCGGGTTTTACCTTCTTCAGCGGCAATTTTACGCTCAACCACCATCTGGGTCGCGATACCCGCGTGGTCAGTCCCCGCCTGCCACAGGGTGTTTTTGCCCTGCATGCGCTGGTAGCGGATCATGGTATCCATGATGGTCTGCTGGAAGGCATGACCCATATGCAAACTGCCGGTGACGTTCGGCGGTGGGATCATGATGCAGAAGGACTCTTTGCTTTCATCGCCGTTAGGCTTGAAATAGCCCTGCTGTTCCCAGTGCTCGTAAAGCGGCTGTTCGATATCGCGTGGGTTATATGTCTTTTCCATTATTTCCAGGTTGCCGTATTCAGGTTAAAACCAGCCAGGCGGTACGCTTTATAGCGTTCGCGCGCCAGTTGTTTCAAAGATTCTTCGTAAGGGACAAAGTCTACCACTTCTGTGAAAGCGGTGGCAAAATCTGCAAAATCTATCCGCAGGCTAATCAGAATATCGCGCGCGCTGCTGTTGCGCTTTTGCGGCCAGGCAATCTCTACCGGTGCGCCGCCACGAGGGCCTTCGCCAGACAGATTATGCGGAACAAAACTCTCCGGCGGGCGTGCCCAGAGTGCTTCGTCAAGGCGGATGGCCTGCTGCTCATCTTCGCAGGCAATCAGAACGCGTTTACCTGCGCGCCAACGTTCTGCGGCAATTTCACACACCAGCTGTTCAACTGCGCTGAGGCCGTCCTGATGGGTGTCGTTGTCCAGAAGGTAGAACGTTGCATTCTTCATATATGGGGCTTCTTGTTATGGATTTAAATGCAAGGCCGGGCTGACCCGGCCTACAAACGGCATCTTTCCGTAGGCCCGGTAAGCGTAGCGCTACCGGGCATCTGACGGCAATTACTCTTCGCCGTTAAAACCCGCACGATTGAGCAGGAACTGCGACAGTAACGCGACCGGACGACCGGTTGCGCCTTTGGCCTTACCGGAACGCCAGGCGGTACCTGCGATATCCAGATGCGCCCAGTTGTACTTACGGGTAAAGCGCGCCAGGAAGCAGCCCGCAGTGATTGCCCCGCCAGGACGACCGCCGATGTTCGCCATATCGGCGAAATTAGACTCCAGCTGTTCCTGGTACTCGTCACCCAGCGGCAGACGCCATGCGCGGTCGCCGGCCTGTTCGGACGCGCCAATCAGCTCGTGCGCCAGAGGATTGTGGTTCGACATCAGCCCGGTGATGTGATGGCCCAGCGCAATCACACAGGCACCGGTCAGCGTGGCCACGTCAATGACCGCTTCAGGCTCGAAGCGCTCAACGTAGGTCAGCACGTCGCACAGCACCAGACGGCCTTCGGCGTCGGTGTTCAGCACTTCAACGGTCTGGCCGGACATGGTCGTCAGAACGTCACCCGGACGGTACGCACGACCGCCAGGCATGTTTTCACAGCCCGCCAGCACGCCAATGACGTTAATCGGCAGCTGAAGTTCCGCCACCATACGCATCACGCCATACACTGCTGCTGCACCACACATGTCGTACTTCATCTCGTCCATGCCTTCGGCAGGCTTGATGGAGATACCGCCGGAATCGAAGGTCAGACCCTTACCAACCAGCACAATCGGACGCGCATCTTCAGACGGGTTACCTTTGTACTCGATAACCGACATCAGCGACTCATTCTGGGAGCCGTTGCCGACTGCCAGATAGGAGTGCATTCCCAGCTCTTTCATCTGCTGTTCGCCGATGACGCGGGTGATGACATTCTTACTGTAGGCGTCAGCCAACTGACGTGCCTGAGAGGCCAGATACGCTGCGTTACAGATGTTAGGCGGCATATTGCCCAGATCTTTTGCGGCTTTAATCCCGGCAGCAATCGCTAGGCCGTGCTGGATAGCGCGTTCACCGCTGGTCAGCTCGCGACGGGTCGGTACGTTAAAGACCATCTTACGCAGCGGACGACGTGGCTCGCTTTTGTTGGTTTTCAGCTGGTCGAAGCTGTACAGGCTCTCTTTTGCCGTTTCGACCGCCTGACGCACTTTCCAGTAGGTGTTACGGCCTTTGACGTGCAGCTCGGTCAGGAAGCAAACGGCTTCCATTGAGCCGGTATCATTCAGCGTATTAATCGTTTTCTGAATAACCTGCTTATACTGACGTTCATCCAGCTCGCGCTCTTTACCGCAGCCAATCAGCAGAATACGTTCGGACAGTACGTTTGGAACATGGTGCAGTAACAGCGTCTGCCCAGGTTTGCCTTCCAGTTCGCCACGGCGCAGCAGGGCGCTGATGTAGCCATCACTGATCTTATCGAGTTGCTCGGCGATCGGGGAGAGTCGGCGTGGTTCAAAGACGCCCACAACGATGCAGGCACTCCGCTGTTTCTCCGGGCTACCGCTTTTTACACTGAACTCCATGCACTACGCTCCTGAATCTTAAAGACAACAGCGGCTGCTACAGATAGAATTGAAACCTTTCGTAACTCATGTCCGCTGTTGTGGTGACTTCGTGTTAATCTTACGTTACTACGGTTTCGACACGTCAGAAAAAGTCCTGAAGCGTGAATCCGCCGGATGTTTTAATCTTAGCGATGATTTCGACGACTCAAGAGAATAAATGACGTTTAAGCCATGAAACAAGCGATTTTCCAGCAAAGAGACGGGTTTTTACGGGCGTATTTAAAGTGATAATCATAAGATATCTGGTGCGGGAGACGCTCAAAAGCCAGCTGGCGATCCTCTTCATCCTGCTGCTGATTTTTTTCTGTCAGAAGCTGGTCAGGATCCTCGGTGCGGCCGTTGACGGCGAAATTCCTACGAATCTGGTGCTTTCCCTGCTTGGTTTAGGGATCCCGGAAATGGCGCAGCTTATCCTGCCGCTAAGTCTTTTCCTCGGTCTGCTCATGACGCTCGGCAAGCTTTATACCGAGAGTGAAATCACCGTGATGCACGCCTGCGGCTTGAGTAAAGCCGTACTGGTGAAAGCCGCTATGGTTCTGGCGCTTTTCACAGGTATTGTTGCGGCGGTGAATGTGATGTGGGCGGGCCCAACGTCTTCCCGTCACCAGGATGAAGTGCTGGCAGAAGCAAAAGCAAACCCGGGTATGGCCGCACTGGCGCAGGGCCAGTTCCAGCAGGCGACTGACGGGAATTCTGTTCTCTTTATCGAAAGCGTGGATGGCAGCCGCTTTAACGATGTGTTCCTTGCGCAGCTCCGCACCAAAGGGAATGCCCGTCCTTCCGTCGTGGTGGCCGATTCGGGTCAACTGTCACAGCGTAAAGATGGCTCTCAGGTAGTGACGCTGAATAAAGGCACGCGCTTCGAAGGCACTGCGATGCTGCGCGATTTCCGCATCACCGATTTCCAGAACTACCAGGCCATTATTGGTCACCAGACCGTGGCGCTCGATCCAAGTGATACCGAGCAAATGGATATGCGTACCCTGTTCAATACGGACAACAACCGTGCGCGTGCCGAACTGCACTGGCGTATCACGCTAGTATTCGCCGTATTTATGATGGCTCTGATGGTCGTTCCGCTGAGTGTGGTTAACCCACGTCAGGGACGCGTGCTGTCAATGTTGCCAGCCATGCTGCTGTACCTGGTGTTCTTCCTGTTGCAGACCTCAATTAAGTCTAACGGTGGTAAGGGTAAAATTGACCCGTTCGTCTGGACCTGGGTGGTCAATGGTCTGTATCTGCTGCTGGCGGTGGGACTCAACCTGTGGGATACGGTGCCTGTGCGCCGCATTCGTGCCCGCTTCTCGCGTAAAGGAGCCCTCTAATGCAGGCGTTTGGCGTTCTTGACCGCTATATCGGTAAAACTATTTTTTCCACCATCATGATGACGTTGTTCATGCTGGTGTCGCTCTCCGGCATTATCAAATTTGTCGATCAGTTGAAAAAAGCCGGGCAGGGGAGCTATGACGCGCTGGGTGCGGGCATGTATACCCTGCTCAGCGTGCCAAAAGATGTGCAGATCTTCTTCCCGATGGCAGCCCTGCTGGGTGCGCTGTTGGGCTTAGGGATGCTGGCACAGCGCAGTGAACTGGTTGTTATGCAGGCTTCGGGCTTCACCCGTATGCAGGTTGCACTGTCGGTGATGAAAACCGCGATCCCGCTGGTGCTGTTGACCATGGCAATTGGCGAGTGGGTGGCACCGCAGGGTGAGCAGATGGCGCGTAACTATCGTGCGCAGGCGATGTACGGTGGCTCATTGCTCTCAACGCAGCAAGGGTTGTGGGCAAAAGATGGTGACAGCTTCGTCTATATCGAACGTGTGAAGGGCGATGACGAACTGGGAGGCGTGAGTATTTACACCTTCAATGACGATCGTCGTTTGCTCTCCGTGCGTCACGCCTCTTCGGCCAAGTTTGACGCCGAGCATAAGCAGTGGCGGTTGTCGCAGGTGGATGAGTCAGACCTGACCGATCCAAAACAGATCTCCGGCTCTCAGACGGTGTCGGGCATGTGGAAAACCAAACTCACGCCGGACAAACTCGGCGTGGTGGCGCTGGATCCTGACGCTCTCTCCATCAGTGGTTTGCACAACTACGTGAAATACCTGAAGTCGAGCGGACAGGACGCCGGACGTTATCAGCTCAACATGTGGAGCAAAATCTTCCAGCCGTTGTCCGTGGCGGTGATGATGCTGATGGCACTGTCGTTTATCTTTGGCCCGTTGCGTAGCGTGCCGATGGGCGTGCGCGTGGTGACCGGGATCAGCTTCGGCTTTGTGTTCTACGTTCTCGATCAGATCTTCGGCCCGCTGACGCTGGTTTATGGTATTCCGCCTGTTATCGGCGCGCTGCTGCCGAGTGCCAGCTTCTTCCTGATCAGCCTCTGGCTGATGCTGAAACGCTCCTGACAGACCTCTTCTCGCTTCCGGAGAACCGGAAGCGAGGCTAATCTCCTGTTTCACCCCGCACTTTTTCTCACAACCTTCAACGCCCCGTCGCGAATTTGAGTATTATTGAGCGATAAAGTCGTGAAGGGATCCTCTATGAAGCAAATTCGAATGCTGGCCCAGTACTACGTCGATCTGATGATGAAGCTTGGGCTGGTGCGTTTCTCCATGCTGCTGGCACTGGCGCTGGTCGTTCTGGCCATTGTCGTGCAGATGGCCGTAACCATGGTTCTGCACGGTCAGGTCGAGAGTATCGACGTGATCCGCTCCATCTTCTTTGGCTTGCTGATTACACCCTGGGCGGTCTATTTCCTCTCCGTGGTGGTTGAACAACTGGAGGAGTCCCGTCAGCGCCTGTCAAAACTGGTCGATAAACTGGAAGAGATGCGCGATCGCGATCTGAAGCTCAACGTTCAGCTAAAGGATAATATCGCCCAACTGAACCAGGAGATTTCGGATCGTGAGAAGGCGGAGGCTGAGCGCCAGGCGACGCTGGAACAGCTGAAAATCGAAATGAAAGAGCGCGAGGTGACGCAGATCCAGCTTGAGCAGCAATCCTCTTTCTTGCGCTCGTTCCTTGATGCATCACCGGATCTGGTTTTCTACCGTAATGAAGATAAAGAGTTTTCCGGCTGTAACCGGGCGATGGAACTGCTGACCGGGAAGAGCGAGAAGCAGCTGATTCACCTGAAGCCGCAGGACGTATACTCCGAAGAGGCGGCCGCAAAAGTGATGGAGACGGACGAAAAAGTGTTCCGTCATAACGTCTCACTGACCTATGAACAGTGGCTGGATTACCCCGACGGGCGCAAAGCCTGCTTTGAGATCCGTAAGGTGCCGTACTACGACCGCGTGGGGAAACGCCACGGTCTGATGGGGTTTGGCCGCGATATCACCGAGCGTAAGCGCTATCAGGATGCCCTTGAACGTGCCAGCCGCGATAAAACCACCTTCATCTCCACCATCAGCCATGAACTGCGTACGCCGCTTAACGGAATTGTCGGCCTGAGCCGCATTCTGCTGGACACCGATCTCACCGCAGAACAGGAAAAATACCTTAAAACCATCCATGTCTCAGCGGTCACGCTGGGGAATATCTTCAACGATATTATCGATATGGATAAGATGGAACGCCGCAAAGTGCAGCTTGATAACCAGCCGGTTGATTTCACCGGTTTCCTTGCCGATCTGGAAAACCTGTCGGGTTTGCAGGCGCAGCAGAAAGGGCTGAGCTTTGTCATGGATCCCACGCTGCCGCTGCCGCACAAGGTGGTTACCGACGGCACGCGTCTGCGCCAGATCCTGTGGAACCTTATCAGCAATGCGGTCAAATTTACCCAGAAAGGGCAGGTCTCGGTACGTATTCGCTATGACCAGGGCGACATGCTGCACTTTGAGGTGGAAGACTCCGGCATTGGGATTCCGCAGGAAGAGCAGGACAAAATCTTTGCGATGTACTATCAGGTGAAGGACAGCAACGGCGGCAAGCCCGCTACCGGCACGGGAATTGGTCTGGCGGTGTCTAAACGTCTTGCGAAGAGCATGGGCGGTGATATTACCGTCGCCAGCCATCCGGGCAAAGGCTCAACCTTCACGCTGACGGTGCACGCGCCGGCGGTGGCGGAAGAGGTGGAAGATACCTTCGAAAACGACGATATGCCGCTGCCCGCGCTGCATGTCCTGCTGGTGGAAGATATTGAGCTTAACGTGATTGTCGCACGCTCTGTCCTGGAAAAACTGGGCAACAGTGTGGATGTGGCGATGACCGGTAAAGCCGCGCTGGAGATGTTTAAGCCGGGTGAATATGATCTCGTTCTGCTGGATATTCAGTTGCCGGACATGACCGGGCTGGATATTTCCCGTGAACTGACGAGCCAGTACGCTGCCGACGAACTGCCGCCGCTGGTGGCGTTGACGGCGAACGTGCTGAAAGATAAAAAAGAGTACCTCGATGCCGGTATGGATGATGTACTTAGCAAGCCGCTGGCGGTGCCTGCCCTGACCGCCATGATCAAGAAGTTCTGGGATACCCATGATGAAGAGGAGAACACCATGACGTCTGTGGATAGCGCGAAAGCCCAAACGATACTCGATACCGCGATGCTGGAGCAGTACATCGATCTGGTTGGTCCAAAACTGATTACCGACGGTCTGGCGGTATTTGAAAAAATGATGCCGGGCTATCTGAGCGTGCTGGAGTCAAATCTGACAGCGCGGGATCAGAAAGGCATTGTGGAAGAAGGGCATAAAATCAAAGGTGCGGCCGGCTCGGTCGGCTTACGTCACCTGCAGCAGCTGGGACAACAGATTCAGTCACCTGATTTACCTGCCTGGGAAGATAACGTAGGTGATTGGGTTGAAGAGATGAAACAAGAGTGGCAGAACGATGTGGCGGTGCTTAAAGCCTGGGTGGACGCCAGAAAAAAATGACCCCGGCTTAACCGGGGTGCGCGAATACTGCGCCAACACCAGGGAAATTGTGGCTGCGCCTGTTTTTTTGTGTTGTTTTCGTATGGACGCCGCCTGAAAATTTAGGCCGCACGCAAATAAGATAGCAAATCTTAAATGGTTTGTTACAGGAATCAGTGAAATGTGTGAAGCATAGCGTTTTAATCAAAATTAATTATGTGCTTCAGCGAGTTGCAGAGAAGGATCGTCATGATGAAAAAGATTGGTGTCGTACTGAGCGGATGTGGCGTTTACGATGGTTCTGAGATACACGAAGCCGTCATCACATTGCTGGCCCTGGCAAGAGAGGGGGCTGAAGTCATTTGCTTCGCGCCAGACAAAAATCAGGCTGATGTCATTAATCATCTGACCGGGGAGCCGATGGCAGAAACCCGTAACGTCCTGATTGAAGCCGCGCGTATTGCGCGTGGCGAAATTCATCCTCTGATTCAGGCGGACGCCGCAGAGCTTGATGCGTTAATTGTGCCGGGCGGGTTTGGGGCGGCTAAAAACCTCAGCACGTTTGCCACGCAAGGCGCCGGGTGTCAGGTTGATCCGCATTTAAAAGCGTTATCACAGGCCATGCATGCGGCGGGTAAACCGCAGGGCTTTATCTGCATCGCTCCGGCCATGCTTCCGACAATTTTTGATTTCCCGCTGCGCCTGACCATCGGGACCGATATTGATACAGCGGAAATCATCGAGGAGATGGGGGGCGAGCATATCCCTTGTCCGGTGGATGACATTGTGGTGGATGAAGACAATAAAATCGTCACCACACCTGCGTATATGCTGGCGCAGACTATCGCGGAAGCCGCTTCAGGCATTGAAAAGCTGGTGGCCAGAGTGCTGGTGCTGACTGAATGAGGCGTCAATTCGCCGCAGGCGCCTGGGTAAAACGTATTCTTTGGCGTACCGTGCTGGTGCTGGCGGTGTTCTGGGGCGGCGGACTGGCATTATTCAGCATTCTGCCGGTTCCGTTTTCTGCCGTGATGGTTGAGCGTCAGCTGAGCGCGTGGTTCACCGGTGACTTCAGCTATGTTGCCCACTCTGACTGGGTGAGCACAGATGAAATCTCCCCGTGGATGGGGCTGGCGGTGATAGCGGCGGAGGATCAGAAATTCCCGGAGCACTGGGGGTTTGACGTGGCGGCAATCGAGAAAGCGCTTGCCCATAACGAACGCCATGAAAACCGCGTGCGCGGCGCATCGACGCTGTCACAACAGACGGCCAAAAACTTGTTTTTGTGGGATGGCCGTAGCTGGGTGCGAAAAGGGCTGGAAGCCGGATTGACCCTGGGGATGGAAACGGTCTGGAGCAAGAAACGTATTCTGACGGTCTATCTGAACATTGCCGAGTTTGGTGATGGCGTGTTTGGTGTCGAAGCCGCGTCGCAGCGATATTTCAATAAACCTGCCAGCCGGCTGAGCCTCTCTGAAGCTGCGCTGTTGGCCGCGGTCTTGCCTAACCCAATTCGCTTTAAAGCCGATGCACCCTCAGGCTATGTGCGAAACCGACAGGCGTGGATCATGCGCCAGATGCGGCAGCTGGGAGGGGAAGGGTTTATGGCGAGAAATAAATTGATGTAAGGCGGGTAAGCGTAGCGCTACCCGCCATGAAAGAGGTGTTAGTCTTCGTCAAACCCGGCGTTAAACAGCGCAATCACCGCCGCCAGCGCTTCCTCTTCCTGTGGACCGGTAGCTTCTACTTCAATCTGGCGGCCTTTGGCGGAGTCCAGCATCAGCAGCGCAATCACGCTGTTCGCTTCCGCCTCGGTACCTTCATCGTTACGCAGCAGAACTTCTGCATCGAAACCCTGCATCAGCTCAAACAGTTTCATCGCCGGACGTGCATGCATGCCCAGCTTATTGGTGATCTCAACGGTTTGTTTTACGGTCATGTTTTACGTTTTTCCAGCGTGCGATGACGGGACTGAACGTTCTTCCCGCGTGAGCGGAAATAGTCGGCCAGCTGTTCGGCGATATAGACCGAACGATGTTTACCGCCGGTACAGCCAATCGCTACGGTCAGGTAGCTACGATTGTTTGTCTCCAGCATAGGTAACCATAGCTCAAGGTAGCTTCGCGTCTGGTAGATAAAATTGTGAACTTCTGTGTGTCTGTCGAGGAAGGCCGCGACGGGCTTATCGAGACCGGTCATTGGACGCAGCTTCGGATCCCAGTGCGGGTTCGGCAGGAAGCGCACGTCGAAAACATAATCCGCATCGATAGGAATACCGTGCTTAAAGCCGAATGACTCGAACACCATCGTCAGTTCACGCTCGCGTTTGCCCAGTAAACGGGTACGCAGCATTTCCGCCAGCTCATGCACGGACATTTCGGACGTATCGACAATCAGGTCAGCACGGGAACGCAGCGGTTCCAGCAGATCGCTCTCTTCGTCGATAGCACTTTCCAGTGAGAGGTTCTTGCTGGAAAGCGGGTGCAAACGACGGGTATCGCTGTAGCGACGGATCAGAGTATTGCGGTCTGCATCGAGGAACAGCAGCTGAGGCGAGAATGAATCAGGCAGGTTACTCATTGCCTGTTCAAAGATTTCTGGCGATTCAGGCATGTTACGAACGTCGATACTGACGGCGGCAGAGATTTGCCTCTCCGCAAGCGTGCGTGCCAGGTCGGGCAACAGCACGACCGGCAGGTTATCTACGCAGTAAAACCCCATGTCTTCCAGCGCGCGCAGGGCCACGGATTTCCCGGACCCTGAACGGCCACTGACAATCATCAGCACCATGTTCCGTTTCTCCTCAGGACAACAGATGTGAAGGCCATCTCCTGGTTATGCATCATCCTGATTGCCTTCTGCTTCAGTGATAATTTGATATAGCTCTTCATCACTTTGGGCTGCGCGCAGTCGACGGCAAATAGTTTTATCGGCCAGGCGTTTTGCGACCAGCGAAAGCGTATGCAAATGGGTTTTCGTCTGGTCGGCAGGCACCAGCAGCGCGAAGAGGAGATCGACGGGCTGATTATCGATGGCATCGAAGGCGATAGGCGTCTCCAGCTGCACAAACACACCGACGGCACGCAGGGTGTCCTCTTCCAGTTTGCCATGCGGGATCGCGATGCCGTTGCCGATGCCGGTACTGCCCATTTTTTCACGGGTCAGGATCGCCTCGAACACGACCTGCGGCGGCAGGCCCAGCTGTTTTGCGGCCAGTTCACTGATGATCTCCAGCGCACGTTTTTTGCTCTGGCAGTGAACAGCACTGCGCGTACATTCCTGGTTAAGGACATTGCTCAGTTGAAGAGCGGAATCGTTGTTCATCATAATTTCACCTAAGCGCTAACTGTACAAACGGCCTGTTGTGTTTCACAACAGGCCTTCCTGCACCCGTTAACTGCCCGGACAATTAGTGTTGTTTCAGTTTGTCTTTATGTTTATTGAGCTGTCGTGCAAGCTTATCAATCAAGCCGTCGATAGCAGCGTACATGTCTTGCCCTTCCGCACTGGCATGGAGCTCACCCCCGTTGACATGCAGGGTCGCATCCGAGATATGAGTCACTTTCTCCACTTTCAATACAACATAGACCTGGTTGATCCTTTCGAAATACTGCTCGAGTTTCGCGAATTTAGCATTCACAAAATCACGTAAAGCCTCAGTAATCTCGACGTTATGTCCTGTGATATTGAGCTGCATAGTGTCTTCCTTATCGGTTGTGTCAGACCAGCTGTTTACGCTGGTTAGACGGCGGAATGGATAAAGACTCTCGATACTTCGCAACAGTTCGGCGTGCCACCATAATACCCTGGTCGGACAGTATGGTGGTTAACTTACTGTCGCTCAGTGGCTTCGCGGGGTTCTCCGCGGCGATCAACTTCTTCACCAGGGCGCGAATGGCCGTTGACGACGCTTCACCGCCGCCCTCGGTATTCACATGGCTGGAGAAGAAATACTTAAGCTCAAAAATACCGCGTGGACTGTGCAGATACTTCTGCGTGGTCACGCGGGAAATGGTTGATTCATGCATCTCGACGGCCTGGGCGATATCCGCCAGCACCATCGGTTTCATATACTCTTCGCCCTGCTCAAAGAACGCCTGCTGCTGTTCGACAATACAGCGGCTTACGCGGAGCAGCGTATCATTTCGGCTCTCCAGACTTTTGATCAACCATCGCGCTTCCTGCAAATTGCTACGAATGTATTGATTATCGGAGTCGTTACGCACGCTGGTGCACATGGAGGCATACTGCTGGTTGATTTGCAGGCGAGGGATGCTGTCCGAGTTCAGTTCAACGACCCAGCGGTCATTGTGTTTTCTGACCAGCACATCCGGGATGACGTACTCGGGTTCGCTGGTCTGAATGGACTGACCGGGGCGCGGATCGAGGGACTGAATCAGATTGACCGCCTCTTTCAGCACCTCTTCTTTCAGGCGCGTGACGCGCATCAGGCTGCGGAAATCGTGATTGGCCAGAAGATCCAGATGGTCGCTGATGATCAAGCGGGCTTCATCAAGCCATGGCGTCTCTTTGCTGAACTGAGAAAGTTGGATAAGCAGGCAGTCGCGCAGATCTTTTGCGGCCACCCCAACCGGATCGAAACGCTGAATGCGCTTCAGAACGGCTTCTATCTCCTCGAGTTCAATCTCTTCGTCACCCATGCTTTCCAGAATTTCGTCCAGCGTGACGGTCAGATAACCGGTGTCATCCACGGCATCGACAATGGATGTCGCAATCGCGCGGTCGGTATCGGAGAAGGGGGTAAGTTCCACCTGCCACATCAGGTAATCCTGCAGTGACTGGGTAGTTTCACCCTGATAAACCGGTAGCTCATCGTCCTGGTAGTCTGCACGCGTACCGGAAGGGGTTCCGGCGGTGTAGATTTCATCCCAGCTGGCATCCAGCGGAAGCTCGTCCGGCATCTCTTTTTGTTCGAGCGCATCGGCGGTGTCGAGTGCTTCAGTATCCTGCGACTGCTGGGTATCTACCTCTTCATGAAGATCGGCTTGCTCCAGCAACGGATTGCTATCCAGCGCTTGCTGGAGCTCCTGCTGGAGTTCTAAGGTGGACAGTTGCAACAGGCGAATCGCCTGCTGTAGCTGCGGCGTCATCGCCAGTTGTTGGCTGAGCCGTAATTGCAAACCTTGCTTCATGTTCAGAGCATTTTTCTCCGGTTCGGCGTTACATTACCTCTACCCTATCAGAGTCTGAAGTCTTCCCCAAGGTAGACACGCTTAACATGATCATCTTCGAGGATCTGCTGCGGCGTACCGTGGGCGATCAGATTGCCCTGGCTCACGATGTATGCGCGTTCGCACACGGCCAGCGTTTCACGGACGTTATGGTCAGTGATCAGTACGCCAAGCCCGCTGTCGCGCAGATGCTCAATGATGCGTTTAATGTCGATAACGGAGATGGGGTCAACGCCTGCAAACGGTTCATCCAGAAGGATAAATTTCGGGTTTGCAGCCAGCGCACGTGCAATCTCAACGCGACGGCGTTCACCACCGGACAGCGCCTGACCGAGGCTGTCGCGCAGATGTTCGATATGGAACTCTTCCATCAGCTCGTTAGCCCGGTCCTGACGCTGTTCGCTGGTCAGATCGTCACGAATTTGCAGGACGGCCATCAGGTTATCAAAGACGCTCAGGCGGCGGAAAATGGAGGCTTCCTGCGGCAGATAGCCGATACCGCGACGCGCACGCGCATGCAGTGGCAGAAGACTGATATCTTCATCATCAATGACGATGTTGCCCGCATCGCGCGACACAATGCCAACGACCATGTAGAAAGTTGTGGTTTTGCCCGCACCGTTAGGGCCAAGCAGGCCTACAATTTCGCCGGAGTTGACGGTCAGACTGACATCTTCTACGACACGGCGGCCCTTATAGGCCTTCGCGAGATTTTTTGCAGTTAATGTTGCCATAACGAATTAGTTACTCTTCTTCTGTGCCGGGGCCTGACCCTTACCTTTGTCCTGCAGCTGCGACGGAACCAGCACGGTGGTTACGCGTTTGCCTTTCTCGCTGGAGGCCTGCATTTTTTGCTCTTTCACCAGATAGGTGATCTGGTCGCCGGTGATGTTGCTGTCCAGCTGTTCCAGATAAGCGTTACCGGTCAGGATGACCAGGTCCTTCGCCAGCTCATAGTGCATATGCGTGGCGCGGCCTTTCACGGGTTTGCCGTTATCCTGCATCTGGTAGAAGGTTGCCGGATTGCCATAGCCATCAATGATCTCTTTGCCTTGCTCGCCACCGGGACGGGTAACGACCACTTTGTCGGCGTTGATTTTGATGGTGCCCTGGGTCATGACGACGTTACCGGTAAAGGTAACGACATTGCCTTGCATATCAAGCGACTGCGTGTCGGACTCGATATGGATAGGCTGGTCAGTATCGCCCGTTACAGCAAGCGCGGGAAGACTGGTCGCCAGCATCGCACTGGCGATAATTACTTTAAGGCTGAGTTTGTTTGTTTTGAATTTCATAGGAGGTTCTAACCTTTTCAATCAGCTCGGCGTTTTTGCTGCGTAAGTTCCCGCGCATTCTTAAACCGCTGGAATTAAATGTTGTGCCATACAGTGTGACCAGATCCTGCGACGTCACGTCCTGGGTCACGAGGTTGATCTGTGCATTATCCGTCGTGATTTTGCGCAGTTGTGAGTCAGCGGTCAGGGCGTTGACTTCAACGTGGCCATACAGATAAAGCATACGGTCATTCGTCAGTTTTGCCCGGTCAGATTTAATCGACCACGTCGGCACTTTGTCTTTATCAAACGTGGTCATGACAGGCTGGGTAAACCATGAAATACCGTCATCTGAAAAATATTCAACATGCTGGGCAATCAGGCGATAGTTCAGCGCACCTTCCGGGCTGTAGACCACGGTGTCACTGTGATCGCTTTTATAGGTTGGCTCGCTCGTATTGACCACTTCCGTCTGCGTATCGTCGCGATCGGCAAGGTTCACGCCAATCAATACCAGTGCGACAAGCGAAAGCAGAATGATAACCCAACGTCTGGTTTTACTCATATCGATTGCCCTTTGGCCTCATCAAGCTTGCCCTGCGCCAGCAAAAGCAGATCGCAGACTTCACGTACGGCACCATGGCCACCGTTGATATGGGTGACATAGTCAGCGCGCGGGATCAGCAGCGGATGCGCATCGGCCACGGCGATACTCAGACCGACTTCAGCCATCACCGGCCAGTCAATCAGATCGTCCCCGACATAGGCCACGTTTTCCGGCGCGACAGCCAGTTTACCCAGTAAATCGTTGAACGCCGCCATCTTATCGGACTGACCCTGATACAGATGGGTAATGCCTAACGTTTCACAACGGTCTTCAACCAGTTTAGCTTTCCGACCGGTGATAATGGCAACGTCGATGCCTGATGTGAGCGCACAACGAATACCGTAGCCATCGCGAACGTTAAACGCTTTCAGCTCTTCACCATTATTGCCCATGTAAATCAGGCCATCAGAGAGTACCCCATCCACATCCAGGATGAGCAGGCGAATATTTTCCGCCTTTGCCATCATATGGGTACTGACCGGACCATAACAGGTTGCAAGGGATGCACCCGCATTACTCATTGTCTTATCCTTCATTACACTACGCCTGCGCGCAGCAGATCATGCATATGTACCACACCCAGCAACTGGTCGCCATCGGCAACCATCACTGAGGTGATATGACGGGACTGCATCAGGTTCAGCACATCCACCGCCAGCGTACCCGGACGAACACGGATACCGCCGGACGTCATCACATCAGCGATGCCCAGCGTGCGAACATCAACACCCATGTCGAACACGCGGCGCAGGTCGCCATCGGTGAAGATCCCCTGGATCTTCATCAGGTCGTCGCACACAACCGTCATACCCAGATTCTTGCGGGTGATCTCCAGCAGCGCATCGCGCAGGGAGGCCTCTTTACTGACGTGAGGGATCTCATCGCCAGTGTGCATAATATCGTTAACCCGAAGCAGAAGCTTACGCCCGAGCGCGCCGCCTGGGTGGGAAAGCGCGAAATCTTCCGGCGTAAAACCGCGGGCTTCCAGCAACGCAACGGCAAGCGCATCGCCCATGACCAGCGCAGCGGTCGTACTGGACGTTGGAGCAAGACCCAGCGGGCAGGCTTCTTTAGGCACTTTCACGCACAGGTGAATATCCGCCGCGCGCGCCATGCTACTTTCCGGGCGGCTGGTCATGCAAATAAGCGGAACCCGCAGCCGCTTCAGCACGGGGATCAGCGCCAGGATCTCATTAGACTCACCGGAGTTCGACAGCGCGATGACGATATCCTGCGGCGTTACCATGCCCAGATCGCCGTGCGCGGCTTCCCCCGGGTGTACAAAGAAGGAAGAGGTTCCGGTGCTGGCAAACGTTGCCGCCATTTTGCGCCCAATGTGACCGGACTTGCCCATGCCCATCACCACGACTTTACCGGCACAGTAGAACATCTTCTCACATGCCAGACTAAAATCCTGATTAATGTACTGATCTAACTGCGCCAGACCTTCACGTTCAATCTCCAGAACCTCTTTGCCTGCTTTCTGAAAGTCAAAACCCGGCTGCAATTCTATTTGCGACATAATGCGTTTCCGTTTACCCAGAGAGAAGAGGCGAAAGCCAGTACAGCATCGCCATCCATACGATAAATCCACCCGTCAGCAGCGCCCCTGCGCCTTTGCCGATCTGTCGTTGCCGCCGCCAGCAGAGCAGGGCAAAAATGACGCTGACCAGCAACATCACCCCGTAATCGCGTGAGAATGCCAGGGGGTTAAAAGGCCCGGGCGTTATCAGGGCTGGCAGGCCCATCACGATGGCGATATTAAAAATGTTTGAACCGATAATATTGCCTATGGCAATGTCATCTTCACCTTTACGTGCCCCTGCGATAGCGGTGGCCAGTTCTGGCAGACTGGTGCCAATGGCAATGACCGTCAGGCCAATGGTGAGCTCACTCATGGCGAAATAGTTCGCCAGCACCGTGGCGTTATCGACGACCATGCGCGTGGCCATCGGCATGATGATCAGCGCGACGCCGAGCCACAGCAGCGCCACAGGCAGCGTGCCTTCACGCGGGAGTTCGGCGACCTGTTCTCGCGTCAGGCTGTCCTGGCCCTGTTTTTCTGCCAGACGGGCGATTTTAACACTATACAATAGCCAGATAACGGCCAGCGCCAGCAAGAAAATGCCGTCACCGTAGCTCAGTACGCCATCATAAAATACGCACCCTGCCAGCAGGCTTACGATTAACATTAGCGGCAATTCACGGCGCAGAACATCAGAATGTACGCGAAATGGATGGAGCAGGGCCGCCAGGCCAAGGATCAGCAAGATATTGACGATGTTGGAACCAATCGCGGTGCCGACGGCAAGGTCTAACTGACCATGCAGTGATGCCGTGACAGAGACGATGATTTCAGGAAGCGAGGTTCCGACGCTGACCACGGTCATCCCGATGACGACAGGCGGTACGCCAGTCAGGCGGCACAGGATAGATGCAGCAAATACCAAACGGTCAGCACTGTAGACCACCAAAAGTAAACCAATTATTAACAGTGCTGTTGCTAAAAGCATCAAAAGTCCTTTCTTCAGGTATACTCGTCGGTCCATCGCGCAGGAATGGAATGGCAGGACTGCATACAGTCTGAGGCGTAACGAATTCCTAATTTTGACTTTATGCGCCGGAAAAGTAAAACAAATGCCAGCTTTCGCTAACCTCAACGGCTAATATTCTGTAAAAATGCTGAGTTTAGGGCTGATTCAGTCTGCATGCTTAACGTGAGCAGGGTAAGAAAGGAACCATAAATGAGCCAAACTATGGCGAATTTAGTTGATGTCCGGGGTGTGAGTTTTTCTCGCGCCAACAGATTGATATTCGATGATATTTCGTTGACCGTACCGCGTGGCAAGATCACTGCCATCATGGGGCCGTCCGGGATCGGTAAAACGACCCTGCTGCGCCTTATTGGTGGCCAGATCCCACCCGATAGCGGTGAAATCCTCTTTGACGGCGAAAACATCCCCGAGATGTCACGATCGCGCCTATATACTGTTCGTAAACGCATGAGTATGCTTTTCCAGTCGGGAGCGTTGTTCACTGACATGAACGTCTTTGATAACGTGGCTTATCCGCTGCGCGAACACACCAGTCTGCCGCCAGAGCTGCTGAAAAGTACGGTGATGATGAAGCTTGAAGCCGTGGGGCTGCGAGGGGCTGCAAAACTGATGCCCTCAGAGCTGTCCGGCGGTATGGCACGCCGCGCCGCGCTGGCACGCGCCATCGCCTTAGAACCCGATTTAATCATGTTCGACGAACCGTTCGTTGGGCAGGACCCTATCACGATGGGCGTGCTGGTGAAGCTCATCTCTGAACTGAACAGCGCGCTCGGCGTAACCTGCATAGTGGTTTCTCACGATGTACCGGAAGTGTTGAGCATCGCCGACTATGCCTACATTGTGGCAGACAAAAGGATCGTCGCGCATGGCAGCGCTCAGGCGTTGCAGGAAAACTGCGATCCGCGTGTACGGCAGTTCCTCGACGGCATTGCGGATGGGCCTGTGCCGTTCCGCTACCCGGCGGGCGACTATCGTGACGATTTACTGGGAATAGGGAGTTAAGCCACTGATGCTGTTAAATGCATTGGCCGCTCTTGGACACCGTGGCATAAAAACCATCAGGACGTTCGGGCGTGCCGGATTGATGTTGTTCAACGCGCTGGTCGGCAAGCCGGAATTTCGTAAGCATGCACCGCTACTGGTGCGGCAGCTCTATAATGTCGGCGTGCTGTCGATGCTCATCATCATTGTCTCCGGTCTGTTTATCGGCATGGTGTTGGGGCTGCAGGGCTACCTCGTTCTGACGACCTACAGCGCCGAAACCAGCCTCGGCATGCTGGTGGCGCTGTCGCTGCTGCGTGAACTGGGGCCGGTGGTGGCGGCGCTGTTGTTCGCCGGGCGTGCAGGGTCAGCATTGACCGCTGAAATTGGCCTGATGCGTGCGACCGAGCAGCTTTCCAGCATGGAGATGATGGCGGTCGACCCGCTGCGTCGCGTGATCTCGCCACGCTTCTGGGCGGGGGTGATTTCCTTACCGCTCCTGACAATTCTCTTTGTCGCCGTGGGTATCTGGGGCGGCTCGCTGGTTGGCGTTCACTGGAAGGGCATCGATGCTGGCTTCTTCTGGTCGGCCATGCAGGACGCCATCGATCTGCGAATGGATCTGGTTAACTGTCTGATTAAAAGCGTGGTATTTGCCATTACGGTCACCTGGATCGCCTTGTTCAATGGCTATGATGCGATCCCGACCTCGGCGGGCATCAGCCGTGCAACTACACGTACTGTCGTACATTCGTCGCTGGCCGTACTGGGTCTGGATTTTGTGCTCACCGCACTGATGTTTGGGAATTGAGTTCATGCAAACGAGAAAAAATGAAATTTGGGTCGGCGTGTTCCTGTTACTGGCGTTGCTGGCCGCGCTGTTTATCTGCCTGAGAGCGGCGGATATCACGTCTGTGCGCACCGAGCCGACTTATCGCATTTATGCGACCTTTGATAACATCGGCGGGCTGAAGGCGCGCTCGCCGGTACGTATAGGCGGGGTGGTCATCGGGCGCGTCTCTGACATTACGCTTGATGAGAAAACCTATCTGCCGCGCGTGTCGATGGATATTGAAGAGCGTTATAACCATATCCCGGACACCAGCTCGCTTTCTATCCGCACGTCCGGCCTCCTGGGTGAGCAATATCTGGCGCTTAACGTCGGTTTTGAAGACCCGGAGCTGGGAACGACTATCCTTAAAGACGGTAGCGTAATCCAGGATACGAAGTCCGCGATGGTGCTGGAGGATATGATTGGTCAGTTCCTTTATAACAGTAAAGGAGATGATAAGAAGTCCGACGCTGCCCCTGCGCAGAGCGAAGATCCTGCCAGTGTCGCACCGACACCAGGCACGACGAATTAATTTCAGGAGAAGTCATTCATGTTTAAACGACTGTTAATGGTTGCCATGCTGGTCATTGCCCCTCTCACCGCGGCGCATGCTGCGGATCAGAGTAACCCGTACAAACTGATGGATGAGGCTGCGAAGAAGACCTTCGACCGGCTTAAAAACGAACAGCCGAAAATTCGTTCCAATCCTGATTATCTGCGCGACGTGGTTGATCAAGAGCTGCTGCCGTACGTGCAGATCAAATATGCGGGTGCGCTGGTGCTGGGCCGTTATTACAAAGACGCGACCCCGGCGCAGCGCGACGCCTATTTTGCGGCGTTCCGTGAATACCTGAAACAGGCTTACGGTCAGGCACTGGCGATGTATCACGGTCAGACCTATCAGATTGCGCCAGAGCAGCCGCTGGGCGACGCGACTATCATTCCTATCCGCGTCACGATTATCGATCCTAACGGCCGTCCGCCAGTACGCCTGGACTTCCAGTGGCGTAAAAACAGCCAGACCGGTCACTGGCAGGCCTATGACATGATTGCGGAAGGGGTGAGCATGATCACCACTAAACAGAACGAGTGGAGTGACCTGCTGCGCACCAAAGGCATTGATGGCCTGACCGCACAGCTGCAGTCTATCTCGCGTCAGAAAATCTCTCTGGACGAGAAGAAGTAATGTCGGATCAACTGAGCTGGTCGCGTGAGGGTGAGACGTTGAAGCTGACGGGTGAACTCGACCAGGATCTGCTGAACCCGCTCTGGGACAAACGTTTTGAAGCGATGCAGGGCGTGACGGTTATCGATCTGAGCGGCATTTCACGGGTGGACACGGCAGGCGTCGCGCTGCTTGCCCATCTTGTTGCTGTGGGGAAAAAGCAGGGGACAAGCGTTACGCTGCACGCGGCGAGCGATAATGTGGTCACCCTGGCCCAGCTCTATAATCTCCCTCAGGACGTACTGCCTCGTTAATATTTTCAGTGCGTTACTTCTGAAAGCCCTGACAGATTCATCGTCGGGGCTTTTTGCTTGTTTAAGACGACGCCACTTTGCTCTAAGATGTTGGGCTTGTTTTCACTATCAGATGATTAAGAACCCATGGAAAATCATGAAATCCAGACAGTGCTGATGAATGCACTCTCCCTTCAGGAAGCCCACGTCACTGGCGATGGCAGTCACTTCCAGGTTATTGCTGTGGGTGAGATGTTCGACGGTATGAGCCGTGTGAAGAAACAGCAGGCTGTATACGCGCCGCTGATGGAATACATTGCGGATAACCGCATCCACGCCCTGTCGATTAAAGCGTTCACCCCTCAAGAGTGGGCACGCGATCGCAAACTAAACGGTTTTTGAGTTGTGGGCGACACGCCCGCAGCACGGTTGAATTTATAAGAGAGCACACAATGGATAAATTTCGTGTACAGGGGCCAACGCGTCTCCAGGGCGAAGTCACAATTTCTGGCGCAAAAAATGCCGCGCTGCCCATCCTCTTTGCTGCGCTGCTCGCGGAAGAGCCGGTAGAAATTCAGAACGTACCGAAGCTGAAAGATATCGACACCACCATGAAGTTGCTCAGCCAGCTGGGCACCAAAGTTGAGCGTAACGGTTCCGTCTGGATCGACGCCAGCAACGTAAACAACTTTTCTGCACCTTACGATCTGGTGAAAACCATGCGTGCATCCATCTGGGCGCTTGGCCCGCTGGTGGCACGTTTTGGTCAGGGTCAGGTTTCCCTGCCGGGTGGCTGCGCAATCGGTGCACGTCCGGTTGATCTGCACATCTTTGGCCTGGAGAAACTGGGCGCGGAGATCAAACTCGAAGAAGGTTATGTAAAAGCGTCTGTGAATGGCCGCCTGAAAGGCGCGCACATTGTCATGGACAAAGTGAGCGTTGGTGCCACCGTCACCATCATGTCTGCGGCAACGCTGGCAGAAGGTACTACCATCATCGAAAACGCCGCGCGTGAACCGGAGATTGTGGATACCGCGAACTTCCTCGTGGCGCTGGGTGCGAAGATCACCGGCCAGGGCACCGACCGTATCACCATCGAAGGCGTTGAGCGTCTGGGCGGCGGCGTGTACCGCGTCCTGCCAGACCGTATCGAAACCGGGACATTCCTGGTTGCTGCCGCGATTTCAGGCGGGAAAATTACCTGCCGCAACGCGCAGCCAGATACCCTGGATGCGGTGCTGGCGAAACTGCGTGACGCAGGCGCTGATATCGAAATCGGTGAAGACTGGATCAGCCTGGACATGCACGGCAACCGTCCAAAAGCGGTAAACGTGCGTACAGCTCCGCATCCTGCTTTCCCGACCGATATGCAGGCGCAGTTCACCCTGTTAAACCTGGTGGCGGAAGGGACGGGGTTCATTACCGAGACCATCTTTGAAAACCGCTTTATGCACGTACCGGAACTGATCCGTATGGGCGCACATGCTGAGATCGAGAGTAATACCGTGATTTGTCACGGCGTTGAGAAACTGTCTGGTGCTCAGGTGATGGCAACCGATCTGCGTGCATCTGCAAGCCTGGTGCTGGCGGGTTGTATTGCGGAAGGGACGACGGTCGTTGATCGCATTTATCACATCGATCGTGGCTATGAACGTATCGAAGATAAACTGCGCGCGCTGGGTGCGAATATCGAGCGTGTGAAGGGCGAGTAATCGTTCCGGCAGCCCCCTGCCAGAAATGACCGGGGGGTTGCTGTTCCTGTCAAAAAAACCGCTATTCCTGCGGGTCTTTCTTCACTTTCCTCTGGCGGATCATGCGCGATCTGTCGATAAATTCATGGGTAATGGGATCGTGGTAACGCGAAGGCCAGATCACCCACGGATGCGTATCCAGCGCCGTCGCAATGATCAATTCTCCCTTCGGCCAGGGGCGCGTCAGGGCATTTGCCAGGGTTGAAGAACTCAGGCCATGGCGGCGAGATTCCGCAGCCAGTGATGTGCCTTTTTTGCGCAGTGCCGCAATGATATCTGCTGTGTGCCAGTCGATAAATTTCGTGTCCATAACGCTGTCCTTAAGTTCGGATTCACTTACGCCATTTCGTCTGAAACGACTGGCCTTACTATACCCATTTCAATTTCTTGTTCTAAAAAGTTCGCGTTACTGGTAGGGATATTCAGAATAAGGCATGGCTTTATTCATGCGGTCTGTAAACCGGTGCGTTTACGTGAAAGAGGAATATACAGGTGTGTACTGGAATCTCCCCGCGAGGGCCGCGGGGAGGGGAGAGCAGGATTAACGGTCGCGCTGAACGGCGATATGGGCAAGACCAATGAGCGCATCGCGCCATGGGCTGTCCGGGATGACCTGAAGTGCGGCGATGGCTTTATCCGCCTCTTCTTCGGCACGCTGACGCGTCCAGTCCAGCGATCCGCAAATGGCCATTGTTTCCAGCACGGGTTCCAGAAGATGACGACCATTTCCCTGCTCGATCGCTTCACGGATCATTTTCGCCTGGTCGGCTGACCCGTTGCGCATCGCGTGGAGTAGCGGCAGCGTCGGTTTGCCTTCGTTCAGGTCATCACCCACGTTTTTGCCGAGCGTTTCACCGTCTGCACTGTAATCCAGCAAATCATCAATCAGCTGGAATGCGGTGCCCAGATAACGGCCATAGTCCTGCAGCCCTTTTTCCTGGGCTTCGCTACAGCCAGCCAGAATGCCGGAACACTGTGCAGCCGCTTCAAACAGGCGCGCGGTTTTGCTGTAAATCACGCGCATGTAGTTTTCTTCGGTGATGTCAGGGTCGTTGACGTTCATCAGCTGAAGCACTTCGCCCTCAGCAATCACGTTAACGGCTTCAGACATGACCTCCAGCACCTTCAGCGAACCCAGGCTGGTCATCATCTGGAAGGCACGGGTATAGATAAAATCCCCCACCAGGACGCTGGCAGCATTGCCAAAGGCGGCGTTGGCGGTGGCTTTACCCCGGCGCATGTCTGATTCATCCACAACATCATCATGAAGAAGCGTCGCAGTGTGAATAAATTCGATCAGTGCCGCGATCGTGACGTGAGCATTTCCCTGATAGCCGACGGCTCGGGCAGCCAGGATGGCAATCATCGGGCGAATGCGTTTACCGCCGCCGCTGACGATGTAATAGCCCAACTGATTGATCAGCTGAACGTCAGAATTGAGTTGCTCCAGGATTGCTGCATTCACACCCGCCATATCTTGCGCGGTTAACTCGTTGATTTTTTCTAAATTCATCGCAAAAGCCGGGCTTTTTATCCTGTTTATCCCATCTTCAATGGGGTAACGAAGGGTTAGGTTTATCAATAGTAGTGCTGATTGTACTGAAAAAACGGCTCAGATAAACGTTACCTTACGCGTTGTGTTTTTTTTCTTCATGTATTGATGGTAGCACTTGTCAAAGGCTCGCGTTTTGCGTAATATTCGCGCCCTATTGTGAATATTTATAGCGCACTCTGATTCATACGAGGATGTGCGCGGAAGCGGAGTTTATATGTACGCGGTTTTCCAAAGTGGTGGTAAACAACACCGAGTAAGCGAAGGTCAGACCGTTCGCCTGGAAAAGCTGGACATCGCAACTGGCGAATCTGTTGAGTTCGCAGAAGTTCTGATGATCGCAAACGGTGAAGAAGTCAAAATCGGCGTTCCTTTCGTTGATGGCGGCGTTATCAAAGCTGAAGTTGTTGCTCACGGTCGTGGCGAGAAAGTTAAAATTGTTAAGTTTCGTCGTCGTAAACACTACCGTAAGCAGCAGGGCCACCGTCAGTGGTTCACTGATGTGAAAATTACTGGCATCAGCGCCTAAGACCTGAGGAGAGATTTAAATGGCACATAAAAAGGCTGGCGGCTCCACACGTAACGGTCGCGATTCAGAAGCTAAACGCCTGGGCGTTAAGCGTTTCGGTGGCGAATCCGTTCTGGCGGGTAGCATCATTGTTCGTCAACGTGGCACCAAATTCCACGCTGGCAACAACGTAGGTTGCGGTCGTGACCACACTCTGTTTGCTAAAGCAGACGGTAAAGTGAAATTTGAAGTTAAAGGCCCGAACAACCGTAAATACATCAGCATCGTTGCTGAGTAAGGTTTTCTCGGTCCGGTAACGGATTAAAGCCCCGCAACCTGTTGCGGGGCTTTTTACATTGGAAACCCGGTAATTTTTTCTGTAGGGAAAACGGGCATGAAGCAGCAGGCCGGCATTGGTATTCTTTTGGCGCTCACGACCGCAATGTGCTGGGGTGCGCTGCCAATTGCAATGAAGCAGGTACTGGAAGTGATGGAGCCGCCAACGGTGGTATTTTATCGCTTTCTGATGGCAAGTATCGGCCTTGGGGCCATCCTCGCGATCAAAGGTAAGCTTCCGCCGTTGCGTATCTTCCGTAAACCGCGCTGGCTGGTGTTGCTGGCTATCGCGACGGGTGGCCTGTTCGGTAACTTCATACTGTTCAGTTCTTCCCTGCAGTATCTTAGCCCCACGGCGTCGCAGGTGATTGGTCAGCTTTCACCGGTCGGCATGATGGTCGCCAGCGTCTTTATCCTCAAGGAGAAGATGCGTGGCACGCAAATTATCGGGGCGAGCATGTTGCTCTGTGGTCTGGTGATGTTCTTCAACACCAGTCTGATAGAGATTTTTACCCGACTGACGGATTACACCTGGGGTGTGATCTTCGGAGTGGGAGCAGCAACGGTTTGGGTGAGTTATGGCGTCGCGCAAAAGGTGTTATTGCGTCGTTTGGCCTCACAGCAGATCCTCTTTTTGCTGTACACTTTGTGTACAATAGCATTATTGCCGTTAGCAAAACCGGGTGTGATTACCCAGCTTAGCGACTGGCAACTGGCGTGCCTCATTTTTTGTGGGCTGAACACGCTGGTCGGTTATGGCGCGCTGGCCGAAGCGATGGCGCGCTGGCAGGCAGCACAGGTGAGCGCACTCATTACGCTTACCCCGCTGTTTACGCTGTTATTTTCAGATTTGTTATCAATGGCCTGGCCCGATGTCTTCGTCAGACCGATGCTCAACATGTTGGGCTATCTCGGTGCGTTTGTCGTGGTTGCGGGCGCGATGTATTCCGCCATTGGTCATCGTCTTTGGGGGCGTTGGCGCAAAAATGAAGCGGTCGTAGTAGTCCCCCGCTCAGGCGAATGAGTTACGGAGAGTAAAATGAAGTTTGTTGATGAAGCGACAATCCTGGTCGTGGCAGGTGATGGCGGCAATGGTTGCGTGAGCTTCCGCCGTGAGAAATATATTCCACGTGGCGGTCCTGACGGCGGTGACGGCGGGGACGGCGGTGACGTGTGGCTGGAGGCGGATGAGAACCTCAACACGCTGATCGACTACCGTTTCGAAAAATCCTTCCGCGCTGAGCGTGGTCAGAACGGTCAAAGCCGTGACTGTACGGGCAAACGCGGTAAAGACGTGACCATTAAGGTTCCGGTCGGTACGCGTGTGATTGACCAGGGGACGGGCGAAACCATGGGCGATATGACCAAACACGGTCAGCGTCTGATGGTGGCGAAAGGCGGCTGGCACGGTCTGGGTAACAGCCGTTTCAAATCGTCCGTAAACCGTACCCCGCGTCAGAAAACGATGGGTACGCCGGGCGACAAGCGCGATCTGCAGCTGGAGCTGATGCTTCTGGCCGATGTCGGGATGCTGGGTATGCCAAACGCCGGTAAATCGACGTTTATTCGCGCGGTCTCTGCAGCTAAGCCAAAAGTGGCGGATTATCCGTTTACCACGCTGGTACCAAGCCTGGGCGTTGTCCGTATGGATAACGAGAAGAGCTTTGTGGTTGCTGATATCCCGGGTCTGATTGAAGGTGCTGCAGAAGGTGCCGGTCTGGGTATCCGCTTCCTGAAACACCTTGAGCGCTGCCGCGTACTGCTGCATCTCATCGATATCGATCCAATCGACGGTTCCGATCCGGTAGAAAATGCCCGCATCATTATCGGCGAGCTGGAAAAATACAGCGAAAAACTGGCGAACAAGCCACGCTGGCTGGTCTTTAACAAGATCGATCTGATGGATAAAGCCGAAGCGGAAGCGAAAGCGAAAGCCATTGCTGAAGCGATGGGCTGGGAAGATAAATACTACCTGATCTCCGCGGCAAGCCAGGTTGGCGTGAAAGATCTGTGCTGGGATGTGATGACCTTTATCATCGAGAACCCGGTTGTTCAGGCTGAAGAAGCGAAACAGCCAGAAAAAGTCGAATTCATGTGGGATGACTACCACCGCCAACAGCTCGAAGAGCTGGAAGTGGAAGAGGAAGAAGACTGGGACGACGACTGGGATGAAGACGACGAAGAAGGTGTCGAGTTCATCTACAAGCACTAATCGCAGTTTAAAGCCCCCGGAAGGGGGCTTTTTTATTGCAGGCTGGACGGCAGCCAGCAGCTGGCGATTAAGCCGCCCTCAGCACCATTCTCCAGCGTCAGCTTGCCGTGGTGGAGCTGCACGATACGTTGCACAATGCTCAGCCCCAGGCCGCTGCCACCGTAGCGCTGGTCAAGACGACGGAACGGTTCAGTAATCAACTGGCGGTGCGCTTCATCTATCCCCGGCCCCTGATCGATAACGCTGACCTGTGTCCCCCCGTCAACGTCGGCCAGAGTCACGCGAATCGTTGTGCCTGACGGACTATAACGCCCGGCGTTCTCAAGCAGATTGCGCAGCATCAAGCGCAGAAGTACCGCATCACCCTGCACCGTGAGCGGACTTTTGTCCGGCCATATCACCGTATGCTCTTTGGCTTCATGTCCAAGACCGAGCGGCATGATGATATCGTCTGTCCAGTTGACGGTTTCATAGTGACCGCTCGCCATCGCCTGTCCGGCACGGGACAACATCAGCAGTTGCTCAACCGTGTGCATCAGCTGATCGATACGGGTAATTAACGTCGTGGCCTGTGGAGAGCCAGACTGTGCCATCAGTTCCAGATGCAGTCTGATCCCCGCAAGCGGCGTTCGCAGCTCGTGAGCGGCGTCCGCGGTGAAGAGACGTTCCTGTTGAATGGTGTGATCCAAACGGGCGAGGAGCTGGTTGAGCGAGGTTGTGACGGCACCAATTTCTTCCATGTCGGAATAGACAGGGAGCGGGGTTAAGTTATCCGCCGAGCGGTTCGCCAGGCTGACGCGCAGTTGATTCAGCGGCCGGGTTATCCAGGTGACCGCCCAGAATGAGAAGCACAGCGTAAAACCGACCATCACCAGAGAGGGGACCAGCAGCGAGGCAATCGCTTCACGGATCTCTTTCTCGACATGATTATTGCGCGATTTCGCCGAGAGCGTTTCGTTGACCAGAAAACCAATCTGTTCACGGCTTTCATGCCAGAGCCAGATCACGCTTATCAGCTGGAAAAATAACAGAATGACCGCCAGCAGAACCATTAATCGCCGACGCATGCTGTTCATTTCTGGCTCTCCAGACGGTAGCCTACGCCACGGACAGTTTTAATCCGGTCTTTACCCAGTTTGCGACGCAGATTGTGAATATGCACTTCGAGGGTATTTGAGCCGGGATCGTCCTGCCAGGAATAAATATCCTGCTGCAGGGTTTCGCGGTGTACCGTTTGTCCGCTGCGCATAATCAGGCGCGTCAGCAGCGCGAACTCTTTAGGGGTTACTTCAACCGGCAGGGACTGGCACAGCACCTGCTGGGTTTGCAGATTCAGCGTAATATCGCCGTCGGTCAGTAAGTTATCGCTATGTCCCTGATAACGACGAATCAACGCCCGTACCCGCGCCTGAAGCTCCGCAAGGGCAAACGGTTTCACCAGGTAATCATCAGCGCCAGAATCGAGGCCGTTGATACGATCTTCAATGGCATCCCGTGCCGTCAGGATCAATACTGGATTGGCGATACCCCGGCGGCGCCACTGGCTTAGCTGTGTAGCGCCGTCTTTATCCGGTAAGCCTAAATCGAGGATCACCAGACTGTATTCGCCGCTCTGGATCAGTGCATCCGCCTCAGCCGCCGTGGCGGCGCAGTCGAGGGCATATCCTTCATTGGCCAGCGCCAGAGCCAGCCCTTCCTGCAATAACAGATCGTCTTCAACTATGAGTAGTTTCATCGCTAGTTATTCTGGTAGATGTCCTTATAAAGCCTGCTTTCGAAGCGAACCAGTGGAATACGACGATTACGCTGGTCGGTCGGTTCGACGGCATAGCCGGAAAGATACTGCACGAATGCCATGCGTTGCCCGCTGGCGGTAGTGATGAAGCCTGCAAGGTTATAAACCCCCTGCAGTGAACCTGTCTTGGCTGAAACTTTTCCGTCCACCCCGGCCGCATGAAGGCCGGCACGGTACTGAAGCGAACCGTCATGCCCGGCAAGTGGCAGCATCGAAATAAAGTTTAGCTCAGTGTCATGTTGTGCAATGTACTGAAGTACTTGCATCATCGTTGCCGGGGAGATCAAATTATGCCGCGATAACCCGGATCCATCGACGGCAATGGTGTTGCCAAGATCGATCCCCGCCTGTTGGCGCAGGATCTGACGCACGGCGTCGGAACCCGCACGCCAGGTTCCTGGCACGCCGAAACGCGCGTGACCAATCATGCGGAATACCGTGTCAGCAATCATGTTGTCAGACTTTTTCAGCATAATCCGTAGTAAATCGTGCAGCGGCGCAGATTGTTTGCTGGCGATGACCGTACCGGGTTGATTGACCTGCGTCTGGCGCAGCAGGGTACCGGAATAGGTTATTCCCGCCTGCTTCAGTTCATCCTTGAGAATGGCACCCGCATAGCTTGCGCCATCCTGTATCGCAAAGGCCAGCGGCAATGGGTCGGCGCGCTGTGTCAGGCACCCGGTCAGCGTGAAGCGGTTAAGATCGCCTGGTACCACGTCCAGCTCGCAATACTGCGCATCCGGGGAGCCTTTTGCGAGGGTACGAACCTGGCTGAACATCGTCACCGGGTAGTAAGACGCCACGCGAATAAACGCTAAGTCATCCGGTTTTGGCGCGCTGTAAAGTGAAATGGAGAAGCAGTTACGATCCACAATCGCGGCGGCTGGCGGAGCGCTAAAGCACTGCGTCATGTCATTCCACGGCCATCCTGGCGCTTTATCGTGGCTGGCAAAAATAGAGGTGTCGATTAACACGTTGCCATCAATCTTCTGCACGCCAGATTTTTTCAGCGACGCGACCATGTTGCGGATATCCTGGCGTTTAAACGTAGGATCTCCCCCGAAACGAGCGATAAGATCGCCTTTCAGTTCGCCACCCTCGATGTTGCCTTTGGTCTCGAGCGTGGTGGTAAAACGGAAGTCAGGTCCAAGCTGAAGCAGGGCGGCGAGTGCGGTGATCACCTTCTGGGTACTGGCAGGCAGCGCCATCTGTTGACTGTGATAGTCAATCTCTGGCGACTGCGACCCGACCTTCTGCACCATCAAGGCAAGGTTGGCACCTGCGGGGAGCTGATTAATGTACTCATCAACATTCGCGGCCTGAACGCTGAACGCTATACTGGTAGTCAATCCGATGATAAATCTGGAAAATCGCATAATCTCGCGCTAACAACCCGAAAACAAACCGTCATACTACGGTGCATAGCACTGCAAAGTAAACGATGACCCATAGTGAACTTCGCGGTAAAATGCGTATCAAATTGAAAATTGTTGCTGACCTGGGGCTTCGCTCCCGGGTCGGTTTTCTTTTTGCTTCTGGCCCGCTCATGGGGGCCGGGGCAGGGAACACTGCTCCCAACAGGAATGTTTAAGAGGTATAACAAATGCAAGCTATTCCGATGACCTTACGTGGTGCCGAAAAACTGCGCGAAGAGCTGGATTTTCTGAAATCCGTTCGTCGCCCTGAAATCATCGCCGCTATCGCGGATGCGCGTGAGCATGGCGACCTGAAAGAGAATGCTGAATACCACGCGGCGCGTGAGCAGCAGGGCTTCTGTGAAGGGCGTATTAAAGATATCGAAGCAAAACTGTCCAATGCGCAGGTTATCGATATCACCAAAATGCCTAACAATGGCCGCGTCATTTTTGGTTCAACCGTTACCGTGCTGAACCTGGATAATGACGAAGAGCAGACTTATCGCATCGTGGGTGATGATGAAGCGGACTTTAAACAGAATCTGATTTCGGTGAACTCCCCGATTGCTCGCGGCCTGATTGGCAAAGAGCAGGATGATGTTGTCACTATCCGCACCCCGGGTGGCGAAGTGGAATACGAAATTATTAAGGTTGAATACCTGTAATTCGCATCTCGACTAAGATGTTGATACATTGTAAAGAAAAGAAAAAGGCCGCATAGCGGCCTTTTATCAACTCAAGGAGCGTGGCATTTTGCTCACCTGCTGACAGAAATCCCTCGTTTTACACAGAAAATGTGTTCGATTCAGGATATCCTTAGCGTGGCAGCGAGATTTTACGCTCTTTAGATGGGCGATAGAGCACCAGCGTTTTACCGATGACCTGTACATTACAGGCACCCGTTTCACGCACGATGGCTTCCACGATCAGGTTTTTAGTGTCTCGGTCTTCAGAGGCGATTTTCACCTTGATCAGCTCGTGGTGTTCCAGCGCTTGTTCAATCTCGGCAAGCACCCCTTCGGTCAAACCATTGTTGCCAAGCATGACTACAGGCTTGAGCGGATGTGCCAGACCTTTAAGGTGCTGTTTTTGTTTAGTACTCAGATTCATCGTATATTTTTGCTTACGTTGGGATTGAAAACGGTTCATTCTACCGCCATCTCCCTTATATCGCCAAATAGCTGCGTAGAAATTTACGTCACAGGCAAGTAACGATGAACCAGGACGGAAATGTTAAATGACAGGTAAAAAGCGTTCTGCCAGCTCCAGCCGCTGGCTTCAGGAACACTTTAGCGATAAATATGTTCAACAGGCACAGAAAAAGGGGTTGCGTTCCCGTGCCTGGTTTAAACTTGATGAAATACAGCAAAGTGACAAACTTTTTAAGCCGGGAATGACGGTTGTCGATCTCGGTGCAGCACCTGGCGGATGGTCCCAGTATGCGGTTACGCAGATCGGCGGAACGGGCCGAATCATCGCATGCGACCTTTTACCAATGGATCCCATCGTCGGTGTCGACTTCCTTCAGGGCGACTTTCGTGATGAATTAGTGCTGAAAGCGCTACTTGAGCGTGTAGGTGATAGTAAGGTCCAGGTTGTCATGTCAGATATGGCACCAAATATGTGTGGAACACCGGCGGTGGATATCCCCCGCGCCATGTATTTGGTGGAGCTAGCGTTAGAAATGTGTCGTGATGTACTAGCGCCTGGTGGTAGTTTTGTTGTGAAGGTGTTTCAGGGCGAAGGTTTCGAGGAGTATCTTAAGGAAATTCGCTCCCTGTTTGCGAAGGTTAAAGTTCGTAAGCCGGACTCTTCCCGGGCCCGTTCCCGAGAAGTGTATATTGTAGCGACCGGGCGAAAATGATAACCCGCGTCTTTCAGACGAAAGTTTGAATGACACGGGATATAGAGTATCCTGACGCTGTTTTTAACACAGTTGTAATATGAGGTTAATCCCTTGAGTGACATGGCGAAAAACCTAATACTCTGGCTGGTCATTGCCGTTGTGCTGATGTCAGTATTCCAGAGCTTTGGGCCCAGCGAGTCGAATGGCCGCAAGGTGGATTATTCTACCTTCCTGCAGGAGGTCAATCAGGACCAGGTTCGCGAAGCGCGTATCAACGGACGTGAGATCAACGTTACCAAGAAAGATAGTAACCGTTACACGACTTACATCCCGGTGAACGATCCTAAGCTGCTTGATAACCTTCTGACCAAAAACGTCAAGGTGGTAGGCGAGCCGCCAGAAGAACCAAGCCTGCTGGCTTCTATCTTCATCTCCTGGTTCCCGATGCTGCTTCTTATTGGCGTCTGGATCTTCTTTATGCGCCAGATGCAGGGCGGCGGTGGCAAAGGTGCCATGTCGTTCGGTAAGAGCAAGGCGCGTATGCTAACGGAAGATCAGATCAAGACCACATTTGCCGACGTTGCAGGTTGCGACGAAGCAAAAGAAGAAGTGGGCGAACTGGTTGAATACCTGCGCGAGCCGAGCCGTTTCCAGAAACTGGGCGGTAAGATCCCGAAAGGCGTTCTGATGGTGGGGCCTCCGGGTACCGGTAAAACCCTGCTGGCGAAAGCCATCGCGGGTGAAGCGAAGGTGCCGTTCTTTACTATTTCAGGTTCTGACTTCGTTGAAATGTTTGTGGGTGTTGGTGCATCTCGTGTGCGTGACATGTTCGAGCAGGCCAAGAAGGCAGCACCGTGCATTATCTTCATCGATGAAATCGACGCCGTAGGCCGCCAGCGTGGCGCAGGCCTGGGTGGTGGTCACGATGAACGTGAACAGACGCTGAACCAGATGCTGGTTGAGATGGATGGCTTCGAAGGTAACGAAGGTATTATCGTTATCGCGGCGACTAACCGTCCGGACGTTCTTGACCCTGCGCTGCTGCGTCCAGGCCGTTTCGACCGTCAGGTTGTGGTTGGTCTGCCGGATGTACGCGGTCGTGAACAGATTCTGAAAGTTCACATGCGTCGCGTACCGCTGGCACCTGATGTCGACGCGGCAATCATCGCGCGTGGTACGCCGGGCTTCTCCGGTGCTGACCTGGCAAACCTGGTCAACGAAGCTGCACTGTTTGCTGCTCGCGGTAACAAACGCGTTGTGTCGATGGTGGAGTTCGAGAAAGCGAAAGACAAAATCATGATGGGTGCGGAACGTCGCTCCATGGTGATGACGGAAGCGCAGAAAGAGTCCACGGCTTACCACGAAGCCGGTCACGCGATTATCGGTCGCCTGGTGCCGGAACACGATCCGGTGCATAAAGTGACGATTATTCCGCGCGGTCGTGCGTTGGGTGTGACGTTCTTCCTGCCGGAAGGCGATGCCATCAGCGCCAGTCGTCAGAAGCTGGAAAGTCAGATTTCAACTCTTTACGGCGGTCGTCTGGCAGAAGAGATTATTTACGGCGCGGAACATGTTTCGACCGGTGCGTCCAACGACATTAAAGTCGCGACCAACCTGGCGCGTAACATGGTGACCCAATGGGGCTTCTCCGAGAAGCTGGGTCCCCTGCTGTATGCGGAAGAAGAAGGCGAAGTGTTCCTGGGCCGCTCCGTGGCGAAAGCGAAACACATGTCCGATGAAACCGCACGTATCATTGACCAGGAAGTGAAGCTGCTGATCGAGCGTAACTACAATCGCGCCCGTCAGATCCTGAACGATAACCTGGACATTCTGCATTCGATGAAAGATGCGCTCATGAAATATGAAACCATCGATGCTCCGCAGATTGACGACTTGATGGCTCGCCGCGAAGTGCGTCCGCCAGCGGGTTGGGAAGACCCAGGCGCTTCCAACAATTCTGACAACAATGGCACACCGCGTGCGCCGCGTCCGGTCGATGAACCGCGTACGCCGAACCCGGGCAACACCATGTCAGAACAGTTGGGCGACAAGTAAGTCACTGCTGTTGAAGTCTATGTTTGCACCTCAAACCCTGGAGCTTGCTCCGGGGTTTTTCTTTTCTGTAAAACCATATTGATACCAGGGATTTGACCATGAAACTATTCGCCCAGGACTCGCATCTCGATCTCTCACATCCGCATGTGATGGGTATCCTGAATGTCACGCCTGACTCCTTCTCTGACGGCGGCACGCATAACACGCTTATCGAGGCTGTGAAGCACGCAAATTTGATGATTAACGCGGGCGCCACCATCATTGACGTAGGCGGGGAATCGACGCGCCCTGGGGCGGCAGACGTTTCGGTGGAAGAAGAACTGGCGCGCGTGGTGCCTGTGGTTGAAGCTATCGCACAGCGGTTCGAAGTGTGGATCTCCGTCGATACGTCTAAACCTGAAGTGATCCGTGAAGTCGCGAGAGTGGGTGCTCACATCATCAATGATATTCGCTCGCTGACGGAGCCTGGCGCACTGGAGGCGGCCGCGGAGACCGGGCTACCGGTTTGCCTGATGCACATGCAAGGACAGCCGAAAACCATGCAGGAAGCGCCAAAGTATGACGATGTTTATGCCGACGTAAATCGCTTCTTTATTGAGCATATTGCACGTTGTGAACGTGCGGGTATCGCAAAAGAGAAATTGCTGCTCGACCCGGGGTTCGGTTTCGGTAAAAATCTCTCTCACAATTATGAGCTGCTTGCGCGCTTATCGGAATTCCATCATTTCGACCTGCCATTGCTGGTTGGTATGTCGAGAAAGTCGATGATTGGTCAGTTACTGAATGTAGGGCCGAGCGAACGTCTGAGCGGAAGCCTGGCCTGCGCTGTAATTGCGGCGATGCAGGGCGCGCACATTATTCGTGTCCATGACGTTAAAGAAACAGTAGAAGCCATGCGTGTAGTGGAAGCTACACTGGCAGCGAAGGAAAACAAACGCTATGAGTAATCGTAAATATTTTGGTACCGATGGTATTCGTGGGCGCGTGGGTGATGCGCCAATCACCCCTGATTTTGTACTGAAACTGGGCTGGGCGGCGGGTAAAGTGCTTGCACGTCATGGCTCCCGTAAAATCATCATTGGTAAAGATACCCGTATCTCCGGGTATATGCTGGAGTCAGCGCTGGAGGCCGGTCTGGCTGCCGCGGGGCTTTCCGCTTCCTTCACTGGCCCAATGCCAACGCCTGCTGTGGCATATCTGACGCGTACTTTCCGTGCTGAAGCAGGGATTGTGATTTCGGCCTCGCATAACCCGTTTTATGACAACGGCATTAAATTCTTCTCCATCGACGGCACTAAGCTGCCGGATGAAGTGGAAGAGGCAATCGAAGCGGAGATGGAAAAAGAGATCACCTGTGTCGACTCCGCCGAGCTGGGTAAAGCGAACCGCATTGTCGATGCCGCGGGTCGTTACATCGAATTCTGTAAAGGTACTTTCCCGAACGAACTGAGCCTGGCCCATCTTAAAATTGTGGTGGACTGCGCCAACGGTGCGACCTATCACATTGCGCCGAATGTTTTCCGCGAACTGGGTGCGAACGTGATTACCATCGGCTGTGAGCCTGATGGCCTGAATATTAACGAACAGGTGGGGGCGACTGACGTTCGTGCTCTGCAGGCGCGCGTTCTGGCGGAAAAAGCCGATCTGGGCATCGCACTGGATGGCGACGGCGATCGCGTGATCATGGTCGATCACGAAGGTAATAAGGTCGACGGCGACCAGATCCTCTATATCATTGCGCGTGAAGGTCTGCGTCAGGGCCAGCTGCGCGGCGGTGCAGTAGGCACGCTGATGAGCAACATGGGTCTGGAGCTGGCGCTGAAACAGCTGGGTATTCCATTTGTCCGTGCAAAAGTGGGCGACCGCTATGTGCTGGAAAAACTGCAGGAAAAAGGCTGGCGTATCGGGGCTGAAAACTCAGGCCACGTGATCCTGCTGGATAAAACCACCACCGGAGACGGTATCGTCGCTGCGCTGCAGGTTGTTGCCGCCATGGCGCGCAACCATATGAGCCTGCACGATCTCTGCAGCGGCATGAAAATGTTCCCGCAGATCCTGGTGAATGTGCGTTTCACCGCCGGTAAAGGCGATCCGCTGGAAAATGAAAATGTGAAAGCGGTGATGGCTGACGTTGAAGCAGCCCTGGGCAACCGTGGACGTGTTCTGCTGCGTAAATCTGGAACCGAACCGCTGATCCGCGTAATGGTGGAAGGCGAAGACGAGGCGCAGGTGAATGAATTTGCACACCGTATTGCGGATGCCGTAAAAGCTGCATAGTTTTTCACGTTAAGTGATTAAAAAGGCGGCGCTTGCCGCCTTTGTTTTGAGCAATTGATGGCATTTTGCTGTTTTTTTCCGCAGTTGATACAATGCGTCAAAATTGCCCTTGCGAAGCACATTCGCTTTGGTTAGTATTCACACCCGCTTCAGTGGGAAACAAAAATCCTGCTAATTGGTCGAAGCATTGGTATGCGGCAAATCCGCAAGGAACAGGTTGATTATGTACGAAGCTCTTTTAGTTATTTTCCTTATTGTAGCCATCGCTCTCGTAGCGCTGATCATGCTGCAGCAAGGTAAAGGCGCTGATATGGGAGCCTCCTTCGGAGCAGGCGCTTCCGGTACGCTGTTTGGTTCAAGTGGTTCTGCGAACTTCATGACCCGCACAACGGCGATTCTGGCTACGCTGTTCTTCATCATCAGTCTGGCGCTTGGCAATATCAACAGCAACAAGACCAGCAAAGGAAGCGAGTGGGAAAATCTGAGCGCGCCAGCGAAAACTGAGCAGACTCAGCCAGCTGCACCGGCTAAGCCGACCAGCGATATCCCGCACTAAGTATTCAGTACCGAGGTGGTGGAATTGGTAGACACGCTACCTTGAGGTGGTAGTGCCCTAACGGGCTTGTGGGTTCGAGTCCCATCCTCGGTACCAATATTCCAGAAGAAAGACGTCGAAAGACGTCTTTTTTTTCGTCTGTAGATTTCGTCTGTAGAAGGGGCGTTTTCGTCGGCGGGTACGTTCGTGCCAGCGGGACCGGTTCTGCAGCGGTCGTAAAAAAGGCGCCCAGTGGGCGCCTTTTGCATTTCTGCGTAAGCCTTACTTCTTAACGCTGTGCTCCAGGTTTTCAACCTGCGGCAGGCCATTACCGGCGCTTGCGGAGAGCAGGCCATTCTCAACGTAGTTGAACAGCTTCTCACGGGTATCGGTGATGTCCAGGTTACGCATGGTCAGCTGGCCAATACGATCGTCCGGAGAGAACACGGATTCACCTTTCTCCATGGTCAGACGCTCTGCTTTATAAGTCAGGTTGTCGGACACGGTGTTCAGAATCGAGTAGTCATTCCCGCGACGCAGCTCCAGCGTCACTTCGCCGGTGATCGCGCTTGCCACCCAACGTTGCAGTGCATCACGCAGCATCAGGGCCTGTGGGTCGAACCAACGGCCCTGGTACAGCAGTTTACCCAGCTGACGACCATGGGAGTGATACTGCTCGATGGTGTCTTCGTTGTGAATACCGGTCAGCAGACGCTCATAAGCGATGTGCAGCAGTGCCATCCCAGGGGCTTCATAGATGCCACGGCTTTTTGCTTCAATAATACGGTTTTCAATTTGGTCGCTCATGCCCAGACCGTGACGGCCACCGATACGGTTAGCTTCCAGCATCAGTTCCACATCGTCAGAGAAGGTCTTGCCGTTCAGGGCAACCGGATGGCCGCGCTCGAAACGCACGGTAACTTCTTCCGCCTGGATTTTGACGTTTTCGTCCCAGAACTTCACACCCATGATCGGGTTAACGATCTTCACGCTGGAGTTCAGGAATTCCAGGTCCTTCGCTTCGTGCGTCGCACCCAGCATATTGGAATCGGTAGAGTAGGCTTTCTCAACGGACATCTTATAGTCGAAGCCACAGGCGATCATAAACTCGGACATTTCATGACGGCCGCCCAGCTCGTCGATAAAGTCGGTATCGAGCCACGGTTTATAAATCTGCAGCTCGGCGTTGGTCAGCAGGCCATAACGATAGAAACGTTCGATATCGTTTCCTTTATACGTACTGCCATCACCCCAGATGTTTACGCCATCTTCTTTCATGGCGGCAACCAGCATGGTACCGGTCACTGCACGGCCCAGCGGGGTGGTATTGAAATAGGTCAGGCCGCCGGTAGTATTATGGAAAGCACCACACTGAATAGCAGCAATACCTTCAGCGACCAGTTGCTTACGGCAGTCAATCAGGCGCGCGTTCTCTGCGCCATACTCTTTAGCGCGACGAGGGATTGCATCATAATCGTCCTCATCCGGCTGACCCAGGTTCGCAGTATATGCATACGGAACCGCTCCCTTCTGGCGCATCCACAGCAGTGCAGCGCTGGTATCCAGGCCGCCTGAAAAAGCGATGCCAATACGTTGTCCTACCGGAAGATGCTTGAGAATCGTCGTCATAAAATAAAACCCTGCTTGATTGACTGATTAAGAGACCGCTTTCGCTCTCGATGCATGTTTATGCAAAATAAGTGAGTATTCATTTAATCATCTTTTGTCGATGACCGGAAGAGACTCGTGCGTTTTTTGTAAAATTTTCCCTTTGTTTGACCTGGCGGAAACTGGCTTGACAGGTGGGGTTCACTATCAATATACTAAACGCCGATTTTACGTCCCGTCTTCGGTACCAAATCCCAGCATTATTTGCAAATTCTCTCCAAAACGCGTAGAATTTGCCACGTTTCAGGCGCGGGGTGGAGCAGCCTGGTAGCTCGTCGGGCTCATAACCCGAAGGTCGTCGGTTCAAATCCGGCCCCCGCAACCACTTTCCCATAAAGTTCTTTTTCAAATATACTGTGAAGACTTAGAGCCTTCGTAGCTGGATTTGAAAAAATTCTTTCGGAGAGTGCTCCAGGCCGCAGTTGCGGCTATAGGGTTCAGTTATCTAAAGCCCCGATTTATCGGGGTTTTTTGTTATCTGACTACAGAATAACTGGGCTTTACGCCCTTTTTTTATGTCTTGGGGGTGGGCTTGTCCACATTAGAGCAAAAATTAACAGAGATGATTACTGCACCGGTCGAAGCACTGGGCTACGAACTGGTCGGCATCGAATTCGTTCGCGGCCGTACATCGACGCTGCGCATCTATATTGATAGTGAAGATGGCATCAATGTTGATGATTGTGCTGATGTTAGCCACCAGGTGAGTGCGGTTCTTGATGTTGAAGACCCGATTACCGTTGCGTACAACCTGGAAGTTTCCTCACCCGGCCTCGATCGCCCGATGTTCACGGCCGAGCACTATGTGCGCTTTACCGGTGAAGAAGTGGCTCTCGTTCTGCGTATGGCCGTACAGAACCGCCGTAAATGGCAGGGAATTATCAAAGCCGTTGATGGTGAAATGATCACGGTTACAGTCGAAGGCAAAGATGAAGTGTTCGCGCTGAGTAATATCCAGAAGGCGAACCTGGTTCCCCACTTTTAACAGTCTGGATTGAGGTGAAAAGCCCGCGATGAACAAAGAAATTTTGGCTGTTGTTGAAGCCGTCTCCAACGAGAAATCACTGCCGCGTGAGAAGATTTTCGAAGCGCTGGAAAGTGCACTGGCTACAGCAACCAAGAAAAAATACGAACAAGAGATCGATGTTCGCGTAGAAATCGATCGTAAAAGCGGTGACTTCGATACATTCCGTCGTTGGGTAATCGTTGAAGAGGTGACCCAGCCGACGAAAGAGATCACCCTGGAAGCGGCGCGTTTTGAAGACGAAAGCCTGAACGTGGGTGACTATGTTGAAGATCAGATTGAATCTGTCACCTTCGACCGTATCACCACGCAAACCGCAAAACAGGTTATCGTCCAGAAAGTCCGTGAAGCTGAGCGTGCGCTGGTTGTCGATCAGTTCCGCGATCAGGAAGGTGAGATCATTACCGGCGTGGTGAAGAAAGTAAACCGCGACAACATCTCTCTGGAAATCAAATCTGAAGGGCTGCCAGGTAACGCTGAAGCCGTTATCTTGCGTGAAGACATGCTGCCGCGTGAAAACTTCCGCCCGGGTGACCGTATTCGTGGCGTTCTGTATGCCGTACGCCCTGAAGCGCGTGGTGCACAGCTGTTTGTGACCCGTTCCAAGCCAGAGATGCTGATTGAACTGTTCCGTATCGAAGTACCTGAAATCGGCGAAGAAGTTATCGAGATTAAAGCGGCTGCCCGCGATCCGGGTTCACGCGCGAAAATCGCGGTGAAAACCAACGACAAGCGTATCGACCCGGTCGGTGCTTGCGTAGGTATGCGCGGTGCGCGTGTTCAGGCGGTTTCTACCGAACTGGGCGGCGAGCGTATCGATATCGTCCTGTGGGACGACAACCCGGCGCAATTCGTGATTAACGCAATGGCTCCGGCGGATGTGGCGTCTATCGTTGTTGACGAAGACAAACACACCATGGATATCGCTGTTGAAGCGGGCAACCTGGCGCAGGCAATCGGCCGTAACGGTCAGAACGTACGCCTGGCGTCACAGCTGAGCGGCTGGGAACTCAACGTAATGACCGTTGATGACCTGCAGGCTAAGCATCAGGCTGAAGCCCATGCGGCGATCGATACCTTCACGAAATACCTGGATATTGACGAAGATTTCGCCACTGTTCTGGTTGAAGAAGGTTTCTCTACCCTTGAAGAACTGGCCTATGTGCCAATGAAAGAGCTGCTGGAAATCGACGGTCTTGATGAAGCCACCGTTGAAGCCCTGCGTGAACGCGCTAAAAACGCACTGACCACCCTGGCACTGGCTCAGGAAGAAAGCCTTGGCGATAAGAAGCCGGCTGATGACCTGCTGAATCTGGAAGGTCTTGATCGTGCGATTGCGTTCAAGCTGGCTGCCCGTGGTGTTTGTACGCTGGAAGATCTCGCTGAGCAAGGCGTTGATGACCTGGCTGATATCGAAGGTTTAACCGACGAGAAAGCCGGCGAACTCATCATGGCCGCACGTAATATTTGCTGGTTCGGCGACGAAGCGTAATAAACTGTAGCAGGAAGGAACAGCATGACTGATGTAACTGTAAAATCGCTGGCTGCCGAGATTCAGACCTCCGTGGACCGCCTGGTACAGCAATTTGCTGATGCAGGGATCCCGAAGTCCGCTGATGACTCGGTGAACGCGCAAGAAAAACAAACCTTGTTAGCGCACCTGAACCGTGAACACGGTTCGACGCCTGACAAGCTGACGCTGCAGCGCAAAACGCGTAGCACGTTGAATATCCCTGGTACCGGTGGTAAAAGCAAATCGGTACAAATTGAAGTCCGCAAGACACGCACCTTTGTAAAACGTGATCCGCAAGAGGCAGAACGCCTTGCTGCGGAAGAGCAGGCACAGCGTGAAGCGGAAGAACAAGCTCAGCGTGAGGCAGAAGCGACTGCCAAGCGTGAAGCAGAATTAAAAGCTGAACGTGAGGCCGCAGAAAAAGCGAAACGCGACGCAAGTGATAAAGTGAAGCGTGAAGCTGCGGAAAAAGACAAAGTGAGCAATCAACAGACCGACGAAATGACAAAAACCGCCCAGGCTGAAAAAGCCCGCCGTGAAAATGAAGCTGCCGAGCTGAAGCGTAAAGCGGAAGAAGAAGCCCGCCGCAAGCTTGAAGAAGAAGCTCGCCGTGTAGCTGAAGAAGCGCGCCGTATGGCTGAAGAAAACGAGAAGAACGGTGTGAACCCTGCTGAAGCGTCTGAAGACACCAGCGATTATCACGTCACCACTTCTCAGCATGCGCGCCAGGCAGAAGACGATAACGACCGTGAAGTTGAAGGTGGTCGTGGCCGTACTCGCAGCACCAAAGCTGCTCGCCCAGCCAAAAAAGGCAACAAGCACGCTGAATCTAAAGCTGACCGTGAAGAAGCACGTGCAGCGATCCGCGGTGGTAAAGGCGGCAAGCGTAAAGGTTCCGCACTGCAGCAGGGCTTCCAGAAGCCAGCTCAGGCTGTTAACCGTGACGTAGTGATTGGTGAAACCATCACCGTTGGCGATCTGGCCAACAAAATGGCGGTTAAAGGCTCTCAGGTCATCAAAGCGATGATGAAACTGGGCGCAATGGCCACCATCAACCAGGTTATCGACCAGGAAACTGCGCAACTGGTAGCCGAAGAGATGGGCCACAAAGTTATCCTGCGTCGTGAAAACGAGCTGGAAGAAGCAGTAATGAGCGACCGTGACACCGGCGCAGCGGCAGAACCGCGCGCGCCTGTAGTGACCATCATGGGTCACGTTGACCACGGTAAAACCTCTCTGCTCGACTACATTCGTTCGACGAAAGTGGCCTCCGGTGAAGCGGGTGGTATTACCCAGCACATCGGTGCGTACCACGTAGAAACCGACAACGGCATGATCACCTTCCTGGATACCCCGGGCCACGCAGCGTTTACCTCTATGCGTGCTCGTGGTGCTCAGGCAACGGATATCGTTGTACTGGTTGTTGCTGCAGACGACGGCGTGATGCCACAGACCATTGAAGCTATCCAGCACGCGAAAGCGGCACAGGTGCCTCTGGTGGTTGCAGTGAACAAGATCGATAAGCCAGAAGCTGACATGGATCGCGTTAAAAACGAACTCTCCCAGTACGGTGTTATGCCGGAAGAGTGGGGCGGTGAAGCGCAGTTCATCCCAGTATCTGCGAAAGCCGGTACCGGTATCGACGACCTGCTGAACGCTATCCTGCTGCAGGCTGAAGTTCTGGAGCTGAAAGCGGTTCGTAAAGGTATGGCGAGCGGCGCGGTTATCGAATCCTTCCTGGATAAAGGTCGTGGTCCGGTTGCAACCGTTCTGGTTCGTGAAGGTACGCTGCATAAAGGCGATATCGTTCTGTGTGGTTTCGAATACGGTCGTGTTCGTGCGATGCGTAACGAACTGGGTCAGGAAGTTCTGGAAGCAGGTCCGTCCATTCCAGTGGAAATCCTGGGCCTGTCCGGTGTGCCGGCTGCGGGCGATGAAGTGACCGTCGTACGTGACGAGAAGAAAGCGCGTGAAGTTGCACTGTATCGTCAGGGCAAATTCCGTGAAGTTAAACTGGCTCGTCAGCAGAAATCTAAACTCGAGAACATGTTTGCGAACATGACCGAAGGCGAAGTTCACGAAGTGAACATCGTTCTGAAAGCCGACGTTCAGGGTTCTGTGGAAGCGATCTCCGACTCCTTGCTGAAACTGTCTACTGACGAAGTTAAAGTGAAGATCATCGGTTCTGGCGTAGGGGGTATCACCGAAACCGACGCCACCCTGGCTGCTGCATCCAATGCAATCCTGGTCGGCTTCAACGTACGTGCTGACGCGTCTGCACGTAAAGTGATTGATGCTGAAAGCCTGGATCTGCGTTACTACTCCGTCATCTATAACCTGATCGACGAAGTGAAAGCAGCGATGAGCGGCATGCTGTCTCCAGAGCTGAAACAGCAGATCATCGGTCTGGCTGAAGTGCGTGACGTGTTCAAATCACCGAAATTTGGTGCGATCGCGGGCTGTATGGTTACCGAAGGTATCATCAAACGTCACAACCCAATCCGCGTACTGCGTGACAACGTGGTTATCTACGAAGGCGAGCTGGAATCCCTGCGCCGCTTCAAAGATGACGTTAACGAAGTCCGTAACGGCATGGAATGTGGTATCGGCGTGAAGAACTACAACGACGTTCGCGTTGGCGACATGATCGAAGTGTTCGAGATCATCGAAATTCAGCGTACGATTGCTTAATCATCGATGCAGGCCGGGTAAGCAAAGCGCCACCCGGTAATAATTTTAAAAGGGGCTTTTTGCCCCTTTTTTGTCTGGAGAATTTATTATGGCGAAAGAATTTGGTCGCCCGCAGCGCGTAGCGCAAGAAATGCAGAAAGAGATCGCCCTCATCCTGCAACGTGAAATTAAAGATCCACGCGTGGGTGTGATGACCACCGTGTCCGGCGTGGAAATGTCCCGCGACCTGGCGTATGCCAAAGTGTTCGTGACCTTCCTGAACGATCAGGACGAAGCCGCGGTAAAAAACGGCATTAAAGCGCTGCAGGAAGCCTCTGGCTACATCCGCTCTCTGCTCGGCAAAGCGATGCGTCTTCGTATCGTACCTGAGCTGACCTTCTTCTACGACAACTCTCTGGTCGAAGGTATGCGCATGTCCAACCTGGTGACCAGCGTGGTGAAACATGACGACGAACGTCGTGTTAACCCAACGGACGACAGCAAGGAGGACTAATGAGTCGTCCTCGTCGTCGCGGTCGCGACGTGCATGGTGTGCTGCTGCTGGATAAACCCCAGGGCGCTTCCAGCAACGACGTGCTGCAAAAAGTTAAGCGTATTTTTAACGCCAACCGTGCGGGCCACACGGGCGCGCTCGATCCGCTGGCGACCGGCATGTTGCCGATCTGCCTGGGGGAAGCGACAAAGTTTTCCCAGTACCTACTGGACTCCGATAAGCGCTATCGGGTCATCGCCCGATTAGGCCAGCGCACGGACACCTCCGATGCCGATGGTCAGGTGGTAGAAGAGCGTCCGGTGACCTTCAGCGCAGAGCAACTTGATGCCGCGCTGGAAAGTTTCCGTGGCGACACGCTGCAGGTACCGTCAATGTATTCGGCGCTGAAGTACCAGGGTAAAAAACTGTACGAATATGCACGCCAGGGCATTGACGTTCCTCGTGAACCCCGTCCGATTACCGTGTACGAACTGCTCTTTATTCGTCACGAAGGCGATGAGCTGGAGCTGGAAGTTCACTGTTCGAAAGGCACCTATATTCGTACCATCATTGACGACCTGGGTGAAAAGCTGGGTTGCGGTGCGCACGTGATTTACCTGCGTCGCCTGGCTGTCAGCACGTACCCGGTTGAGCGAATGGTGACCCTTGAACATCTGCGCGAGTTGGTTGAGCAGGCGGAAGCGCAGGAGATTGCGCCGGCCGATTTGCTCGATCCGCTGCTGATGCCAATGGACAGCCCGGCGGCCGATTTCCCGGTTGTTAATCTTCCTTTAACATCCTCCGTTTACTTTAAGAACGGAAACCCGGTTCGTACCACCAGTGCTCCTTCTGAAGGTCTGGTGCGCGTGACCGAGGGGGATGAAGGTAAGTTTATCGGCATGGGTGAAATGGATGGCGAAGGCCGCGTCGCGCCGCGTCGCCTGGTCGTTGAGTATCCGGTTGAAGCCTGATAGCGATAACGGCTCGCCTTGCGATAAGCAGGGGAGACGAGTAGAATATCGCGGCTTAACGTTCGGCAAATTGTTTAACATATTGCGGGACGTATACTGGGATTGCTGAATTAGAGATCGGCATCCTTACATTCTTTATATTCTGGAGTTTGAAAATGTCTCTAAGCGTTGAAGCTAAAGCTAAAATCGTTTCTGAGTTTGGTCGTGGTACTAACGACAGCGGTTCTACCGAAGTTCAGGTTGCACTGCTGACTGCACAGATTAACCACCTGCAGGGTCACTTTGCAGAGCACAAAAAAGATCACCACAGCCGTCGTGGTCTGCTGCGTATGGTTTCTCAGCGTCGTAAACTGCTCGACTACCTGAAACGTAAAGATGTTGCACGTTACTCCGCGCTGATCGAGCGTCTGGGTCTGCGTCGCTAAGTCTTGCGAGTTTCAGAAAAGGGGGCCTGATGGCCCCTTTTTTCAACCAGACGGCAGCAATTCACTGGAAACTATTGTATTGTTGCTATAAATGATCTTCATTGCAGAGGTTCGCGCGGCTAATGAGAGGCTTCACCCATGGGGGTGTTGGTTGTCATTAGTCGCGAGGATGCGAAGAAGGTCGGGTTAAATCGTCAGCACACCGGTGGTGTGCTGTCATACATTTAAGAAAGGACAGAACTTTGCTGAATCCGATCGTTCGTAAATTCCAGTATGGTCAACACACCGTCACGCTGGAAACCGGCATGATGGCACGTCAGGCTACTGCTGCCGTTATGGTAAGCATGGATGACACTGCGGTATTCGTAACCGTAGTTGGCCAGAAAAAAGCAAAACCAGGTCAGGACTTCTTCCCACTGACCGTTAACTACCAGGAGCGTACCTACGCTGCCGGTAAAATCCCGGGTGGCTTCTTCCGTCGTGAAGGCCGTCCAAGCGAAGGCGAAACCCTGATTGCGCGTCTGATTGACCGCCCGGTTCGTCCGCTGTTCCCGGAAGGCTTCGTGAACGAAGTGCAGGTTATCGCGACCGTTGTTTCCGTTAACCCACAGGTTAACCCGGATATCGTTGCGATGATCGGTGCTTCCGCGGCCCTGTCACTGTCTGGTATTCCATTCAATGGCCCAATCGGTGCTGCACGCGTTGGTTACATCAACGACCAGTACGTGCTGAACCCAACGCAGGAAGAGCTGAAAGAAAGTAAGCTGGACCTGGTTGTCGCTGGTACTGAAGCGGCTGTGCTGATGGTTGAATCCGAAGCGGAACTGCTGAGCGAAGACCAGATGCTGGGCGCGGTGGTCTTTGGCCACGATCAGCAGCAGATCGTTATTCAGAACATCAACGATCTGGTTAAAGAAGCGGGCAAACCACGTTGGGACTGGCAGCCTGAAGCCGTCAACGACGCGCTGAATGCACGCGTTGCTGCGCTGGCTGAATCTCGTCTGAGCGATGCTTATCGCATCACCGACAAACAGGAGCGTTATGCTCAGGTTGACGTGATCAAAGACGAAACTATCGCAACGCTGATTGCTGAAGACGAAACGCTGGATGCTAACGAGCTGAGCGAAATTCTGCACGCTATCGAGAAAAACGTGGTTCGTAGCCGCGTCCTGGCGGGTGAGCCGCGTATCGATGGCCGCGAAAAAGACATGATCCGTGGTCTGGACGTGCGTACTGGCGTTCTGCCACGTACTCACGGTTCTGCACTGTTCACCCGTGGCGAAACGCAGGCGCTGGTTACCGCGACCCTGGGGACAGCACGTGACGCGCAGAACATCGACGAACTGATGGGCGAGCGTACTGACAGCTTCCTGTTCCACTACAATTTCCCTCCATACTCCGTAGGTGAAACCGGTATGGTGGGTTCGCCTAAGCGTCGTGAAATTGGTCACGGTCGTCTGGCGAAGCGTGGTGTGCTGGCAGTGATGCCGGATGCTGACAAATTCCCGTACACCGTTCGTGTGGTTTCTGAAATCACCGAATCTAACGGTTCTTCTTCCATGGCTTCCGTGTGTGGCGCATCTCTGGCGCTGATGGATGCAGGCGTGCCAATCAAAGCCGCCGTTGCGGGTATCGCAATGGGCCTGGTGAAAGAAGGCGAGAACTTTGTTGTTCTGTCTGACATTCTGGGCGACGAAGACCACCTGGGCGATATGGACTTCAAAGTTGCGGGTTCCCGCGACGGTATCTCTGCGCTGCAGATGGATATCAAAATTGAAGGTATCACCAAAGAGATCATGCAGGTTGCGCTGAACCAGGCTAAAGGTGCTCGTCTGCACATCCTGGGTGTGATGGAACAGGCGATCAACGCGCCACGCGGCGACATTTCTCAGTTCGCTCCGCGTATCCACACCATCAAGATCAATCCAGACAAGATCAAAGATGTTATCGGTAAGGGCGGTTCCGTTATCCGTGCTCTGACCGAAGAGACTGGCACCACTATCGAAATCGAAGATGACGGTACGGTGAAAATTGCAGCGACCGACGGCGAGAAAGCGAAATTCGCTATTCGTCGCATCGAAGAAATTACTGCAGAAATCGAAGTGGGCCGTATCTACAATGGTAAAGTGACCCGTATCGTTGACTTTGGCGCGTTTGTTGCCATCGGTGGCGGTAAAGAAGGTCTGGTTCACATCTCTCAAATCGCTGACAAGCGCGTTGAGAAAGTGACCGATTACCTGCAGATGGGTCAGGAAGTCCCGGTTAAAGTTCTGGAAGTTGACCGCCAGGGCCGTATCCGTCTGAGCATTAAAGAAGCAACCGAGCAGTCTCAGCCGGCTGCTGCGCCAGAAGCATCGGCAGCAGAACAGCAAGGCGAGTAAGTTGCATTTGCCCTCCGCTTCGGCGGAGGGCCTATTATCAGGCAGGACGCCTTGTTAAGCCGCCGGGGGACAGGACGTTCATCCAATAGTTGTCTTCGGGAGTGGGAAATGAAGCCTTTTTTGCGCTGGTGTTTCGTTGCGACAGCTTTAACGCTGGCAGGATGCAGCAACTCTGCCTGGCGTAAGAGCGAAGTCCTCGCAGTGCCATTGCAACCGACTTTGCAGCAGGAAGTGATTCTGGCACGCATGGAACAAATTCTTGCCAGTCGGGCTTTAACCGATGACGAACGCGCACAGCTTTTATATGAGCGCGGAGTGTTGTATGATAGTCTCGGTCTGAGGGCATTAGCGCGGAATGATTTCTCACAAGCGCTGGCAATCCGACCTGATATGCCTGAAGTATTCAATTACTTAGGCATTTATTTAACGCAGGCAGGCAATTTTGATGCTGCCTATGAAGCGTTTGATTCTGTACTTGAGCTTGATCCAACTTACAACTACGCGCACTTGAATCGCGGTATCGCCCTGTATTACGGCGGTCGTGATAAGTTAGCGCAAGATGATCTGCTGGCGTTTTATCAAGACGATCCTAATGATCCTTTCCGCAGTCTGTGGTTATACATCGTTGAGCAGAAGCTCGATGAGAAGCAGGCAAAAGAAGCACTGAAACAGCGCTTCGATAAATCGGACAAGGAACAGTGGGGATGGAACATTGTCGAGTTCTACCTGGGCAACATTAGCGAAGCAACGCTGATGGAACGCCTCAAGGCGGACGCAACGGATAACACCTCGCTCGCTGAGCATCTCAGTGAAACCAACTTCTATTTAGGTAAGTACTACCTAAGTCTGGGGGATAAGGACAGCGCTACGGCACTGTTCAAATTAGCGGTTGCTAACAACGTACACAACTTCGTTGAGCACCGTTATGCATTGTTGGAATTATCGCTCTTGGGCCAGGAGCAAGACGACCTGGCAGAATCGGACCAGCAATAGCTGACGACATAAACATCAGCCCGTAATCTTTTGATTGCCATCACCTTAACTGGTGAGGGCGTTGTTGTTCGTCAATACATCTACTTTGAGCCGGTTCACACTTTTCAATGAAAATTGCTAATCATTTTCACGATGAGCTAAGTAGACTGGCCGCCATTGACATTGAGGCACTCGTACTACATGGCTGAATTCGAAACCACTTTTGCAGATCTGGGCCTGAAGGCTCCTATCCTTGAAGCCCTTACCGATCTGGGTTACGAAAAACCATCTCCGATCCAGGCAGAATGTATCCCACATCTGTTGTCTGGTCGTGACGTGCTGGGCATGGCCCAGACTGGTAGCGGCAAAACCGCAGCGTTCTCGCTGCCGCTGCTGCACAACATCGATCCGGAACTGCGTGCACCGCAGATCCTCGTCCTGGCTCCAACCCGTGAACTGGCTGTTCAGGTTGCAGAAGCTATGACTGATTTCTCTAAACATATGCGCGGCGTAAACGTGGTGGCCCTGTACGGTGGCCAGCGTTATGACGTGCAGTTACGTGCCCTGCGCCAGGGTCCACAGATTGTTGTCGGTACGCCGGGCCGTCTGCTGGATCACCTGAAGCGCGGTACCCTTGACCTCTCTAAACTGAGCGGTCTGGTACTGGATGAAGCAGATGAAATGCTGCGTATGGGCTTCATCGAAGACGTAGAAACGATTATGGCGCAGATCCCGGAAGGTCATCAGACCGCTCTGTTCTCTGCAACCATGCCAGAAGCGATTCGTCGCATTACCCGCCGCTTCATGAAAGAGCCGCAGGAAGTGCGCATTCAGTCCAGCGTGACCACTCGCCCGGACATCAGCCAGAGCTACTGGTCTGTATACGGTATGCGTAAAAACGAAGCGCTGGTTCGTTTCCTGGAAGCGGAAGATTTTGATGCGGCGATTATCTTCGTTCGTACCAAAAACGCGACCCTGGAAGTGGCTGAAGCGCTGGAGCGTAGCGGCTACAACAGCGCAGCGCTGAACGGTGACATGAACCAGGCTCTGCGTGAGCAGACGCTGGAGCGCCTGAAAGACGGTCGTCTGGATATCCTGATTGCAACCGACGTGGCAGCACGTGGTCTGGACGTTGAGCGTATCAGCCTGGTTGTTAACTACGATATTCCAATGGACTCCGAGTCCTACGTTCACCGTATCGGTCGTACCGGTCGTGCGGGTCGTGCAGGTCGTGCGCTGCTGTTCGTTGAGAACCGCGAGCGTCGTCTGCTGCGTAACATTGAACGCACCATGAAGCTGACCATTCCAGAAGCGGAACTGCCAAATGCAGAACTGCTGGGCAAACGCCGTCTGGAAAAATTCGCCGCGAAAGTACAGCAGCAGCTGGAAAGCAGCGACCTGGACCAGTATCGTGCACTGCTGGCACAGATTCAGCCTACCGCTGAAGGCGAAGAGCTGGATATGGAAACGCTGGCCGCAGCACTGCTGAAAATGGCTCAGGGCGAACGTACCCTGATCGTGCCACCAGATGCACCGATGCGTCCTAAGCGTGAGTTCCGTGACCGTGACGAGCGTTTCGAACGTCGTGGCGACCGTAACGATCGTGGTCCACGTGCTGACCGTCCAGAGCGCAGTGGCGAAGAGCGTCCACGTCGTGAGCGTCGTGACGCTGGCGAAATGGAACTGTACCGCATTGAAGTGGGCCGTGATGATGGTGTTGAAGTTCGTCATATCGTTGGCGCGATCGCTAACGAAGGCGACATCAGCAGCCGTTACATCGGTAACATCAAGCTGTTCGCATCTCACTCTACCATCGAGCTGCCAAAAGGCATGCCGGGCGAAGTACTGCAGCACTTTACTCGCACCCGCATCCTGAACAAGCCGATGAACATGCAGCTGATGGGCGATGCCCAGCCACGTACTGACCGTGGTGGCGAACGTCGTGGCGGTGGTCGTGGTTTCGGTGGCGAACGTCGTGAAGGCGGTCGTAGCGAAGGCAACCGCGCTGGCGCAGGCGAAGGTCGTCGTTTCTCTGGCGAGCGTCGCGAAAGCCGTGGCCCACGTCGTGAAGAAGGTACCGCTCGTCGTCGTTTCGGTGACGCGTAAGTCTTTCGTTTCTGACGTAAAGTAATCTATACAGCCCCGATAAACACTGTCGGGGCTTTTTTTATTCCTTTTGTACTCTTGTACTGGTACAGTGCTGCACATTAACATGCATAACCGCATTATTGACTGGAGAAAAGGCTGTATGGCGACACTTACCACCACCCAAACGTCACCTTCGCTGCTTGGCGGCGTGGTGATCATCGGCGGAACCATCATTGGTGCCGGGATGTTCTCCCTGCCTGTGGTTATGTCCGGTGCGTGGTTCTTCTGGTCGCTGGCGGCACTGGTGTTTACCTGGTTCTGTATGCTTCATTCCGGGCTGATGATCCTCGAAGCCAACCTGAACTACCGCATTGGCTCCAGCTTCGACACCATCACTAAAGACCTGTTAGGCAAAGGCTGGAACCTGATAAACGGCCTCTCCATTGCCTTTGTGCTTTACATCCTGACTTACGCGTACATCTCAGCAAGCGGCTCCATTCTGCATCACACATTCTCGGAGTTGTCGCTGAACGTGCCGGCAAGAGTGGCGGGCTTGTGCTTCGCGCTTGGCGTCGCGTTTATCGTCTGGATGAGCACCAAAGCGGTGAGCCGCATGACGGCGATTGTGTTGGGCGCGAAGGTGATCACCTTCTTCCTGACCTTCGGCAGCCTGCTTGGGCACGTTACGCCGGCCACGCTGTTCAACGTGGCGGAGACGAATACCGCTTACACGCCGTACCTGCTGATGACCCTGCCGTTCTGTCTCGCATCATTTGGTTACCACGGTAATGTGCCGAGCCTGATGAAGTATTACGGTAAAGATCCACGCACGATTGTGAAGTGCCTGATCTACGGCACGCTGCTGGCGCTGGCGCTGTACGTGATTTGGCTGCTGGGGACGATGGGCAATATCCCGCGTCCTGAATTTATCGGCATTGCGCAGAAGGGCGGTAACATTGATGTACTGGTACAGGCGCTGAGCGGCGTACTGAACAGCCGCAGTCTGGATCTGTTGCTGGTGGTATTCTCTAACTTTGCCGTCGCGAGCTCTTTCCTCGGCGTGACGCTGGGCCTGTTTGACTACCTGGCCGATCTGTTTGGTTTTGATGATTCCGCTATGGGGCGCTTTAAAACCGCGCTGCTGACTTTCCTGCCACCGATTGTTGGCGGTCTGCTGTGGCCGAATGGTTTCCTCTATGCCATCGGCTATGCCGGGCTGGCGGCGACCATCTGGGCGGCGATTGTGCCTGCGCTGCTGGCACGCAAATCACGTAAACGCTTCGGCAGCCCGAAATTCCGCGTCTGGGGCGGAAAGCCGATGATTGCGCTGATTCTGGTGTTCGGTATTGGCAACGCGCTGGTGCATGTCCTGTCGAGTTTTAACCTGCTGCCGGTGTATCAGTAACACCACCTGTTCCCCTCTCCCGACGGGAGAGGGGAACAAACCGCGCTAACCTGACACTTCCTCTTTCACCTGCATCGCCAGGTCAAACGAATGCAAGCGTGCCTGATGATCGAAAATCTGGCCGTTAACCATAATTTCATCCGCCTGCGTCTCACGCAGCACCGCCTCCAGCCCGTGACGCACTTTTGCCTTATCCCCCACCAGCGACATGCTCAGCGCCTGCTGAACGCCATACTGTTCGGATGCCGACCACAGCTGATGCATATTCTCCACCGGCGGCGGCAGCTGGCCGGTCTCACCGCGACGCAGCTTCACAAAAGCCTGTTGCATGGAGGTGAACAGGAATTCCGCATCGCGATTGCTGTCGGCGGCAACGATGTTGATGCACACCATCGCATACGGTTTTTCCAGACGCTCTGAAGGTTTGAAGTTTGTGCGATAGAGGTGAAGCGCCTGATGGAGCATATCTGGCGCGAAGTGCGAGGCAAAGGCGAACGGCAGCCCCAGCTGCGCGGCAAGCTGCGCGCTGTACAGGCTTGAGCCCAGCAGCCACACCGGGATCTTCTCACCGTAGCCTGGCACCGGGCGCACGTGCGGGTTAGGGTCACGCGCGTCAAACCAGTCCACCAGTTCAGCCACAGCGCGCGGGAAGTTATCGATGTCGCCGCTCATATGGCGACGCAGGGCGCGCATGGTCGGCTGGTCGCTGCCCGGCGCACGGCCAAGACCCAGGTCGATACGACCAGGATAGAGGGTATTCAGCGTACCAAACTGCTCGGCAATCACCAGCGGGGCGTGGTTCGGCAGCATCACGCCACCGGAGCCAAGGTGCAGCGTGGTGGTATTCGCCGCCAGGTAACCAATCAGCACGGAGGTCGCGGCACTGGCGATACCAACCATATTGTGGTGCTCAGCCAGCCAGTAACGGTGATAACCGCGTTTTTCTGCCAGGCGAGCGAGATCGAGAGAGTGGGTAAAGGCTTCTCGTGCTGAGGACCCTTGAGGGATCGGTGCCAGATCCAGCACCGAAAACGGAATGGTTTTATCAGTCATAACAGCTCACTTTGTCGACGGTGAATCTTTTAATAGTGCATTAAAATTTAATAACCGTTGTTAACAAAGTGAGCTTTTACATTTCTTCTTCAGCCCTGTAACACCAGCCCGGGGAGGCGTTTCCAGTAGCCGTTACAGTCGCTGTTAGCGGTTAACGGCAGCGGAGCATCACCGTTTTCATTGGCGCGGAAGGCATCCAGCATGGCGAATACGCCCGTATCCACCGGTGACAGGCGCACCATGTCGACCAGACCGTTCATCGACGCCAGTTCATTGCCGAGGTTATACACATAGCCGCTCATGGTCTGGATACCGTTCAGGACGAACACCTGCTGATTTTCCTGCGACAGCATGCTGCGCCCGTTCGGGTACTTGATGCAGCAGGTTTCACACTCGTCTTTCGGACGGTCTTCAGAGCGGGCGGTGAAACAGCGGGCAGAATAGGCCAGCGGGAGATGACCATAACTCAGCACTTCCACCTCGAACTGATTGCGAATGCCCAGCGTTTCGCACTGGTTGAGCAGGTTAGCCAGCCAGTCGCGCGAGAGTTCGACCGGCATGCACCAGCGCGTCATCCCCTGTTTAAGCAGCAGGCGCAGCGTCACGGCGTTATAGCAGTTCAGCGCATGGCCTGCGACAAACGGCAGTCTGCGTTCGGCGCACATGTTCACTACGCCCAGATCGCTGGCTTCCAGCAGGAATTCACCGTTCTCTACGTAGCGTTTGAGTTCACCCAGTTCGGAGGAGGCCTGGACGAGGGCGAGCGTTGAGAGCACCACCTGTTTACCGCTTCCGGCGAGGCTTTTCGCCATATCCAGCCAGTCGCCCACTTTGGTGGCGCGGCGTTTGCTGCATACCGCTTCACCGAGGTAAATCACATCTGCGCTGCTGGTCGCGGCCTGGTGGTAAAAATCTTCCAGCGTCTCTTTTGGCCAGTAGTAGAGCACCGGCCCTAATGAATATTTCATGATTATCTCACTGCCATTTACGGTGATACGCGCCAAGCGTGGTTTGTGTACCCTCGGACATCGCACCGAGTGTCTCCATCCACGCCGGTTGCGGTGCGTAGTTCTGCGGGTCTGCCATGCAGCGATCGATAGCCTGGCGCCAGACTTTCGCCACCTGGCTTACGTACGCCGGGCTGCGCTGGCGGCCCTCAATTTTCACCGAGGCGATATTGGCGGCCAGCAGTTCTGGCAGCAGTTCCAGCGTATTAAGGCTGGTTGGCTCTTCCAGCGCGTGGTAACGCTCGCCGTCTACCAGATAGCGGCCTTTGCACAGCGTCGGGTAACCGGCATTTTCGCCGTCCTGATAGCGGTCAATCAGCACGTCGTTCAGGCGCGATTCCAGCCCCTGCGGCGTCTGTTGCCAGCGAACAAAGCGGGCGGGTGAGCAGGCCCCAACGGTATTGGGGGACTCGCCGGTTAAATAGGAGGAGAGATAGCAACGGCCTTCGGCCATGATACACAGGCTGCCAAAGGCAAAAACTTCCAGTGGTACTGGCGTGACGCGCGCGAGTTGCTTAACCTGATGAATAGAGAGCACGCGTGGCAGCACCACGCGGGCAACATCAAAGTGACGATGATAAAAACGCACCGCCTCTTCGTTAGTGGCAGATGCCTGAACGGAGACGTGACGCTCAATATGGGGATAGCGTTCTGCCGCATACTCAAGCATAGCGAGGTCGGCGAGGATCAGCGCATCGGCGCCCAGCTGTGCTGCCATATCCACCGCGCGTTGCCAGCGGGCGTAGCCATCAGGATGGGCGAAGGTATTGATGGCGATATGCAGTTTGCGGCGGTGCTGGTGGACGAAGGTAACGGCTTCCTGAAGCTTTTTCTCCGTAAAGTTGAGGCCAGCAAAATGGCGGGCGTTGGTATCATCTTTCAGCCCGATATAGACCGCATCGGCCCCATTTTCGATGGCCGCCTTAAGCGCCGGAAGATTTCCGGCTGGGCAGAGCAGCTCCATAATTTATCCTGAAGTAGTCGATCGCAAATTTGTTAACGAGCTGGGATTTTAATTAACCCATACGCGACAATTTTTGATTTAAGGCAGCTAATGGCGTATTGATGGCACCAATAATGAGGTACACCTGACGACAGTTTGTTGATTTACGCCGCTATATTGTGCTTCGGATATGGCAAAATAGCAGGACTATAGCTATCAGGGAGTAAAGCTCGTGCTGGATAAACTGCGTTCACGTCTCGTACAATTTGGTCCATCAATGCTGAGCGTGCCGGTAAAACTGGCCCCGTTCGCGCTTAAACGCCAGGTGCTGGAGCAGGTGCTGAGCTGGCAATTCCGCCAGGCACTGCAGGACGGTGAGCTGGCGTTCCTGGAAGGGCGCTGGTTAAGCATTGACGTCCACGATATCGGGCTGCGCTGGTTTACCTCTGTTGAGAATGACCAACTGATCGTCCGTGAGTCCGCCGACGCGGATGTGAGCTTTAGCGCCAGCGCCAGCGATCTGCTGATGATCGCCGCGCGTAAGCAGGATCCGGACACACTCTTCTTCCAGCGCCGCCTGGTTATCGAAGGCGATACGGAACTTGGTCTGTACGTAAAGAATTTAATGGATGCCATTGAACTGGAGCAGATGCCGAAAGCGCTGCGTGTGATGTTGATGCAAATGGCAGATTTCGTTGAGGCGGGGCTGAAAACCCCGCCGGAAAGTAAACACACTTCAGTAGGTGAGCCATGCTGATTCGAGTCGAAATTGGGATTGATGCACCGGGAATCGATGCGTTGTTACGCCGCTCTTTTGCGCGGGATGACGAAGCGCAACTGGTCCACGATCTCCGCGAAGACGGCCTGATTACGCTGGGGCTGGTTGCCACCGATGACGAAGGTCAGGTGGTGGGCTACGTTGCCTTCAGCCCGGTTACCGTTCAGGGCGAAGAGCTACAGTGGGTAGGAATGGCACCGCTGGCGGTTGATGAGCACTACCGCGGCCAGGGGCTGGCGCGCCAGCTGGTTTACGAAGGGCTGGACTCGCTCAACGAATTTGGCTATGCCGCCGTGGTGACGCTGGGAGATGCTACGTTCTATGGCCGTTTAGGCTTCGAACCGGCAGCGCATTACGATCTCCGCTGCCGCTGGCCGGGAACGGAATCCGCCTTCCAGGTGCACCGTCTGGCGGATGACGCGCTTAACGGCGTGAACGGTCTGGTTGAGTACCACGACCATTTCAATCGCTTTTAATCAGGCTCTCGCGAAGCGCCTCAAAGGAGCCGTCTCCGGTGACGAGGCGCTCTTTCTGACGCTTCGTCAACTGCTTAATGCGGTATTCCATTCTGAGCGCCAGCGATCTGTCGCCAACGGGCGCTGAAAAGGCGAGCTGTAATTCCCCTTTCCCCCGCAGCGCTTTGGCACCTTTCCCCGTTTGATGTTGCAGAAAACGCCGCGCCACATCGGTAGTGATCCCGGTGTACAGGGCGTTATCGGCGGTACGAACAAGATAGAGAAACCAGCACACGGTAAACAGATTCAGTATGTTAAGGTGAACGCACCTTAGCATGAGAGAGAGCGAAAATGGAAACTCTGACCACCATTAACCGCTGGCTGGCAAAACAGCATGTCGTCACCTGGTGCGTGTATGACGAAGGTGAAATGTGGTGTGCAAACGCGTTTTATTACTACGATCCCGAGCGTGTCGCCTTTTATGTCCTGAGCGAGGATAAAACCCGTCATGCGCAAATGTCGGGTCCGCAGGCGAAGGTGGCGGGCACGGTGAACGGCCAGCCTAAAACGGTCGCGCTGATTCGTGGCCTACAGTTTAAAGGGGAGATCCGCCGCCTGGACGGAGAAGAGAGCGACGCGCAGCGAAAACGCTACACGCGCCGCTTTCCGGTTGCCATTGCGCTAAAAGCTCCGGTGTGGGAAATCCGCCTTGATGAGCTGAAATTTACCGACAACACCCTGGGCTTTGGCACAAAGCTTCACTGGCTACGCGCCGAGCAGGCGTAGCGCTTCACGGTTAAACGCGGGCAGATCGTCCGGGGTCCTGCTGGTGATCAGCTGGTCTTTGTCGTTCACAACCTCCTGATCGTAAAACTCAGCCCCCGCATTTTTCAAATCGATAACGATCGGCTTTACGGCCGTGAGTTTACGCCCGCGCACGACATCTGCGCTGATGAGCAGCTGCGGACCGTGGCAGATGGCAAAGACCGGTTTGCCCGTCGAGACAAAGTCTCGCGTGAAGGTCACGAACCGTTCATCCCCGCGCAGGGAATCCGGTGAATGACCACCGGGTAACAGCAGGGCATCGAAATCTGACGGGCTGACGTTATCGATGGTTTCATCGATGGTCACGCTGGCTTCGCCCTTATGGCCTTTCACCGTTTTACCCGCCTCTTTCTCAATGGTGATGACCTCATGTCCTGCCTTGCGAAATGCCTCGGCTGGCGAGGTGAATTCTGAATCTTCAAACTCGTCGGTGATCAAGACTGCGATTTTCTTGCCCATGCTTCCTCCGTTGTTTTGGCTTCAGACAGATTTTTCTCCGCTTGTGGTAAATACTTACCTGTAACAGACTTCTAAGTGTGGTCGACGACGCTGAGTTCGCAAACGGACAATTCTGTAAAGGGGAGATGAGATGAGTCAGGTACTGATTACCGGCGCGACCGGGCTGGTGGGCGGACATCTGCTGCGGCTGCTGCTTCAGGAGCACCGGGTTAACTATATTGCCGCCCCGACGCGTCGGCCTCTCGCGGATATCTCCGGCGTCTTTAACCCCCACGACCCGCAGCTTACCGACGCACTGGCGCAGGTACAGGATCCTGTGGATATCGCCTTTTGCTGCCTCGGTACAACGCTGCGTGAAGCGGGCAGTAAAGAGGCCTTTGTGCATGCGGACTACACGCTGGTGGTCGATACGGCGCTGACGGCTAAAAAGCTGGGGGCAACACATTTTGTGGTGATCAGTTCGCTCGGTGCCAATGCCGGGTCACCTTTTTTCTACAACAAGGTGAAGGGCAAAATGGAAGAGGCGCTGATTGCCCAGAAGTGGGAGCAACTGACCATTGTTCGCCCCTCCATGCTGCTCGGGCACCGGGATGAACGCCGTTTTAACGAATCGTTTTTCGCGCCTCTGTTCCGCATCCTGCCGGGTAACTGGAAATCCATTGAGGCAGCGGACGTGGCGCGTGCAATGCTAAAAGAAGGGCTCTCGCCATCGCAGGAGGGCGTGAATATCATCCCGTCGGCAAAACTGCGTGAAATCGCACAGGGCGAGGCGTAAACTCCCCCGGCTAACAATCTAATACTCTCCGGGGAATGCTATGACTGGTCAGTCTTCATCTCAGGCGGCTTCACCTGTTCAATGGTGGAAGCCCGCGCTCTTCTTTCTCGTGGTCATCATCGGCCTCTGGTATGTGAAATGGCAGCCGTACTACGGTAAAGCCTTCACGGCCGCCGAAACGCACAGTATCGGAAAATCTATTCTCGCTCAAGCTGATTCCAGCCCGCTTCAGGCGGCGTTGGATTACGCCATGGTCTATTTCCTTGCCGTCTGGAAAGCCGCGGTACTGGGCGTTCTGCTGGGCTCGCTGATTCAGGTGCTTATCCCGCGTCACTGGCTGGTGAAAACCCTCGGTCAGCCCCGCTTTCAGGGTACGCTGCTGGGGACGATTTTCTCCCTGCCGGGCATGATGTGCTCGTGCTGTGCAGCGCCTGTGGCCGCCGGGATGCGTCGTCAGCGCGTCTCAATGGGCGGTGCGCTTGCTTTCTGGATGGGGAACCCGTTGTTAAACCCGGCGACGCTGGTGTTTATGGGCTTTGTGCTGGGCTGGCATTTCGCCTTTATTCGTCTGGTGGCCGGGCTGCTGACGGTGCTGGTCGTGGCGACCCTGGTGCAATATCTGGTGAAAGACAAAACCGTAGCGCCTGCGCCAGTTGACGTGGATATCAGCGAACCGCAGGGCGGCTTCTTCGCGCGCTGGGGCAGGGCGCTGTGGCAACTTTTCTGGAGCACCATCCCGGTCTATATCCTGGCGGTTCTGGTGCTGGGCGCGGCGCGCGTCTGGCTGTTCCCGCATGCGGACGGGGCTATCGACAACACGCTGCTGTGGGTCGTTGCAATGGCGGTTGCCGGTTGCCTGTTCGTGATCCCAACGGCCGCTGAAATTCCCATTGTTCAGACCATGATGCTGGCCGGGATGGGCACCGTGCCTGCACTGGCGCTGCTGATTACCTTGCCTGCAATCAGCCTGCCGTCGCTTGTCATGTTGCGTAAGTCATTCCCGGCGAAAGCGCTGTGGCTGACCGCGGGGCTGGTGGCGCTGAGCGGGGTGATAGTAGGAAGTATTGCACTGGTATAAAAAAAGCCCGGTAGCGTTACCGCTTACCGGGCTTTCTGTCAGACGTTCTGGTTACTTGATGTAGGTGAAGGCGGTGGTGACGTGTTTCACGCCGCTCACCCGGCTGGCGATATCGGCCGCCGCTTTCCCTTCACGGTCGGTGACCAGACCCAGCAGGAACACTTCGCCGTTTTCCGTTGTCACTTTCACGTTTGAGGATTTCACCTGGTCCGAGCCCAGCAGCTGGGAGCGTACTTTGGTGGTTATCCAGGTATCAGACGACGCGGTACCCAGGCTGATTGGCTGCCCCTGACGGATTTCATTGAAGACTTCCGTGGTGCCCTCAACGCCCATTGCGATCTGTTTTGCGCGGCTGGAGAGTTCGGTATTCGGCGACTGGCCCGTCAGCAACACTTTGCCCTGATAGGCCGTGACGTTGATACGTGCTTCTTTCTTGATTTGTTCGTCTTTCGACAGCGCACTGTTGACGCGCAGCTCCAGCGTACCGTCATCGACCTGTGTCCCTACGGAACGCGGGTCGGTTGCCGCTTTAGTACCAACCGCGGCGGTACCCACGACAGCCGCAGCGATACATCCCTGAAGCAGTAATGCAGACATAAGGACTGCGAGGGTCGATAAAGCCTTCATAAGAACTCCTTAATCATCCTGGTGAGGGAAAAGCGTGTTATCGATCAAATCGCATAAGCAGTTCACCGTGAGCATATGCATCTCCTGAATGCGCGCGCTACGGTGAGAGGGAATGCGGATTTCAACATCCTGCGGCCCAAGCAAACCCGCCAGCTCACCACCGTCATAACCTGTTAAGGCAACGATAGTCATGTCGCGGGTGACGGCGGCTTCAACGGCTTTGACAATGTCCCGGCTGTTGCCGCGCGTGGAGATTGCCAGCAGAACATCTCCGGCATGACCCAGGGCTCGCACCTGCTTTGCGTAAATCTCATCATGCAGACGATCGTTAGCAATCGCTGTTAAGACCACATTATCGGTATTAAGTGCAATGGCGGGTAAACTCGGTCGTTCTGTTTCAAAACGATTGATCATGCTGGCAGCAAAATGCTGTGCGTTGGCGGCTGAAGTGCCATTGCCACAACAGAGGATTTTGTTGCCGTTGAGCAGGGATTGCACCAGCGTCATGGCGGCACGAGAGATAGCGTCCGGAAGGGCTTCCGCCGCTGCAATCTGAGTCTGGATGCTTTCAGTGAAGCACACTTTAATTCTTTCGAGCACGTTATCCCTTTTAAATCTTAATTATGCGTCTTCGCCAAAAGCGTTTTTCAGCCATTCGATCGCATTGCCGGTGAAGGCTACCACATCGAACCGGCAATCCACAGTATCAAAACTCCCATTATGGCGGGCAAGCCACAAGTGGGCAGTCTGTAATAATTTATGTTGTTTGGCGAGCGTCACGCTGGCGGCAGCGCCGCCAAAACGGGAAGACTGTCGGTAGCGAACTTCTACAAACACGATGACCTCACCGTCTTTCATGATGAGGTCGATTTCGCCGCCACGTCCGCGAACGTTAGCGGCGATAAAGTGCAGTCCTTTGCCTTCAAGCCAGCGACGCGCTTTTAATTCCCACGCGTCACCGGTCTCTTTACGGCTTAACTGGCCGGGACGATTTGCCCCTGCTGGTATTTGAGCCATGATAACTTCCTGTTAATCACACAATCCTGAGTGGCCGTCAGATCGCCGGTATTGCCGTTAAGCTCAAAGCCCGGCACCTGACGCATCTGGGTAAAGTGGTTCGCCAGCGCCCAGGCATCGACACCCATGGCATACAGACGTGCCAGAGAGTAGTCATTGCGGACGGTGCTCAGCGCCTGCTGCATCAGTGCCGGGTTGCTGCCTGCGAGCATGGGTATTTCGCTGTACTGCAGGCCGTCCATCTCCAGACGGAAATCCGGGCCGGCGGTACCTTGCGCGCTGCGTGAACTGGCGTACAGCGTTGCGCCGCTCTGGCTGCCGTTACGCATTGCAATCATCGGTTTGATGAAGGCGATTTCCTGCGGGGTGGCAACGATATACGCTGCATCCACTTTACCGCCACCGCTGATCTGCGCGTCAGTGGGTGGCGCAGGGATCGACAGACCGCCAATGGTCACACTCTGCTGCTGCGGCAGGCTTGCGCTGACCGGGCTGCCGTTGAGGGCAATGCCCGCTCCGCCATTGACGCCCGCGCGCAGTTCAGACGCGGAGCCGAATTTCTGCTGCAGCACAATACCGCCGCCCAACTTCTGCCACTCATCGGCAAAAGCATTAGCAACGCGATCCCCCAGCGTACTGCGTGGGATGAGCAACAGCGGAGCCTGTTTACCCTGCTCGTGAATATGACGCGCCGCATCGCGGGCTTCATCTTCCGGCGACAGCGCGAAGTAGCAAATATTGGCACGGTTCTGAACCTGCTCTGGCTGGTTGAGTGCCAGCACGTTCAGCGTGGTATTGCTCTTCATCAACTCTTCGACATTGTTTTTCAGCAGCGGGCCGACAACGATGCTCGCACCATCCTGTTGAACCTGCGCCAGTACCTGGTCAAGCGGCTTCGAACTGGTGTCGTAGATTTTCAGCTCAGCACCCGGGTTCGCGCTGGTGGTGGCCACCGACGGTGTTTGCGCGACAGGTTGTGCCGTTTGTTCTGCGGGCTGGGCAGGCTGAACGTTCTGCGGTTGAGGTTGTTCAGACGCGGTGTCAGCCGCCGGGGCTGCTTGAGTCTCAGCCGGCGCCGGCGTGGCAGGCTGAACGTTCTGCGGTTGAGGTTGTTCAGACGCGGCGTCAGTCGCCGGAGCTGCTTGCGTTTCAGCCGGCGCTGGCGTTGTCGTCGCAGGCGTCGTAGGGGCCGTTACCGGGTTCTGCATCGTCCCCTGTGCCGGCGTCTGCGCGGTGGTCAGGTCACTGGTTTCAGCGGCGGAAGGGCTGACCACGTCGTTCACGTTTGCCGCCTGTGCCGCCTGGGTCGGTACTGCGCTGCCCGTCACTGGCGTCGTGCCGTTTTTCGCGGCTTCAAAACCCTGTTGAATAGTGCGACCGAATACCGCCGCCTGACCGTTTAAGGGCAGAAGGAGTGCAATCTTGCTGGTCGAGGCCGGCTTAAAGTTCTGCACGTTTACCAGCTGTGTCGGCAGCATTTTCGCGCCCGGATTCTGCGGGTAGCGGGTCTGCCAGTCAGTGATACCGGCTTTCAGCATCTTCGGATCGTTGCGGTTGTTAAACCACATCTGCTGCAGATCCAGCCAGCCCTGCAGGACGTTTTCATCTGCATTGATCACCAGTGCACGCGCCTGTTCCTGCGTCATAGAGGCCAGCGCCTGCCACGTGGCATCGATATTTTTCTGCTTATCAGCACCGCCGAGCAGAGGCTCCTGGGCGATCAGCGCACGGAGCAGCGTCAGGGAAGGGCGGCCCTGTTCAGCGGTAATGCCCGCCTGCCAGAAGCGAGCCTGCTGATTTTTGTCCAGCGCGCTCACGTCGATATCCCCGAGGATCTTTTTCGCGGCATCGTAATCTTTCAGCGCGACTTTCAGCTCGGCAGAGAGCAGGCTCTGCTCACGACGCTGAACATCATTCAGATCTTTTGGCAACTGGTTGAACAATTCGGCAGCCTGCTGGGTTTTACCCTCTTTCAGCAGTGCACGAATGGCGAGTAATTGCCAGTTGGTCTTGGTATCATTTGAGCTCTGCGACATTTGTTGCAGATAAAAGCCAGAGTCAGCCTGAGCAGAACCCTGCAAATGGGCGGTGCTCTGGTCGGGTGCCTGGGTGCCACAGCCTGCAAAGATCAGGGCTGCCAGCAGGAGCGGCACGCTGCGCGTGGCTTTTTTTCGAAGAAACGTTAACGGTACCATACTGTATCCAGTGATTTTTTTTACGCAATGCTCAATATTAAATCGGCAATACGGACGAAACAATGAAACAACACGAAACGGCAGATAATTCTCAAGGCCAGCTCTATATTGTACCTACTCCTATCGGGAATTTATCTGATATTACCCAACGTGCGCTTACCGTATTGCAGGCTGTTGATTTAATTGCCGCTGAAGATACCCGACACACAGGCTTACTGCTCCAGCACTTCGCCATTAGCGCGCGTTTGTTCGCGTTACACGATCACAATGAGCAACAAAAAGCCGAAACGCTGGTGGCGAAGCTGAAAGAGGGGCAGAACATTGCCCTGGTCTCCGATGCGGGTACGCCGCTGATTAACGACCCCGGCTACCATCTGGTGCGTACCTGCCGTGAAGCCGGGATCCGCGTGGTACCACTGCCTGGCCCATGTGCGGCTATCGCGGCGCTGAGCGCTGCGGGCCTGCCTTCCGACCGCTTCTGCTATGAAGGTTTCCTGCCTGCCAAATCCAAAGGCCGCCGCGACGTGTTAAAAGCGCTGGAAGCTGAACCGCGCACCCTGATTTTCTACGAATCTACGCATCGCCTGCTGGAAAGCCTGGAAGATATGGTGACCGTCTGGGGGGAAGCCCGCTACGTGGTGCTGGCACGCGAGCTGACCAAAACCTGGGAAACCATTCACGGCGCACCGGTAGGAGAACTGCTGGCGTGGGTGAAGGAAGACGAAAACCGCCGCAAGGGCGAGATGGTGCTGATTGTCGAAGGACATAAGGCGCAGGAGGACGCATTGCCTGCCGATGCGCTTCGTACACTTGCGCTGCTGCAGGCTGAACTGCCGCTCAAGAAAGCGGCTGCGCTGGCGGCAGAGATCCACGGCGTGAAGAAAAACGCACTGTATAAATATGCGCTGGAGCAGCAGGGGTAATATATCGGCCCGGCAATCACGCCGGGCCAGTTAATTTTACTTCGCGGGAATGACCTCGTACACCAGCGTTTCCAGCGGCTGCAGCGTAATCACCACGGCCTTTTGATACTCTCCTGGTACGCTTGTGTTACTGCCGTACACGGCGTTCAGACTGAACTGCGCCATGCCCCCTGTCGGGATTTCAAAGTCTTTTGCCAAATCCAGATAATAGGTTTGCGGCTTATCTGACGGGTTTCGCAAGCCCAGAATGGCTTTGTCTTTGCTCCACGAGGCCCAGCCGTAAACCTCAAGCGCCGTCGGGTCGCCACCGATCCAATGCGTATCCACCAGCACGCTGGCGTTATTTCGCGCCCATTTTGCTGCCTGCGCCAGGGTGTCCCATTTCGTCTTATTCAGCATTGATGGCGTGATATATAACTCCTGCAGTTGCGTCCCTGTGGCGAAGTAGCTCCAGACCTGATCGGCAAAATCGCTGTCCGTTTGCACCTTCTCCAGTCCGTAATAGGCATTTTCCGCGCTGACTATCCCGTGGTACATCAGCGAGTTCAGCGGGAACAGTGGACCTTTACGCACAATAGAGCGGTATGTTTCAGCATCGCGGTAGGTCATCCATTGCTGTACCGGCGTGCCGGGGCCGTAAAGGTTGATGTCATCCCCCTGACGCCAGATGGAGTCGGCATAGAACAGCCAGGACGGGCTGGCGTCGGTACCCGTTGTCAGGTTGATAAACAGATTGGGGTTTGCGCTGCGCATGTTATGCAGCAGGGCGATAGACGCATCAAAATCGGACGCGAACTGGCTGCCAGTAATATGCGAGTTGGCGTTGCCCATCCCGTCGAGCTTAAACGAGGTGATATGTTCGTTTTTAATCAGCTTGATGATCTGCTCGTTGAAGTTTTTGAAGTAGCGCGGGCCCGAGAGAGCCAGCTTCCCGTCTACCGTTTCGAAGCCGTACTCTTTGGCGTGGGAGACGCGAATATCGCGCGGCTTATTATAACCTCCCCACGGTGAGAGCCACAGCCCGACGGAGCTGTGCAGACTGTCCGCTTTTTCCCTGACCTTACCAAAGCCGTGGCTGAAGGCCGGGCCAAACAGCCAGCGTCCGGTACGATCGTCCCAGCCATCGTCCAGCAGGAACGCATCCAGCGCCACGCCGCGTCCGGTGATAAATTCTTTATTCCACTCATCCATCCGCCCCAGCACATCCTGTTCGGTGTAGGGGTTAAAGAAGCCGATATCCATCCAGCTGTTGTAGTGCAGATAGGGTTTGTACGCCCGTGGGCGCACGGCGTCGATAAACTGGTTTACGCTACGGCGCAGCTGGCTGGTTTCCGGGAACGTGCCAAAGTAGGTAGTAAAGCTGATCGGCGCGTCGGGCTGAACCGGCGTTTTCAGCTCCACGTTCAGATTGGTCGTCGCTTCATAGGCATACGTATTAACGATGGGCTTATCCGGCAGGATAAAGAACGAATCAGCAATAATGGGCGAGCTGTTGATGGCACCATCAACGTACGGCGCCTGAGACTGTTTTTTCGTCGGGAAGAAGGTGATTTTCGCCACCTCTCGCGGCTGGCCGACGGCCGCAATGGTGTAATCAATACTGGCGTATTTTCCCTTCACCAGATTCAGCTTCACCGTCACGTTAAAATCCGGACGGGTGAAATCAATGACAATCGCGTTGTCCTGCTTTTCTACATGCTTAATTGTAAAGTCTGCAGTATGAATTTTGGTCTCATCCGGCAGGGTCAGAAAGAACAGCTCCTGCGGCGTAAGCGGATGGTTAGCCGTTTTGTCTTTCACTACCACCGTTGAACTGGCGTCATCAAACGAGAGGGTAATGGAGTCGTTATCGAGTGCGTATTGCGCTGCCGCCGCGCCATGAGAAACACACAAGGCAAGCATCGAGAGTGTGAGCACTTTTTTCATCAGGGTAAGATCCTTATTAGTAATGCTTCAGCATTCGGGTGATGGACTGCTCCAGCCAGTAGCGCTGGGTGCCGAAATTAATGCGCAGGTAGTGTTCGCCGTTTTGGACATAGTGGCTGCCATCTTCGAGGACGACGCCAGCCTGATGGGCGAAATGTCGGGTCAATTCAGTGGCGCTACGTTCATCTGCGCTGACGTCAACCCAGGCCAGATACGATGATTCCGGGTTCATCATTTTCCAGGCCGGAAAGTGGGTCTGGATGGCCTCTGCCAGATAGCCAGCGTTACGGCGCAGATAACCATTCAACGCGTCGAGCCATGGCAGACCATGCTGGTAGGCAAGAATAATTCCCCATATCCCGAATATATTGGGTGAGGTGATGGCGTTCTTCTCAAGCTGGTGGCGAAAGCGCTGGCGCAGGGTGGCATCCGGAATGATGGCGTAGGAGGTTTTCAGCCCGCCAAGGTTGAACGCTTTATTCGGGGAGGTCAGCAGGATCAGATTGTCCTGCGCCGCGCAGCCGGATGCCAGACAGCTGACGAAATGACCGTCCAGAATATGTTCGGCGTGGACCTCATCAACCACCAGAAGGGTGCCGTAGCGTTGACAGAAGTCTGAAACCTGGCGTATCTCATCGGCGTGCCAGATCCTGCCGGAAGGGTTATGCGGCGAGCAGAAGAACCACAGTTTTGGACGGTATGTTCTGAGCTGTTCTTCCACCAAATTAAAATCAAGCTGGTAGCGATTTTCTTTCACGCACAGTGGGTTTGCCAGTATCGCTACCCCCTGACGCTGGGCGGCCATGGCAAACGGATCGTACACCGGTGTGTTCATCATCACCGTGTCGCCAGGTTTACAAAACGCCTGAACCGTATAATGCAGCGTGGAGACGGTACCGTACGTCAGCGTGATCCACGATTTATCGACGTCAACCTGATGTCGTTCGCGCTGAAAGGCGATAACCGCATCGTAAAATTCGTCAAAGCACCAAGTGTAGCCGAAGGTGCCATGCTCCACGATGCGCTGGAAACCTTCTGTCACGGCAGGTGGGGAGGTGAAATCCATATCGGCAATCCACAGCGGGATAAAACCTTCAGGCACATCACCAAAGCGCGAGCGGACAAAGGCGTGATCCCATTTTCGACACCGGTCGCTTTTACGCTCAATGATTTCGTCAAAATTAAACACCACAACCCCCTGTTAAATTAAGGCTTCAATGCCGGTTTTTACGCTTTGCACCTGCGGGCCGATGATCACCTGGACGCTGTGCGCATCCAGCACCACGACGGACAATGCACCGGCCTCTTTTAACGCCTGCTGGTCGATGAGACTCATGTCTTTCACCACCAGACGCAGCCGGGTAATGCAATTATCAAGCGACTCGATGTTCTCTTTACCGCCGAGCGCACGCAGGATAAGCCCATGATCGTATTTCGATTTTCCGCGTGCCCGGGTATTGGCCTCGACGGCCTGCTGTGCACCCTGGGTGTCCACTTCACGGCCCGGCGTTTTAATATCGTGTTTGAGGATGTACCAGCGGAAGACGAAGAAGTAGAGGGCAAACCAGGCAATGCCTACCGGGAATACCAGATACCATTTGGTCGACATCCCTTGCATGACCCCGAAGATAAGCAGATCCAGAATGCCGCCGTCGGTGTTGCCGATGGTCACCCCCAGCAGAGCCATGACCATCAGGGCCAGGCCCGACATCACAATATGGAAGGCGTAAAGGGCAGGGGCGATAAACAAGAACAGGAATTCAATTGGCTCGGAGATCCCGGTGACGACGGAGACCAGCGCGCCGGAGAGCAGCAGGCCTTTAATCACCGGGCGGTTTTCCGGGCGGGCCGTGCGATAGATGGCGTATGCCACCGCCGGTAAGCCGAAGATAAAGGTCGGCATAAAGCCCTGCGACAGGAACGCGGTAACGTGCGGGCTGAACGGCAGACCCGCTTTCAGTTCGGCGTAGAAAATGTTCAGCGCCCCGGCGACTTCATGACCATTGACCATTTCAATACCGCCCGCGGGCGTAAAGCGCACCATCGCCAGCAAAATATGGTGCAGGCCAAAGGGTTTGAGCAGTAGTACCCCCACGCCGTAGAGGAACGGGCCGAACACGCTGGTGCTCTGGATAATATGGCCAATCCCGGTAATGCCCAGCGCAACGTACTCCCACAGCAGGGGAATAAACAGCCCCACCAGTGAGAGGGTGAGGGCGGTGATAATTGGCACAAAACGAATGCCGCTAAAGAAGGCGAACGCGTCGTGTAAAACGGTATCCTGAAAACGCTCGTGCAGGAAAAAGGTAATGACCCCAACCACGATACCACCCAGCACACCCATCTCCAGGGTTTGAATGCCCAGTACCATCGATTGCCCGACTTGTCTCATGGAGGCGGCATCGGCAAGCTGGTGGGTCGCAATCAGGTAATAATTGATGCTCATGTTCATCAGCATATAGCCAACAAACCCGGCAAATGCGCCCACTGCTTTGTTGCGTCTGGCCAGTCCCATTGGGATCGCCATGGCAAACATGAGGGGAAGATAGGTAAAGGCGAAGCCGCCGACCATGGCAATAAAGCCAAAGGTGAGCTGAGTTAATTCGCCGCCCAGAAAGGGGAAACTTTTGAGGGTGGAGGGGCTGGTAACAGAACTACCGATACCCAGCAATAACCCCATAAAGGCCAGAAGGGAGACCGGGAACATAAAGGTCTTTCCCAGGCTCTGAAAAAACTCCCACGCTTTCGATTTAAACGACTTTTCCTGTGTCATGTAGGGACTCCTCGGAATTATTTATCGTAATGGAAGGCGCTTTCTGGCTTAAGGACGCGCCTTCATATTTGCGAGGCTTATAGTTATTTTTGAGTTACTGATGTTCTATGCGATGAGATCAGGCTTCCGCCGGAAGCAGCAATCGGTTCGCCGAGCCGCACACGGTGATTTTGCTTCTGACCACGTCTTTCATGGCATCCATGCCAACCCGCATGTAGAAACGCGGATCGTTGCCCTGCGGGTTCTCAGCAAACCAGGCCTTAACGGCGCCAGAGAACGCAATTTTTAGCTCGGTTGCCACGTTCACTTTGCAAACGCCCAGCTCTATGGTGCGGCGAACATCGTCATCCGGCACATCACTCGCCCCGTGCAGCACCAGCGGTACGCTCACCACGTCGCGGATTTCAGCCAGCCGCCGGAAGTCGATTTTTGGACGTTTGGTATAAAGACCGTGAGCGGTTCCGATGGCCACGGCCAGGCTGTCGACGCCGGTCAGCGCAACGAAGCGTTTCGCTTCCTGCGGGTCGGTCAGAAACGCGCTTTCAGCGTCCACGCTCATGTCATCTTCCACGCCGCCCAGGCGGCCCAGTTCGGCTTCAACGCTGCAATCGTTGAGGTGGCAGAAGTCGACCACTGATTTCACCAGCTTTACGTTTTGCTCAAACGGATAGTGGCTGCCGTCGATCATCGCGCTGCGCACACCCGCGTTAACTTTGCGACGAATGTCGTCGAGCGATTCGTGATGATCGAGGTGCAGCGCCAGCGGCATCTCGTAAGTGGTGGAGTACGCGCTGCACAGGGCGTAGATCTCTTCCAGTGCAATGTGCTTAAAGGTGCCCGGCGTGCCCGCGAGGATCACCGGCGATCGCATTTCACTACACACTTCGAGGATCGCCTGGATCGTCTCCGCGTTATGGATGTTGAACGCCGGTACGGCATAGCCTTTCGCCTGGGCGTCCAGCAGAAGATATTTTGTCGAAATAATACTCATGATCGGATCCTCTTAAGCCTGCCACGGATGAATAACGACGCCCTGCACGACACGGTTAACCGTGCCGCTGGCGGACGGTGTATCCGGGGTATTGCCCACACGAAGTGACTGGGACAGAGCAAAGACCTGGGCGTACATCAGGAAGCAGAAAGCCTGCTCCATATCGATAAACGTGCGAGCAGGGGGCAGCAGGATATGCGGGCCAGCCTCAACGACCGGATCGGTTTCGGCGGCAATGGCCACCACGCGCATGGCCTGACGATCGCGGCGCAGCTCAGCAAGCAGATCCAGATCGTACAGCCGCGTATACGGATGGCTGGAGACAAACACCACCACCAGCGTTTCGCGATCCACCAGCGATTTAGGGCCATGGCGGAAACCGGTTGGGGAATCGTAGAACGCCGCCAGCTTGCCTGCCGTCAGCTCCAGCACCTTCAGCGCCGATTCACGAGCGGCCCCCTGCAGACCCCCGCTTCCCAGATAGACGATCCTTTTCCACGGATCGTTGCCAAAGACGCTCTGGCTGAAATCGCCCAGTGACGTGAGGATCGTCTGGCAGCGTTCGGCCACATCGCGGAAGGTATGGCTGTTGATCGTCTCCGGGGCGAAGACTGCCAGGCAGCTTGCCATCATGGTGGTAATGCTGCTGGTCATCGCGAACCCGCGATCGTGTGTTTCGGCAGGCATCAGCAGCGCATACGCGTTATCGCTGTTTACCGCGGTCTGATAAAGGCTTCCCGCCTCATTACAGGTGATCGACAGGTGGTAGCACTCCGGCACACACTGGTTTGCCAGTTCAACGGCGGCTACGCTTTCCGGACTATTGCCGGAACGGGCAAACGACACCAGCAGCAGCGGGTGTGCGGCGCTCAGGTAGTCCATCGGATTCGTGACCAGATCGGTCGTCGGTACGGCGGTAATGTTTTTCCCGGTGTGGCTGGCGAGCCAGGGCGAAATGATGTCGCCGATAAAGGCCGAGGTGCCTGCCCCCGTCAACACGATCCGCAGCTCGCGCTTGCGCAGCAGCGGCGTCAGGAAGTTATCGATCGACGCGCGCAGGTTATCGATATTGTTGAGTGAGCGGATCCAGCTGGCAGGTTGCTGGCGGATCTCTTCTTCGGTCCATGTGCCGGTGGTGGCGGTAGTGTTGGTTTCTGACATAACTCAGTCCTTAGTCGTGTGAATTCCACATCAGACGCTGGCAAACGTGTCGCTATCTTTCGTTTCGTTTCACTTGTTCACTTAAGCAGTTAAATAAAATCTATAGAAAAGAAATCGAAAGTTCAATGAAAGAAAAGAAATAAAACGAAAAGTGTGATCGGCAAAGAAAAGGCAATGATTAAGGAAAGGAAAAGAAAGACCTTGCGATCGCTTGCCGCAAGGCCCAATAACGAGATAATGAAAGGTCTAAAGGGGGAGAGCCAAACCCTGGATCCAGATCTGCTGAAGGTGGAAACCTTCATCCAGCGCAATCATATTGGCACGCTTGCCCGGTTTTAATGAACCGAGCTGGCGATCAATACCCAGCAATCGGGCAGGGTGCAGCGAGGCCATATGGATCGCATCCGCTGGCGTTATTCCCGCCTGCGCCACCATATTGCGCACGGCGGCATCGAGAGACAGCGTACTGCCTGCAAGCCCACCGGAAGCGGTGCGTACCACCCCACCGTGCATGTTGACCTCGTCGCCACACAGCCTGTAACGTCCGTCGGGCATCCCTGCGGCCTGCATGGCATCGGTAATCAGAACGATTCGCTCTTTGGCGCAGCAGGCGCACAGCCGCAAAGCGCCCGGGTGAACGTGATGCCCGTCGGCAATCAGTTCCAGCCATGCCCGCGGGTCCGTCAAGCCTGCACCGACCATACCGGGTTCACGATGATGGAGCCCGGTCATGCCGTTATAACAGTGCACCAGCCCATCAGCGCCCGCCTCAAAAGCGGCAAGCGTTTGATCGTACGTCGCGGCGCTGTGACCCAGCATGACCCGTATCCCACGCTGCGTAAGGTGGCGAATGGCCTGCAACGCACCGGGTTTCTCCGGTGCCAGAGCGACAACCCTGAGGGTGTGTTGCGATACTTCAATCAGCGAGTCCAGTTCGCTGACATCCAGCTCACGAAACAGCGCAGGCGGATGTGCCCCTTTGTTCTGTGGCGTAAAATAGGGACCTTCAAGATAGCTGCCCAGTATCTGCGCGCCGGGCCCCCCGGACATACAGCGCCGGGCGATGCGTGCGAGCGCCCGGTGGACAGTCTCCAGCGGTGCGGTGACGGTCGTCGGTAAAAAAGCCCCTGTGCCTTCACGCGCTTTATGCATCGCCAGCGTGTCCAGCACCTCTGGGGCATCATCCATCACGTCCACACCCGCGCCACCGTGAACGTGGGTATCGATATACGCCGGGCAAAGCTGGTCGGCATCCCGGGCATGCACGCCAGCTGGGATCGGCTCGATGGCGGTGATAATTCCGCTCTCCATGCGTAGCTGGTGATCCTCCAGCCAGCCCTGCTCGGTCAGCAGACGACGCGCGCGCAGCACCTGACTCATATCCCTTCCTCAGCGGGGGCTTCCTCACGACAGCGCCCCAGCTCATCCACCAGGCTGGTCAGGCCGCGATGCCCGCATTCCAGGGCCTGCAGACGAAAGGCTTCGCTGCTTAACCCGTCGCGCTCCAGCACCATCTCAAGCAACAGCTGCAGGTTTGTACCGGTAATCACCTCGCTGCCGGGTCTTTTCATGGCGAGCGTTGATGCCACTCGAAACGGCGTCCCCCCGAGCAGATCGGTGAGAAACACAATATCGTGCTGCCCGTCCAGTTCACTGACTGCCTGTTCAAGCTGCGCGGTCAGCCGCGCGGTGGTGGAGCTTTCAGGAAAATCGATGGCGATAAACTGCGGCTGCTCGCCGAGGATTTGTTTCATCGCCTGTTCAAGCCCGCTGGCAAACCCGCCGTGACCCGTCAAAATAATGCCTAACATTGCGACCTCTTTGCTTTACAGGAAGTGACAGAACTTACCGACAACCCCCAGCACCACGGTGATACCGATCAGGCGCAGTGGGGTCCAGCCGCGACGAACCAGCCAGAACATGGTCAGGGTATAGACCAGCGGCAGGAAAGCGGGCATCAGTTTGTCGATAACGTCGGCTTGCAGCTTGACCACCGCATCCCCGGCCTTGATTTCAAGCGTGGTGTTGAGACGTACGTAGGTTGCCACCAGCGCGCCAATGACCGTCATCCCCACGATGGAAGCCGCGTGACCGACCTTTTTGGTATTGGCTTTAATCAGCGGGATGGCTGCCACACCCATCCGGTAGGCGTAATGTGCCAGGCCAAAACGCAGGCCAAGATGCACTACGTTAAACAGCACAATAAAGACCACCGCACCCAGTATGGAGCCTTGCAGGGCAAGGCTTGCGCCGATCCCGCCGCAAATTGGCAATAGCGTAAGCCAGAACATGGCATCGCCAATGCCGCCAAGCGGTGCCCCCACGGCAATCTTGGTGCTCTGGATACTGTTGACATCCTGCTTGGAGCGCTCCATCGCCAGGATGATGCCAATGACAAATGTCACCAGAAATGGATGCGTATTGAAGAAGCCCATATGGCCTTTCATGGCGCGGGCCAGATCCCGCTTGTTGGTATGGATCTTTTTCAGCGCGGGCAGGAGGCCATACAGCCAGCCGGAAGCCTGCATACGTTCATAGTTAAACGAGGCCTGCAGCAGCATCGAACGCCAGGCGACACGGTTAATATCCTTTTTCGTCAGCTCGGCACCAATATGTTGATCTTCATAGACGTTTTCATTCACGCCCGTGAGCAGCGTCTCTTCGTGGTCAGAAACGCCAGGCAGCGTAGTTTGATTAGATGCCATCTTCGAATTCCTCTTTCTGGGCTGCAGGTGTCGCCGGTTCAGGCGATTTACGCATCAGGTCAATCAGCGCCATTGCCAGCGCAGCCGCGGCAATCGCCAGCACCGGCAGTTTCAACCAGGCTGCGGCAACAAAGCCGATGATAAAGTAAGGGATATAGACGTTTTTCATCATGATTTTCAGCAATACGGCGAAGCCAATTGCGGGCATGATGCCGCCGGCGACGCCGAGGCCGTCAATCAGACGTTCCGGCAGCACATCAATGGCGGTTTTCGCGTGTTCAGCGCCAAAGTAGATCGGCAGGAAGGCACACAGAAAATAGAAGATACCGAGCGCCAGCAGTGCCAGATAGTTGACCCTTTCGATGCCGTTCGTGTCCGCATTGGCTGCCATGCGGTCACAGCGGGACATCACCCCGGACATGACGGAGAACAGGAAAGTGATCCCCATCTGTACCGCAACCGCAAACGGGACTGCAACCCCAACGGCGACATCCGGCTTCACACCGGTGCTGATCGCAAACGTGGTGCCGACAATCGTGCCGATAATGACGTTTGGCGGTTGCGCGCCGGCCAGCGGAGCCAGCCCCATCCAGACCAGCTCCAGCGTACCGCCCGTTAAAATACCGGTGTGCAGATCGCCCAGAATGAGGCCAACCAGCGGCCCGAGCACCACCGGGCGGTGCATGTGTGTTAACCCGTTAAACATATCCAGGCCCGCGATAAAGGCGAGAATGCCCAGCGCGAATGCCTGCAAGAGACTAATTTCCATTGTGAATCCCTCAGAGCAGTTTAAAGAGATCCAAAGCAGTCTCAGTCGGAACACCCTGAACGAAGCATTCCACTCCGGCGGCTTTCAGGCCGTTAAATGCGGCGATATCGTTCGCATCGACAGAGACCGTTTTGGCAATTTGTTTTTTGCCACTGGCGTAATGCAGGTTTCCTACGTTGATACGGGTGATGGGCACGCCGCCTTCGACCAGCGTCAGAAAATCCGCGGGTGATTTGCAGACCAGCAGAATTTTCTGGCGCTCGGCAGCGCGATGAATGTTGTCGATCACTTTTTGCAGCGACCAGAAACGCACGGCGATCCCTTCTGCGAGCACCATCTCCATCAGGTTTTGTTGAACCGGATCCTCAGCGACTTCATCATTAGCGACCAGCACCAGGTTGGCCCCCGCAAACCCAACCCATTGCACACCTACCTGACCGTGGATCAGGCGTTCATCGATGCGGCATAAGACAATGTTTGGCATAGCGCTTTCCTCTTTTTAATTATGCGTTTTGAGTCGTTATGCCTTCGCAGGCGGCATGGTACTGCTGGAGTATGTCCTGAATGTGGTCGAGGATGAGGTCCCGTGGTGTCGACTTGAGAGCACCCTCGCGAACTTTGCTGTACTGCAACGGCAGGTACTGGCTGATCAGCGGCAGCGGGATCGGTTCGTCTGCCAGGTTGCGTACCAGTCGCGCAAAGGCTTCGTCGATCTGGCTGTCCGGCCAGTAATAGCGCACCCGATCGGAGTAGCTATACCCGCGTGCCAGGCGTCGCGCATTGCCATCACCGTGATAATGGCTTTGCCAGTATTCGGGGCGATCGAGCATCACGTTTTCCAGGACATGACGCAGGCCCGAACAGGCTTTTGCAGGCAGCAACTCTTCTTCAATGGCGGCCAGCGAGAACAACGCTTCACGCAGGGCAAAGGTCAGTGCCGGGCCAACTTTGAGGATGGCGAAGTGATCTTTCACCAGCTGGCGCAGCGCCTGCGGTGTCTGGTAGTCGGTAGAGTGCGCTTCAAATATCAGCGTGTCGTAAGCTTCAACCATATGGCTCAGGGCGACGGCGTTTTGCGGTTGATAGTCACACACATGTGCGTGGTCAAACTCAACGCCAGGCTGAACCACCAGGCCAATAATGCGTGGCCAGATGTCGCTTAACCCTTCTTTCTCGAACGCGTGGCGGTGAGCTTCAAGGGTGGCACGCGCGGCTTCTGGGGTCGTGACGGAAAGCTCGGTGAGCGTTTCATGCGCGCCGCCCGGAACCGGCACTTCCGTACCGATGACATAGACCAGGTCAGCGACATCAGCGTGCGCCAGGCTGGTTTTCTCCGCAATTTTCGCCAGGCGCGCCGCGCGCTCGGCAACGATGGCGTCGGTTAACGGTACTGGATCGTCTTCGCAGGACATGCTGCAGTCGAGGTGGATCTTTTTAAACCCGGCAGCGACATAGCTTCTGATCAGATCTTCGGCATTCGCCATCGCCTGCCGGGCAGGCAGGTTTTGCCAGCGGTTTGGCCCTAAATGATCGCCGCCGAGGATCAGTTGCGATGTCGGGAAACCAAGGGATTCCGCCAGCTTACAGACGGACCCGTGAAAATCGGCGGGCGTCATACCGGTGTAACCGCCAAATTGATCCACCTGATTAGAGGTGGCTTCAATCAGCAGCGGCGTGTGATGCAGTTGGGCGTAACGAATTGCGGCTTCAAGTACCAGTGGATGTGCGGAACAAACGGCATAAATCCCGTTCGCATTCCCCCGTTTATGTTGTTCCACCATTTCTGTCAGATGTTTCACTTTCCTCTCCATTTCGGATGGTGATGGTTTTCATCTTTCGTTTTGTTTCATTTAATCCTGCATCATGGTGGTATAAAAATAAAACGAAAGATAATAGTTTTCCGATCTGTTTCACAAAAGAAACATAATGAAAGGTTTCAGCGACGAGAGAGTGCGCTGACTGGAAGCAGGCAGGGCTTGCATTCCCATAAAAGAAAGGCGTTAATAGACAAAACGAAATGAAACGAAAGACCATTTATTAAGGAGCTCGCATGAGCAGCACCGATTCATCCGCGGAGAAGCGCGTCACCGGCACCAGTGAAAGGCGAGAGCAGATCATTCAGCGGTTGCGGGCACAGGGAAGCGTGCAGGTTAACGATCTTTCTCATTTATATGGCGTTTCCACGGTGACGATCCGTAACGACCTGGCGTTTCTTGAGAAGCAGGGCATTGCCGTTCGTGCTTATGGTGGAGCGCTGATTTGTGAAGGCAATGCGCCTGGCACTGAACCCTCCGTGGAGGACAAAAGTTCGCTCAATACTGCAGTTAAGCGCAGTATCGCGCAGGCGGCCGCCGCGCTGGTGAAGCCGGGTCATCGCATCATTCTGGATTCCGGAACCACGACGTTTGAAATCGCCCGTATGCTGCGTCAGCACACGGATGTGATTGCCATGACCAACGGAATGAACGTGGCGAATGCATTACTGGAAGCGGAAGGGGTGGAGCTGCTGATGACCGGTGGGCACTTGCGCCGCCAGTCGCAATCCTTTTACGGCGACCAGGCAGAGCAGTCCTTACAGAATTACCACTTTGATCTGCTTTTTCTGGGGGTCGATGCCATCGACCTCGATCGCGGCGTCAGTACCCACAATGAAGATGAAGCCCGACTGAACCGGCGGATGTGCGAGGTGGCAGAGCGTATTATCGTGGTCACTGACTCCAGCAAATTTAACCGTTCGAGCCTGCATAAAATCATCGATACCCAGAGAATCGATATGATTATCGTCGATGAAGGGATTCCGCCTGAGAGCCTGGAAGGGTTGCGTAAGAGCGGAATAGATGTGGTGTTGGTGAAGGGCTAAGTTGCCCCCCTCTCTTTGGGAGAGGGGGAAAGCGGTCACGTCACCGGTGCCGGGTTAAACACCGCCAGCTGGTTATGTAATCCCCATTGATCGGAGAATGTCTTCTTACGGCCGCTTGCCACGTCCAGAATGAAGTGGAACAGCTTCCAGCCGACATCCTCAATACTCTCTTCGCCAGTGGCAATGGTGCCCGCGTTGATGTCCATTAGGTCATACCAGCGGTTTGCCAGCTCGGTACGGGTGGCCATTTTAATCACTGGTACTGCCATCAGCCCGTACGGCGTGCCGCGCCCGGTGGTAAAGACCTGTACCGTAATGCCGGACGCCACCTGCTGTGTGCCACAGACAAAGTCGCTGGCCGGGGTCGCGGCGTAAATCAGGCCGCGTCTGGTGGGGCGCTGGCCCGGGGAGAGCACTTCAACAATGGCGCTCTGGCCGGATTTGGCAATCGAGCCGAGGGCTTTTTCCACCACGTTCGCCAGACCGCCTTTTTTATTGCCCGGAGAGGGGTTGGCGCTGCGATCGGTTTGTCCCATGTCGAGATAGTTATCGTACCAGGCCATCTCCTCAAGCAGGCGTTTGCCCACCTCTTCATTGATGGCGCGTGGGGTGAGCAAATGGATGGCATCACGCACTTCGGTCACTTCGGAGAACATCACCGTGGCGCCACAGCGGACAAACAGATCCGAGGCATAGCCCACCGCCGGGTTCGCCGTGACGCCTGAAAACGCATCGCTGCCGCCGCACTGGGTGCCTATCACCAGCTCTGACGCCGGGCAGGTCTCGCGCTGGCGCTGGTTCAGTTTTTCCAGATGGCGCTCCGCCACCTGAAGGATATCGTTAACCATTGAACGGAATCCGACGTGATGCGCATCCTGTAAACGAACAATGCTGGCCTCGTCGACCGGAATGGCATTCACATCTTCGGTGCCCTGCAGCAGACGCTCTGGCTGCAGCTTTTCGCAACCCAGACCAATGACCATCACTTCGCCACCGAAATTCGGGTTCAGCGCGATGTTATGGATGGTACGAATCGGTACCACGGCCGCCGGAGCATTGATGGCCACGCCGCAGCCGTACAGATGGTTCAGACCTACCACGCCGTCGACATTCGGGTATTTCGGCAGCAGGTCGCGCTCAATGATTTTCACCACGTAATCCACCACGCCTGCCACACAGTGCACGCTGGTGGTGATACCGAGCAGATTCTTGGTGCCTACGCTGCCGTCCGCATTCCTGTACCCTTCGAATGTGTACCCTTCCAGCGGGGGCAGTGGCTCAGGAACCCGAGTGGCCAGGGGTAGCGTGTTCAGCGGCGGCGCTTCGGGTAGCTCAACCAGCGACTCCTCAATCCAGCTCCCCTGAGGAATGGCGCGAACCGCATACCCGATAACTTCGCCATACCGCACGATTTCACCGTGGGCCGGGATATCCACCAGAGCGACTTTATGCCCCTGCGGAATATGTTCAGTGAGCTCCAGCCCATCCGGGAAACGGGTGCCCGCTTTTAGACCGTTGTCGTTAACAATTATCGCCACATTATCCGTGTCGTGAACTTTGATATAGAACGCCGTCGGCGACGCTTGTCGAATTTCAATGTCGGCCATTGTTCAATATTCTCCAGCAAAATGTCTGATAGTAAATGCAGCCAGGGGATGTTTATTTTCTTATCGCAGAAATAAAGACGCGGCTTGAGTCAATAAAGAATGTCAGGAGACGAGATATCAAAATGTGATCCCGATCGCTCCTTAAACCCGGCGCAGATGCCACCCGGCCAGCAATGCCTGATTCTGTGCATCAGCGCCCATCACGTTGTGCATATGCTCAAAATATTATCAAAACACGCCGCAATGCTTGAGCATTAAAACAATGTGCTGTCATGACGTGAGGATTATACTGAATGACGATTTTATAACGCCTAAATTATGTCAGGAAATAAATATAACGCTGACGCTGCGTCTGAAAATATAAATATGAACCTGAATAAGACTGCGGAATTAAAAAGGTAAACGTGATGAATAATGATATCTTCCCGAATAAGTTTAAAGCGGCCCTCGCGGCGCACCAGGTCCAGATTGGTTGCTGGTCCGCGCTGGCAAGCCCCATCAGCACCGAAGTACTGGGCCTGGCCGGTTTCGACTGGCTGGTGCTGGACGGCGAACATGCGCCGAACGATATCAGCACCTTTATTCCGCAGTTAATGGCGCTCAAAGGGAGCCATAGCGCGCCAGTGGTTCGCGTCCCGACCAACGAGCCGGTAATCATCAAACGTCTGCTGGATATTGGGTTCTACAACTTCCTGATCCCGTTTGTGGAAACGGAAGAGGAGGCGGTGCAGGCCGTGGCGTCAACGCGTTATCCGCCGGAAGGGATCCGCGGGGTCTCCGTTTCACATCGTGCCAATATGTTTGGCACCGTCCCGGACTACTTCACACAGTCCAACAGCAACATCACCATCCTGGTACAGATTGAGAGCCAGCAGGGGGTCGATAACGTCGACGCTATCGCTGCCACCGACGGTGTGGATGGCATCTTCGTTGGCCCAAGCGATCTTGCTGCGGCATTCGGCCATCTGGGCAATGCGGGTCATCCGGAGGTGCAGCGCGCTATTCAGCACATCTTTGCCCGTGCCAACGCGCACGGCAAACCGTGCGGCATTCTGGCGCCGGTTGAGGCTGATGCCCGTCGCTATCTGGAGTGGGGCGCGACCTTCGTTGCCGTCGGTAGCGACCTCGGCGTATTCCGCTCGGCCACGCAGAAGTTAGCGGACGCCTTTAAAAAATAACCATCATTGAGGAAACGAATTATGACGCTGAAAGTGGGTTTTATTGGCCTTGGGATCATGGGTAAACCCATGAGTAAAAACCTCATCAAAGCAGGTTACTCCCTGGTGGTTGCAGACCATAATCCGCAAGCCGTGGCCGAGGTGATTGCCGCAGGCGCAGAAACCGCAGCAAACGCCAAAGCGATTGCTGAGCAGTGCGATGTCATTATCACCATGCTGCCAAACTCCCCGCATGTGAAAGAGGTGGCCCTGGGGGAGAACGGCATCATTGACGGTGCCAAACCCGGCCTGGTGGTGATTGACATGAGTTCTATCGCGCCGCTGGCAAGCCGTGAAATCAGTGAGGCGCTAAACGCGAAGGGCGTCGATATGCTGGATGCCCCGGTCAGCGGCGGAGAGCCCAAAGCCATCGACGGCACCCTGTCGGTGATGGTTGGCGGCGACAAAGCTGTTTTCGACAAATACTACGACCTGATGAAAGCCATGGCGGGATCCGTGGTGCATACCGGCGATATCGGGGCGGGTAACGTCACCAAGCTGGCAAACCAGGTGATTGTGGCGCTGAACATTGCCGCAATGTCGGAAGCGCTGACGCTGGCCACCAAAGCGGGCGTTAACCCTGATCTGGTGTATCAGGCGATCCGTGGCGGCCTGGCGGGCAGCACCGTGCTGGATGCCAAAGCGCCCATGGTGATGGATCGTAACTTCAAGCCCGGTTTTAGAATCGACCTGCACATTAAAGATCTGGCGAATGCCCTGGATACCTCCCACGGCGTGGGCGCGCAGCTGCCGCTGACCGCCGCCGTTATGGAAATGATGCAGGCCCTGCGCGCGGATGGTCTGGGCACTGCCGACCACAGCGCGATTGCGTGCTACTACGAAAAACTGGCGAAGGTGGAAGTCTCTCGCTAATAAAAACGGACGCGGGAACGCGTCCGCTATTTTTGCCGAGTGCGGTAACAGGCGACAACTATGAAAATCGTAATCGCGCCAGATTCCTGGAAAGAAAGCCTTTCTGCCTCCGGGGTTGCTCAGGCGATTGAAAAAGGATTTCGGGAAATTTTCCCCGATGCACTTTATGTTTCGGTGCCGGTTGCTGACGGCGGGGAAGGTACGGTTGACGCGATGATCGCCGCCACCCAGGGCACAGAACAGCATGCTCGGGTCACGGGCCCGTTGGGTGAACAGGTAAACGCCCGCTGGGGTATGTCCGGCGATGGCCGCACGGCATTTATTGAGATGGCCGCCGCCAGCGGTCTGGCACTGGTCCCGGCCACCCAACGTAACCCGCTCGTCACCACGTCCCGGGGGACCGGGGAGCTTATTCTCAGCGCGCTGGATAAAGGTGCCCGACATATCATTATCGGCATTGGCGGCAGTGCCACCAACGACGGCGGCGCCGGAATGATGCAGGCGCTGGGGGCCACGCTCTGCGACGCCAACGGCACTGAAATGGGTTATGGCGGCGGCAGCCTGATGACGCTCAACAGCGTCGATCTCTCCGGCCTCGACGCCAGGCTAAAAGATTGCACAATCCACGTCGCGTGCGACGTCACGAATCCGCTGGTTGGCGAGAGAGGCGCTTCCCGTATCTTTGGCCCGCAAAAAGGGGCGACAGAGGAGATGATCCTCACTCTCGACGCTAATCTCAGCCACTATGCCGATGTGATAAAAAAATCTCTGCGAATTGACGTGAAGCAGGTTCCCGGTGCGGGTGCCGCGGGAGGCATGGGGGCGGCCCTGATGGCCTTCCTCGGCGCGGAACTGAAGAGCGGTATTGAGATTGTCACCCAGGCACTTAACCTCGAAGAACATATTCACGACTGCACGCTGGTACTGACGGGCGAAGGGCGCATTGACAGCCAGAGCATTCAGGGCAAAGTGCCCGTCGGTATCGCCCGTATCGCCAAAAAATACCATAAGCCGGTGATCGGCATTGCCGGCAGTCTGACCCGGGATGTGGGGGTCGTGCATCAGTATGGCATCGACGCGGTGTTCAGCGTGTTGAGCCGCGTCGAGTCGCTGGAAGAGGCTTACCGTGGGGCGTTTGACAATATTTACCGCGCCTCGCGCAATATCGCCGCCACTTTGCAGATAGGGATGCACGCCCAAGGGTGACAGCGGGGCACAAACCCTCTATACTGCGCGCCGAAGCTGACCAGACAGTCGCCGCTTCGTCGTCGTCCCCTTTCGGGGGGAGACGGGCGGAGGGGAGGAAAGTCCGGGCTCCATAGGGCAGGGTGCCAGGTAACGCCTGGGGGGGAAACCCACGACCAGTGCAACAGAGAGCAAACCGCCGATGGCCCGCGCAAGCGGGATCAGGTAAGGGTGAAAGGGTGCGGTAAGAGCGCACCGCGCGGCTGGCAACAGTCCGTGGCACGGTAAACTCCACCCGGAGCAAGGCCAAATAGGGGTTCACATGGTACGGCCCGTACTGAACCCGGGTAGGCTGCTTGAGCCAGTGAGCGATTGCTGGCCTAGATGAATGACTGTCCACGACAGAACCCGGCTTATCGGTCAGCTTCAACTTTTTACAAAACCCCGCTTCGGCGGGGTTTTTGCTATCTGCGCTAAATGAGATGAATGACTGTCCACTCCGCTTTCTAAGAAAGAACCCGGCTTATCGGTCAGCTTCAACTTCTTACAAAACCCCGCTACGGCGGGGTTTTTGCTATCTGCACTAAATGAGATGAATGACTGTCCACTCCGCTTTCTATGAAAGAACGCGGCTTATCGGTCAGCTTCAACTTTTTACACAACCCCGCTTCGGCGGGGTTTTTCTTTTATCGGCCTTAGAAATTGCAAGCAAGGGCCACCCGATGCATCGCTCAAACGACATCAATTATCATATTTGCGACATTAAGCACATTTCACTGCTTTCACCCCTTAATCCTCTTTTTCGCATCTGCTGGCGATCGTAATCACAAAATTTCGCGCTAAAGAATCCTGATTCTGCAGTATTGTTAATTTGTTATGAATGTTGCTTTTATGATCGTGAATGTTTTCTTATTTGATATATGTATATTGAATTCAAAAACATTTAGCTCATGAATGTGTGATGCATTCCACTGTTTCCCGAAAGTCAGCAAAATCACCGCAGACAAATTTGATAAATTGAAAGAATGTTTTAAACGAATTACGGTTATTTATTAATCTTTAATTGCCTGAAAGATAGTCTTTATCGATTTTTTTAACGCCGAAAAATTTACCTGTGTTATCGCCATAAAATAAATTTATTACTGCTCTTTTTGTTGATCAATATCAGCATTATGGCGTATTTATATTAATGTAACCCATTGATAATAAGGTGTTTTAAAGGATTATCGTTATGCTGATTAAGGGTGTGAAAAAGCAAATTGTGAGTAACAGCACATACCCCCGTTAGCCATATTGAGTAGAATCCACCCCGTCATAGGGAAATAAGCGCAGAATATTATGAACACTATTATTCTACCGAAAACACAGCACCTCGTGGTATTTCAGGAAGTCATTAAAAGTGGCTCCATTGGTTCTGCTGCAAGACAACTGGGCCTGACGCAACCTGCCGTCAGCAAAATTATCAGCGATATCGAATCTTACTTTGGCGTTGAAGTCATGGTGCGCAAAAACACCGGCGTTAAACTGACTGCGGCAGGCCAGGTATTACTCTCGTACTCTGAGTCGATCACCCGTGAGATGAAAAACATGGTGAGCGAGATTAACAGCCTCAGTTTCAGTACCGTCATGGATGTCTCCTTTGGTTACCCGTCGCTCATTGGCTTCACCTTCCTGTCCGAAATGATCAAAAAATTCAAGGAAGTGTTCCCGAAAGCGCGCGTCTCGATGTACGAAGCTCAGCTGTCCTCTTTCCTGCCGGCCATTCGCGACGGTCGGCTGGATTTTGCCATCGGCACCTTAAGTGATGAAATGCTGCTGCAGGATCTTCATGTCGAGCCGCTGTTTGAGTCTGAGTTTGTCCTGGTAGCCAACAAATCACGAACGTGCACCGGCTCGACTACACTGGCATCACTCACGGATGAACAGTGGGTGATGCCGCAAACCGATATGGGCTACTACAAAGAACTTCTGACCACTCTGCAAGACAATCACATCAGCATTGAAAACATCGTCCAGACCGATTCCGTCGTGACCATTTATAACCTTGTCCTGAATGCCGATTACCTGACGGTTATTCCCTGCGACATGATTGCGCCATTCGGTTCCGACCAGTTTATTGTACTGCCGGTGGAAGATGAATTACCCATAGCGCGTTATGCCGCCGTGTGGTCAAAAAATTACAGAATTAAGAAATCGGCGTCAGTATTAGTCGAACTGGCAAAACAATACGCGTCACTGACCAGTGAAAGACGACGATGATTAAATAACCCTCTGATAACGCGTTAACCTGTTTAAAAACACCCAGAGCTTATTTTATCCGTGCTCTGATACCCTGACTTTGCCTGAAGAAAATGAATTATTATAACGAGGATATTATGCATATTACCTACGATCTCCCGGTGACCATTGAAGATATTCAGGACGCCAGAAAAAGACTGGCAGGCAAAATATATAAAACCGGCATGCCGCGCTCAAATTATCTCAGCGAACGCTGTAAAGGTGAGATATTCCTGAAGTTTGAAAATATGCAGCGTACTGGCTCCTTCAAGATCCGCGGTGCGTTTAATAAATTAAGTTCGCTGACCGAAGCTGAAAAACGTAAAGGCGTGGTCGCCTGTTCTGCAGGCAACCACGCGCAGGGCGTGTCGCTCTCCTGTGCAATGCTCGGTATCGACGGCAAAGTGGTCATGCCGATGGGCGCGCCGAAATCTAAAGTCGCCGCCACCCGTGACTACTCGGCTGAAGTGGTGCTGCACGGCGAAAACTTCAACGACACCATCGCCAAAGTCAGCGAAATCGTGGAGCTGGAAGGGCGCATTTTTATCCCGCCGTATGACGATCCGAAAGTGATTGCCGGCCAGGGCACCATTGGCCTGGAAATTCTCGAAGATTTGTATGATGTGGATAACGTGATTGTACCCATCGGCGGTGGCGGTTTAATTGCCGGAATTGCAACGGCCATTAAATCCATCAACCCGACCATTAATATTATCGGCGTGCAGTCTGAAAACGTACATGGAATGGCCGCATCGTATCAGGCAGGAGAAATCATTAACCACCGCGTTACCGGTACATTAGCCGACGGATGTGATGTGTCTCGCCCGGGTAAATTAACCTTCGAGATTGTTCGTGAATTAGTCGATGACATTGTGCTGGTCAGCGAAGACGATATTCGTAACAGCATGATTGCCCTCATTCAGCGAAATAAAGTGGTTACAGAAGGTGCTGGCGCACTGGCCTGTGCGGCGTTATTAAGCGGCAAGCTTGATCACTATATTCAGGGGCGTAAAACCGTTTGCATTATTTCCGGCGGCAATATCGATCTCTCCCGCGTATCCCAAATTACCGGCTTCGTTGACGCATAAAGGATGACCTATGAGCAACACAGAAAGCATTATCGTTGGCCAGACAAAAACGTCCTCCTGGCGTAAGTCTGATACCACCTGGACGCTTGGCCTGTTTGGAACCGCCATTGGCGCAGGTGTGCTGTTCTTCCCGATTCGCGCAGGCTTCGGCGGCTTGATTCCTATCCTGCTGATGCTGGTTCTCGCTTTCCCGATTGCGTTTTATTGCCACCGGGCGCTGGCGCGCCTGTGTCTGTCCGGCAGTAACGTGTCTGGCAACATCACCGAAACGGTGGAAGAGCATTTTGGTAAGACCGGTGGGGTGGTGATCACGTTCCTCTACTTCTTCGCCATTTGCCCGCTGCTGTGGATTTACGGCGTCACCATTACGAACACCTTTATGACCTTCTGGGAAAACCAGCTCCAGTTGCCCGCGCTTAACCGCGGCGTAGTGGCGCTGTTCCTGCTGCTGCTGATGGCCTTTGTTATCTGGTTTGGTAAAGACCTGATGGTGAAGGTGATGAGCTTCCTGGTGTTCCCGTTTATCGCCAGCCTGGTGCTGATTTCCCTGTCGCTGATCCCTTACTGGAACTCGTCGGTGATTGACCAGGTCAATCTGAGTGATATCGCGTTTACCGGGCATGACGGCATTCTGGTGACGGTTTGGCTGGGGATCTCCATCATGGTCTTCTCCTTCAACTTCTCGCCCATCGTCTCCTCGTTTGTGGTCTCGAAACGTGAAGAGTACGAACCCGAGTTCGGTAAAGCGTTTACCGAGCAGAAATGTTCCAAAATCATCGGTCGCGCCAGCTTGCTGATGGTTGCAGTGGTGATGTTCTTCGCCTTTAGCTGCCTGTTCACGCTCTCGCCGCAGAACATGGCCGATGCCAAAGCGCAGAATATTCCCGTGCTCTCTTACCTGGCGAACCACTTTGCGACCATGTCAGGCACTAAATCAACGTTTGCCACGGTGCTGGAATACGGTGCCTCCATCATTGCGCTGGTCGCTATCTTCAAATCCTTCTTCGGCCACTATCTGGGCACGCTGGAAGGGCTGAACGGCCTGATCCTGAAGTTCGGTTATAAGGGCGATAAGAAGAAAGTCTCCGTAGGCAAACTGAACACCATCAGCATGGTGTTCATCATGGGGTCGACCTGGGTCGTTGCCTATGCTAACCCGAACATTCTCGACCTTATCGAAGCCATGGGGGCGCCAATCATTGCCTCTCTGCTGTGCCTGTTGCCGATGTATGCCATTCGTAAAGCGCCGGCAATGGCGAAATATAAGGGCAGACCCGAGAACATCTTCGTCACGGTTGTGGGCCTGCTGACCATCCTGAACATCGTCTACAAACTGTTCTAAACCCTGGCTCAGGAAGAGCGGAGTAACACCATGATTGAGTTTCCGGTTGTATTGGTTATTAACTGCGGATCGTCCTCTGTTAAGTTTTCAGTACTCGATGCCAGCAGTTGTGATGCCCTGATGACGGGCATTGCAGACGGGATTAACACTGAAAAAGCCTTTATTTCCGTGAATGGGGGTGAGCCAGCCAGACTGGCTCACCATGACTACGAAGGGGCGCTGGCAGCCATCGCCCTGGAGCTGGAGAAGCGTGACCTGATGAGCAGCGTGGCCCTGATTGGCCATCGTATTGCGCACGGCGGCGACCTCTTCAGCGAGTCGACCCTTATCACGGAACAGGTTATTGAGCAGATCCGTCAGGTTTCCTCGCTGGCGCCGCTGCATAACTACGCCAACTTAAGCGGCGTCGAGGCAGCCGAACGCCTGTTTCCGGGCATACAGCAGGTGGCGGTGTTTGACACCAGCTTCCACCAGACGCTGGCCCCGCAGGCCTATCTGTACGGGCTGCCGTACCGCTATTTTGAAGAACTTGGCGTACGGCGCTATGGCTTCCACGGGACGTCCCACCGCTACGTTGCCGGGCAGGCGCATGCCCTGCTCGGGATTTCGCCTGAGGACAGCGGGCTGGTGATTGCCCATCTCGGCAACGGGGCATCCATCTGCGCGGTACGCAATGGTGAGAGCGTGGATACCTCCATGGGCATGACGCCGCTGGAAGGGCTGATCATGGGGACCCGCTGTGGCGACGTTGATTTCGGCGCCATGGCCTGGATAGCCCAACGGACCGGACAGTCATTTGAGGATCTGGAACGCGTCGTCAATAAAGAGTCCGGCCTGCTGGGGATCTCGGGAATATCCTCCGATCTGCGAACTCTCGAAAAGGCCTGGCATGAGGGACATCAGCGGGCACAGCTGGCGATCCAGACCTTTGTTCACCGTATCGCACGGCATATTGCCGGGCACGCGGCGTCGTTACACCGCCTGGACGGTGTGGTGTTCACCGGCGGGATTGGTGAGAACTCCAGACTGATCCGCACGCTGGTGGCGGAACACCTGGCCGTCTTTGGCATCACCCTCGATGAAGCCAAAAATGCCCTGCCGGGCAGCACAGGTGAGCGTGTGATCACCACCGATTCGTCCCGCGTGGCCTGCGCGGTGATCCCAACCAACGAAGAAAAAATGATCGCGCTGGATGCCCTCCGTCTTGGGAAGGTCACTCCGGCTGCGGCTTATGCCTAACAGAGCGAGAAATTCATGAAAGTAGCAATCGATACGCGCGTTGCCCCTTACAGCGACGCATGGGCCGGGTTTCGCGGTGAAGAATGGAAAGACACCGTCAACGTGCGCGATTTTATTCAGCATAACTATACCCCTTATGAAGGCGACGAAACTTTCCTCGCGCAGGCGACGCCAGCAACGACGGCGCTCTGGGAGAAGGTAATGGTGGGCATTCGGCAGGAGAATGCCACCCATGCGCCGGTGGATTTTGACACCAACATTGCCACCACCATCACGGCCCACGGACCGGGCTATATTAACCAGCAGCTGGAGACGATCGTCGGCCTGCAAACCGATAAGCCGCTCAAACGCGCGCTGCATCCGTACGGCGGGATCAATATGATCCGCAGTTCATTCGAAGCCTATGGCCGCGAGATGGATCCGCAGTTCGAATATCTCTTTACCGAACTCCGCAAAACCCATAATCAGGGGGTCTTTGACGTTTACTCCCCCGAGATGATGCGCTGTCGTAAATCAGGCGTGCTGACCGGGCTACCGGACGGCTACGGACGCGGGCGCATCATCGGCGATTACCGCCGCGTGGCGCTGTACGGCATCCGCTATCTGGTGCACGAGCGTGAGCGCCAGTTCGCGGATCTGCAGGGCAAACTCGAACGGGGTGAAGATCTGGAGGCGACGATCCGCCTGCGTGAAGAGCTGGCGGAACACAAACGCGCACTGCTGCAGATCCAGCAGATGGCAGCGAACTATGGCTTCGATATTTCTCGCCCGGCGATGAATGCGCAGGAAGCGGTACAGTGGGTTTACTTTGCCTATCTGGCCGCGGTGAAATCCCAGAACGGCGGGGCGATGTCGCTGGGACGCACGGCCTCGTTCCTGGATATTTATCTCGAGCGCGATATGCAGGCGGGTCGCCTGAGTGAGATCCAGGCGCAGGAACTGATCGATCATTTCATCATGAAGATCCGCATGGTGCGCTTCCTGCGTACTCCGGAGTTCGACACGCTCTTCTCCGGCGATCCTGTCTGGGCCACCGAAGTGATTGGCGGAATGGGGCTGGATGGCCGCACGCTGGTCACCAAAAACAGCTTCCGTTACCTGCATACCCTGCACACGATGGGACCTGCACCGGAGCCAAACCTGACGATCCTGTGGTCCGAACAACTGCCCGTCGCATTCAAGAAGTACGCTGCACAGATGTCGATCGACACCTCGTCGCTGCAGTATGAGAACGACGACCTGATGCGCGTGGATTTCAACAGCGACGACTACGCCATTGCCTGCTGCGTCAGCCCGATGGTGATCGGCAAGCAAATGCAGTTCTTTGGCGCCCGTGCTAACCTGGCGAAAACGCTGCTGTATGCGATCAACGGCGGGGTGGATGAGAAGCTGAAGATCCAGGTCGGGCCGAAAACCGCGCCGCTGCTGGATGAGGTGCTGGATTACGACACCGTGATGGCGAGCCTGGATCACTTTATGGACTGGCTGGCGGTGCAGTACATTAGCGCGCTGAATCTCATTCATTACATGCACGATAAGTACAGCTACGAAGCCTCGCTGATGGCGCTGCACGACCGGGACGTTTACCGCACCATGGCCTGCGGTATCGCCGGGCTGTCGGTGGCGGCGGACTCGCTGTCCGCCATCAAATACGCTACGGTAAAACCCGTACGCGACCATACCGGCCTGGCGGTCGATTTTGTGATTGAAGGGGACTACCCGCAGTACGGTAACAATGATGACCGCGTGGACAGCATTGCCTGTGACCTGGTGGAACGCTTTATGAAGAAAATTCAGGCGCTGCCGACCTACCGCAACGCGGTGCCGACCCAGTCGATCCTGACCATTACGTCGAATGTGGTCTACGGCCAGAAAACCGGCAATACGCCGGACGGACGCCGCGGCGGTACGCCATTCGCACCGGGCGCGAACCCGATGCACGGACGAGACAGGAAAGGGGCGGTGGCCTCGTTAACCTCCGTCGCTAAGCTGCCGTTTACCTATGCGAAAGACGGGATCTCTTACACCTTCTCCATCGTGCCTCAGGCGCTGGGCAAGGATGAGAGAGTGCGCAAAACCAACCTTGTCGGGCTGCTGGACGGGTATTTCCACCACGAAGCGGCCATCGAGGGGGGACAGCACCTCAACGTTAACGTCATGAACCGGGAGATGCTGATGGAGGCGATTGAGCACCCGGAGAACTATCCCAACCTGACCATTCGCGTCTCAGGGTATGCGGTGCGCTTTAATGCGCTGACGCGCGAGCAGCAGCAGGACGTGATCTCAAGGACGTTTACCCAGGCACTGTGATCGTCGTCTGAAACAGGCCCCCTTTGGTTAAGGGGGCTTTTTTGTCCGCGGAACATACAAAAATGTTTATATAATTACTCACACATCTTCATCCGCTTCTGAAAAACAATGCGCCTGCTTTTTCCCTGAAACAGTATGTAAGGACAGTAAGATGATGAAAATGACCCGTATCACCCTGGTTGCTGCCTCGCTGGTGGCGTGCAGTTTTGCCGCACAGGCCGCTGACGTTGAAGCTGCCCCCTCTCCGGCGCAGGATCCGCTGGTGCAACACCTCAAGCTGAGCAACGATCAGATTAAGAAGATCGACGCGCTGCATCAGACGCTGGAACAAAATGTCAGCAAGATCCCGATGACCGGCGTGAAAGACGGTGCGCTGATCGAGATGTTCCAGACCGGGAAATGGGATGAAAGCACGGTGAAAAACCAGCTTGCCGCGTTCAGTAAAATTGAAGAGCAGACCCGCTATTACCGCGTCAAATACTACTTTGATGTCAGCCAGGTTCTGACAGCGGAGCAGCGTAAACAGGTGAAAACCGATATGGCGAACGCGCTGGCTAACTGATGACACACCCGCGCATGTCGCGGGTTTTTTATTTCTTGATCGGCATCACTTTTAGAAAAACACATCGATTATTCATCATATCAGAGTATTTATTTCTCTCGCTTGCGAAAAGCCTTATAAATATTGTGACTTTTTTCTCCCGCTCTCCACGTATGATTTGTCCATTCCAATAACACACACCTGCAGCAGTCTGGCTCATTATCGCTGGTGGTCAGAATCCCATAAAAACAACTGGTTACCCTACAAAATAAGCGAGTGCCTTATGGATACGGCAACAAACAGCAGTGTGATTGTGAACGATTCACCCGCGGCAAAGCGGGCAGGGATGAGTGAAAGCGAGTGGCAGGAGGCCATTAAATTCGACAGCACCGATACGGGCTGGGTCATCATGAGTATCGGAATGGCCATCGGCGCGGGGATTGTTTTTCTCCCGGTACAGGTGGGGCTGATGGGACTGTGGGTGTTTCTGCTTTCGTCAGTGATTGGCTATCCGGCCATGTACCTGTTTCAGCGGCTGTTTATTAACACGCTGGCAGAATCGCCGGAGTGCAAAGATTATCCAAGCGTCATCAGCGGCTACCTCGGTAAGAACTGGGGCATCTTATTAGGTGCGCTCTATTTCGTGATGCTGGTTATCTGGATGTTCGTCTACTCCACCGCCATCACCAACGACAGCGCTTCCTATTTACACACCTTCGGCGTGACGGAGGGGCTGCTCTCTGAAAATCCGTTCTACGGTCTGTTCCTGATCTGCATCCTGGTGGCGATCTCCTCCCGTGGCGAGAAACTGCTGTTTAAAGTCTCCAGCCTGATGGTGCTGACCAAGTTATTTGTGGTGGCGGCGCTCGGGTTGTCGATGATTGGCCTCTGGCATTTAGCCAACGTGGGCATGCTGCCACCCGTGGGGCTACTCATTAAAAACGCGATTATCACGTTGCCGTTTACCTTAACGTCGATTCTGTTTATTCAGACATTAAGCCCGATGGTGATCTCCTATCGTTCACGCGAAAAATCGGTTGAAGTGGCGCGCCATAAAGCGCTGCGGGCGATGAACATCGCCTTCGCGATCCTCTTCGTGACGGTCTTTTTCTACGCGGTCTCGTTCACCCTGGCAATGGGGCATGATGAGGCGGTCAAAGCCTACGAACAGAATATTTCCGCACTGGCAATTGCCGCGCAGTTTATCAGTGGCGACGGTGCCGGCTGGGTCAAAATTGTCAGCGTTATCCTGAATATTTTTGCCGTCATGACCGCGTTCTTCGGCGTGTACCTGGGCTTTCGTGAAGCGACGCAGGGCATTGTGATGAACATTCTGCGCCGCAAAATGCCGGCAGAGAAAATCAACGAAAACACCGTACAGCGCGGCATCATGCTGTTTGCCATTCTGCTGGCATGGAGCGCGATTGTGTTAAACGCGCCGGTACTGAGTTTCACCTCTATTTGCAGCCCCATCTTCGGCATGGTGGGGTGTTTGATTCCGGCGTGGCTGGTCTACAAAGTGCCGGCGCTGCACAAATATAAAGGCGTGTCGCTGGTGATCATTATCATCACCGGTCTGCTGCTGTGTGTTTCTCCTTTCCTCGCGTTTTCTTAAGGGCAAACAAGGTCGTAACGATGTCAGAGCAAACTCAATCTTTATGGAATCAATTTATTCGGGCGGTGCAGGAGGAAGTTAAACCTGCACTGGGGTGTACCGAGCCGATCTCTCTGGCGCTGGCTTGTGCGATGGCCGCGGAGCTTCTGCCGGGTGACGTCACACAGATTGAGGCGTGGGTTTCACCGAATCTGATGAAAAATGGCCTTGGCGTGACGGTACCTGGCACCGGGATGGTCGGGTTGCCGATTGCGGCGGCACTGGGGGCCATTGGCGGCAACGCGCACGCCGGACTGGAGGTACTGAAAGATGCCACTGCCGATGCGCTGGTGCGTGCCAAAGCGCTGCTGGACGCCGGCCAGGTGCAGGTCAAGCTGCAGGAGCCGTGCGATGACATCCTCTACTCCCGCGCCTGCGTTCACGCCGGACAGGCCTCGGCGATGGTGACCATCGCCGGTGGGCATACGCGGGTGGTGGAGATTGTCTGTCAGGGCGAAACCCGCTTTACGCTTGATTCTCAACCCGACGAGAGGAATGACGACCCGCTGGCGGTACTTTCAAACGCCACGCTATCGCAGATCCTTGAGTTTGTGGAGCAGGTGCCGTTTGACGCGATCCGCTTTATCCTGGCTGCCGGACAATTAAATGATGCGCTCTCCCGTGAAGGTTTAAGCGGAAAATGGGGGCTGCACATTGGCGCGACGCTCAATAAGCAGCGCGCTCGCGGATGGATAGCGCAGGACCTGGGCTCGGATATTGTCATTCGCACCAGCGCGGCCTCGGACGCCCGAATGGGCGGGGCGACGCTGCCGGCAATGAGCAATTCCGGATCGGGCAACCAGGGGATCACGGCCACCATGCCGGTTGTGGTGGTGGCGGAACATGTCCAGGCGGATGATGAACGCCTTGCCCGGGCGCTGATGCTTTCACACCTTTCGGCTATTTATATCCACGCCCAGCTTCCGCGCCTGTCGGCGCTGTGTGCGGCTACCACGGCGGCGATGGGGGCGGCGGCAGGCATGGCCTGGCTGATGGGCGGAAGCTATCAGACGCTCTCAATGGCAATCAGCAGCATGATTGGCGATGTCAGCGGGATGATCTGCGATGGCGCGTCCAACAGCTGCGCCATGAAGGTCTCAACCAGCGTCGGCAGTGCCTGGAAAGCGGTGATGATGGCGCTGGATGATTCGGCTGTAACGGGCAATGAAGGGATTGTGGCGCACGATGTGGAGCAGTCGATCGCGAACCTGTGTTCGCTGGCGTGCCGCGCCATGCAGGCGACGGACCGGCAGATTATTGAGATTATGGCACGTAAAGTGTAACGGTTTCCTCTCTCCCCGCCGGGGAGAGAGGATTATCGGGTGTTAAACCGGTAAATCAATTAACAGCGCGCGCAGCGGCGAATCAGCAACCAGCGTGATATTCGCTTCGTCGCGAATAAACGCCCCGTCACCGCAGGTGAGCGCTTCTTTCTCTTCCGTATGCGTCACCGCATGCACCGTACCGTGAATCGATTGCAGATAGGCGCGCGGACCATGAAGCTGGAAGCTCGCCTGTTCCCCTTTCTTCAGTTCGATATGGTGCAACCACACCTGCTGGCGCAACTGCAGGCTGCCTTGACTGCCGTCCGGGGAGGCTATCAGCTGCTGCCTGTCGCCCGTCAAATCTAACTTCTGTACCAGCGGGTTTTCCCGCTCAGGGCAGGCATCCAGCCACAGCTGCATACGGGTCAGCGTTTTATCTTTGCTGAGGTTATGCTCGCTGTAACTGATGCCCGGCTGCGTGGAGATTAATAATGCTTCGCCGGCCTTCGCCTGGACATGATTGCCCTCGCTGTCGCGGTATTCTGCTTCGCCTTCCAGGATCAGGTTCAGGATATCGACTTTCGGGTACGTACGCGGCTGGAAGGACGCGCCTGGGGCGAGCACTTCCTGATTCAATACGCGCAATGAAGCGTAACCGAGCAGTTTAGGGTCAAAGTAGTGTCCAAAGGAAAAGGTGTAGCGGGCCTGCAGCCAACCGAAATCGGCTTGTCCGCACTGTTTAGCTGTTCTTGTCGTAATCATAAACTTGACCTCTCTTTACACTAAACAATGGTAAAGGTATGGACGCTTCATTGTTAGCCAGATATTCTGCCCGGTATGTTCAAATTTCCTGAATGAGAACGAGATGGCTAAAGAGAGAGCATTGACGCTTGAGGCGCTTCGCGTCATGGACGCAATTGATCGGCGTGGCAGTTTTGCCGCGGCGGCAGATGAACTGGGGCGCGTTCCGTCTGCGCTCAGCTATACCATGCAGAAGCTGGAGGAAGAGCTGGACGTGGTGCTCTTTGACCGCTCCGGTCATCGAACAAAATTCACTAACGTCGGACGGATGCTGCTGGAGCGTGGTCGCGTCCTGCTGGAAGCAGCGGACAAGCTGACGACGGACGCCGAAGCGCTGGCGCGCGGCTGGGAAACCCATCTGACGCTGGTGACGGAAGCGCTGGTGCCCACCGAGGCGCTGTTCCCGCTGGTGAACCGGCTGGCCGACAAAGCAAACACCCAGTTATCGATCATCACCGAGGTGCTGGCCGGGGCCTGGGAGCGACTGGAGACGGGCAGGGCGGATATCGTCATTGCCCCGGATATGCACTTCCGTTCCTCATCTGAAATCAACTCCCGCAAGCTCTACAGCGTGATGAACGTCTATGTCGCCGCACCGGATCATCCGATTCACCAGGAGCCGGAGCCGCTCTCGGAAGTGACGCGGGTGAAATACCGCGGGGTCGCGGTCGCAGACACAGCCCGCGAGCGTCCGGTGTTAACGGTGCAGTTGCTGGATAAACAACCGCGTCTGACCGTCACATCGCTTGAAGACAAACGTCAGGCGTTGCTGGCAGGCCTGGGCGTGGCAACGATGCCGTATCCGTTTGTCGAAAAAGATATTGCAGAAGGGCGGCTACGCGTGGTCAGCCCGGAGTACACCAGCGAAGTGGACATCATTATGGCGTGGCGGCGCGACAGCATGGGTGAGGCCAAATCGTGGTGCCTGCGCGAAATACCCAAGCTCTTTGCCCATCACAACAAATAAAAAATCGAGCCCGGTACGCGAAATGCCTCCGGGCTTTGTTTTATGCGTTGAGTTTTGGATCGGGCCCGAAGCGGTTTTCGCCCGGCGTGCCGGCCTGGCAGTTGAAGACCAGAATGACCAGCCAGCCCACAATCGGGATCAGCAGCAGCAGTAACCACCAGGCTGAACGATCGGTATCGTGAAGCCGTCGGAACAGTACGGCCCATGAGGGAAGCAGGACCAGCAGGCCGTAAATCGTGGTGAGAACACCTTCACCGCCGGCTCGTTCCCAGCCGAGAATTTTATCGATAATACCCAGCACCATGATGAGGATGAAGTTCACCAGAACGAACATCCAGTACTCTTTACGGCGAGCGCGGCCACCAAATCCAATGTAGTTGCGCAGTACTTTTAAATACCAGTCCATTTTCCTTGCCTCATTAGTCAGTCAATCACTTGTTTTTTAAGCGATCGAGGTAAGGATAGATGGAGATTGTGAATTAAAAAAGGGCATCAATTGATGCCCTTGATATTTATCCGAAACGCACGTCGCGACCATGCGGTTCATCCAGGTCCTGCCACGGACCCACAGAGATAATACCCGTCGGGTTGATGGTCTTATGGCTGCGGAAATAGTGGGTGCGGATATGGTTGAAATCGACCGTTTCAGCAATGCCCGGCATCTGATAAATATCGCGCAGGAAACCGTACAGGTTCAGGTAATCGCTGATGCGGTGTTTATCACACTTGAAGTGGGTGACATAAACAGGATCAAAGCGAACCAGCGTTGTCCACAGACGAATGTCTGCTTCCGTCAGGCGGTCGCCCGTCAGGTAGCGATGCTGGCCGAGGATCTGCTCAAGACGCTCCAGCGATTCAAACACTTTTCCCACCGCGTCGTCATACGCTTCCTGGCTGGTGGCAAAGCCGGCCTTGTAGACCCCGTTATTCACGTTGTCGTAAATCCAGCTGTTCAACTCATCAATCTTATCGCGCAGCTCAACCGGATAGTAATCCCCGGCGCGGGCCCCGTGGGCATCAAACGCGGTGTTGAACATGCGGATGATCTCTGCGGACTCATTGCTGACAATGGTCTGGTTTTTCTTGTCCCACAGCACGGGTACGGTCACGCGTCCGGTGTAGTGCGGATCGGCGCGCAGATAGAGCTGATAGAGAAAATCGTGGTGGTAGAGGTCATCACCGGTGGCGGCCGGGAAATCACTGTCAAACGTCCAGCCGTTTTCCAGCATCAGGGGGTTGACCACCGAAACCGGAATTAAGGATTCGAGTCCTTTCAGCTTGCGCACAATCAGCGTGCGGTGCGCCCACGGGCAGGCCAGAGAAACATAGAGATGATAACGGTCTTTCTCAGCCGCAAAGCCGCCTTCGCCGCTTGGGCCCGGTGCGCCATCGGCGGTTAGCCAGTTACGGAAGGCCGAAACAGAGCGCTTGAAGCGTCCCCCGGTGGATTTGGTGTCATACCAGACATCCTGCCAGACGCCGTCTACGAGTTGTCCCATTTTTTTCTCCTCCGTCAATAAGCAAAAGCGAGGAGATATCTCCTCGCTTTGTGTTCATTCAGTATAGCGTGCTTACCACTTCTTATTCAGAACGCGGTCGATGCTGTATGCCCCTGGGCCAGTGATGGCCAGCAGCAGGAAGCCACCCGCGATGGTCAGGTTTTTCATGAACATCAGGGAGTTCACGCCTTCCGCAAAGTTGCTGTGGAAGATGAACGCCGTCAGCAGGGTGAAGCCTGCGGTAAACAGTGCCGTGGTGCGGGTCAGGAAGCCGAACAGTACCGCCAGGCCGCCGCCGAACTCAAGGAGAATAGTCAGTGGCAGCAGGAACCCTGGAACACCCATGGCTTCCATGTATTGCTGCGTGCCCGCATAACCGGTGATTTTGCCCCAGCCTGCGGTGATAAACAGAACCGGCATCAGAATACGCGCTACCAGAACACCAACATCTTCTAATTTTTTCATTTTACTCTCCAGGAAACCACATCAGCGGCTGAACTTTATTTGTGTGCAAATTCGGGTAGATACCGCGTATTTGCTGTCGATGGAGAGGAGTGTAAACGGGGCAGATGGGAATTGTTAGCAAGGAAAACTGTCAATCTTCTTCAAAGATATTGAGTAACGGGGAAGGGGGAAAGTGTGCCGGGTAAGCGAAACGCTACCCGGCATAAGAACTAACGCAGCTGTTGTTGACGAATCGTCGCTTTCACCAGACGCCAGGCGCTCCAGGCACCAAAGCCGCGGCGGGCCCAGCGGATCAGCATATTTGGATGACGAACCGTCCAGATAGCCATCACGCTGCTTCCGACCAGCGCCCATGAGCGCAGGCTCAGGAAGGTATTCCAGCCCCGGTCAAAACGACGCGTCGCGTCAACCCAGTCGCGACGACTGGCAGACAAATCCAGCCGTTGCTGCTGGATCTGACTGAGCAGGAATGCTTTTCGCTTCTGACGTTCGGCTTTATCGCTCACGGCTTGTCATCCTCCAGCAGGGCGCGATCGTTGGCCAGTTCCTGGCGCGTATGGCGCAGGAAAGTGGATTTGCGTGCTTTACGCATCGTCCATATGCCGCCAATCAATGCCGCAACCAGCAGAACAACGGTGGTGGCAATCATCGCGTTGAGTCGATATTGCGGGTCAATGGCCCAGATGATTAACACCATCAGGCTCATCAGACCAAACGCGGCGAAGAGCATGGTAAGCCCGAGCATCAGCAGCATCTGGAAAAGGTTCGCTTTCTCCTCTTCCAGTTCAACCACTGCCAGTCGGACGCGCGTTTCGGCAATCCCGACCAGCGTCGTCAGAATACGCTGGCCGATGCCGAGGACGTTATTAGCAGGCCCTTGTGCGTGACGAGGATCTTCCATATTAACGACGCGTCAGGAGGACACCCAGTACCACACCTACCGCGGCACCAATCCCTACACCCGTCCACGGATTATCGCGAACATATTCGTCCGCGCGAGCTGCCGCTTCGCGGGTCTGTTTCGCCAGTGCATCACCGGTTTCACCCAGGTGATAACGGCTCTCTTTCAGCGCCTGCTCAGCTTTGCTGCGCAGTTTGCTGACCTCTTCTTTTGACTTATCTGCAGAGGAGTTCAGCACCTCTTCCAGGGTATCGGCCAGGGATTTCAGTTCAGCGCGCAGATTTTCAGACGTCGTATCTTTTGACATGATTCTCTCCTGTTGAGATTTCCGTTAACTCAATAATCGCGAGCTTCCAGCGCTTTCAGGTCGTCCTGCGCTTCTTTCAACTTCTTCTCGCGCTTAGCAATTTTTTCCGCATCCCCTTTCTCTTTCGCTTCCTGCAGGTCGTGACGGCGCTCGGCTATCTCGTCCTTCTGTTCAGCGATTTTTTTCTGGTGATCGGCACGTAGCTTGCTGTCAGAACAGTTCGCTTTCACTTCGCTCAGCGCTTTTTTGAGACCCTCAACACGATGCTGATTGTTATGCTTTTCGGCATAACTGATCTCACGCTGAATATCCTGTTCTTTCTCCTGACAGAGAGAGTTGGCGAAGGACGCTGTGCTTAAAGAAAAAAGGGCCAGAGCCAGAGTAATGCGGAATTTCATTATCGAAACCTTCCATTGTGTTGCGGCGTGAGCCGCTATCCAGAGTCAAGCGGAGTACATACATGGGGTGCTCCGCGTACTTAAGCATAGTAAGTAAACGGGGGATTCACCAAAGTGAGTGAAAAGATTCGGAATCCTGGTAATTATCCAAATCTATGCGACGAATCGCGAATCAGTGACAGCCAGGCTGCAGGCTGGTTGTCATCTTCCTGCTGGGCAATGATATAACCGTGCGGCAGCGTACGGTCGAGCACCACTTTCGCGGCGGCACTCTGCGCGCGGGAATCAAACTTAATCAGTAAAACATCGTCCTGCGGGGTGATGCTCTTAAAGCGGATGCCGTTGGCATCAAGATGATGCCACACCGAAAAACCGTCAGGCACGCTGACACCCTGACTCACCGGGCGAATGGCCAGCGTCGATTCCTGATGCGAAAGCGTCGTCCAGGCCAGGAACATGAGGCTGAGCAAGCCCAGGGCAATCATGGCCACGGCAAAACGGCGCACGGCAAGCGGTGAGATAACCATCGTTAACCTCTGGCCCCGTATTTCTTCTTCCACAGCACCACCAGCGAACCGACCAGACCAAAGACCAGCAGAACCACCGGTAACAGCATCAGGCAGGACATGAGCTGATCTTCATATTTCATGAAGACCGGCGTTTTGCCCAGCGCATAGCCCAGCGTGGTCAGGATCAGAACCCACAGCAGGCCGCTCATCCAGTTGAAGAACTGGAAGCGGGTGCTGCTTAATCCGGAAAGACCCGCAATGGTAGGCAGCAGGGTGCGTACAAAGGCGATGAAGCGGCCGATCAGGAGCGCGGAAAGCCCGTGCTTATGGAAAAGATGGTGCGCCCGCTGGTGATAATGCGCAGGAAGGTGGGAGAGCCAGTTCTGCACCAGACGCGTATTGCCCAGCCATCGTCCCTGGATATAGCTCACCCAGCAGCCAAGGCTGGCGGCGATGGTCAGTAATAAAATGGTTTGCGGAAAGGCCATTGCCCCTTTGGCACACAGCACGCCGACGAGCACCAGTAAGCTGTCGCCAGGTAAAAAGGCGGCAGGCAGTAAACCGTTCTCAAGGAACAGAATCATAAATAAGACGAAGTAGAGCATGCCAATCATGGAAGGGTTGGCCAGCGTTTCAAAATCCTGCGCCCAGAGGGCATGCAGTAGTTGGGTCAAAAGTTCCATTCAGTGTTCCTGGAAATCGGTTAACGTCACGCCTGTTATCCGGGACAAACAGCACGGCGACATTGTTGTGATTTCATTATGGTCGCTCGCGGACACATTGAGGTGTGGCCAACACTGTTCCCTGTTAATTGGCTGGTTAGCAAGCACTAACTTACAAAATAACGAATTGAATCCAATTGTAACAAAGCCCAAGGTTCTGCGTCACAGAATTTGCAGGGGTGTGATGATTTTGGCGTAAGCCATGGAGGGGAGCGAGGGGATTTACAAAGGCTGACACTATATATGTTTTGCTTACCCACCTCTGCCAGAAGGCGCAGCGAAGCGCCTGCCAGCGAAAAGGTAAACTATTTTGCCGCACTGGCTGCCGTATCGAGATGAACGACAGGATTATCGGCAAAAAGATAGCGGTCAGCGTTAAATTCGAAGTCATCGCTGGTTTCATTGAACAGCATCTGCTTGGTGTTTTCCAGGTGCTGCCACATGGCCAGTTTTGCCGCATGTGGATCTTTGCGAATCAGCGCTTTAAGGATCTGATCGTGATCGTCGCACCAGTTATCCACGGTGCGGGAATCGATGTGATCGTGCAGTTTTTTCCAGTACGGGTTGTGAACGCGCTGAGTCCACATTTTTTCCACGATTGCCGCCAGCGCCGTGTTTTGCGTTGCCAGCGCGACCTGAACGTGGAACTGCAGGTCCCACTCTGAATCACGGAAACATTTTTCCTTGCGCGCGTTTTCCTGGATTTCCATCAGCTTCATGATGTCCTGCTTGGTCACCTGAGTCGCTGCAAATTCCGCAATATTGCTTTCGATAAGCTGGCGCGCCTGGAGCAGTTCAAACGGACCGTAGCTGGCGAATTCGAGACTTTCGTCGGCGACCGGGGAGTGTTTCGGCTGATTAGAAATCACGTGAATGCCGGAGCCTTTGCGAACTTCAACGTAGCCTTCCACTTCCAGCATGATAATCGCTTCACGCACCACGGTGCGGCTTACGCTTTTTTCATCAGCGATAAAGCGCTCAGCGGGGAGTTTATCACCGACAAGGTAGACACCTTGCTCGATGCGATCTTTCAGCTCGGCAGCAAGTTGTTGATATAAACGACGTGGTTCGGTGATTTCCATATGCGCTCCAGGCAGGGTACGGCGGATTATTTGTTATACCACTTTTGCGTGCCAGTCTCCAGATTTTGCCATGAAAAAAGCCGCCCGGAGGCGGCTTCTGTGACATCAGGAGGGGCGCTAACTTTGCGTTGCCGGTCCCCCCAGGGACTCTTTTAGCACCTCTTCTGCCGACTTACTTTTCAGCACCGTCCAGATAACCACTGCACCCATCAGGTCGAAGATAGCCAGTACGGCAAACAGCGGGCTGAAGCCGATGGTGTCCGCCAGCGCACCCACCACCAGAGCAAACAGGGTGCTCGCCGTCCAGGCAGCCATACCGGTCAGGCCGTTAGCGGTAGCCACTTCGTTACGCCCGAAGACGTCAGAAGAGAGCGTAATCAGCGCGCCGGACAGTGACTGGTGAGCAAAACCACCGACGCACAGCAGGGCGATTGCCACATACGGGCTGGTGAAGAGGCCGATCATGCCCGGGCCAATCATCAGCACTGCGCCCATCGTCACGACCATTTTACGGGAAACGATCAGGTTCACGCCAAACCAGCGCTGGAACAGCGGAGGCAGGTAACCGCCCACGATACAGCCCAGATCGGCAAACAGCATTGGCATCCACGCGAACATCGCAATCTCTTTCAGGTTAAAGCCATAGACTTTAAACATGAACAGCGGGATCCAGGCGTTGAAGGTCCCCCAGGCGGGTTCGGCGAGGAAGCGCGGCAGGGCGATACCCCAGAACTGACGGGTACCCAGAATCTGCCAGACCGTCATTTTTTTGCCGTTGTTGGTCTGATGCTGAGCTTCCTGACCCCCAATGATGTATTCGCGTTCGTCTTCAGACAGTTTTTTCTGATCGCGCGGGTGTTTATAGAAAATCAGCCACGCCATGGCCCACGCAAAGCTCAGTACACCAGAGATAATGAACGCCATCTGCCAGCTGTGCATCACGATAGCCCACACCACCAGCGGTGGTGCAATCATCGCACCGATGGAAGAACCGACGTTGAAATAGCCGACGGCAATAGAACGCTCTTTCGCCGGGAACCACTCAGAGCTGGCTTTCAGCCCGGCCGGGATCATTGCCGCTTCCGCTGCACCTACCGCACCACGTGCCAGCGCCAGACCGCCCCAGCTGCCTGCCAGCGCCGTGGCGCCGCAGAAAATAGCCCAGGCGATGGCGAAGAAGGCGTAGCCGATTTTGGTCCCGAGAATATCCAGAACATAGCCTGCGACAGGCTGCATGATGGTGTAAGCCGCGGAATAAGCAGCAATGATGTAGGAATATTGCTGAGTGGAGATATGCAGCTCTTCCATCAACGTCGGGGCTGCGGCTGCCACGGTGTTACGTGTCAGGTAGCCCAGCACGGTGCCTAACGTCACCAGTGCGATCATATACCAACGTAACCCTTTAATTTTACGCATCTAAAACCTCATCGTTATGTTAATTCCGTGCCTTGCACGGCAACCTCTCGACCGTGTCCGGGAGCGGTTGTGTAACGGGAGGGGCTTAACCGGGAGATGTCCCGGAACGGCCCGAACCTTGCCATAAGTAAGCGTGCATAAGTCGGTATCCGTACCGTTAAAACCGATGGTTTCACACCGGGAATGCATTCCGTCGGCTTAGTGTTTGCGACGGCGAAAAGATAACTTGTCATACAACTTTAAAAGGTGAGTGACATCACAAATGCATGATTATTTGTAGGGACATTATGTGTTACGGATAAAGCCAGTTCTGGCGCGGCCTGGCGAAGGGTTTACCTCATTTGAGGTAATTAATTTGTCTGCGTTTATTGATCTAACTCACGAAAAAATGTTCTGTCTCTGGAAATTGGTGTGATAACTTTGCAGCATCTGAGCATAAGCTTTCTGACGCTCTCGTTACGAGGAAGACGATAATGACACCGTTTATGACCGAAGATTTTCTGTTAGATACCGAATTTGCTCGCCGCCTGTACCACGACTACGCCAAAGACCAGCCAATTTTCGACTACCATTGCCATTTACCGCCGCAGCAGGTTGCCGAAAATTACCGTTTCAAAAACCTGTATGACATCTGGCTGAAAGGTGACCACTACAAATGGCGTGCGATGCGTACCAACGGCGTGGCTGAGCGCCTGTGTACCGGTGATGCAAGCGACCGCGAGAAGTTTGACGCCTGGGCGGCGACCGTTCCGCACACCATCGGCAACCCGTTATATCACTGGACGCACCTTGAGCTGCGCCGTCCGTTCGGCATCACCGGAAAGCTGCTCTCCCCGGCTACCGCCGATGAAATCTGGGATCGGTGCAATGAATTACTGGCGCAGGATACCTTCTCCGCCCGCGGCATCATGAAGCAGATGAACGTGAAGATGGTGGGGACCACTGACGATCCGATTGACTCCCTGGAACATCACGCTGTGGTCGCCCGCGATACCTCGTTTGATATTAAAGTGCTACCAAGCTGGCGTCCGGATAAAGCCTTTAATATCGAACAGGCGACGTTCAATGATTACATGGCGAAGCTGGCGGAAGTGTCTGACACCGACATTCGTCGTTTTGCAGACCTGCAGAGCGCGCTGACCAAACGTCTGGACCACTTCGCGGCACACGGCTGTAAAGTCTCTGACCACGCGCTGGATGTGGTGATGTTTGCGGAATCAAATGAAGCTGAGCTTGATAGCATTCTGGCACGTCGCCTGTCCGGTGAATCCCTGAGCGAGCACGAAGTGGCACAGTTCAAAACGGCGGTGCTGGTCTTCCTCGGTGCGGAATATGCTCGCCGCGGTTGGGTGCAGCAATACCACATTGGTGCCCTGCGCAATAACAACCAGCGTCAGTTTAAACTGCTGGGCGCGGACGTGGGCTTCGACTCCATCAACGATCGCCCGCTTGCTGAAGAACTCTCTAAGCTGCTGAGCAAACAGAACGAGCAAAATCTGCTGCCAAAAACCATCCTCTACTGCCTGAACCCGCGCGATAACGAAGTGCTGGGTACCATGATCGGTAACTTCCAGGGTGAAGGTATGCCAGGCAAGATGCAGTTCGGTTCCGGCTGGTGGTTCAATGACCAGAAAGACGGGATGGAGCGTCAAATGACGCAGCTGGCACAGCTGGGTCTGTTAAGCCGCTTTGTGGGCATGTTGACCGACAGCCGTAGCTTCCTTTCTTACACGCGCCACGAATATTTCCGCCGCATTCTGTGCCAGATGATTGGCCGCTGGGTGACCGCGGGTGAGGCCCCTGCCGATATTCAGCTGCTGGGCGAAATGGTGAGAAACATCTGCTTTAACAATGCGCGCGACTACTTCGCCATTGAACTGAACTAAGGCCGTTTGAGGTTGATATGCAATACATCAAAATCCATTCGCTGGATAACGTTGCCGTCGCGCTGGCGGATCTGGCCGAAGGTGAAGTTGTCACCGTTGATAACCAGGCGGTAACCCTGCGTCAGGCGGTGACTCGCGGGCATAAGTTTGCCGTGAAGCCGATCGCCCAAGGAGACAACGTTGTTAAATACGGTCTCCCGATTGGTCATGCGCTGGCGGATATTGCGCCGGGTGAGCATATTCATTCCCACAACACCCGCACCAATCTGAGCGATCTGGACGAGTACAGCTATCAACCTGATTTAGCGGCGGAAGAAGCGCAGGCGGCGGATCGCGAGGTACAGATCTACCGCCGGGCGAACGGTGAGGTGGGGATCCGCAACGAGCTGTGGATCCTTCCCACCGTCGGCTGCGTGAATGGGATCGCGCGTCAAATCCAGACGCGTTTCCTGAAAGAGACCCACGACGCCGAAGGTACGGACGGTGTGCACCTGTTCAGCCACACCTACGGCTGTTCTCAGCTTGGCGACGACCACATCAACACCCGCACCATGCTGCAAAACATGGTCCGCCACCCGAACGCGGGCGCGGTGCTGGTGATTGGCCTGGGCTGCGAGAACAATCAGGTGGATGCGTTTCGCGACACGCTGGGTGAGTTTGACCCCGAGCGCGTGCACTTTATGGTGTGTCAGCACCAGGATGATGAAGTGGAAGCGGGCATTGAGCACCTTCACCAGCTGTATGAGGTGATGCGTCACGACAGGCGTGAGCCGGGCAAGCTGAGTGAGCTGAAGTTCGGCCTGGAGTGCGGCGGGTCTGATGGCCTGTCCGGGATCACCGCGAACCCGATGCTGGGCCGCTTCTCAGATTATGTGATCGCCAACGGCGGTACGACGGTGCTGACAGAAGTGCCGGAAATGTTCGGCGCTGAACGTATTCTGATGAGCCACTGTCGCGACGAAGAGACGTTTGAGAAGACCGTCACCATGGTGAACGACTTCAAACAGTACTTTATCGCCCACAACCAGCCGATTTATGAAAACCCGTCTCCGGGTAACAAAGCGGGCGGGATCACCACGCTTGAAGAGAAGTCTCTCGGTTGCACGCAAAAAGCGGGTGCCAGCCCGGTGGTTGATGTCCTGCGCTACGGTGAACGTCTGAAAACGCACGGTCTGAATTTGCTCAGCGCACCGGGTAACGATGCGGTTGCGACCAGCGCGCTGGCCGGCGCCGGCTGCCACATGGTGCTGTTCAGCACCGGGCGCGGGACACCGTACGGTGGCTTTGTGCCGACGGTCAAAATCGCGACCAACAGCGAGCTGGCAGCGAAGAAAAAACACTGGATCGACTTTGATGCAGGCCAGTTGATCCACGGTAAAGGGATGCCGCAGTTGCTGACGGAATTCGTGGATACCATTGTGGAGTTTGCCAACGGTAGACAGACCTGTAACGAGAAGAATGACTTCCGCGAACTGGCGATCTTCAAGAGTGGCGTGACGCTGTAAGTGTGGTGCGGGTGATGCCCTCAACCCTGTGGAGAGGGTCAAACACTAAAACGGCAACCTTCGGTTGCCGTTTTGCTTTACGTTTGTCACCGGGCTTTTGTTTACCCGCGTAACGCGTTCTTCGCTAAACGCGCGTCTTCCGCCTGGCATGCCGCTGCGGTGAACAGCACGTCCGTTGAGGAGTTCAGTGCGGTTTCGCAGGAGTCCTGCAATACACCGATGATAAAGCCGACGGCCACTACCTGCATGGCAATCTCATTCGGGATACCGAACATATTGCACGCCAGTGGGATCAGCAGCAGCGAACCACCCGCCACACCCGATGCACCACACGCACACAGCGACGCCACCACGCTCAACAACAGCGCCGTGGGCAGATCGACCGGAATGCCCAGCGTATGCACAGCCGCCAGCGTCAGCACGGTAATGGTAATTGCCGCACCCGCCATATTCACGGTCGCACCCAGCGGGATGGAAACCGAGTAGGTGTCGCGATCCAGATTCAGCTTCTCCGCCAGCGCCATGTTAACCGGAATGTTTGCCGCAGAGCTGCGGGTGAAGAATGCATACACACCGCTCTCGCGCAGGCAGGTTAACACCAGCGGATACGGGTTACGGCGGATCTGCCAGAACACCAGCAGCGGGTTAATCACCAGCGCAACCAGCAGCATGCAACCAATCAGTACCACCAGCAACTGCGCATAGCCCAGCAGTGCGCCAAAGCCGGTGGTCGCCAGTGTGGAAGAGACCAGACCGAAGATGCCGATTGGCGCAAAGCGAATCACAATTTTGACCATAAAGGTCACGGCGTTCGACACGTCGTTGACCAGGTTTTTCGTTGTTTCGTTGCCGTGACGCAGGGCAAAACCAAGACCGATCGCCCAGACCAGGATGCCGATGTAGTTAGCGTTCATCAGTGCCGTAATCGGGTTAGAGACCATGCTCATCAGCAGGCCGCGCAGCACTTCCACAATACCGGATGGCGGGGTGATATCACCCGCAGCGCTGGTCAGGTGCAGCGAGGACGGGAACAGGAAGCTGAAAACGACGGCTGTTAAGGCTGCAGAGAAGGTGCCCAGCAGATACAGGAACAAGATAGGGCGAATGTTGGTTTTTTGTCCGTGTTGATGATTGGCAATTGACGCCATGACCAGCATCAGCACCAGCACCGGTGCGACGGCTTTCAGTGCGCCAACGAAAATGGTGCCAAGCAGCCCCGTCGCTTCCGCAGCCGGTTTTGACACCATTGCCAGCAGAATCCCCAGTACCAGCCCTACCAGAATTTGTTTAACGAGACTGCCTTGCGCCAGGCGCGCAAAGAGACCAGTTGATTGTGTGCTCATAAAAATTCCTAAGTGAAATTGCGTTCCATCCTTTATGTGCTCTAAGTCACATTTATGTCCGGATGTAAGAAAATGTTTGCCTGGTTGAGTATAGGGAAACCGGATGCGGAGGGAAGCGTAAAATGCTGCATTTTACGTGTTGCGTCATAGTTTTTAACTATTCATTTACAAAAGTGTGCTGGCCCTCTCCCTGGGGGGAAGAGGGCCAGCGTAAAGGCAGCAGGAAGGACCGTAATTACTCCACCTGTTGCTTCTTATCGTGCTGACGATTAACCCAGGTATTGATAAGCAACGTCACGATCAGAATGCCAAACACCACACCGAGCGAGATAGCGATAGGGATGTGGTAGAAATCGACAATCAGCATCTTGATACCGATAAACACCAGGATCACCGACAGACCATATTTCAGCATTGAGAAGCGCTCAGCCGCGCCTGCCAGCAGGAAGTACATGGCACGCAGACCGAGGATGGCGAACAGGTTAGATGTCAGCACAATGAACGGGTCAGTGGTGACCGCGAAGATAGCCGGAATGCTGTCTACCGCGAAAATCACATCGCTCAGCTCAACCAGAATCAGCACCAGCAGCAGCGGCGTGGCAAAAAGCAGGCCGTTCTTACGCACGAAGAAGTGCTCGCTCTCGATCTTGTCGGTCATGCGCAGATGACCACGGATCCACTTCACCAGCGGACGGTCGCCAATGGCGGAGCCATCTTCTTTTGCCAGCGCCATTTTGATCCCGGTGAACAGCAGGAATGCGCCGAAGACATACAGCAGCCATTCGAACTGCGTAATCAGCCAGCTTCCGGCGAAGATCATAATCGTACGCAGGATAATCGCACCCAGCACGCCGTACACCAGCACGCGACGCTGCAGGGCCGCAGGCACGGCAAAGTAGCTAAACAGCATCAGCCAGACGAAGACGTTATCGACCGCCAGGGCTTTTTCAATCAGATAGCCGGTGAGGAACGCGAGCGCCTGAGGATCGGCAACCGCGCGGCCTTCCGTTGAGGCCAGGTACCACCAGAAGGCAGCACAGAAGAGCAGGGAGAGGGTGACCCACACCAGTGACCAGGCCGCAGCCTGTTTCATGGTCATGCCATGTGCGCCGCGACGCCCCTGCAAAAAGAGGTCGATCGCCAGCATGATGAGCACGACAACCGCGAATCCGCCCCACAACATGGGAGTGCCGACAGAATGCATACTATTTTCCTTACACATAAAAAACAAAAACGGCCATGGTCAGAAGACGATAGCCGTTAGCTTTTTATGCATAGACCTCGCCTTCCGGCAAGGTCTCACTTACAACCAAAAAGACGGGCTTTTTGATTGCCCGGCGACCGGATGCGGTTTTGCACGCATCGTAATGACGATCCACCGGCAAGGAAGTTACTCCCCTTTGCAGGTAACAAAATATGTCAGACCAGTGATTTCGTCAATGGTCTGCACCGTTTCATTACACAGCTTTACGCGATAGCTTCTGCGCCCACGCCATCTGCAGGGAAGACCACGCCGGTTTGACGGCGGATCTCGGTTTGCAGTTTCGCCGTGGTGCGGCTGACCGCCAGCCCAGGGTGATTCACTTCGTTGTCTTCCACCAGACGGGCGAAGACCTCTGCCTCATAGAGCATAGTGTTAATATGCTGAGGCTGCGTCAGCTCCTGCGCTTTGCCGCCGCGTGGGACAATGCTCAGCTTCTGACACTCGGAAATCTTCTCGATAACCAGTGAGCCCGCTTCGCCCTGAATTTCGCTGGGCAGAACGGAATCGCTCACCTTGGAGTGCTGCAGCGTAACGCTGAAATCACCGTAATCCAGCACCACAATACCGTGCGCATCCACACCGCTTTCCAGCAGGCTGGCCGTGGCGGTGACGCCGTGCGGCTCGCCCCACAGCGCCACGGCAGAGGCCAGACAGTAAAAACCGATGTCCATAATCGAGCCGTTAGAGAAGGCCGGGTTAAAGGTGTTCGGGTTTTCACCGTCCAGATAACGCTGATAGCGCGACGAGTACTGGCAGTAATTAATAAACGCTTTACGCACTTTGCCAATCTTCGGTAGAGACTGCTGTAACAGCAGGAAGTTTGGCAGGCTGGCGGTTTTGAACGCTTCGAACAGCACCACCTGATTGTCGCGGGCAAGCTGAATCGCGGCTTCCACTTCCTGAATGTTCGAGGCCAGCGGCTTCTCGCAAATCACATGTTTTTTATGGCTAAGAAACAGCGACGTTTGCGGAAAGTGCAGGGAGTTTGGGCTGGCGATGTAGACCGCGTCAATGGCGTCACTTTGCGCCATCTCATCGAGCGACGTGAACAGATGTTCAACCAGATAGTCGTTCGCGAAACTCTGCGCCTGCTCCAGGCTGCGGGAATAGACTGCGGTGAGCTTAAATTTGCCGGTTTCATGGGCGGCGTCGACGAACTGGCGGGTGATCCAGTTCGTGCCAATAACTGCGAAACGTATCATAAACGTTTACGTACTCCGTAGCAGGGAACCTTTAGCCACTGTAGCACGTGATTATTGCAAAACCAGTGCGCTACTGCGCATTACTCTTTAACGATAAATGCGTAAGCCATAAACGGGTATCGAACTCCAGCTGGTGGTACTGAGGCTCCATATGGCAGCACAGAGAATAGAAGGCCTTGTCGTGCTCTTTTTCCTTCAGGTGTGCCAGCTCATGCACCACGATCATCCGCAAGAACGCTTCCGGCGCGTGACGAAACACGGTGGCAACGCGGATCTCCGCTTTCGCTTTGAGCTTGCCGCCCTGAACACGGGAAACGGCAGTGTGCAGGCCGAGCGCGTTTTTCAGCACATGGATCTTGTTGTCGTACATCACCTTATTGATGGGTGGCGCGCTCTTCAGATAGGTGTTTTTCAGATCCTGGGTATACTGCCAGAGCGCCTTATCGGTCGCGAAGTCATGCGTACCCGGATAGCGTTTTTCCAGCACCGCGCCCAGCTTTTGCTCGGCAATTAAGCTGCGAACCTGAGAAAGTAAGTTCTCCGGGTAGCCCTGGAGATAAGTTAGTTGGTTCATCAACGCCCCAATTTGACAATAAAACGGGTATACTCACGCACCCTTTTCAGGGATAACGCCGAAATTTTACCATTCAGGAGGGCCGATGAGCCACTTAGACAACGGTTTCCGTTCACTCAACCTTAAACGTTTCCCGGAAACGGACGACGTTAACCCGCTTCAGGCGTGGGAAGCGGCGGATGAATATCTGCTGCAACAGTTGGATGACACTGAAATCAGCGGCCCGGTTTTGATCCTGAATGACGCGTTTGGCGCGCTGGGCTGTGCTCTGGCAGAACACACGCCTTACAGCATCGGTGATTCCTACTTGAGCGAGCTGGCGACGCGGGAAAACCTGCGCCACAACGACATCGACGAATCCAGCGTTAAGTTCCTCGACAGCACCGCGGACTACCCGCAGGCGCCGGGCGTGGTGCTGATCAAAGTGCCAAAAACAATGGCGCTGCTGGAACAACAATTGCGCGCACTGCGCAACGTCGTAACCCCACAAACGCGTATTATCGCGGGGGCCAAGGCGCGTGATATCCATACCTCAACGCTGGAACTGTTCGAGAAAGTGCTCGGCCCAACCACCACGACGCTGGCCTGGAAAAAAGCGCGTCTCATTAACTGTACTTTCAGTGCCCCGGAACTGGCCGACGCGCCAGAAACCCTGAGCTGGACGCTGGAAGGCACTGACTGGACAATCCACAACCACGCGAACGTCTTCTCCCGCACCGGCCTTGATATCGGGGCGCGTTTCTTTATTGAAAATCTGCCGGATAACCTGGAAGGCGAAATCGTCGATCTGGGCTGTGGTAACGGTGTGATTGGCCTGACGCTGCTGGCGAAGAACCCTGAAGCGAGCGTTGTATTTAGTGATGAGTCGCCGATGGCGGTGGCCTCCAGTCGTCTGAACGTTGAAACCAACATGCCGGACGCGCTGGATCGCTGCGAGTTTATGATTAATAACGCGCTGTCGGGCGTTGAGCCGTTCCGCTTTAATGCCGTGTTCTGTAATCCCCCGTTCCACCAGAAACACGCCCTGACGGATAACGTCGCCTGGGAGATGTTCCACCATGCACGCCGCTGCCTGAAAATTAACGGCGAGCTGTATATCGTGGCGAACCGTCACCTGGACTACTTCCACAAGCTGAAGAAGATCTTCGGTAACTGCACCACGGTTGCCACCAACAACAAGTTCGTGGTGCTGAAATCCGTCAAGCTGGGTCGCCGCCGCTAACGCGGGGCGCTGAGTTTACACCGGCCTGCCTCGCGTGCAGGCCCGGTGAGCGTTGCGTCACTCAGAGACTCAATGCCAGCGTTGTGCCCTGCGCAATGGCGCGTCGCGCATCCAGCTCCATCGCCACGTCGCATCCCCCGATCAGGTGCACTGTTTTTCCCGCCTCACGCAGCGGATCCACCAGATCGCGCTTCGGCTCCTGACCCGCACATAAAATCACATGATCCACCTGCAGCAGCTGCGGCTCACCGCCGATCAGCACGTGCAGCCCCGCGTCATCGATCTTCTGATAGCTCACCGACGGTATCATCTTCACCCCGCGAGAGAACAGGGTTGCGCGATGGATCCAGCCCGTGGTTTTGCCCAGGCCTTCACCGGGTTTGCTGGCTTTACGCTGCAGCATGACGATCTGACGCGGGCTTTTCGGCAGCTGGGGTCCTTCCGGCCGCAAGCCGCCGGACTGGTTAAGGCTGGTGTCGATACCCCATTCCACGCAGAAGTCGGCAATGTTCTGGCTGGTGGGTTCGCCGGGCTGACTTAAGTACATCGCGGTATCGAACCCGATCCCGCCGCAGCCGATGATCGCCACTTTTGCCCCCACCGGCGCTTTGTCACGCAAAACGTCCAGATAGCTCAGGACTTTCGGATGATCGATGCCCTCGATCGCAGGCCTGCGTGGTGCGATCCCGCTTGCCAGGATCACCTCATCGTACTCCATTACATCCGCCGGGTTTACAAACTGGTTGAGGCGAAGATCCACGCCCGTCATGTCGATCATTCGGCGGTAATAGCGCAGGGTTTCGTAAAATTCTTCTTTGCCCGGGATCTGTTTGGCGATATTGAACTGCCCGCCTATCTCAGCGGCGGCATCGAACAACGTCACGCTGTGGCCGCGCGAGGCGGCATTCACCGCAAACGCCAGACCCGCCGGGCCGGCACCGACCACGGCCAGGCGTTTTTTATTCACCGCCGGGAAAATCGGCATTTTGGTTTCGTGGCAGGCGCGGGGGTTGACCAGACACGAAGTGACCTTGCCAACAAAAATCTGATCCAGACAGGCCTGATTACAGCCGATACAGGTGTTAATCTCATCTGCACGCCCGCTCTGCGCTTTGGAAAGCAGCTCGGCATCCGCAAGGAACGGACGTGCCATGGAGACCATGTCGGCATCCCCGGCGGCGATCACATTTTCCGCCACCTGCGGGTCGTTAATGCGGTTAGTGGTCACCAGCGGGACAGACACTTTCCCTTTCAGCTTGCGCGTGACCCAGCTGAACGCCGCGCGTGGCACCGGCGTGGCGATGGTCGGAATACGCGCCTCGTGCCAGCCGATGCCGGTATTGATGATGGTCGCGCCGGCGGCTTCAATCGCCTGCGCCAGCTGCACGGTTTCGTCGAACGTCCCGCCGCCTTCCACCAGGTCGAGCATTGACAGGCGGTAGATAATAATAAAATCCGCCCCGGCACGTTCACGCACGGCGCGCACCACTTCCACTGCAAAGCGCATGCGGCGCGCGTAATCGCCACCCCACTCATCGTCGCGCTGGTTTGTGCGGGCCGCGAGGAATTCGTTGATCAGGTAGCCTTCCGAGCCCATCACCTCAACACCGTCATAGCCCGCTTCACGCGCCAGTGCCGCACAGCGGGCGAAGTCGTCAATCAGCGTCAGGATCTCATCGTGGCTGAGGGCATGGGGCGTAAAGCGGTTAATCGGGGCCTGAATGGCCGACGGTGCGACCAGATTCGGTTGATAGCTGTAACGCCCGGTGTGCAGGATCTGCAGGGCAATTTTCCCGCCCTCCCGGTGAACGGCGTCAGTGACCACGCGATGATGCGGCAGCTGGCTGGCGTCGTTCAGCACCGCACCGCCTTCCATCCCCACGCCAGAAGGCGCAGGGGCCACCCCGCCGGTAACAATCAGCGCCACCCCGTGACGCGCGCGCTCGGCATAGAAGGCCGCCAGACGTTCGGCCCCGTCCGGATGTTCTTCAAGCCCGGTATGCATTGAGCCCATCAGCACGCGGTTTTTAAGGGTGGTGAACCCCAGATCGAGGGGGGCAAATAACGACGGGTAGTGGCTCATAGTCTCTTCCAGTGTAAAATTATTGTTATGTGGTCGGATGAGTTACTAATTTAGCCAGCGATGAGTAAAAGGGAAAAGGGGAATGCGGCGATTGTGATGGGATTCAAATATTGGTGTGGCCTGACGCCCTCTCCCGGAGGGAGAGGGGGCGTAATAGCTCTCAGGGAGAGGGGGCACGCACTAAGCCCGGTGCCTGCCACATCGATGTCGTCAGTCCGCTGTCCACCAGCCCAAGCTGGTCGGCATAAACGGCCTGCCACTTCTGCATCATACCGTCATACAGCTCCCGGTGCGCCGGGTTCGGCGTGAACTCGCGGCTCCATTTCACCAGCCGTTCGCCTGTCGCCGCCATATCCGAAAACAGCCCGGCTCCCGTTCCGGCAGCAATCGCGCAGCCCAGCGCTGTCGCCTCTTTCACTTGCGGGACGCGCACCGGCAGACCGGTCACGTCGCTTAAAATCTGGCTCCACAACGCGCCTTTCGAGCCACCGCCTGCAAACACCAGACCGTCGAACGTTACCCCTGAGAACCGTGAAATCTGCGTCAGGTTACACGCCGAGACAATCGCCGCGTTCTCTTCCAGCGCACGGAACAGCGTGGCTTTGTTGCATTTTTCCGGGTCGATGGAGAGGTTAATAAACGACGGCGCGGCGTGATACCACTGCTTGAAGTGCATAGCATCTGAGAAGATCGGCATAACACCGTGTGAACCGGCAGGCACGCGGCTGGCCATCTCCTCAAGCAGGGAGTAAGTGTCCATTCCCATCCGCTCCGCGATGAGTTTCTCTTCCGCACAGAAGGCGTCACGGAACCAGCGCATGGTCAGGCCGGTAAAGAAGCTGATCGACTCCGCCTGCGCCATGCCGGGGATCACATGCGGATTCACGCGGATGTTCATCTCCGGGTCGGTGCGTACCTGCGGCAGGTTGACCACCTGCTGCCAGAAGGTACCGCCCAGCACGGCCGTTTGCCCGGCCCGCACGACGCCTAACCCAAGACAGCCAAGCTGCACGTCGCCACCGCCCATCACCACCGGCGTGCCTTCGCGCAGGCCGCTCTGCTGTGCGGCATCTTTGGTGATCGCACCGAGCACGGTACCGGTCTCCTTCACCGGAGAGAGGATATCGGCACGCAGCCCGGCCATGTCGAGCAGCGCCGGACGCCAGTCACGGGAGAAGAGATCCAGCATACCGGTAGTCCCGGCATTGGACGGATCAACGGCCAGCTCGCCGGACAGTTTTGCCGCCAGCCAGTCGCTTATCATGGTGATCGTGGCGGCTTTGCGATAGATGTCCGGACGATGGTGCGCCAGCCACAGCAGGCGCGGCATGGCGCTCAGGGCCAGGGTCTGGCCAGAGACGTCATACACTTCGGATTCAAAACGGTAGTCGTGGATCTCTTTGAGTTCGGCTACCTCGCGGCTGGCGCGGGCATCGACGTTGGCGCACGCCCAGATGGCGTCGCCGTTGCGGTCATACAGCACGATCCCCTCGCGCATTGAGCAGCAGGCCACGGACTGGATATCCGCTGCGCTCAGGCGGGCGCGCTCCAGCGCCTGATGAATACACTGGCAGGTGAGCCGCCAGTTAATGTCGAGATCAAACTCCATCGAGCCCGGCACATTCTCCACGCTCAGGTGTTTCCACTCGGCCTGGCCAACGGCAACCTGGTTGCCCTGCAAATCGAAAATTACGGCGCGAACGCTGCCTGTCCCTGCATCTAACGCTAAAAGGTAACTCATGAGCATGCCTCGTGTCAGGCGCAGGACAGGCTCTTAGCTCGCCAGAGCCAGCACCGCGCGGGCTGTCGTCTCCTCCGTCACCAGGCCATTAATACGGCGGCCTTTGAGTGCGGCATAAATCGCATCGGCTTTCTCTTCACCTCCGGCCACGCCAACGATGGTGGGCAACTGCGCCAGTTCATCGAGTGTGACGCCCAGTAATTCCCGGTGGATCTCCAGCTCGTGCACGCATTCCCCTTCGGCGTTCAGGAAATAGCCAAGGATATCGCCCACCGCCCCTTTGCGGGCGTACATCAGCTGTTCACCTTCGCTGATATAGCCGGAGCGCAATATGGTGGCGTCCCGGCGCTGGTTTACTGAACCAATGCCTACCACCGCCACATCGGCCGCGGCGGCGGCGAGGATCACGTCCCGCACGCTGGATTCACGTTTTAGGATCCCGGCCACTTCGGCGGAGGAAACGCGAAGCGGGGCGGGGATCATGCTGACGCTGCAGGCGGCATCAAGCTGACCGATGCCCGTCATATACGGCCCAACACCGCCGGAGAGCGTCACCAGGCGGATCTGCTGCGAGCTGATAAAACCGCTTAAGTGCTGCAGGCTGCTCATGGTGGTTTCACCAAATCCCACCGCCAGCAGCTGGCCGGGTTCCAGCACGCCCATCAGCGATTGCGCCGCGCCAATGCCCAGCCGGACATTCATGGGCGGGGTATTCAGCGCCGGCAACACGCGAACCAGCTTGAGCCCGAAGCGTTGCTGCAGCTCGGTTTCCAGCGCCAGACACCCCTCATAGCGGGAGTTGATCTGCACGCGGATCACCCCGGACTGGCGTCCTTTCTCCAGCAGACGCGAGATCTTCAGGCGCGGCAGTCCGAGCCGCTCGCCGATGTCATTCTGGGTTAATCCGTCGTGGTAGTAGCACCAGGCGACGCGGGCAACCAGCTCTTCTTCCGCCAGCGCCAGCCCGGCAAAACGACCTTCTTCCGCAGTGCGTTTATCGCTCATAATTGAACTCTTATAAAAATTTAGATCATATGTTCGTGATCGCGCAGAAAGAAAGTGTGAACCACGCGACAAAACAGATCTTTTAGATTGATTTGTGTCTGTGTGGATCTTAATCGATAAATTTGTGATCCCTGCACGGTTCTAAATATAGTTCACCGTCTACGCTTTTGAACATTATTAAATCTAAAAATCATTTGTTCAATAGCGGAGCGATAATGACGCCACTTATCGAAGCACGTGATATCAGCAAGCAGTTCTCCGGCGTACCGGTCCTGAAAGGTATTCATTTCACGCTGCTTGCGGGTCAGGTGCATGCGCTGATGGGCGGTAACGGCGCGGGAAAATCAACGCTGATGAAAATCATCGCCGGGGTGGAAACGCCGGACAGCGGTGAACTTTCGATTGACGGCCACGCGTTTGCGCGGCTTTCGCCCGCGCAGGCCCACAGGCTGGGGATTTATCTGGTGCCGCAGGAACCCCTGCTTTTCCCCAACCTGACGGTGCGGGAAAACATCCTTTTCCGCCTGCCGCGTGAGGCCGGTATGGGGGAACGGCTGGCGGAGAAACTCCAGCAGCTGCAGTGTCAGCTCACTCTTGATGCCACCGCCAGCACCCTGGAAGTGGCGGATCAACAGATGGTGGAGATCCTGCGCGGCCTGATGCGTAACGCGAAGATCCTGATCCTTGATGAACCCACGGCGTCGCTCACCCCGGGGGAAACCGAACGGCTGTTCCGCCAGATCCGCGCGTTGCAGGCGCTGGGCGTCGGCATTGTTTTTATCTCGCACAAATTACCGGAGATCCGCCAGCTGGCGAGCCACGTCTCGGTAATGCGCGACGGCGCGATCGTGCTCAGCGGTGAAACTGCACAGTTTGACGATAACGCCCTGATTGCCGCCATGACGCCGGTGAGCCGCGAAAAAGGATTAAGTGATGCGCAAAAACTGTGGCTGGCGCTGCCGGGCAATCGCCGCACGCAGCCGCAGGATTTCCCGGTGTTGCGGGTGGAAGAGCTTACCGGTGAGGGGTTTATCGATCTCAGCATGGAAATCTATGCCGGGGAAATAGTTGGCCTCGCCGGGCTGGTCGGCTCCGGGCGCACCGAGTTTGCGGAAACGCTGTATGGGCTGCGCCCGGTGCGCGGTGGGCGAGTCTGGCTGGAAAATCAGGAAATAACCGGCGAACCCGTGGCGGCACGGCTGGAGAAAGGGCTGGTCTACCTGCCAGAGGACCGACAGGTTTCCGGCTTGTTCCTGGATGCGCCGATTCGCTGGAACACCGTGGCACTGAATGAGCCCTCGGTCTGGCAGCAGCGCAAACGGGAGTCGGCGGTGGTGGAGCGCTATCACCGGGCGCTGGGGATCAAGCTTAACCATGCGGATCAAACCGTGCGCACGCTCTCCGGCGGCAACCAGCAGAAGGTGTTGCTGGCGCGCTGTCTGGAGGCGAACCCGCTGCTGTTGATCGTCGATGAACCGACACGCGGAGTGGATGTGTCGGCGCGGGCCGATATCTATCAGCTCATCAAAAGCGTGGCGGCGCAGAACGTGGCGGTGCTGATGATCTCAAGCGATCTGGATGAGTTCCCCGGGCTTGCCGATCGCGTGCTGGTGATGCACCAGGGCGTGCTGAGCGGCGAGCTGTCCCGGCACGCGGTCAGTCTCGACAGAATGATGGCGCTGGCATTCGGAGGGCAGTCATGAAGACCTTACTGAAAAATCGCGAACTGAGCGCGTTCATCGCCATTCTGGCGTTGTTCGCGGTGCTGGTGGGGCTCAATCCGGCCTATTTCAGCCTGCAAACGCTGGGGATGATCTTCGCCAGTTCGCAAATCCTGATCCTGCTGGCGCTCGGCGCCGCGCTGGTGATGTTGACCCGCAATATTGATGTTTCCGTCGGCTCTACCGTCGGGCTGTCTGCCATTGCCGTGGGGGTGGCTCTGAACAGCGGCTACACCCTGCCGGTATCGATCCTCTTTGCGCTGTCGATTGGCGCACTGGCGGGAGCATTTAACGGTTTTCTGGTGGTGGGGCTGCGTATTCCGGCAATCGTGGCCACCCTCGGCACGCTGGGCCTCTATCGCGGGGCGATGCTGCTGTGGACGGGAGGAAAGTGGATTGAAGGGCTACCGCCGAGACTGAAATCGCTCTCTGAACCTGCCGCTATGGGTATTTCACCGCTCGGAATGGGCGTGGTGTTTTTAGCCGCGGTCGGCGCATGGACATTGTCGCGCACCGCCTTCGGACGCGATTTCTACGCCGTGGGCGACAACCTTACCGCCGCACGCCAGCTGGGCGTGGCGGTGAACCGGACGCGAATGATCGCTTTTACGCTGAACGGCATGCTGGCCGCGTGTGCGGGGATTGTCTTCGCTTCGCAGATTGGCTTTGTACCAAACCAGACCGGCAGCGGGCTGGAGATGAAAGCCATTGCCGCCTGCGTACTCGGGGGGATCTCTCTGCTGGGCGGTACCGGGACGCTTATTGGCGCCTTACTGGGGGCTTTTTTCCTGACTCAAATCGACACCGTGCTGGTGCTGTTCAGGCTGCCCGCGTGGTGGAATGATTTTATCGCCGGGCTGGTGTTGCTCGGTGTGCTGGTGCTCGACGGGCGCTTGCGCCAGGCGCTGGCCCGGCATCAACGGGCACTTAAGTACAGCCGCTTCCAGCCCGGTAACAAAGGGGGGAAGCATGTCACCCCGTTTACGAAACACAAAAAAGAGGTGGCGTAAATGAAGCTTAACTGGGAAAGCGCGCTGCTGATATTACTGGTGCTGGAAATCCTGCTCTTTGGGGCCATCAATCCGCGCATGCTCGATATCAACATGCTGCTGTTCAGCACCAGTGATTTTATCTGCATTGGCATTGTGGCGCTGCCGCTCACCCTGGTGATCATCAGCGGCGGCATTGATATTTCTCTCGGTTCGACCATCGGCCTGTGTGCCATCGCGCTGGGGGTGATGATGCAGGCGGGCTGGCCGATGACGCTGGCGATACCGTTGACGCTGCTGCTCGGCCTGCTGTGCGGTCTGGTCAACGCTGCGCTGATCCACTACACCGGCATCAGCCCGCTGGTTATCACCCTCGGCACGCTCTATCTCTACGGCGGTGGCGCACTGCTGCTCTCCGGCATGGCGGGGGCGACCGGTTACGAAGGCATCGGTGGCTTCCCGGACAGCTTTACCGCGTTCGCTAACCTCACGTTCCTGGGGTTGCCAATCCCGCTGGTGCTGTTCGCCGTGATTACCGTCTTCTTCTGGCTGATTACCCATCGCGGACGCTTTGGCCGCCATCTGTTTTTGATTGGGCAGAACCCGCGCGCGGCGCGCTATGCGGCGCTCTCGGTCAACGGGATGCCCTACGCCCTGTATGGCCTGGTGGGCGTCGCTTCGGCCATTGCTGCGCTGGTGATGGTCTCCTATTTCGGTTCGGCGCGTTCGGATTTGGGACGCGATTTACTGATGCCTGCACTGACCGCAGCGGTCCTCGGCGGCGCCAATATCTATGGCGGTTCGGGGTCGGTAATCGGTACGGCCCTGGCGGCGTTGCTGGTGGGGTATCTGCAGCAGGGTTTACAGATGGTCGGCATCCCCAACCAGGTGTCGAGCGCGCTGTCAGGGGCGCTGTTGGTTGTGGTGGTGATGGGACGTTCACTGAGTTTGCACCGTGAATGGGTGCGCTCTCTCCTCACAAAACATACCCGGAGCGTAAGATGAAAACAAAACTGATAGTCCTGGCGATGGCACTCAGCTTCGCGTCGGCACAGGCCGCGGACCGCATCGCCTTTATCCCCAAGCTGGTGGGCGTTGGCTTCTTTACCAGCGGCGGCAATGGCGCGAAAGAGGCGGGTAAAGATCTCGGCGTGGACGTCACCTACGACGGCCCGACCGAGCCCAGCGTCTCAGGCCAGGTGCAGCTCATCAATAACTTCGTTAACCAGGGCTATAACGCCATTATCGTTTCGGCGGTGTCGCCGGATGGCCTCTGCCCGGCGCTGAAGCGCGCGATGCAGCGTGGCGTCAAAGTACTGACCTGGGACTCCGACACCAAACCGGAATGCCGCAGCATCTACATCAACCAGGGCACCCCGGCGCAGCTCGGCGGCCTGCTGGTCGACATGGCCGGTAAACAGGTCACCAAACCGAATGCCAAAGTGGCGTTCTTTTACTCCAGCCCGACCGTTACCGACCAGAACCAGTGGGTGAAAGAGGCGAAGGCCAAAATCGAGAAAGATCATCCGCAGTGGCAGGTCGTGACCACGCAGTTTGGCTATAACGATGCCACCAAATCGCTACAAACCGCCGAGGGGATCTTAAAAGCGTATCCGGATCTGGATGCGATCATCGCCCCGGATGCCAACGCCCTGCCGGCGGCGGCGCAGGCGGCGGAAAACCTGAAGCGAGAAGGGGTGGCGATTGTCGGCTTCAGCACGCCTAACGTGATGCGTCCGTACGTAGAGCGCGGCACGGTGAAAGCCTTCGGCCTGTGGGATGTGGTGCAACAGGGCAAAATTGCGGTCAATGTCGCCGATCGGTTGTTGAAAAAAGGCGATCTTAACGTTGGCGACAGCGTGGAGGTGAAAGATATCGGTACGCTGAAGGTCGAGCCGAACAGCGTGCAGGGCTACCAGTATGAAGCGAAGGGCAACGGCATTGTGCTGCTGCCGGAGCGGGTGGTGTTTACCAAAGAGAACATCAACAAATACGATTTCTGACGGGGGAGCAAATGGCTGATTTAGACGACATCAAAGACGGCAAAGATTTTGGCATCGGCACACCACAGCAGAACGTGCCGTTTACCCTGAAGGGATGCGGCTCGCTGGACTGGGGAATGCAGTCCAGGCTGGCGCGCATCTTCAACCCAAAAAGCAACCGCACGGTGATGCTGGCCTTTGACCACGGCTATTTCCAGGGACCGACGACCGGCCTTGAGCGTATCGATCTCTCTATCGCCCCGCTGTTCGGGGAAACCGACGTGCTGATGTGCACCCGCGGTATTTTGCGCAGCCAGGTGCCTGTCGCCACCAATAAACCCGTCGTGTTGCGCGCCTCCGGCGGCAATTCGATTTTAGGGGAACTTTCCAACGAGTGCGTGGCGGTGGCGATGGAAGATGCGCTGCGCCTGAACGTCTGCGCGGTGGCGGCGCAGGTGTACATCGGCAGTGAGTTTGAACATCAGTCGATCAACAACATCATCAAACTGGTGGATGCCGGTGCGCGCTATGGCATGCCGACCCTGGCGGTAACGGGCGTTGGCAAAGAGATGGCGCGCGACGCGCGGTATTTTTCGCTTGCCAGCCGTATCGCGGCCGAGATGGGGGCGCAGTTCGTCAAAACCTATTATGTCGACGAAGGGTTTGAAAAAGTAACCGCCAGCTGCCCGGTGCCGATCGTGATTGCCGGAGGCAAAAAGCTGCCGGAGCACGACGCGCTGGAGATGTGCTGGCGGGCGATTGACCAGGGGGCGTCCGGGGTGGACATGGGCCGCAATATCTTCCAGTCCAGCGCCCCGCTGGCCATGCTGAAAGCGGTGAAAAAAGTGGTACATGAGAACATGAGCGCGCGGGACGCGTTCCAGTTCTGGCAGGAAGAGAAACAGGGAGAAGCAAAATGAACGTGACATTAGTGGAAATCAACATCAAACCCGAGCGGGTCGATGAGTTTCTGGAAGTGTTTCGCGCTAACCACGAAGGGGCGATTCAGGAGCCGGGCAATCTGCGCTTTGATGTTTTACAGGATCCGCGCGTGAAAACCCGGTTCTTTATCTACGAGGCCTACAAGGATGAAGAGGCGGTGCTGGCGCACAAGAAAACCCCGCACTATCTGGCCTGCGTGGATAAGCTTGAGGACCTGATGTCAGAGCCGCGCAAAAAACGCAGTTTTGTCGGGTTGTTGCCGGAGTAACAGACCGCCGGGTAGCGCTTACGCTAGCCCGGCGATGCTCAGGCGAGGGCCAGTTCCGCCAGGATCGCCGCCAGCGTTTCGCGCGGTTTCCCGCTCAGCGACGCAAGCGGGAACGGCAGTGCAGGCGCGGCCACTTTCCCTGACATTTCTGCTGCTGCGGCCATCACCCGCAAACTGCCGTACTGGCGGAACAGCGCCCACAGCGGTGCCAGCCGGTCAGAGGCTGCGGTGTCTTTGGCTCGTGCAATCGCCAGTGCCGTCTGCGGATACAGCCCTGCGATAACCGAATACCAGACATCAAACCCGGCCTGCAGGGCTGACGCCGCCCGCCAGTCGCCGCTGATGCCCAGGGTGACGTTTTCAGGAAGACGGGCGCGCATGTGGGCGATATCGTCCGGTATGCGCCCGAGCTTGACGGATTTGACGTTCGGTAGCGCCGCCACGGCATACAGCAAATCGTCGTTAAACTCGAACCCGGTGGTGGCCGGGTTGTCGTAAATGCACAGCGGAACAGAGATCCGGTGGGTCACCGTCTCATACAGGGTAAACACTTCCTCTGCCGTCAGGCGCTGGTACGACACGGGGGCCAGTAACACCCCGCGGGCGCCAGCGCTTTGCGCCTCATCCGCCAGACGGAGAATATCGTCGAGGCGAAGCGCGCCAATACTTACGCTCACCGGGATGTTGTCGGCATGCGCCACGGCACAGCGGGTGATATGCGTGCGCTCTTCAGGCGTCAGATACGCGTAACTGCCCGTCGAACCGAGGATCCCCAGCGAATCGACACCGGCATCCACCAGCGGGCGCAGCAACTGCACAAACGCCTGCTCATCAAATTTCCCCTCTCGCAATGGCGTCAGAGGGAATGCGCTTAACCCGTGAAACATCCGCTTATCCTTTTAGAGTTCAATCAGTTGAAGGTGAGCAGTGGAGCCCGGCATCAGCCGCTGCAGGTTGCTGACTAACTCATCGCCAGCCTCCTGCAACGCCGATAACGGCATCGACGGCAGACTTTCGAGAATAAACCACATGTGTTGCGCCTGGCTATCGAGACGTGTACGCACGCCCTGGCGCCAGTTCCAGCGACGGCAGGTGACGCCGATATCATCGCGCCAGATAACTTCGCCCGCATCCGGGTATTCGATAACCGGCTGGCCCTCTTTCAGGGTATCAAACGGTTCATTACCTTCGGCAAGCGTCAGACGCGGTGCGCCTGCATAAGCGGCAAGGTTCTCACCCCCGACGGGAATGGCGTAACGAATGCTGATGGCATTGTAAATATCGACCACTGGATCGAGCGGGGGCAGCGCGCCCTCTTTCAGCACTCGCTTACGCAGGGCCGATGCCGAGCAGGGCGTGCGTTTCGGTTTCGTACCAAACGCTCTGAACACGTCATCCCAGGCGCTGAGGTGCGCTTCCGCCCAGGCGACATCATCAGTGAGGACCTGCTGGCAGGCCTGTGCCAGCGCGGCAGAGGCCACGTCCGGCTGGGTTATCGGGGCGGCTTCAACCAGAATGCTCAGCGCCCGAAAGCCGGGGGCAATCCCGGTAAGACGCGGGTCTATTGACGGCATAACGAGAGACATAAATAATCCTGTATTGACTGTTTTATACTATGGTAGTGACCAATGACTGATAAAGTCAATATAATGACCGATTCGGGTGCCGATATCGCCCAGGTAAGCCTGGCCGTCGCCACCCGCATTCGCAACTGGCGCAAAGAGAAAAAATTGTCGCTGGATGAGCTTTCACGCCGCGCCAGCGTCAGCAAAGGCATGCTGGTGGAGATTGAAAAAGGGGCGGCGAATCCCAGCATTGCCATTCTCTGTAAGCTGGCTGCCGCGCTGGGCGTTTCGGTGGCGGATATCGTTAACGTCTCCAGCGAGCCGCGGGTGCACGTCATAGAAGAAGCGGCGATCCCGGTTCTGTGGCAGGGCCCACAGGGCGGATATGCCCGGCTGCTCGCGGGCACGTCTGGCCCGGATATGATTGAACTCTGGCAGTGGGTGATGCATCCGGGGGAGCGTTTTACCTCACCGGGGCATCCGGCGGGAACGTTTGAGCTGCTGCATGTCACTGAGGGAGGATTGACCCTGACGGTGGAAGAGACGGTGACGCAGGTGGCGGCAGGCGCTTCGGCGGTGGCGAAAACGGAAGCGGCACACGGCTACGCGAATGAGGGCGAAAATGTGTTGCGGTTTACCATGACGGTGGCGGAGTTTCACCGCTAAAAACGCCCCCTCCGTCAGGAGGGGGTGTGGATATCACGCTTCTTCCACGCTTACCCGCAGGGCTGCCAGCGCTTTACGCGCCGCTTTCAGCACCTGCTCACACTGTTCAACCGTCAGCGTCAGCGGCGGTTCAATGCGAATGGTCTTCGAGTTGTTGAGCGTTCCGGCAACCAGGACCCGCTGGCGGAACATCTCGCTCGCGAAGCTGTAGCCGATTTCGTTGTCGACAAACTCAATGGCCATCAGCAACCCTTTACCCCGCGCATCCTGCACCAGATCCGGATATTCCCGGCCCAGCTGGCGGAAACCGTCCAGCAGCATATCGCCTTTCTGTTCCGCCTGTGCAGGCAGGTTTTGATCCAGCAGCACGTTGATGGTCGCCAGCGCGGCCGCGCAGGCCAGCGGGTTACCGCCAAACGTAGTGGTGTGCAGGAACGGGTTGTCGAACAGCACCGAGAAGACCTCTTCGGTCGCCACCGTCGCGCCAATCGGCATCACGCCGCCACCCAGCGCTTTTGCCAGACAGAGAATGTCCGGCTGGACGTTCTCATGCTCGCAGGCAAACATCTTGCCCGTACGCCCCATCCCGGTTTGGACTTCGTCGAGGATCAGCAGTGCGCCAAACTCATCGCACAACTGACGCACGGCAGGCAGATAGCCCTGCGGGGGCAGGATCACGCCGCCCTCACCCTGAATAGGCTCCAGGATCACCGCAGCCACGTCGTCGCCGGTTTTACGGCATTCGCTCAGCATGGTGCGCATAGCGCTAATGTCACCAAACGGCACGTGGCGGAAGCCCGGCAGCAGCGGCATAAACGGTTTGCGGAAGGTGGATTTGGCGGTAGCCGACAGTGCGCCCAGGGATTTTCCGTGGAACGCGCCGCTGGTGGCGATAAACGTGAATTTGCCGCGCGGCGACTGGTACGCTTTGGCGAGTTTAATCGCCGCTTCGACCGATTCCGTGCCGCTGTTGCTAAAGAAGCTGTACTTCAGTTTGCCGGGCGTTAAGGCCGCGAGCGTTTTCGCGAGCATAGCGCGAAGTGGATCGAGCAGTTCCTGGCTATGGAGAGGTTGTTTCGCAAGTTGATTCTGTACGGCGGAAACCACAACTGGATTACGGTGCCCCACGTTGAAAATTCCAAAACCACCCAGGCAATCTATAAACTCCTGTCCCTGGGTGTCGACAAGCGTATTAAGACTTCCCGCTTGCCACTCTACGGCTCCGTAATCCCCGCCGGCGGTAACAGATTTGCGATACTCCAAAAACCCTGGATTGACATGCTCTTTAAAGTAATCGATGACCTCTCGGTTAAGTTGTTTCATCTCCTCATGATCAAGCGTTCGCTTCTCAATGAGATTCAGTGCGTGCGCGGTACAGGCAAGAGCCGAGGCGCTGGAAGGTAACCTGTTCAAAATGTGCTCCCGGGGATCGCGTATCACATGATACTGGATTAAGTATTGCAGGGATTACGCCACTTCAGATGCCTTAACGAAAATCAGGATAAACACCAGGTTAACATTATGTTGCGCAAAATTTAATCATGCCGATATAACCGATACGGGATTTAGCGGTACGGCGGAAAAGGCCTGGGGAGGTGCGAACAAGAGGCCATTGCACTTATAGAGTGCAGACGCTGCGACTTAAGTGGGCGTTAACGCGTCATACTCTGCAGGTAATTTCTCTACGAAAGTATTTGAAATCAATGAATTATAAAATCTCACAAAAAGTGCGGTTTAAGTGAAATCTGCGATCTCTATCAACTTTAACAACTAAAGATAAATTCTTTACCGCCGAAAAAACATTAATCCACAAAATTAACATTCAAATAACCTGCAAGGGATGCTCACGATGTCCGCTCCAACCTTTGTCACCCAGAATGAATATCCTCTGGACGATGACACCACCTTAATGTCGACCACCGATATCCACAGTTACCTGACCCACGCCAACGACACCTTTGTGCAGGTGAGTGGCTATCAGCTTGATGAGCTGATGGGCCAGCCGCACAATCTGGTACGCCACCCCGATATGCCAAAAGCGGCGTTTGCCGATATGTGGTACACCCTGCAAAAGGGCGAGCCGTGGAGCGGCATTGTCAAAAACCGACGTAAAAATGGCGACCACTACTGGGTGCGCGCCAACGCGGTGCCGATGGTGCGTCACGGGCAGGTGACGGGCTATATGTCGATTCGCACCAAAGCCACGGCAGAAGAGATTGCTGGCGTGGAGCCGCTCTATCGGGCTCTGAATGACGGGCGCTGCAAGAAACGTATTCATAAAGGACTGGTGGTAAGGAAAGGCTGGCTGGGGAAACTTCCGGCAATGCCGCTGCGCTGGCGCGTGCGCAGCGTGATGGCGGGGCTGTTTGCGGTGCTGGCTACCACGCTGGTGGCCACCTCAGCGGGTGCGTACCCGCTGGCTGCCGCCGCGGTAGTCATGCTGCTGGGCACGCTGCTGTTCGAGCAGCAGATTGTTCGTCCGATCGAAAACGTGGCGCGTCAGGCGCTGAAAGTCGCCACCGGCGAGCGCAACAGCGTGCAGCACCTGAACCGCAGTGACGAGCTGGGGTTGACCCTGCGTGCGGTAGGACAACTGGGGCTGATGTGCCGCTGGTTGATTAACGATGTGTCAAGCCAGGTGGTGAGCGTGCGTGATGGCAGCGACAGGCTGGCAAAGGGGAATGAAGATCTGAACGATCGGACGCGTCAGACCGTGGCCAATGTGCAGCAGACCGTGGCGACAATGAACCAGATGGCCGCCTCCGTGCAGAGTAATTCAGAAACCGCCGCCGAAGTGGACAAGCTGTCAGTGGCCGCCAGCAGCGCGGCGACCAAAGGCGGAAACGCGATGCAGACGGTGGTGAAAACCATGGATGACATCGCGGATAGCACGCAGCGGATTGGCTCGATTACCTCCCTTATTAACGACATCGCGTTTCAGACCAATATTCTGGCGCTGAATGCGGCGGTGGAGGCGGCAAGAGCCGGTGAGCAGGGAAAAGGCTTTGCGGTTGTCGCCGGCGAAGTGCGCCATCTCGCCAGCCGTAGCGCCAGTGCAGCCAACGATATTCGCAAGCTGATTGATGCCAGCGCCAGCAAGGTGCAGTCCGGCTCTGATCAGGTTCATGCCGCCGGTCGTACAATGGATGATATCGTCGAGCAGGTGAAAAACGTGACGCAGCTTATCGCGCAGATCAGCCACTCCACCTCTGAACAGGCTACCGGCTTGTCAGAGCTCACCCGTGCGGTGGCCGAGCTGGACAGCATCACGCAGAAAAATGCCGATCTGGTTGAGGAAAGTGCCCACATATCCGCAATGGTGAAGCATCGCGCCGGGCGTCTTAAGGATGCGGTAACCGTGCTCCATTGAGCCAGTAAGGTTCCAGAAAGCCGTTTATTTCATCAGGAATAAGCGGCTTTATTTTTTTCTGAATGTAATTATTAATGTCTTTTATTGTTAACTTTATATTAAGTAACTAAAGAAAGCACATCAGATATTTACCCCAGCCTAAGTCCGTTTTCCCCGATGCTATTTTGGAAATGCCTCATCAGAGGGTGAGGTAACGATCGATTTACGGATATTAATAGTCTACACCTATCCATTGCCGTGATTATGAAATAAAAAAACGATCAAAGTCATAAAGTTAGCGGTTTCGTTACCGATAACGGTGATCGTCTGAGAAATAATCACATCGATGGAGAAAATATGTTCTTACATGACGTAAAGATCGGCACGAAATTATTTCTGGCGTTTGGATTCTTTATTGTCCTGATGGTGGTCAGTGCGAGTTTATCCTTGCTAAGCCTGAACCGGGCGAACAACGGAATGCAATCCATCATTACCCGTGATTATCCGACCACGGTAAAAGCGAACCAGTTAATCGACAACTTCCAGGAATTTATTGGCACTCAGCAGCTGATGTTACTGGATGAACAGGGAACGTATACAGCGCAGTCACAGCAGCGTCTTAAAGCGATCAGCGAACAGATTACGGTGATCCTCGGCGAGCTGAATACTGCGCTGCAGGATCCTGAATCACAGCGGGTTCTTGCTGAGATACGCGGCGTGCGTCAGCAGTATCTGGACTCGCGTTATCGCATTTTGCAGGCGGTGCAGAATAACGATCGGGCGGGCGCTATTCAGGAGATGATGACCAACACCCTGAAGCTACAGCAGGCCTATAAAGCCAACGTGCAGGCGTTGATCGCGATTCAGAACCAGGAAATGCAAAGCGCAGGAGTGCAGGTCGAGGGCGATTTCAAATCGAACCGCCTGCTGCTGATCCTGATCACGCTCTTTAGCGTCGCGACCGGCAGCCTGATTGGCTGGTTTATCGTGCGCTCAATCACGCGTCCGCTGGGCGAGGCGGTGGATTTTGCAAAAGCCATTGCCGAAGGCGATCTGACCGGCAGCATCACGCCGCACGGTAAAGACGAAACCGGCCTGCTGCTGCATGCGCTGATGGAGATGAAAACGCGTCTGCTGGACATTGTGCAGCAGGTCCAGACCGGTTCGGAGAATATCTCGAGTGCCGCCGCGCAGATTGTCGCTGGGAACCAGGATCTTGCCGCGCGCACCGAAGAGCAGGCCAGCTCTGTTGAACAGACCGCTGCCTCGATGGAGCAGATCACGGCGACGGTAAAAAACACCGCCTCACACACCGGAGAAGCAACTCACCTCTCGGCGGACGCCGCCATGGTGGTCAAAAACAACGGCGAGATGATGAAGCAGGTCACCAGCAAAATGCGCCTGATTAACGAGACCTCTAACCGGATGTCCGACATCATCGACCTGATCGACGCCATCGCTTTCCAGACCAACATTCTGGCGCTGAACGCGGCGGTGGAAGCAGCACGTGCAGGCGAGCACGGTCGTGGTTTTGCGGTGGTGGCAGGCGAAGTGCGTCAGCTTGCGCAGAAGAGTGCGTCATCCGCCAGTGAAATTCGTCAGCTGATCGAAAGTTCTACCAGCCAGACGCAGGACGGGATGAACCTGGTCGAGAAAGCGAGCGAGTTGATTAACGGTATGGTCGGCAACGTGGAAGAGATGGACGTTATTCTGCGTGAGATCCGCCAGGCCAGCCATGAGCAGACGGAAGGGATCTCGCAGATTAACAGCGCGATTGGCCTGATTGATGCCACCACGCAGCAGAACTCCGCCCTGGTGGAGGAGTCTGTCGCGGCAGCAGCGTCCCTGAACGAACAGGCGATGCACCTGAAAGACCTTGTCCGCGTCTTCCGCGTGAGCGATCGCGTACTGGCTTAATCCAGCTGGGAGATCTCCAGCGCTGCGCGGTCGATCACGCCGATGATCTGCTTAAGCTGCGCATCGCTGAGTTCGCCCTGGTTCACCTTCAGGTCTAGCACCGCTTTGAAGTTATCCAGAGCCCGCTTCATTTGCGGGTTTTTTCTCAGCTGGAAGCCGACGGAGCGCGCTTTAATACGCGCCTGAATTTGCGCCAGCTGCTCCTGATTTTCATCCAGCCACTGCTGGCCGGCCGCGGTAATCGCAATTCTCTTGCGGCCATTCTCTTCTTCGGTGATGGTGATATAGGTCTGATCCTGAAGGTAATCGAGGGTCGGGTAGATAACGCCAGGGCTTGGGGTGTAATTCCCCTGCGTCATGTTCTCGATCGCCTTGATCAACTCGTAGCCATGGCTCGCGTTGTGGGTCAGGATATCCAGTATCACCAGACGCAGATCGCCGTGACCAAAAAAGCGTGGTCGGCGTCCGCCGCCGTCGTGTTCGTTTCGCATACTCATCCCTTCAACTTGATATATCTAAACTATATCTTAGATATATTCAGATGCAATCTAAAAGATCTTGCATTCTTGCTGATTAGCAATCATTATCATTTAAAATTAATTTAGATATATCGTATTCACCTGAGAAGGGTCTCACCATGACATCCACCCGTTACCCACAACGTGTTCGTAATGATCTCCGTTTTCGCAAGCTGGACGTGCTTCGCGTTGAGCGTGTCAGCGCAGGTTTCCAGCGCATTGTTTTAGGCGGCGAGGCGCTGGAGGGCTTTAGCTCTCGCGGTTTCGACGACCACACAAAAGTGTTTTTCCCGGCCCCGGGAGCGACCTTTGTACCACCGGTTGTTACCGATGAAGGTATCGACTGGGGCGACGGTGTGCGTCCGCAGGCGCGAGACTATACACCTCTGTACGATGCCGAACGGCATGAGCTGGTGCTCGATTTCTTCATACATGATGGCGGCGTTGCCAGCCACTGGGCGACAGAGGCAAAAGTGGGTGACACGCTCACGATTGGCGGCCCGCGCGGTTCGCTGGTTGTGCCGGAAGATTATGCCTGGCAACTGTACGTGTGCGATGAATCCGGCATGCCCGCGCTGCGCCGTCGCCTGGAAAGCATCGCAACACTGCCGGTTCGCCCGGACATTCATGCGGTGGTGACGGTCGGTGATGCGTCGTATCAGGACTATCTGGCCCATCTGAGCGCGTTCAACATCACCTGGGTTGTCGGCCATAGCGAACAGGCGGTGGCTGAGCGTCTGGCGGCGTTGACGGTGCCTGCGGAAGATTATTTTATCTGGCTGACCGGGGAAGGGAAGGTAGTGAAAAACCTGAGCCGTCAGTTTGAAACCGACGCAATCGACCAGCAGCTGGTGCGTGCCAGTGCATACTGGCACGCTAAATAATCAGGCTGCGGACTCCAGCTGCGCTTCGCTCACCTGATGTTCGAGCGAGGCGCGAACGTCGTGCAGCGCCTTCTCCTGCTGGGCAAAGTAGGCTTCCATATTGCTCAGCGACGAGACCAGCAGCCAGGACTCCTCTTTCTCCAGCTCCGCCAACTCGTTCACTAACGTGTCAATCTGCTCGCGAACCTGCGCCATTTTTTTGCGGATACGTTCCAGATCGTTCAGCCTGTCGCTGGCCATCAGCGGCTCAAAGCCCTGCTGCAGACGTGCCACCAGCGAACGAATGGCTTTAACGTCACCACGCTGTTTGGCCTGGTTGAGTTGCACCATCATCGCGTTGGCTTCTTCTTTCAGATCGTCAGCGACCAGGTCCGGATGGCAGAGCTTGCTCGCCTGACGCCAGAGACGCTTCAGTTCGTTCTGATCTTCCTCGGAGAGGTTCTTGCCTTTACGCAGACGCATTTCGGCATCGTGATGCTGCTCGCGGTATTTCTCGTACTCTTCATTGGCCTCGTCGCGCGCCTGACGTGCAGGCTCTTCTTCGCGCGTTAAGCCACTCTCCAGCTCCAGCGCTTCGGCCAGCAGGTTAGCAATCAGATTGCTTTGCTGCTGCAGTTGCTTACGCGCCTCGGCGGCCTGTACGGAATCCGCAGGCAGATCGCGCCAGCGCTGGGTCAGCATCGCCAGCACCTCCACCGCCTGCGCCATATAGCGCTGGCAGCGACGGTAGTCTTCCTCACGTCGACGCGCCTCCGCCTGTTGACGTCGCAGGTTCAGCTCCGCCAGCGTTTTACGCAGGGCGAGGATCTGCTGCATCAGCGGTCCGAGGCGGGAGAAATAGAGATCGTTGAATTCATCGAGCTGTTGCACGCGGGCATTGCGACGGTCAATCAAATCCCTGAGGCGCTCTTCCAGCGCTTTTAGCTCCATCTTGCTGGCCGCCACCTGCGGGTCACGCCATTGCGTCATGGCGCGCTGGCCCTGTAGCCAGGCAGCGATCGCCGCCATGGCAACGGTATAGTTTTTCTGCTCAAGCGCCGCGACGATTGCCTGTAGCTCATCGTCAAACGCTTCATTTTTCAGCCGTGTCAGCTGGCTCTGGATGATGTCGTCGTCTTCCAGTTCAATCGCATTTTTTATGATTTCTAGCCGTTTGATCGGTGTGCTCATGATGCCTTTCGCTTTGGCGCTTAAGTATTTGAGTTAAGGTTAATTGTTGTAAACGCTACAGGAAATAATACACACGGATGATGATCGGCGCGATGGGGGATTTCTTTAGTTTTTAGGGTTTGTGAAGAAGAGTGGCACGAACAGGAAGCCGAAAGGCTGGCGGGGGAGCGTTGGCCCCGGTTCTTGTTCTGCCAGTCCTGAAGGAATACCTAAGGCTGAATGCCCTGCATAGCGAAATCGAATGATGCCATACGTACCATACGACCCGCCATCAGTTCACCTCGCTGTAGATGCCCACCACACGGCCCAGTGTTTTTATCTCATCGATACCGCATTCAAAGGGGACTTTGCCGCCCGCGACGTGGAGTTTTTTCCCCGGCAGCAGGGTTAAATCACGAAGACTGATAGTGCCTTCAATCTCAACCAGCCATAGCCCGTCGGTTAATGACGCCCCTTTTTCAACAAAGTGGAGCTTTGCCTCAGACCGGACTGCGATACCGCGAGTGAGCGGTTTGCTAAAGAGATGTGAATCGATACTCAAAGTGGAATTTTCTTCCAGCTGACCATCACTGAGAGTGAATGTAACAACAGCAACGGGATCGCCAGGTGCAGGGTTACCTTCAAACTGGGCACCCTGTCCGGTCATCAACCAGCGCAGGCTGGCCCCTGTGTCCAGTGCACATTGTACCGCGAAGTCGTAGGAGATGGTGCCGCGCGCGTAGCGGTTCTGAAGGGAACTGGCGGCAATATTGAAGTGCCGGGCCAGCTGGATTTTTTGGGTAAAACCATATACCTGACAGATTCTATCGAGTAACTCTTCATTATTCACTTGAGAATCTAAAATCAAAATATATTCCTTTGGGTGTTAACTAATACTCAATTGGGTATTAGTATCAATGCGAATTCGGGCAATCAGCGGCAGACGTTGGCAAACAGAGGCTAATGATTGCAGACATTATCAAAATGGGAATCATGCAACATGGCTTCTGAAATCGCAATCATCAAAGTGCCAGCCCTGTCGTTAGGCTGGCGCAGTTCGCTGCGCTGGAAAGCGGCGTAACGCGTAGGCCAATCCCGTTTTCAACCCGTTACGGGTGAGTAATTCACTCAGTGTGAATCAACGCGAGGGACGTTATGGCAATAGAAGCGACACGTGCAACGGTCCCACTCAAGGTGGGGGCACGTCTTTCCGGGCTTAATCACGTGGCCGAACTGCGTGCCAGGTACTGGGGCGATAACGAGAAAGCGCTGGCGCGTTTTTTGGCCGAGATGCGCGATAAGCGCGATCCCTGTTTTGAAGAGAATAACAGGGCGCTGGCGGCCATCTTTTTCCTGGCTAAATTACCCGCCGCCCGTCACGAATGCGGTATCAATGAGCTGACGACTGAGGAGAAAAGAGCGCTTATCGGAGCCATGAATCATTTCCGTGCAGTCGTGAGTTTATTTCCTGAACGGCTGACCATGCCGCTTTAATCCACCCCAAAACGTAATGGCGTAAACCCGCCGGGCATTTTATTGCCTGAATTAAGGAGAATGAGTGATGCGAAATAGCGAAAACCGCACTTTTCTGAACGGGCGCGAGGAACTCCAGCACCTGCTGGTGCAGGCGAAGATGGAGGAGCGCAGGGCACTCGCACTCGCCGTCTCCCTGCGGCTGGAGGCTTTAGCCAGTCACATCTATAAGACCGGAATGTGTGGCGAAGACGCAGCGGAACTGCTGTGTCACGAGGCTGCCCGTTACGAACGCGAATCCCAGGAGCTGCACTGATGGCCGATTTTATCGATCTGGCGCAGGAGCGTGAGCTTGAAGATCGCGAACGTCATATTAATAGCGCCCGCCAGCGATGCGCATCGCCCTCGCGTTTTACCTGCGAGGAGTGCGACATCCCCATCCCCGAGGCGCGGCGAAAGGCGTTACCTGGAGTGGCCTTATGCGTCACCTGCCAGGAGATAACGGAGCTGAAAAACAAACATTTCCGGAGAGGATAAGTTGGTGATGTCATTTGCTTATCCGTGGAATGAACCCCGATCGGCTATTGCCAGCCCCTACCTGACTCACCCCCAATTACAGCGTCGCGACCGTCTGTTCGCGGCGCTGCAGCAAGCCAGAAAAGCGCTCGCTCTGCAGCCTGACTGCGTGCGTTTTGGCGTCTGGCGCATGGTTGATGCTCTTGAACTCCATCAGGGCAGCCTGCGAGCCAATGCCTTTTTGATTCGGTTCTGCAACAGGGTATTACCACGTCTGCAGCAGGTCTCGGCACGGTATGCCTGTTCAGGTGTTGACCGTAACGTCTCCACCGCCGTTTTTGGTGGACACTTCGACACGCCTCTTTCGCAATATCTTGCATCGCGGATGGTTACGCTGATTGCCCGCTTCAACCGTCTCCCGGATATGTCCCGCGCCGATATTGATTTGCTGGCCGCTGACATCGCTGGCTTTATTCGTTCCGAGCTGGCGAATATCAATGACGCTGGCCTCGGCGAATTTCAAACCCTTCATGTCTGGTATCAGCGCGCTGGATTAATCACCCGCCAGTTCAATGTACTGCCTCCGCACTGGGAGCGCGTGTCGAAGATACTCTTTAACAAAGAGGACATTGCGCCAGCGGTGATCCGCATGTTTTCCGAAGACTGGTGGCGTGGACGACTGCGTCGCATGGCGGCCGCCTGGCGTGAGCATGTGCAGATTGCACTCGGAAACGTCAGCAAAAAGAAGTCTGCCTATGCGAGTAAACGCTGCATCACTGACTGGCGTGAACAGAAGCGGCGCACGCGTGAATTTCTTAAAGGTCTGGAACTGGAGGATGAAGAGGGCAACCGTATAAGCCTGATTGCCAGGCACGATGGCTCGGTGGCCAATCCCGCGATACGTCGCTGCGAACTGATGACCCGCATTCGCGGGTTTGAAAATATCTGCCATGAGCTTGGCTATGTGGGCGAGTTCTATACTTTAACCGCGCCGTCGAAATATCACGCCACCCTGAACACCGGCTATCGTAACGGTAAATGGAACGGGGCGAGCCCTGCGGATACACAAAGCTACCTGACAAAACTGTGGGCGCGGATCCGGGCAAAACTCCACCGGCAGGCGATTCGTCTGTTTGGCATCCGCGTTGCTGAACCCCACCATGACGGTACGCCTCACTGGCACATGCTGATGTTCATGCTGCCCGAAAACGTTGAGCGCGTTCGCCGCATTATGGAGGAATACACACAGGAGGAAGACGCTTTTGAACTGCAAAGCGATAACGCCAGAAAAGCTCGCTTTCACGCTGAAGCTATAGACCCGCAAAAGGGCAGCGCCACCGGTTATATCGCTAAATACATCTCCAAGAATATCGACGGCTATGCCCTTGATGGCGAGACTGATAACGAAAGCGGCGAATTGCTTAAAGTGACTGCATCTGCTGTTTCGGCCTGGGCGGCGCGCTGGCATATCCGTCAGTTTCAGTTTATCGGCGGTGCACCGGTGACCGTCTACCGTGAGCTGCGCCGTTTGACTGATACGCAGGCCGCACACGGTCTGAGCGTAGAATTTGCGGCAGCGCATGACGCCGCGGACGCCGGAGACTGGGCAGGATACGTCAATGCACAGGGAGGACCGTTTGTTCGTCGGGATGCGTTGCAGGTGCGCACGCTGTATGAGCCCCGTGCCGAATACAATCAGTACGGCGAAGAACGAGTCTGTATTCGCGGCGTTTACGACACCGCACTCGGCCCGGGCTCGCCGATTTTGACCCGGCTCACGCAGTGGAAAATTGTGCCGAAGCGTGCCGTTGATTTGGCCGTTGACCTTAACGGCACCGCTGCGCGTTCTTGGAGTTCTGTCAATAACTGTACGGTGAGCGACGTCTCTCAACCCCTCAGCCGGCGTGCGAGACGCGCGTTAGCCGCACGCATAACCCTCCCCAGACCGGTTGCAAAGACTCCCTTTGTCTATGACAAGGATCCGCAGAACGGAGTGGCAGAGAGAGTGATTGATGAGATACGGCTCGCCACCGGAATAACGATCAGCCGGGGGGAAGCCCTGCATCTTATGGCGGGGGGCATTAGCCGTTTTAACGACAAATGGTGCCGGGGATCTGCAGACGGATCGCTATTTCCTGCGGCACCGTCTTATCAGCAAAAGGCCCGGAAAATCCTTGAACGTATAAGGTATTTAACGCATCTGATAAGCAAAGGGATTCGCTAATCTTCATCGATATCATGTACATACCTCGCATGGTTCTGATTTTTTGCTTCACTCTTTTTATGAATACATGCTACTGTATGTTTATACAGTATCTCGTGGTGGAGGTTGTGTGGACAGAGAGTTGAACGAGCAAGTCATGATTGAACGCGTCGAGATGATTGCGCGGCTGACGACAGAAGGAACGTGTCAGGAAAGAGATCGTGAAATTGCCCTGAATTTGATCGCTGAGATTGCGAGAGGAAATTTAATCAGGAACAACGCGTTTACCGTGGTTTTCTCGGCATCACCCGTTCCGGACAGAATCAAAAAAGAGGCCAGCGTACGGGTGAACATTACCCTGGATAAGGATCAGCTTATTGGTCAGTCCGTCGTGGAGGCGTTTCAGGACGAATTAACCCGCAGGATAAGATCCGTGTTTCCGTCAACGCTGGTTACCGTCAAAAAAGGATCCATGACCGGCGTGGAGTTGCAGGGGATTGAAAGAGAGGCCGATCGCGAAGCGCTGGACAATATCCTCCGGGAAGTCTGGGAAGACGAGAGCTGGCGCTAGGCCCTCTGCCATCTCGCGGGCAGTCTGTTGTGTCCGCGATTGTCCATCCTGTAGCGATAGCAAAAAGGGCGCCAGCGCTGGAAACTCAACGGTACCTGGAAATCCGGATGTTGGGAGCGTCTGATGAAAATCTATGCAATGCAGGGGGACACGCTTGATGCCATCTGTGCCCGTTATTATGGGCGCACGGCAGGGGTGGTTGAAACCGTTCTGAACGCCAATTCTGGCCTCGCGGAGTTGGGGGTCATCTTACCTCATGGCACGCCGATAGACATGCCAGAGGTTGATAGCGCACCGACTAAAGAATCAGTGAACCTATGGGACTGAGTCTTGAGAAAATCACCACGTTTATCGCCTACTGGCTGGCCGTAGCGCTGGCCTGGTTCGGGGCGATGTCTCCTGAAAAAGTCGCGCTATACGTGGGAAGCCTCTGCGCCATTTTTACCGCGCTGACGAATTACTGGTTTAAGCGGAAAACCTATCGCTATCTGACCTCTCTTGGACTCGATAAGAAGAGTATTCGTGAACTCAATCATTAAGCGTTGCAGCGCCGCGGGCGTACTGGCCCTGGCGGTGCTGATGCCTGACTTCCGGTTACTGAACACCTCACCGGAGGGGTTGGCGCTCATTGCTGATCTCGAAGGGTGTCGCCTGTCGCCTTATCGTTGCAGTGCGGGCGTATGGACATCAGGCATTGGCCATACGTCAGGCGTCGTGCCGGGACGGGAAATTACAGAGCGTGAGGCGGCAGCGAACCTTGTTGCCGACGTGATGAACGTTGAAAGACGGCTGGCGGTATGCGCACCGGTGGAGATGCCGCCCCATGTCTATGATGCGCTGGTGAGTTTTGCCTTTAACGTTGGAACAGGGGCTGCCTGTCGTTCCACGCTGGTGTCATTCATTAAGCGTAAACAGTGGCCGCAGGCGTGCAATCAGCTTACCCGCTGGGTGTACGTCAATGGGGTCAAAAATGCCGGACTGGAAAACCGTCGAGCTCGTGAGAAGGCCTGGTGCCTGAAGGGGATGCCATGAAACCTCTTCTGCTGGTACTGGCCGTTCTGCTGGCCATCACGCTGTGGTTTCGTCATGACAACGTGAACCTGTCCCGCTCTCTTGCTAAAGCCAACCAGATCGCCCGCGATCAAAAAAACACTATCAACACGCTGCTTCAGCAGTTATCCGAAGCACAGCGGATTGCCAAGTCGAACGAAGATGCGCAGGTCAGGCTCCGCGAGGATCTTGCTGCCGTCGGCGAGGAGATGGCACGACGCGAAGCGGCTATCGGGAAATGGGTAAATGAAAATGAAGAGTTACGCCGCTGGTATAACGCTCAGCTGCCTGATGCTGTGCGCAGGTTGCACACCCGCGCCGCCTGCGCCTCCGCAGCACATTGTTTACAACGCCTGCCCGAAGGTGAGCGCCTGTCCAATGCCGGGAAGTGAGCCCATCACCAACGGCGATCTCAGTGCTGATATTCGTCGGCTAGAGCATGCCCTTATCGCCTGCGCGCTGCAGGTCGAAACCATAAAAGACTGTCAGGATAAACTCGATGCACAAACTCAACAGCCTGCGTCAGGCATTAATTGACGCCGTTCCCCAACTGAACGATCACCCTGATCATCTGCAGATGTCGGTGGGGAGCGGAAATATTGACGCCCGCCTCGCGTCCTCGCTCTCCTTTGAAAAAAAGTATGAACTGCAAGCGAATATCAGTAGCTTCGCCGGCGACAGCGAGGGGGTCTTCGTTCCGGTACTGGCCTGGCTGCGTGATAACCAGCCAGATATTTTTACCCTCGATGACGGGCGAAAAAACGGGTTTCTCTTTGGCGTCACCATCAACGACGATGGTACGGCGAATATCAGCTTTAGCCTGCAGCTCACCGAGCGCATTCTTGTTTCGCAGGAGCAGGGAACGTTGCATGCCACCTATTCCCCGGAGCCGCCGTTACCAGAGCCCGTCACACGTCCGCTGGAGCTGTACATCAACGGTGAACTGGTCAGCCAGTGGAAAGCGTAAGTTCACCGCGCTGATGGCTGTCCAGCCATCAGCGTGAACGATTGTTGTTTCATCCCGCATAAAACCCCGTCTCGTTGCTGCCGATCCCCCTGAAGGGCATTCTCTTCTCATGAATACACTCACTTCCATGCACGGTATCGCTCGCGCGATCCGTAACCTGATTCGTATCGGTGTTGTCACCGATGTTGACCTCAACAGAGGGCTCTGCCGCGTCCAGTCCGGAGGGATGAAAACCACCTGGCTGAACTGGCTGACCTGTCGCGCCGGCCGTTCGCGCGTGTGGTGGGCACCGTCCGAGGGAGAACAAGTGCTGCTGCTGGCCATCGGCGGTGAGCTTGATACCGCCTTCGTGCTGCTAGGTATCTTTTCCGATGACCACCCGGCGCCGTCAGGTTCCCCTGACGCACTCCACGTCTCGTTCCCTGATGGGGCGGTTATCGAGTACGAGCCCGGGAGCGGAGCACTCACGGCCACAGGCATTAAAACGGCTGACATCACAGCCTCTGAATCACTCACCGCCACCGTACCGGTGGTCCTGGTGAAGTCTGAGACGCGCATCACCCTGGATACACCTGAGGTGGTGTGTACCAACAAGCTAATTACCGCCTCTCTTGAAGTGCAGAAGGGCGGGGTAATGGCCGGCAATATTGAGCATTCCGGCGGTAAATTCACCTCCAATGGGGTGCAGGTGGACAACCATGCTCACGGCAGTGTGCAAAGCGGCGGAAGCTGGACTAAGGGGACGCAATGACGGAGCGCTACAGGGGAATGAACAGTCAGACCGGGCTCAGCATTTCAGAGGCTGAACATATCAGACAAAGCGTGCGGGACATTCTGGTCACGCCGATTGGCTCGCGGGTGATGCGCCGCGAGTACGGTTCACTGCTGGCGGCAATGATCGACAGGCCGCAGAGTCCGGCGCTGCGCCTGCAAATCATGGCCGCATGTTACTCCGCTATCCAGAAATGGGAGCCGCGGATCAGCCTGACGGCCATCACTTTCGAACGTTCGGAGAATGACGGGACGCTGTATGTCGATCTCACCGGCACCCGCCAGACCTCCGGACATTCCTTTTCTATCACTATTTCATTGAGTTAAACGCTATGGCTATTGTTGATCTGAGCCAGCTCGCCGCGCCGGATGTCGTGGAGGAGGTGGATTACGAAACGCTGCTGGCAGAACGAAAGGCCACTTTTGTCTCGCTCTATCCCGAAGAAGAGCAGGAGGCAATTGCACGAACGCTGACGCTTGAGTCAGAGCCGATTGTGAAACTGCTGCAGGAGAATGCGTATCGGGAAGTTATCTGGCGCCAGCGCGTTAACGAGGCCGCGCGTGCGGTCATGCTGGCCTACGCCACCGGTAACGATCTCGACCAGCTTGGGGCTAATGCTAACCTTGCGCGTCTGGTGATAACACCTGCCGACGACACGACGTTTCCGCCCACACCGGCTGTGATGGAGTCTGACACCGACTTTCGTTTGCGTATCCAGCAAGCCCCGGAAGGGCTGAGCGTGGCGGGATCGACGGGGGCTTATCAGTTCCATGGCCGCAGCGCGGATGGCCGGGTGGCGGACATCTCTGTCATCAGTCCTCAGCCTGCGAACGTTACCGTCTCCGTGCTGTCCCGGGAGAATAACGGCGTGGCGTCTGAAGAGCTGCTGGCCATTGTTCGCAACGCGCTGAACGACGAGGACGTCAGGCCCGTTGCCGATCGTGTGACCGTTCAGTCCGCCAGCATTGTCGACTATCGCATTGCGGCTTCTCTTTTCCTCTTCCCAGGTCCCGAAAGCGAGCCAGTGCTCAACGCGGCAAGGGGCCGGCTGCAGGCCTATATAACGGCACAGCACCGGCTCGGGCGGGATATTCGTAAGTCCGCCATTTACGCTGCACTGCATGTTGAGGGTGTACAACGCGTCGAACTGACCGCGCCTGCGGCCGATATTGTGCTTGATGAAACCCAGGCCTCATGGTGCAGCCAGTACAGCGTAACCGTCAGGGGAAACGATGAGTAATACCCGATTGTTACCGGTGGGGTCGTCGCCGCTTGAGGTCGCGGCGGCGCGCGCCTGTGCCGACATTGAGAATACCCCCGTCCCGCTTCGTCACCTCTGGAATGCCGACACCTGTCCGGCAAATCTGTTGCCCTGGCTGGCGTGGGCGTTTTCGGTTGATCGCTGGGATGAAAACTGGCCGGAGGCCACCAAGCGCGATGTTATCCGCAATGCATGGTTTATCCATGCACACAAAGGAACGATCGGCGCAGTACGCCGCGTGGTGGAGCCACTTGGCTATCTGATCAACGTGACGGAGTGGTGGCAAACCAACGACCCGGCAGGCACGTTTCGCCTGGACATTGGCGTGCTGGAAACCGGCATCACCGAAGAAATGTATTACGAAATGGAGCGGCTTATTGCTGATGCAAAGCCTGCCAGCCGACATCTTATCGGCCTCAATATCATTCAGGACGTTCCGGGCTATCTCTATACCGGTGCCCTGAGCTATGACGGCGACATCATCACGGTTTACCCCGGATAAGTGAGAGCACAATGACAGTGAAGTATAAAACGGTTATCACCAAAGCCGGCGCCGAAAAACTGGCTGCCGCAACCGTCCCGAACGGGAAGAAAGTGAATTTTACGGCGATGGCGGTGGGTGATGGCGGCGGCACGTTGCCGATGCCGGATGCCAGTCAGACCAGGCTTGTGAATGAAGTCTGGCGTCATGCCTTGAATAAAATCAGTCAGGACAACAAAAAGCGGAACTATGTGATCGCAGAACTCCTCATTCCTCCCGAAACAGGCGGTTTCTGGATGCGAGAAATGGGGCTTTATGATGACACCGGGACGCTAATTGCTGTCGGGAACATGGCTGAAAGTTACAAGCCATTGTTGGATGAAGGCTCAGGTCGCGCGCAGACTGTGAGGATGGTGATCATGGTCAGCGATATCGCCTCGGTCGAGCTCTCAATAGATACTTCTATGGTCATGGCGACGCAGGAGTATGTAGACGAGAAGCTTGAAGAGCATGAACAATCCCGCCGTCATCCGGATGCCTCGACCAAGGATAAAGGCTTTACACAACTCAGCAGTTCGACCGACAGTACGTCTGAGGCACTCGCCGCAACACCGAAAGCGGTCAAGGCCGCCTATGATCTTGCAGCCGGGAAATACACGGCTCAGGACGCCACTACAGGACAAAAGGGTATTGTTCAACTCAGTAGCACAATTGATAGTGTATCCGAGTCTCTTGCAGCAACACCTAAGGCTGTGAAAATAGTTGGCGATGACCTCTCAAAACTAAAAAGCAGCCTGGGTACGGCAGCAACCAAAAACATACAGGAAGCTCCAGACGATATTACTCCAGGTCGGGTGCTGGTAAATGGTGGTGCAGTTGCTATCAGAGGAGTGTCTGCGAGAGCCAGCACGGGACTTTCAAATGCCGATGCTCTGCCATCCAATTCAGTTAGCTTTTGTTATTCGAATGCAATAAATTCACCAGGTTATGAGGCAACTATCCTCGATATTGGTGGGCTTAGCGGTTATCGGGTGCAGTATGCTGCATCTTATGGTGATGGTGGTAAACAGCTTAAATTCCGCTCCCTTAATGGCGATAACAATGTCTGGGGGGGCTGGACAAAGGTCATCACTAATCATGGCGGAAGTGTTTCGTACTTGTCAGATGCAACTTATTACCAGACGAATCCCACAGGTTGGTACGGCTCTGGCGCTTTTGCTGATCAGTATCAAAACAATGCTGCACCATTTTTGATGCCAAAAGGATATCAATCTCCTAACGGTACTTCTATTTATCTACCGATAATTAAGGGCTTTTCGGAAACTGTCGGTCATGGTTATGGAACAGCGATAAGTTTTGGCGTTTATCGCACTGGCACCAACGCTTTTGGAGCGGCGATTATCAATTTAACTGGCGATGCCAGGAATAGTGTTAATTTTCTGTTTGATATTAACGGTAATTTTGATGCCCCTGGGCAAGTTACTAGCGGTGGTAATATTGTTGCCGGGCAGGGTTTATTTGAATCAGGCGGAGCGGTACGAGTTTACTCGTCAAATAACCCACCTCCACAACAGGATTTAAGTCCTTATGCAAGGCAAGACTGGACGTTGCAATACTTTGTTCGAGATGTAGCAATGGGGGCAGAAGGGTCATTCATAATTATGCAAAACGGTTGGCAACGGGTTCCGGCTGGATGCGCAATGACTGGATGGAATGCAGAAGGTCAAAACCCCGGCGGGGATACTATTTTTTATCGTCCGATTCAAAAGTACATGTCTAATATTGGATGGATTACGGTAGGTCATACAGCATGATTACACTTAAAAATTTCGTTCAATATGAACCAGAATATAAAGAATTTTTGTTTAATGCTATATTTATTCAATCAGAGGAGGGGCTGGACTGGTATTACCATATGTCACGTTTTCAGCCTGATACACTGAAGATTTGCTTTGACAAAAATAATATTATTCGCTCTTTCAGTCATCAGGTTGATCGCCTCTTTCCTCTGGGGATGTCTGTTTCGGAAGTCGAACCAACAGAAGTGCCAGAAGGGCTGAATATACACGGTGACTGGGTGTGGAATGGCACTAAAATTATTCCACGTCAGTTGACAAGGGAGGAATTAATTCAACAGGCGGAAACCAGAAGAAGTGAATTGCTTGCCGAAGCTTCGGATACTATCGCCCCCCTTCAGGACGCTTCAGAACTCGGCATTGTAACAGACGAGGAAGCTGCCACGCTGTTGCTCTGGAAGCACTATCGGGTGATGCTAAACCGGCTGGATCTCAGCACTTCACCAGAAATTGAATGGCCAGAACGCCCTGCCTGACCCCAAACCCTCCATCCGGAGGGTTTTTCGTTTGTTGTGTAATCCTTTCTCCAACCCCAATACGTCGCATCAATCGTGCGCGCCACAGACAATAGCCTCACCACTAAACGAAGGAGTTAAACGGATGGGCGACTATCATCACGGCGTGGAAGTCATCGAAATCAACGATGGCACCCGCACCATTTCCACCGTCTCGACGGCAATCATCGGCATGGTCTGTACGGCCAGCGATGCGGACGACAAGACATTTCCTTTAAACGAGCCTGTGCTCATTACCAACGTGCAAACCGCGATTGCGAAAGCCGGGAAAATGGGGACGTTGTCCGCTTCCCTGCAGGCGATTGCCGATCAGTGTAAACCGGTTGTTGTTGTCGTGCGTGTCGCTGAAGGCACCGCTGATACCGCTGAGGAAGCACAGAAAGAGACTATCTCTAATATCATCGGTACAACCGATGAAAACGGTAAATATACCGGTCTGAAAGCGCTCCTTACCGCGAAAACGGTCACTGGCGTTAAGCCACGTATTCTCGGTGTTCCGGGGCTGGATTCTCAGGAAGTGGCGACCGCGCTGGCCGCCATGTGCCAGAGCCTGCGCGCGTTTGGCTATGTCAGTGCATGGGGTTGTAAAACCATTTCAGCCGCTATCGATTACCGCAAAAACTTCAGTCAGCGCGAGTTGATGGTGATTCACCCTGATTTTCTGGCGTGGGATACCACCACCAACACGACGACCCACGCCTGGGCCACTGCACGTGCTCTCGGCCTGCGCGCCAAAATCGACCAGACGATTGGCTGGCACAAAACCCTGTCCAACATCGGCGTTAACGGTGTCACAGGTGTAAGCGCCTCCGTGTCCTGGGATCTGCAGGAACAAGCGACCGATGCGAACCTGCTTAACCAGGCCGGCGTCACCACGCTTATTCGTAACGACGGCTTCAAATTCTGGGGCAACCGTACCTGTTCAGACGATCCGCTCTTCGTCTTTGAAAACTACACCCGTACCGCGCAGGTGTTGGCCGATACCATGGCCGAAGCACACGCATGGGCAATGGATAAACCCATTACGCCAACGCTCATCCGCGACATCGTTTCCGGTATCAATGCCAAATTCCGTGAGCTGAAAACCAACGGCTATATCGTTGATGGCACTTGCTGGTATGACCCGGAATCAAATGATGCATCGACCCTGAAAGCGGGGAAATTGTACATCGATTACGACTACACCCCTGTCCCGCCGCTGGAGAACCTGACCCTGCGCCAGCGCATCACCGATACCTATCTGGCAGACCTGTCCGATTCGGTTAACAGCTAAGGAGCTGAAGCATGGCGTTACCACGCAAACTTAAATATCTGAACATGTTCAACGATGGCCTGAGTTATATGGGCGTTGTTGAGTCTGTCACCTTACCGAAGCTCACCCGCAAACTGGAGAAGTATCGCGGCGGCGGTATGCCGGGCTCGGTCTCTGTCGACCTCGGCCTGGACGATGATGCCCTGGCGCTTGAGTGGACCATTGGCGGTCTGCCGGACGTCGCGCTGTGGGCACAGTATGCCTCTCCGGGCGCGGACAGCGTGCCTCTGCGCTTTACCGGCTCCTTCCAGCGTGACGACACGGGCGAAATCTCCGCCGTCGAAATCGTCATGCGAGGCCGTCATAAAGAGTTTGATGGTGGTGAAAACAAGCAGGGCGAGAGCGGCACCACCAAGATGTCCACCGAGTGCGCTTACTACCAGCTGACCATCGATGGCAAAGAGATCATCGAAATTGACATCATCAACATGGTGCTGAAAGTCGACGGCGTCGATCGTCTGGCGGAACACCGTAAGGCGATTGGCCTGTAAACCTTTAACCGGCCGGGACTGCCGGCCGGTAAGTTAACTTTCTGAAGAGTAACCAAATGGAAAATATCAACGAGACCGTCATTAACGAAAGCGAAAACCCGAACACCATTACGCTCGACACCCCCGTCCTGCGCGGCGAGCAAAAAATCGAAAAGGTGACCGTCGCAAAACCCAACGCGGGGACCCTGCGTGGGGTATCGCTGGCGTCGCTGGCACAATCTGACGTCGATGCGCTGATTAAAGTGCTGCCGCGAATGACCTCGCCGGCCCTGACCGAGCATGAGATTGCGCGTCTGGATGCTTCCGATCTGCTCTCTTTTGCGGGCAAGGTGATCGGTTTTTTGTCACCGGCTTCGGCTCGCTAACATTTCCCGAAAACCTGTCGGTCGATGATCTGATGGCGGATATCGCGGTGATCTTTCACTGGCCGCCGTCAGAGCTGTACTCGCTGAGCATGACCGAACTCCTTATATGGCGCGAAAAGGCGCTGCAGCGAAGCGGAAACTACCATGAGTAATAATGTCAGACTTCAGGAGTTGCTTAAGGCAGTCGACCGGGCAAGCCGACCGCTTAACGCTATCCAGAACGCCAGTCTCTCTCTCGCGGCCAGTATCCGCGATTCTGAGGCGGCGTTGCGCGCGCTTGATGAACAGGCGGGCCGCATTAACGGCTTCAGAAAAGCCAACGAACAGCTCGCCGTGACGGGGCAGTCTCTTGCCCGGGCGAAACAGCAGACCGCGGAGCTGGCGCTCCAGCTCAAAAACACCCAGACCCCAACCCGTGACCAGGCGGATGCGCTGGCGGCAGCCCGCCAATCTGCCGCCGCGCTTAAGCTTGAGTACAACAGTTTACGCCAGTCAGTGCAGCGCCAGCGCGGTGAGCTGGCGCAGGCAGGGATTAATACGCGCACGCTGTCGTCAGATGAGCGTCGTTTAAGACAGGGTATCAGCGAAAAAACGCTACAACTAAATCGACATAAAGAGGCGCTTGCCAGGGTCAATCAGCAACAGGAGCGGCTTAATACCGTTCAGAACCGCTACGAGTCTGGCAAACGTGTTGCCGCGGGTGTGCAGCAGTTTGCTAATGCGAGCGCAGGAATGGCAAAGGCGGGCTTTAATCAGACGTCCCGCTTTATTGCCCCAGGCATCCGTTTTGAAAAGCAGATGTCTGCCATACAGGCAAGCCTGGGTCTGCAGAAGGGGGATACCAGGCTGGAGGCCATTCGCCAGCAGGCACGGGATGTCAGCGTCAGTACAGGAACCTCTACAGATGTGGTCACCCGGGCGCAGGGCGAGCTGGCCCGGTCAGGCTATGACGCCGACGGGGTGGTGGCCGCCACTGTGCCGACGGTCAACCTCAGCCTCGCTGGGAATATTGATGCCGCCAAAGCGGTCGACATCATCCGCAGCACGCAGGCCTCGTTCAACCTGGCGAATACGGATGTTGAACGCGTTGCAGATGTCCTTACCCGCGGTTTCACTGCGTCAAATACCAGTCTCACCGAACTGAGTACCGCCGTTGCATCCGCCGCACCTGCCGCCGGAGAAGCCGGCGCCAGCCTTGAGGAGACCACCGCGCTGCTTGGTATTCTGATGGAAAAGGGGATGAAAGGGGCAGATGCCGGCGCAGAGGTTAGCGCCATGTTGAGCCGCCTGCAGACGCCGGATGGGCAGCGTTCTGCAGCGCTGAATGAACTGAAGGTGCAAACCCGGGATGGTGAGGGTAATCCACTGCCGACAGAGAATATCCTCAAGGCGATCTCTGCCTCATTCGAAAACAGCAAAATCGGTGCGGCTCAACAAACGGAATACCTGAAGGCCATTTTCGGTGCGGATGCGATGCAAGGCGCAGGTGTACTGGTTTCAGCGGCTGGGAATGGAACACTGGATAACAAGCGCCAGACACTCCAGGGCGCGAGGGGGAGCACCGCGCTGACAGCCTCGGTTCAGGGCGATAACCTCGAGGGTGATATCAGCAAGTTCCAGGCTGCATTAAACGGCCTGAAGATTGATGTCTTTGATAAGGCCGATGGTGCCCTGCGCACGCTGATCTCAACCGCGACCGGATGGCTTAGTACGCTCTCTCTCTGGATCAACGCTAACCCTGCACTGACGCAAGCCCTGGTCAGCGTGGTTATGGGCGCACAAGCCTTTGCCGGTGTCCTGGGCACGCTAGGTATGGTGGTCGCCCCCATTGTGTCAGGCCTGAATCTGGTGATAACCGCTGCCGGGATGCTGGGCACGGTATTCAGCGTAGTGGGGGGGAGCATCATGACGGTGCTGGGCGCCCTGAGCTGGCCCGTTATTGCTCTCGGAGCGGCAATTGCCGCCGGCGCTTTACTGATTCTTAAATACTGGGAGCCCATTAGCGCCTTCTTTGGTGGGGTGATTGAGGGGCTTTCTGCGGCCTTCGCGCCGCTGGGCGAGCTGTTCTCTCCGCTGTTACAGGCCTTTGGTTTCATTTCAGAAAAACTGGGCGGGATCTGGCAGTGGTTCATCGATCTGATTGCGCCGATTAAGGCGACGCAGGAAACGCTCGACAGCTGCAAAAATGTCGGCGTGGCATTCGGTCAGGCGCTGGGAGATGCGCTAATGGCGCCGCTAAATCTCTTTAACAGCCTGCGCGGCAAGGCCAGCTGGCTGCTGGAGAAACTCGGCGTCATAAAAAAAGAGTCGGGCAATATCGACTCGGCTGTACCGAAAGAAGGCACATCCTCTGCTGACGCCGGCAGTGCCTGGGACCCGGCGTCACCTGTTTACAGCGGCTTCATAGGATACCAGCCGATGGCAGCAGCGGGAGGGCGTTCTTACATCGATCAGAGTAAAAGTGAATACAACTTCACGCTGCAGGGGAGCGCAGTCTCCGGAACGGATCTGACACGTCAAATCCGGGAGGCTATAGAGAGCAGTGAGCAGGTAAAAGCGAGACGGCAGCAATCCAGCTTTATGTATGGTTAAGGAGAGAGAAAATGTTAATGGTGCTGGGTCTGTTTGTCTTTGAACGACGAACCTTACCGTATCAGTCAATGGTATTTACAAAAGACTACCGCTGGGCATCCAACGAACGCATCGGGAAACCCAAAGCCTGGCAGTACCTTGGCGAAGGTGAGACATCCTTTAACCTTTCCGGATTACTTTATCCGGAGCTCACGGGAGGGCGGCTTTCTCTCAAGGCGGTTGAGCTGATGGCGAATGAAGGGCGGGCATGGCCGTTGATAGACGGTACCGGCATCATTCACGGCATGTTTATCATTGAGAAAGTCACGCATACGCATTCGGATTTTTACAGCGATGGCACTGCCCGGAAAATTGATTTTACCCTGGTACTGAAACGCGTGGACGAATCGCTGATGACGACGTTTGGCGACCTGAGAACGCAGGCCTCAGAGCTGGTGGAAAGCGCACGTAATAGCATTGGAGGGCTGGTGGGATGATCACCGAAATGAATATCCGGGCGGGTGGGAAAATCGCCCCTGATTTTATGCTTAAGCTTGACGAGCGCGATATCACGCAAAATTTCAGCCATCGTCTTATCAGTTTGACCATGACCGACAAACGTGGGCTGGAAGCCGATCAGCTGGATATTCTACTGGATGATTCCGACGGGTTGTTAGACCTGCCTGCCCGGGGGGCAAGACTGTCCTTATGGCTGGGATGGGAGGGAACACCGCTCCAGCCGAAAGGGGAGTTTACGATAGATGCGATTGAATTCCGGGGCACGCCGGACACGCTGACCATCCGGGGATGCAGCGCAGATTTTCGTGGGAAGCTCAACGTGCGGCGCGAACAGTCGTGGCATGACACGACGATCGGCGCGATAGTCAACACCATTGCTCAGCGTAACCAGTTTACCGCCAGCGTCGGGGCGGGACTTGCATCCATCGCCATTTCTCATATCGATCAGTCACAGGAGACTGACGCGGCGTTTCTCTCCCGCCTGGCCGAACGTAATGGTGCATTTGTTTCAATCAAAGCCGGGAAGGTTATTTTTATGAAAGCGGGCCATGCCGTGACGGCCAGTGGCACACCGCTTCCCTTAATGATGATTGAGCGTGGGGATGGCGATCGGCACCTTTTTTCCGTCGCTGACCGTGAAAATTATTCCGGCGTGACGGCCAAATGGCTGCAAACGCGTGACCCAAAACAACAAAATACTCAATTGAGTATTGCTCGTCAGCCCGGGGGGCAGCCGACAGAAGGACTACAGCACCCGGCTGCCGCTGCACCGGTAGCGGGAGCAGGAGGCAAGGCAGAGAAGCCGCAAGAGAGGCTGGTGGGGTCGGCGGAAAACGTTTTTGAGCTCACCACGGTTTATGCCTCTGAAGAGCAGGCGCTCAGGGCTGCGGAGGCGAAGTGGCGCGCGCTTCAGCGGGGTGCCGTGAATTTTTCCATCCAGCTGGCGCTGGGACGCGCCGATCTGTATCCCGAAACGCCGGTGCTGGTCAACGGCTTTAAACGGGTCATTGACGAGCAGGCGTGGATTATCAACGAGGTGGTTCATACTCTCAGCGAGAGTGGGTTTACCACGCAACTTAAGCTTGAGCTGAACGTCGCGGATGAAAAATTTTCTATCGCAAATGAGTAATGTATTTGCTATTGGTTTCTTTTTGGGTATTATTAATTCACAAATTGTGAATTATGTGGAGGGGTACATGTTTCATTGTCCTAAGTGCAAGCATTCCGCGCATGCGCGTACCAGTCGCTATTTAAGTGAAAATACCAAAGAGCGCTATCACCAGTGCACCAATGTGGACTGCAGCTGTACGTTTGTGACGATGGAGTCCGTGGAGCGTCTGATTGCGACACCTGGCGCCGCTGAGCGTGTCCGAACGGCTTCGCAGACCCACGGTTAGCGACTGCGCCACCGGCTCAAAAAAACCAATAAAAAAGCCACTCAATAGAGTGGCTTAATCATTTGATTCTACAGCTAAATTTGGTGGCCCCTGCTGGACTTGAACCAGCGACCAAGCGATTATGAGTCGCCTGCTCTAACCACTGAGCTAAGGGGCCGTGGCGGTGAATTATAGAGGAACTCCCTTCAGCAATCCAGCCATTCACACCTGCCTGCTGTTTTTATAAACAATGCATAATCAATCCTTTATACTTCCATAAGGATGTATCAATGGGAGTAGAGATGATCAACGATATTCTGGCCCCGGGCTTGCGGGTGGTGTTTTGCGGGATTAACCCTGGGAAGTCCTCGGCGCACACCGGTTTTCACTTTGCCCATCCGGGGAATCGCTTCTGGAAGGTTATCTATCAGGCCGGGTTTACCGACAGGCTACTGAAGCCTGAAGAGGAGCAGCACCTGATGGACACGCGCTGTGGGATTACCATGCTGGTCGAGCGGCCCACGGTACAGGCGAGTGAGGTGAACCTGCATGAACTGCGCAGCGGTGGGCGGGAGCTGATTAAGAAGATTGAAGATTATCAGCCGGCAGCGCTGGCCATCCTGGGCAAGCAGGCTTACGAACAGGCGTTCAGTCAGCGCGGTGCGCAGTGGGGCAAACAGGCCATCACCATTGGCGTCACGCAGGTGTGGGTACTGCCGAACCCGAGCGGGCTTAACAGGGCAACGCTGGATAAGCTGGTGGAGGCGTATCGGGAACTGGATGAGGCATTGGTGAGCAGGGGATTATAATATATTCTTGTTTTACCCTGCGTTGCATCTCATTATTATGTAGTGCTTCTTAAACATCATTAATCTCGGCTTCATTAAACACACTCACTTCTAACGCGGGGGAACACTTCCTCCGTGTCTATATTCTTTTATGCGATTAATACTTTACCTGTCTTATTCAGATTGCCTGTTGCAGTGAATAAAAACGACCCATGAGGTAAGTATGAATAATAAAATTAACCACCATTTTTTGCAGGCTTACCCAGTCATTTTTTCCGGCTTACCAGCAATGAGCTCAGAAAATGAAAAGGAACTGATTCAGTTTTGTGAAAGCTATCCACATTACGTTTTATCCGCAATGCCCTGGGCTGCAGCGGAGATCGCAGGTGTCTGTGGGTTTCCTACACTGTTTCATATGATTTACGACTTTGGCGGTAGGAAAATATATCTTCCAAAAAAACAGGAACGCTTTAAAAAACTCTACGACATTGATATTTCAGTCGAACAGTATAACCGATTGTTAAAGCGTGTGGATTCGGCCGGGAATATTGAATTGCCTTCAGCCTGGGGTGTCTTTATCGCCATTCGTCGTGCGGCGATGCAAATGGCCATGCGGGATAATGTCTCCTCGACAGAATTAACACGTACGTTTGGAGTAAGTATGCGAAATATAAGAATGATTCGTTCTACCACCGATAAACAAAAAGGAGGTGAAGTACTTTAGTCAGTATTAATTTGAAATAAACACAATATCACAATCTTAAGAGGAACAAAAAATGTCACAACAATACACACTTACTTTTCAAAACAACACGCGTAACTACGGAAAAATTTGCGTCTACCAGACGGCACCGGATATTGCCGACCCGCAATTGATGTCTCTGGCATGGTTTACTGAACCCGCGCACCCAACCACCCGCGTTCAGTTTACATGGACCATTGATTACGCGTTTATCTGGGATGAAACTGGTCCGCTGGTGCCGGGTGTGAAATTTGATGCTTCGCAAACATGGTCTGCCGATCTCACTAAAAATAACAACGTTACGCTGACCGCTTCCCGCAACGCGTTAACCTTCCGGGATCAAGTCACTGGTGGACGTCCGGGCACGCTTTACGTTCATAACGATAATACGGTGCCTTTTGATCAGGTCTCCGTGGGTATCGCTATGTCAGGAGCGGGAACCTTTGCCAAAGAGGCGCAGCCGAATTTGCAGTTCTCCTATACGCCGCATCCCGTTTATTGGGTGACTTTCGGCGATTATGAAACAGGTGAAGTGCTGGATACGGTGAGCATCACCAATGCCCAGCAAATCAGCTTTAACCCTAATGTCTATAACGTGGATGTCGTGCTTAATCTCGACAACACCTGGACTGTGAAATAATTCAGAGGAGAGTGATGATGATTATTGTCGTATGTACTGACGATCCCGAACTGGTGGATATTGCGGCCGAGTCTGTCCTTAACGAGCCGGAAGTACTTCTCAGCTACTATAAAATTTTCCATAGTGCTATTCCGCCCCTGGAAATTGAAGAAGATCTGTTTATTATTGCTCACGGTGCGTTCCAGGGTGATGAAGGGAGGCCAGTGATCGGCGATCGGGATGGTGCCCGTGACTTTTATCTCAATGGCGAGCAGTGTTTTATCAATATTCGTTCTTTGATCCCACCCGGATATAAAGGACGCGTTTTTGTCGACGCATGTCAGTCGGCAACCGACTCGCGAAAAATTGACAGCTTCATTACCACGTTGCAGAAACAGTTCTTGCTAAATTCTCTCAATACACTGGTCTATGGGATTAATGGCGACAGCTCGGGATTGATTCCACTTCCCGACGATTCAAAATGGCGTCTGGCGAAACTTTAAAAAAAAGCCCCGATGATAAGTCGGGGCTTTATATTGCATGGCTGGAGATTAATCGTCCAGGAAGCTACGCAGTACTTCAGAGCGGCTTGGATGGCGCAGTTTACGCAGCGCCTTCGCTTCGATCTGACGGATACGTTCGCGGGTAACGTCGAACTGTTTACCCACTTCTTCCAGCGTATGGTCGGTGTTCATATCGATACCGAAACGCATACGCAGCACTTTTGCTTCACGGGCGGTCAGGCCAGCCAGAACGTCGTGCGTTGCAGCACGCAGGCTCTCGGTCGTTGCAGAGTCCAGCGGCAGCTCGAGGGTGGTATCCTCGATGAAATCACCCAGATGCGAATCTTCATCATCACCGATTGGTGTTTCCATGGAGATTGGCTCTTTGGCGATCTTCAGCACTTTACGGATCTTGTCTTCCGGCATCAGCATGCGCTCAGCCAGCTCTTCCGGCGTTGGCTCGCGGCCCATCTCCTGCAGCATCTGGCGGGAAATACGGTTGAGCTTGTTGATGGTCTCAATCATATGCACCGGAATACGGATGGTGCGCGCCTGATCCGCGATAGAGCGGGTGATAGCCTGACGGATCCACCAGGTAGCATAGGTGGAGAACTTATAACCACGACGGTATTCAAACTTATCAACCGCTTTCATCAGACCGATGTTGCCTTCCTGAATCAGATCCAGGAACTGCAGGCCACGGTTGGTGTACTTCTTGGCGATAGAGATAACCAGACGCAGGTTCGCTTCAACCATCTCTTTCTTCGCACGGCGGGCTTTCGCTTCGCCGATGGACATACGACGGTTGATGTCTTTAACCTGCTCAATGGTCAGGCCGGTCTCTTCTTCAATCTGATGCAGTTTCTGCAGGCCGCGGAACACGTCTTCTTTCACGTCATGCAGTTTTTCAGACCACGGCTTGTTCATCGCGATAGCCGCGTTGAACCAGGTTTCGCTGGTTTCGTTGCCGGTGAAGAGGGTGATGAAGTTCTTCTTCGGCATTTTGCACTGCTCAACGCACAGTTTCATGATGATGCGTTCCTGGGTACGTACGCGATCCATCATCACGCGCATGCTGTTAACCAGGTAGTCGAACTGTTTAGGCACCAGACGGAACTGTTTGAAGACTTCAGACAGTTTCAGGATCTCTTCCTGTGCGGCTGCGTGGCTGCGACCTTTTGCTTTGATGGTGTCACGCGTGACTTCGTACTGGGTACGCAACTCGGCAAACTTCTCGCGCGCCAGTTCCGGGTCGATGCTGTTGTCATCATCGGCGGTGTCGTCGTCGGCATCTTCCTCATCTTCGTCTTCGTCATCATCCATCTCTTCCTGAGACAGTTCAGAACCCACGTGAGTGGCGGTCGGTGCCATATCTTCTTCAGCGTTCGGGTCGACAAAACCGGTGATCAGGTCAGACAGGCGCGCTTCTTCCGCTTCAACACGATCGTACTGCTCCAGCAGATAGGTGATCGCTTCCGGGTATTCGGCAACAGAGCACTGAACCTGGTTGATCCCGTCTTCGATGCGTTTCGCGATGTCAATTTCGCCTTCGCGGGTCAACAGTTCAACGGTACCCATTTCGCGCATGTACATGCGGACCGGGTCAGTGGTACGCCCGATTTCAGATTCCACGCTGGACAGGACCTGTGCAGCAGCTTCTTCCGCATCTTCGTCAGTGTTGTTGGAGGTTTCAGCCAGCAACAGATCATCGGCATCAGGTGCTTCTTCCATCACCTGAATACCCATGTCATTGATCATTTGGATGATGTCTTCGATTTGATCTGAATCGACGATATCTTCCGGCAGATGGTCATTGACCTCGGCATAGGTCAGATAGCCTTGCTCCTTACCGCGTTGGACAAGAAGTTTCAGCTGTGACTGCGGGTTTTGCTCCATAAGACGGTATCCACACTTAATTCGTTTGATTGGTGTCGGCGATGGGGCTGCCAACCTTTAAAGCGAGGGCGTACTTATATTTGTGCCGCTGCCTCTCAGTGCGGCTGCCGGGGGCTTCCCGATCGATATTCGGCACTTAAGCCGTTGAATTCATTTTTTTGCCAGCTCCTGGTTCAGCATCCAGAGTTCCCGGCGTTCTTCGCTGCTTAAGCCGTGTGTGCGCTCGCGAGCTATCAACTCTTCCTGGCGCAGCTCAAGCATCGAATCAAACATATGGTTGAGTGAGTCGGTGAACGTTTTTTCTGCAATGTCCTTATCTGCTATATCGTCCCACATCGACAGTTTTTCAAGGGTAGCAGCCTCTTTTGTGCCGCGATAATGTTCTAAAAGTTGTCCGGTGGTCAGACCTGGCTGAGACAAACAAGTGTTGACCAATTCTGAAAATAAGCCAAGCCCGGGCAATTTTTCGTGGTTCAAACCCGCCAGCGATGGCACTTGCGGAGCAAGTTCGGGGTTTTGAACCAGTAACCCTATCAGTATACGCATGGTTGTGCGTTTTAGCTGAGGCGCGGGACGAACCGCACCGTTTTCAGACTGTTTAGGCATTAAACGTTCAAGCTGGCTGTCATCCAGAATGCCGAGCTTGTTGCCTAGCTCCTGACGCAGATAGATGCGCAGCGTTTCGCCGGGCACCTGACTGATTAACGGCAGCGCCAGCGTGCTGAGCTGCGCGCGCCCGTCAGGGGTACTCAAATCGACCTGCGGCATCAGGCTGTTAAACAAAAACGTGGAGAGCGGCTGAGCCTGCTCCATCCGCGCTTCAAACGCCGCTTTGCCCTCTTTACGCACCAGCGTATCCGGGTCTTCACCGTCGGGCAGGAACATAAAACGTAACTGACGCCCGTCGGTCATATAAGGCAGTGCGGTTTCCAGCGCACGCCAGGCGGCGTCGCGCCCTGCACGGTCACCGTCGTAACAGCAGATGACATTGTTAGTCACCCTGTACAGCAGCTGAATGTGATCGGCTGTGGTCGAGGTGCCCAGAGATGCAACCGCATAGTTGATGTCGTACTGCGCCAGCGCGACGACATCCATATAGCCTTCGACGACCAGAAGGCGCGGAGGTTCCGCGTTATCCTTCAGCGCCTCATAAAGACCGTAAAGCTGGCGGCCTTTATGAAAAATATCGGTCTCCGGGGAGTTGAGGTACTTCGGCAGGGCATCACCCAGCACGCGACCACCAAAACCAATCACCCGGCCACGCTTGTCGCGGATCGGGAACATCACCCGTTCGCGGAAGCGGTCGTAGCTTCGTCCCTGGTCATTGGTGACCAGCATGCCGGCATCGATAAGAGACTTACGATCTTCGCTATTGCCGCCAAAACGCTTTAACACGTTGTCCCAGCCGGGCGGGGCGTAACCAATAGCGAAACGCGCAATCACATCGTCACTCAGTCCGCGCGCTGTCAGGTACTGACGCGCAGGCTCAGCAGCAGCGTGCTTAAGAGACTGTTGATAAAACGAGTTCAGACCATCCATCAGTTGGTACAGCGTCTGCCGTTGATGGCGCTCGATCTGGCTTGGTCCACTGCCTGCTTCATACGGCACTTCAAGGTTGTGCATCGCCGCCAGTTCTTCGACGGTTTCAACGAACTCGAGCTTGTCGTAGTTCATTAAAAAATCGACAGCATTACCGTGAGCACCACAGCCGAAGCAATGGTAAAACTGCTTTTCACCGTTTACGGTGAAGGAGGGGGTTTTTTCGTTATGGAAAGGACAGCACGCATGGTAGTTCTTGCCCTGCTTTTTCAGCTTTACCCGCGCGTCGATGAGATCGACGATGTCGGTTCTGGCTAGCAGGTCATTGATGAATACGCGTGGGATTCGTCCGGCCATATGCCCCAAAATTTTTAGTAACTCATAAACGAAAACAAGCCGCGCATTCCTTCCGGAAGCACGGCCTTACGACTACAACTCTGTCTGTCATTGAGGGCTGAGGCCCTCAATTGATTAGTACAGACGAGTACGGCGTGCGTTTTCGCGAGCCAGTTTCTTCGCGTGACGTTTCACAGCAGAAGCTTTAGCGCGCTTACGTTCGGTCGTTGGTTTTTCATAGAACTCACGACGACGAACTTCAGCCAGAACACCTGCTTTCTCGCATGAACGTTTGAAGCGACGCAGTGCAACGTCGAACGGCTCGTTTTCACGTACTTTAATTACCGGCATGTAACTCTCACCTTTGATAAATTCGGTTTGCCGCTGGCATCAACGCCAGCTTATTTCAAAATGGTGCGGAATTTTACTGCAAATGCTGCTGCTTTGTAAAGCACCGACGCGTTTTTGAAAGGGACTTTAATAAGGGTGAGGAGTATACACGAGGCTTCTTCCTGGGGCGAACAAAGTTTTACATCAATCCGCATTGGCCCTACACTGCGCGGTATTGAAACGAGGTAAAACAAGTCATGCGTGTACTGGGTATTGAAACATCCTGCGATGAGACCGGCATCGCCATTTACGACGACGAAAAAGGGCTTCTTGCCAACCAACTGTATAGTCAGGTGAAATTACACGCTGACTACGGCGGCGTCGTGCCTGAACTGGCTTCTCGTGACCACGTGCGTAAAACGGTTCCCCTGATTCAGGCGGCGCTGAAAGAAGCCGGGTTGAGCTCTACTGATATTGATGCTGTAGCGTATACCGCAGGCCCGGGCCTGGTGGGTGCGCTGCTGGTCGGCGCAACGGTGGGCCGTTCGCTGGCATTCGCGTGGGATGTGCCGGCCATTCCGGTTCACCATATGGAAGGGCATCTTCTGGCGCCGATGCTGGAAGATAATCCGCCTGCGTTTCCTTTTGTGGCGCTGCTGGTTTCAGGTGGCCATACCCAGCTGATTAGCGTAACGGGGATTGGCAAGTATGAGCTGCTCGGCGAGTCCATTGACGACGCAGCCGGTGAGGCCTTCGACAAAACGGCCAAACTGCTGGGTCTGGATTATCCTGGCGGTCCGATGCTTTCGAAAATGGCATCGCAGGGCACGGAAGGGCGTTTCGTCTTCCCGTGTCCGATGACTGACCGTCCAGGGCTGGATTTCAGCTTTTCCGGTCTGAAAACCTTCGCGGCCAATACCATTCGCAATAATGACGATAGCGAGCAGACCCGTGCTGATATCGCCCGTGCGTTCGAAGACGCGGTGGTCGATACCCTGATGATCAAATGCAAACGCGCACTGGAAAAGACCGGCTTTAAGCGTCTGGTGATGGCCGGGGGCGTCAGCGCCAACCGCACGCTGCGTGCAAAACTCGCGCAGATGATGCAAAAGCGTGGTGGGGAAGTATTTTATGCCCGTCCGGAATTCTGTACCGATAACGGGGCGATGATCGCCTACGCGGGCATGGTGCGTCTGAACGCTGGCGCGACTGCCGATCTGAGCGTCTCTGTACGTCCACGCTGGCCGCTGGCGGAGTTGCCGGAGGCGTAATTTCTGACCCTCTCCCGCCAGGGAGAGGGGATTTATACGGTTACACCCGCAACATCCCTTTCTCTTCCAGAAATGTCACGATCGTCGCCAGTCCGTCGCCCGCCTTCAGATTGGTGAAGGTCCACGGGCGCTCGCCGCGCATGCGGTGGGTGTCACGCTCCATCACTTCCAGTGAGGCCCCCACATAGGGCGCCAGGTCGGTTTTGTTGATCACCAGAAAATCGGATTTGGTTATCCCTGGGCCGCCCTTACGCGGGATCTTCTCCCCTTCAGCGACGTCAATCACGTAGATCGTCAGGTCAGCCAGCTCCGGGCTGAAGGTGGCGCTCAGGTTGTCACCGCCGCTTTCAACGAAGATCAGGTCCAGATTGCCGAACTTTTCGCTTAACGCTTCTACTGCCGCCAGGTTCATTGAGGCATCTTCGCGGATTGCGGTATGCGGGCAGCCGCCCGTCTCCACGCCCACGATGCGCTCTGGCTCAAGGGCGCCCGCTTCGGTGAGAATGCGCTGATCCTCTTTGGTGTAGATATCGTTGGTCACCACTGCCAGGTGATAGGTGTCGCGCATTGCTTTGCAGAGTGCTTCCAGTAACGCGGTTTTGCCCGACCCCACCGGGCCGCCCACGCCCACGCGCAGGGGATGTTTGTAATCAGCCATGTTGTCTCCTCAGGAACGGAATAATCGTGAATATTGTGTTTCGTGGCGCGCAGAGGCGATGGCCGACAGCGGCGTTGCCGCACCCAGCGCGTCGTCGCCACGCGAAAATGCCGGTTCAAGCCCGGCGGCAAAGTGGTCGCTCAGGTCGATAATCAGCTGCTGCGCCGCCTGTTGCCCGAACGGCACCAGCTTGACGCCCGCCATGACCGCGCTCTCAATCCAGCTGTAGCCCAGGCTCAGGGCCAGCTCATGGGCGCTAATGCCCCAGCGTACTCCGAGCCACGCCATGCCGCTGAGCTGGCTTTGCATAAACAGCGTCCGCCACTCTGCCGGACAGTCCGGCTCCCAGCTTTTGAGCAGGCGCGTAAAGGCCGCCCCGCGGTTGCGTTCCTCTTCACGCAGTTCACGCGTTTCCCGGCAGGCGAGAAGGTAGGCCGTCCAGCGTGTTGCCGTCGCCAAATCGTTTTGCTCGCACGCCTGATAAAGTCGGGAAAACAGCGGCAGATCGACACAGAACAAGCTCTGCTCCATCTGCAGGATCTGCCAGTTTTTGAACGCCTCAGCATCGGGGACCCAGCCTGCTTCTACGGCCCACTCCAGCCCCTGCGACCAGGTGAATGAACCGACCGGAAGGCTGCTGCTGGAGAGCTGCATCAGGCGCAGCCGCTGGCGGACGTGCTCCATCAGCTCATCAGCGCCAGCAGCGCAGAGACAATCAGCCCGCCACCAAAGGTTTTACGCAACCCGTCGTGACGGCGCAGCAGTAACCCGGCGGCGAAGCTGGCGCACAGCACCGTGGCACTGGCAAACATAAAGCCGCTGGTGAAGAGCCAGAAGTTGTGGCCAGACATCTCTACCCCGTGCGCCCAGCCGTGGAACATTGCCAGCGCCGGCACGGCCAACAGCAGGCGATTTTCGGTTTTAAACATCATCGCGCCGCAGACCGCCAGCGAGGCGATAATCAGCATTTCCATGCCGCTAAAGCCGCCAAGCAGGCTGCCTGCAACGGCCCCGGCCAGCATCATGCCGAGAGTGGCAAGAGGCAGCAGCAGCTTGCGCCCGCTCAGGGCCGAAAGTACGCCCGCACCGGTTAGCATCAGCAGATGATCAAGACCCGTCAGCGGATGGAAAAAACCGGCCTGAAAGCTGTCTGTGCCGTGTCCGGGATGCGCCAGGGCAGGAAGAGAAAAGGCCAGCAGTAACAGAGGTAAAAACGTACGCATGATGAATCCTTAATGTGAATGAGCGTGAGAGTGACTATGGCTGTGGGCATCGCTGGTATACGCCCCCGCTTCCGGTTCAAACGGGAGGGTGGCAAATGTCACCTCGAGCCCGAACTGGCGCAGCATGTCATCGAGCACATGATCGTGGTGGTAGCGCAGCTCGCCGGGCATGATCTGCAGCGGCACGTGGCGGTTGCCGAGGTGGTAGCAGGCGCGGGCGAGCAGGAACGGATCGTCGCAGCGCACCACGGAGACCGATTCCGGCGCGGCGATCACCTCGATCACCTCGCTGCCGTCGTCAGTGGTCAGCAGATCTCCCCCGCGCAGCAGCAGGCCGCGCGGCAGCATCAGCCCGGCTTCGCGGCCGTCATTCAGCGCCACGCGGGCACGGCTTTTTACCCGGACATCAATCGGCAGCGTGACGCTGGCGGTTATCGGATGGGCATGGTCAAGGCGTTGGGTCAGGTAGATCATCGTCACTCCTTAAAACAGGAAATAGCGTTGGGCCATCGGCAGAACGTCTGCCGGCTCGCTGGTAATGAGCTCGCCATCAACGCGAACCTCGTAAGTTTGTGCATCAACGGTGATGTTGGGCTGCAGACTGTTGTGGATCATGTCGGCCTTTTTCACCGTGCGGCAGCCTTTTACGACGGCTATGCCGCTCTGCAGGCTGAGCTGGTGCGAAATGCCCTTCGCATCGGCAGCCTGGGAGACAAACGTCAGCCGTGTCGCATGGCGTGCGGCGCCCAGCGAGCCAAACATCGGACGGTAATGGACCGGTTGCGGCGTTGGGATAGAGGCGTTGATATCCCCCATCGGCGCGCAGGCGATCATCCCGCCTTTCACAATGGTGGCGGGTTTGACGCCAAAGAACGCGGGGGACCAGACCACTAAATCCGCCAGTTTCCCGGCCTCAATCGAGCCCACTTCATGAGCAATCCCGTGGGTCAGCGCCGGGTTAATGGTGTATTTGGCGATATAGCGTTTCACGCGGTAGTTATCGTTGTTCCCGGTCTCTTCCGGCAGTGCGCCGCGCTGAACCTTCATACGGTGCGCCACCTGCCAGGTACGAATAATCACTTCGCCGACGCGACCCATTGCCTGGGAATCGGACGAGGTCAGCGAGAAGGCGCCGATATCGTGAAGGACATCTTCCGCGGCGATGGTCTCCCGGCGAATGCGTGATTCAGCAAAGGCCACATCCTCGGCGATATCCGGGTCGAGGTGGTGACACACCATCAGCATGTCGAGATGCTCGTCGATGGTATTCACCGTGTAGGGCAGCGTCGGGTTAGTGGAGGAGGGCAGAATATTCGGGTGCGCGCAGGCGGTAATAATATCCGGTGCATGTCCGCCGCCTGCCCCTTCCGTATGGAAGGTGTGAATGGTCCGCCCGCCGATAGCCGCCAGCGTGTCCTCAACAAACCCGGATTCGTTCAGCGTGTCGCTGTGCAGCGCCGCCTGAATATCCATCTCCTCCGCCACCGCCAGTGAGCAGTTGATGGCGGCCGGCGTCGCGCCCCAGTCTTCGTGGATCTTCAGCCCGATGGCACCCGCTGCGATCTGCTCGCGCAGGGCATCAGGGTTGGAACCGTTACCTTTGCCAAGCAGGCCGATATTCACCGGTAGTGTATCGGCCGCCTGCAACATCCGTGCGATATACCAGGGCCCCGGCGTACAGGTCGTGGCGTTGGTGCCTGCCGCAGGGCCCGTGCCCCCGCCAATCATGGTGGTGACGCCAGAGACCAGCGCCTCTTCCGCCTGCTGCGGGCAGATCCAGTGGATGTGCGTGTCGATCCCGCCGGCGGTGACAATTTTCCCTTCGGCGGCGATCACTTCTGTCGCTGCGCCAATCGGGATCGTGACCCCGGGCTGTATATCCGGGTTGCCGGCTTTACCCACGGCAAAGATCCGCCCGTTTTTTACGCCAATATCGGCTTTAACGATCCCCCAGTGATCGATAATCAGCGCGTTGGTCAGCACCAGATCCACGCAGCCGTCGGATGTCATCTGCCCCTGGCCCATACCGTCGCGGATCACCTTTCCGCCGCCGAATTTGACCTCTTCGCCGTAGACGGTGAGATCGTTTTCCACTTCTATCCACAGCTCGCTGTCGGCCAGACGCACTTTATCGCCAGTGGTGGGGCCGAACATATCGGCGTAGGCCTGGCGTGAAATTTCAGCCATTTTTCACCTCTCCCATCACCTCGCCGCGAAAGCCGAAAATACGCTGCGCGCCGCTGACCTGAACCAGCGTCACCTCGCGCTTCTGTCCGGGTTCGAAACGCACGGCGGTGCCTGCCGGAATATTCAGCCGATAGCCTCTGGTGGCTTCCCGGTCGAATTTCAGCGCCGGGTTAATCTCATAAAAGTGGTAGTGCGATCCCACCTGGATCGGCCTGTCGCCATGGTTTTCGACGATCACGTTTTGCGTGTCTCGCCCAACGTTGATCGCAATGTTTCCGGATTGGATCTGGTATTCGCCTGGGATCATCACGCGCTCCTTATACGATCGGGTTATGGACGGTGACGAGCTTTGATCCGTCCGGGAACGTCGCTTCCACCTGAATGTCGGGGATCATCTCCGGTACGCCTTCCATCACCTGGTCGCGCGTCAGGACGTGACGGCCCGCTTCCATCAGTGAGGCGACGGTTTCGCCATCGCGGGCGCCTTCCATAATAAACGCGCTGATCAGCGCGACTGATTCCGGGTAATTCAGTTTTACCCCGCGCGCAAGGCGGCGTTCGGCAACCAGCGCAGCGGTAAACAGCAACAGCTTGTCTTTTTCTCTGGGGGTCAGTTCCATAACGTTTCTCTTATGTCTGCCAGATACGCGGCGAACAGGCGGTTTTGGGGGTTAAAAGCGGGCGAAGCGACTGCCAGATATCGCGCATCACCCGCTGGCACATCAGGTTGTCGTGGGAGAGAAAACGCACCGACAGCAGATCGTCTGTGAGCGTTGCCCCGGCAAAGTGGCTCAGTGGCGTCAGCAGCTCGCGCACCGTTTCGAGGTGCGCTTCCCTGGCCGGAAAGAACAGCAGCGTGCCGACCCACGGGAGACCTGCAACGGGCGTGAGATCGCCATTGCTGAGGTGCTGACGTTCAATCAGCCGTGGCTCATCGTCGACCCAGATCTCAAGGCGGCTTTCCAGCGTGCCGTGGCTGAAGGTTTCGCCGATCACCGGGCGACCCAGACAGTACAATTCCCACGCCAGCAGCGTACTGGAAGCCTTCAGATGAAAAACGGAACGCAGGGCGGCATTCGCACCGGGAAAGACAATGGTGTCCTGCGGCAGCCACTCCAGCGTAGCCTCATCGTCGAGCCAGAAGTGCTGATTGAGACAGGCCTGCGGGCCGCTGCTGCGATAGAACTTGCTCGCGCCGGGCATGGTGATCAGCGCATGGCTTTTCGCGTCCAGATGCACCGAAATATCCAGCGTATCGCCGCCGACTATCCCGCCTGGCGGGTGCAGTAAATACAGGTGGCAGGTGTCGCCTTCGGGATAAAAAGGCCGCTGTACGGTGAGGGGCCCGAAGTGATGAGCAGCGTGCAGGAGGGTTTTCTCAGGGGTGTAACAAAACTGCAGGGCAAGCGATGCCTGCCAGCCTTTGTAAGAATTATCAGTGACCTGAGCTGCTAACATGCTGCATCCATCTGCTCATCATCGGGAGACGTTTCAGTATGCCCTGGCAGAAATGAAGGCTGTCATATGAGTCGCTTATGGATAAAAAAACCGGCTCAAGGAGCCGGTTGAGAAGGTTATCGATAATCCTCTGCATCCACATCATAGCCGGACGGCTCCCAGCGGATCGCCAGCAGCGAAGCCAGCCCGATAAACGGTGCCAGAGCGATCACCCAGAACACGGCGGTATCAAGAGAGGCCACCAGCAGCGGGAACAGAAACAGCGAGAGCGTAGAACTGCTGCGCATCAGCGTCTGGTTAAGGCCCACGCCCACGCCGCGCAGAGAGGTGGGATAGCTCAGGGACGCAAACGTCATGGTATGGGCGCCGGGCCCAAATCCCTGACCGAACAGGAACAGCGCCAGCATCGCGACGGCGATAACGCCTTCCGATACGCCTTCCGGACGACCAATCAGCGCCAGTCCCAGCAGAGCAACAAGCTGACAGGCGTAGCCCGCCAGTGACATCCGCCACGCGCCGAAGCGCGGAACATAGCGCACTGCCAACAATCCGCCGACGAAGGCAAACAGCAGGTTTAGCACCAGCGAGATCAGAATAGTGGTCAGCATCGACTGCACAAAGAAGCTGGAGATAATGACCGGCAGACCAAATGCGACGGCGTTATAGGCGAAAGACGACACCACTGAGAGCAGGGTGGCGAGCGTGGTACGTCGCAGATAGACGCCACGGAACAGGTTCAGATAGTTTGCCCACTTCGCCTTGTTGACCACCGGTGCCGGTTGGTTAAGCGCATCCTGCGGCACGTGGGCGTTGATGTTATACGATTGCCGCAAGATAGCGGCCGCCTCTTTCAGGTTGCCCTGATTCGCCGCCCAGACCGGGGACTCGCTCATGTAGCGGCTACGAATGGCGATAATCACCAGCGCAGGCACCGCGCCAAATCCCAGGATTAAGCGCCACAGCCAGTCGCTGTGACTTTCTGGCAGTACGGCGTAGAAGAATAACACCAGCAGGTAAGAGATGCTGATTGCGGCATACCAGGTTGGGCACCACATTGCGACGCTGGAGGCCTTGTTTCCGGGGCCTTTGAGCCTGGCGAACTCGCTAAGAAACGCCATCGCTACCGGCAGATCGATCCCCACGCCGAGGCCCATCACAAAGCGTGCGCCCGCCAGCGCATATTCGTTGGGTGCCAGTGCACAGGCGATGGCCGCTACCACGAAGAACAGCATGTCGGCCATAAAGACGCGGTAGCGTCCGATCTTGTCCGTGAGATAGCCACCCAGCAGCGCCCCGACAATCGCACCAAAGGTAATGGCCGAGGCCACCATGCCGGTACCGGCGGGGGTGAGATTAAATTCGCGGGTGATGTCTTTGATGCCGAACGCCAGCGCACCAAGGTCGTACGCATCGAGGAAAATACCGCCCAGCGCGATACCGACTACGATGCGGGCGTTGGCCCGACCCTGAGAACCGTCGTTGACCAGACGTGAAACGTCAGAGGCGTTACGTACCCACTTGATGTCGCCATCAGGCGAATGTCCTGCCGTTGAAAGGGGAGTTGTGTCTGTAATGTCTGCCATTTTCTTTTTGTGTGGTTGTGTTGTGTCATTAACAGTTACCACAGGCAGAGGGTGACCAAAATCACATTTGGTTATAAGGCATAACTAACCCCTTACGGGGCGTCTTTTTTCTTTCTCTTGAGCTTCGACCAGATTTTGGTCTCCTGGCGACGCCACAGGCGCTGAATATTATCGTGATGACGCAGCAGGATGAGGCAGGAGAGCATCGACACCGGGAAGGTGAACTGCGGTTTGAACCACCAGACATAGAATGGCGCGATCAGCGCGCTGACGATGGCGCCCAGTGACGAGTAACCGCTCAGAAGAATGGTCAGTAGCCAGGTGCCGGCCATTACGCCGGTTAAGTCCCAGCCGATTGGGGCAATAGCACCAAAGGCGGTGGCGACGCCTTTACCGCCTTTAAAACCAAAGAATACAGGCCATATATGGCCGACACAGGCGGCGATAGCAATGAGCCCCAGCCAGAACGGCGTTACGCCCAGCGCATACGCTCCCCAGACGGGTAACATTCCTTTCAGAACATCAAAAATCAATACCGCTACGGCTGCTCCCTTGCCGCCAATTCGTAGTACATTGGTCGCCCCCGGATTCCCGGAACCACTTTCGCGCGGGTCAGGTAACCCGGCAATGCGGCAGACCAGAATGGCGCTGGAGATTGAGCCGCAAAGGTAGGCGAGGAGGATCATTCCAGGCGCGATTGCACTCATAACGCTGTTCCGTTTTGAAAATGTATCTGTATTCTCAGCATCTGTGGATAATACGCATAATTCGCCGGAAGTGGTATCCGGTTTAGCCAAAAAGCAGGCAGGTCGTGATGGATATTGTATTTATAGAGCAACTTTCGGTAATCACCACTATTGGTGTTTATGACTGGGAACAGACCATTGAGCAGAAACTCGTGTTCGATATCGAAATGGGCTGGGATAACCGCAAGTCAGCAAAAAGCGATGACGTGAATGACTGTCTGAGCTACGCCGATATCAGTGAAACGGTCGTGGGCCACGTCGAAGGGCAACGTTTTGCGCTGGTGGAGCGTGTGGCAGAAGAGGTGGCTGAGCTGCTGCTGAGCAAGTTCAACGCACCGTGGGTACGCATCAAGTTGAGCAAACCGGGTGCCGTGGCGCGTGCCGCTAACGTCGGCGTGATCATTGAGCGTGGCACAAATCTGAAAGGGAAGATTTAACGTCATAATAGCTAAACCATTTTAGGTTATACCGGTCTTAAAGCTGTATCTTTCACGGTTGTCCGCGTGGGACACCGTTTTTTTATATCTTTTTAGGGGTTTATAGATGAGCGATATGCACTCGCTGCTGGTGGCGGCAATACTGGGTGTGGTCGAAGGATTGACGGAGTTTTTGCCGGTTTCCAGTACGGGCCATATGATTATCGTTGGCCATCTGCTGGGCTTTGAAGGCGATACCGCAAAGACGTTTGAAGTTGTCATTCAGTTGGGGTCTATTCTGGCGGTCGTTGTGATGTTCTGGCGTCGTCTGTTCGGGCTTATCGGTATCCACTTTGGCCGTCTTCCTCAGCGCGAGGGTGAAAGCAAAGGTCGCCTGACGCTTATCCATATTCTGCTTGGCATGGTTCCGGCAGTGGTTCTGGGCCTGGTTTTCCACGACACCATTAAATCGCTGTTTAACCCGATTAACGTCATGTATGCGCTGGTCGTCGGCGGTTTCCTGCTGATCGCGGCAGAACTGCTGAAGCCGAAAACGCCACGCGCGGAAGGTCTGGATGACATGACCTACCGTCAGGCGTTTATCATTGGTTGTTTCCAGTGTCTGGCGCTGTGGCCGGGCTTTTCACGCTCAGGCGCGACCATCTCTGGCGGGATGCTGATGGGCGTTAGCCGCTATGCTGCGTCGGAGTTCTCGTTCCTGCTGGCGGTGCCGATGATGATGGGCGCGACCGCACTCGACGTCTATAAAAGCATTGGCTTCCTCACCACGGGTGACATTCCGATGTTCGCCGTGGGCTTTGTCACCGCCTTTATTGTGGCGCTGATCGCCATCAAAACCTTCCTGCAGTTGATTAAGCGTATCTCGTTTATTCCGTTCGCGATCTATCGCTTTATCGTGGCGGCTGCGGTTTACGTGGTCTTCTTCTGACCGACGGCCCTCAGTCTTTAGGCTGAGGGCAATGCTTTTCCTTCCAGTCCGACACCGCCTGAATTCGACGTTTCGTCAGTTCTTCCCGGATTTCCGGTCCCTTGAAGCCCGCCTCGACAACCGCTTTAGTCGGTACCGCTTTTGCCACTTCCCACGCTGCGCGTAACAGCCGTCCCTGCGGATAATCGCAGGCTTCAAAACCGGTGCGGCCACGTACGTCGGCTTCGCTGGTCAACGCGATCTGCTCGACGCGCTGGGGTTTGCGCCATGCGTCGATGTTATCAAACAGCTTAACGATGGTGGCCGGTTTGAGGATCGGGAAGGTGTGGATCAGGTCGTGAAATTCCGCCACTAGTCTGGCGAGATCGCGGATCTCGTTGGGTACCCGCAGGCGCTGGCAAAGCCCCTCGACCAGCTTCACCCCGGCAGGACCGTGGCCATGGTGGCGCGGCCACATGGCTTTTGGCGTTAATCCTTTGCCGAGATCGTGGCACAGCGTTGAAAAACGCACATCCACCTCGGGGCTGAGCATGGCAGCCATACTCAGGGTCATCAGGGTATGCACGCCGGTATCGATTTCCGGGTGCCATTTCGCCGGGGCGGGTACGCCGAACAGCGCGTCAATTTCCGGGAACAGCACTTTCAGTGCGCCACAGTCACGCAGCACCTGGAAAAAGACCTGCGGGTTGCGGGTAGTAAGGGCGTTTTCCGTCTCTTTCCAGACGCGCTCTGGCGTGAGGTGGGCCAGTTCGCCCGCCTCGGTCATGGCGGTCATCAGTGCCAGGGTCTCATCGGCAATGCGGAAGCTCAGATGCGCGTAACGCGCCGCAAAGCGCGCCACGCGCAGCACGCGGAGCGGATCTTCAGAAAACGCCGGGGAGACGTGACGCAGCAGTCGATTACGCAGATCGTCCTGACCGCCATACGCGTCAATGATCTGACCGTCTTCGTCCTGCGCCAGCGCGTTGATGGTGAGATCGCGACGCAGGAGATCTTGCTCCAGCGTGACGTCCGGTGCGGCATAGCAGGTGAAGCCGGTATAACCCGAACCGGATTTCCGTTCGGTACGCGCCAGGGCGTACTCCTCACGGCTTTGCGGGTGCAGAAACACGGGAAAATCGCGGCCTACCTGCTGGTAGCCCGCGTTAAGCATCTCTTCAGGTGTGGCTCCCACCACCACCCAGTCTTTATCTTTGACCGGCAGACCTAACAACGCATCACGTACCGCACCACCGACCAGATAACTCTTCACGCCCTGTACTCCCGTTTTCTCTTTTCGCAAGATAATACGTAAGTCTGGCAGAGAAGACGAATTAGTTCATCCAGCGGTCTTTACGCTTACGGCTTGGGATCAGGTGAGGAAGCACCAGACCCAGCACCAGGCCAACGCCCAGCACACCGCCACCGTACATAAACCACTGCATGATGATGGTACGTTGTTTGTCATCAAGTTGCAGATTGGCGGCGTTCACCTTCTTCTGCGCGACAATCAGCTCGTTTTTCAGTTTCTGATTCTCGTCTTTCAGACCGTTAATCACGCTGTCGCTCTGGGCCACTTTCTGCTGCATTTCCGCGGTGCGCTGGTTCCAGGTACCGTCGATATTGTTCAGCTTGTCGGTCAGCGTTTTCACCTGATTTTCCAGATCCGGCACGCGGGTGCGCAGGCTTGGCACCGCGCTCAGCTCTTTCAGTGGGATCCAGGACGTGCGGCCGGTACTGTCGCGAACCTGACCATAATTGGTCTCCGCGTTGGTCTGTAACAGCGTCACTTCCTCGCCGGCATTGACCGTACCCACGAGGCGATAATTATCTCCAGGGCCACTGCGTACCCAGGTGTTCAGTTCGTCAGAAACGTAACGCTTCTCTTCAGCGTGCACGGCGGTTGCGGCGCTAAAAGCGAGGAAAGTAAGTCCAATCAGGCGTAATTTAAGCATCATTAGTCGTTATTTTCATAAATAGTGGAACGATAGTAGTGGCAACAGTGTCTCTACGCAAAGCATTCGTCAGCAATCAGAATCATCTGTGTCACGACCCTAAACATTTACGCCCGTCAAATTGCTCATTGCGTGGCAATTTGGCGCAAAATACTATGTACTGACAAACAAATGGCGAGGAAGTTCGCCCTCATTGACGCGTCTGTGACGCCTGCAAAAGTACAAGGCTATGGCTCAAGAAATCGAATTAAAATTTATCGTCGAAAAAGACAGCGTTGACGCACTCCGTCAGCATCTGCAGACCCTTTCCGGCGAACACCATGAACCGGTACAACTGCTTAATATCTATTACGAAACACCAGACAACTGGCTGCGCCGCCATGATATGGGACTGCGCATCCGTGGCGCGAACGGGCGTTACGAGATGACGATGAAAATCGCTGGCCGCGTGGTCGGCGGTTTGCATCAGCGCCCGGAATACAATATCGACATCAATCAGCCAGAACTTGAGCTGGATCGTTTCCCGGCAGAAGTCTGGCCGGACGGCGTGCTGCCAGAAACCTTATCCGCCGAGGTGAAACCGCTGTTTAGTACCGATTTCTGGCGTGAAAAATGGCTGGTAACGGAAGGGAAAAGCCGCATTGAAATCGCCCTCGATCAGGGTGAGGTAAAAGCGGGTGAGCTTCAGGAGCCGATTTGCGAGCTGGAGCTCGAACTGCTGGAGGGTGAAGTCCAGGACGTACTGAAGCTGGCGCGTAAGCTGGTAAGCCAGCCGGGCCTGCGTCAGGGTAGCCTGAGCAAAGCGGCGCGGGGGTATCATCTGGCCGCCGGGAATGCGCCGCGCCTGCTGAAAGAGACGACTATTTTGCACGTGCCACCGAAAGCCAGCGTTGAGCAGGGCATGGAGGCGGCACTGGAGCTGGCGCTCTCACAGTGGCTTTATCATGAAGAGCTGTGGGTGCGTAATGTGAAAAACGCAAAAGCGCACGTGTTAGCGGCGATGAGCCTTGTGCGTCATACCCTGGCGCTGTTCGGCGGCATCGTACCTCGTAAAGCGAGCGCTCACTTACGTGACCTGCTGACCCAGACCGAAGCGCTGCTGCTCTCTGATGTATCCGCACAAACGGCGCTCTACAGCCCGCAAAACGCCGCCGCCAGGCTGGCGCTGACCGAGTTTCTGGTGACGCGTAGCTGGCGTGCCTTCCTGGATGCAAAAGTGCAGGCCAAAATTGAAGATAACTTCAAACGTTTCGCGGATATCCATCTTTCACGCCACGCGGCGGAGCTTAAAACCACCTTTGCGTATCCGCTGGGAGACCAGTATGGCGATCAGCTGATCCGCCTGTCGCGCAATATCAACAGCATGCTGCTGTTGTCGGGTGCCTATGACGGCCCTAAAGCGCAGGCCTGGCTGGAGAACTGGCAGGGGCTGAAACATGCTATCGAAACCCGTCAGCACATTGAGATTGAGCATTTCCGTAATGAAGCCATTTCGCAGGAGCCGTTCTGGCTGCACAGCGGAAAACGTTAACTCTGGCAAGGAACCCTATAATGCCGCTTTCTTCGCAGTTACAGCAGCAGTGGCAGACCGTTTGCGAACGTCTGCCTGAGTCATTACCGGCGTCATCGTTAAGCGAGCAGGCCAGGAGCGTGCTCACCTTCAGTGATTTTGTGCAGGAAAGTATCACCGCTTACCCGGACTGGCTGGAGGCGCTTGAGAGCACCCCCCCGCAGGCAGACGAGTGGCGGCATTATGCGGGCTGGTTGCAAACCGCACTTGAAGAGGTCGCGGATGAAGCGACACTGATGCGCGTCCTGCGCCAGTTCCGCCGCCGGGTGATGGTGCGTATTGCCTGGGCTCAGGCGCTGGAACTGGTCAGCGAAGAAAGTACCCTGCAGCAGCTGAGCGAGCTGGCACAGACGCTGATTGTTGCCGCACGGGACTGGCTCTATGCCGCCTGCTGTAAAGAGTGGGGCACGCCGTGCAATGAGGATGGGGTTCCTCAGCCACTCTTGATTCTGGGCATGGGCAAGCTCGGGGGCTGCGAACTGAATTTCTCCTCGGATATCGACCTGATTTTTGCCTGGCCGGAGAACGGCTCCACACGCGGGGGCCGCCGTGAACTGGACAATGCGCAGTTCTTTACCCGTCTCGGGCAACGTCTGATTAAAGCGCTGGATCAACCTACCCAGGATGGTTTTGTCTATCGCGTGGATATGCGCCTGCGCCCGTTTGGCGACAGCGGTCCGCTGGTGCTGAGCTTTGCGGCGCTGGAAGATTATTACCAGGAGCAGGGGCGCGACTGGGAGCGTTACGCGATGGTCAAAGCGCGGATCATGGGAGACAGCGACGATGCCTACGCCAACGAGCTGCGCGCCATGCTGCGCCCGTTCGTGTTCCGTCGCTATATCGACTTCAGCGTTATTCAGTCGCTGCGCAACATGAAAGGAATGATCGCCCGTGAAGTGCGTCGCCGGGGTCTGAAGGACAACATCAAGCTCGGCGCGGGCGGCATTCGCGAAATCGAATTTATCGTTCAGGTCTTCCAGCTGATCCGCGGCGGACGTGAGCCCTCACTGCAATCCCGTTCGCTGCTGCCGACGCTGTCAGCCATAGAGCAACTGCATCTGCTGCCGGAAGGCGACGCGCAGATCCTGCGTGAGGCCTATCTGTTCCTGCGACGCCTGGAAAACCTGCTGCAAAGCATCAATGACGAGCAGACCCAGACTTTGCCAGGCGATGACCTGAACCGGGCGCGGCTGGCCTGGGGGATGCACGTCGACGACTGGTCAACGTTGACCGGGCAACTGGACGCGCATATGGCCGGCGTGCGCCGTGTCTTTAACGCGCTGATTGGTGACGATGAAAGTGAATCGCAGGACGATACGCTCTCTGAACACTGGCGCGAATTGTGGCAGGACGCGCTGCAGGAAGATGACACCACGCCGGTGCTGGCGCACCTGAGCGACGACGATCGCCATCGTGTGGTGGCGTTAATTGCTGATTTCCGTCTCGAACTGAATAAACGAGCCATTGGTCCGCGCGGTCGTCAGGTGCTGGATCATCTGATGCCGCACCTGCTGAGCAACGTCTGCTCGCGTGCGGATGCGCCGGTCCCGCTGTCGCGTATGATGCCGCTGCTGAGCGGCATCATCACCCGTACGACCTATCTTGAGTTGCTGAGCGAGTTCCCGGGCGCGCTAAAGCATCTGATTACGCTTTGCGCCGCCTCACCGATGGTGGCCAACAAGCTGGCGCGGTATCCGCTGCTGCTGGATGAGCTGCTCGATCCCAATACGCTCTACCAGCCGACGGCAACGGACGCCTACCGTGACGAGCTGCGTCAGTATCTGCTGCGCGTACCGGAAGAGGACGAAGAGCAACAGCTGGAGGCGCTGCGTCAGTTTAAGCAGGCGCAAATGCTGCGCGTGGCGGCGGCAGATATCGCCGGAACGCTGCCAGTGATGAAAGTGAGCGATCACTTAACCTGGCTTGCAGAAGCGATCATTGATGCGGTGGTGCATCAGGCATGGATTCAGATGGTGGCGCGCTACGGCCAGCCGAAACACCTTGCTGACCGCGAAGGCCGCGGTTTTGCCGTTGTGGGTTACGGTAAGCTCGGCGGATGGGAACTGGGGTACAGCTCGGATCTCGATTTAATCTTCCTGCATGACTGCCCGGCAGACGTCATGACCGACGGCGAGCGTGAAATCGACGGGCGTCAGTTCTACCTGCGTCTGGCCCAGCGCATTATGCATCTGTTCAGCACCCGCACGTCATCCGGCATTTTATATGAAGTGGATGCGCGTCTGCGTCCTTCCGGCGCGGCCGGCATGCTGGTGACCTCAACGGAGTCCTTCGCTGAGTACCAGAAGAATGAAGCCTGGACGTGGGAACATCAGGCGCTGGTGCGTGCCCGCGTGGTGTACGGCGATCCATCGCTGAAAACGCAGTTTGATGCCATTCGTCGGGAGATTATGACGACCCCGCGTGACGGCAGCACGCTCCAGACCGACGTGCGTGAGATGCGCGAGAAAATGCGCGCGCACCTGGGCAATAAGCATCGCGATCGCTTTGATATTAAAGCGGATGAGGGCGGCATTACCGATATTGAATTTATTACGCAATATCTGGTGCTACGCCATGCGCACGCTAAACCGAAGCTGACCCGCTGGTCTGATAATGTGCGTATTCTGGAACTGCTGGCGCAAAACGACATTATGGATGAGCAGGAGGCGCAGGCCTTAACGCGCGCCTATACCACGCTGCGCGACGAGCTGCACCACCTGGCCTTACAGGAGCAGCCTGGCCACGTCGCGCTGGACTGTTTCGCCACTGAACGCGCGCAGGTCACCGCCAGCTGGCAGAAGTGGCTGGTGGAACCGTGCGTAACAAAACAAGTGTGATATTATCGCGCGCAAATTGTGAATCTTTCTGGAGTCAGGAATGAAAGTAACACTGCCAGAGTTTGAACGTGCTGGAGTTATGGTTGTCGGGGATGTCATGCTGGATCGCTACTGGTACGGGCCGACCAGCCGCATCTCTCCGGAAGCACCGGTACCGGTAGTTAAGGTCGACACCATTGAAGAGCGTCCTGGCGGCGCGGCAAACGTGGCGATGAACATTGCCTCTCTGGGCGCGCAGTCGCGTCTGGTTGGCTTAACCGGCATTGATGATGCGGCGCGTGCGCTGAGCAAGTCGCTGGCGGACGTGAACGTGAAGTGCGACTTCGTTTCGGTTCCGACACACCCGACGATCACCAAACTGCGCGTTCTGTCGCGTAACCAGCAGCTGATCCGCCTCGACTTCGAGGAAGGCTTTGAGGGCGTTGATCCTGAGCCGCTGCACGAGCGCATTAACCAGGCGCTGAGCACTATCGGCGCGCTGGTGCTGTCCGACTACGCCAAAGGTGCGCTGGCAAGCGTACAGCAGATGATTCAGCTCGCGCGTAAAGCCAATGTGCCCGTGCTGATCGACCCGAAAGGTACTGACTTTGAGCGCTATCGCGGCGCAACGCTGCTGACGCCAAACCTCTCTGAGTTTGAAGCGGTGGCGGGCAAATGTAAGACGGAAGAAGAGCTCGTTGAGCGCGGCATGAAGATCATTGCTGACTTCGAACTCTCTGCGCTGCTGGTGACCCGCTCCGAGCAGGGGATGACGCTGCTGCAGCCTGGCAAAGCGCCGCTGCATATGCCGACCCAGGCGCAGGAAGTGTATGACGTGACCGGTGCTGGCGACACGGTCATTGGCGTTCTGGCGGCGACGCTGGCGGCAGGGAACTCTCTGGAAGAAGCGTGCTACTTCGCTAATGCTGCGGCAGGCGTGGTCGTCGGCAAGCTGGGGACTTCCACCGTTTCGCCTATCGAACTGGAAAACGCGGTGCGTGGTCGTGCCGATACCGGTTTTGGCGTGATGAGCGAAGATGAGCTGAAAGTGGCCGTTGCCGCCGCCCGTAAACGCGGTGAAAAAGTGGTGATGACCAACGGCGTGTTCGACATCCTGCATGCCGGTCATGTCTCTTATCTGGCCAATGCGCGTAAGCTGGGCGACCGTCTGATTGTGGCGGTGAACAGCGATGCGTCGACGAAACGTCTTAAAGGTGAAACGCGTCCGGTGAACCCGCTGGAGCAGCGCATGATCGTGCTGGGTGCGCTGGAAGCGGTGGACTGGGTGGTGTCGTTTGAAGAAGATACCCCGCAGCGCCTGATTGCCGGTATTTTGCCGGATCTGCTGGTGAAAGGCGGCGATTACAAACCGGATCAAATCGCAGGCAGCGAAGAGGTCTGGGCTAATGGCGGTGAAGTGATGGTGCTCAACTTTGAGGACGGGTGCTCAACCACCAACATCATCAAGAAGATCCAGAAAGACAGCAAATAAAGTCAGCAAATAAAAAACGGGCCATCTGGCCCGTTTTTTTTCACCCTCTCTTTGCAGGAGGGGGTATCTTCGCAAACAGCCCGTTATACGCGGCTGTTATTCTGCTTCATCAACCGGTGGAATGGCCGGTGCCGGTTTTACTTCCGCTGGCGTATTGCGGTTTTCCAGCTCATTCAGACGCTGCTCCAGCAGGGCCAGCTTCTCGCGGGTACGCAGGAGAACCTGCGTCTGCACGTCAAATTCTTCGCGGCTGACTAAATCAAGGCGAACCAACTGCGCCTGCAGCGTCTGGCGGATTTTCTTCTCTACGTCATCCCCAAACTCACGAATGCCTTTTGGCATAGACTCATGAACCTGACGCGCAATTTGCTCAATTTTCTTCGGGTCAATCATTGTGGCTTCCCTTGATAAGACGGTGTTAATGAACATTGTAGCGCGTCATGCCTCAGGATAAAGGAGATTTTATGTCTGCGCATTGCCCAGGGTAATCAATCGCGTTATAGTTATCTCGCTTATTCTCAGGGCGGGGCGAAATTCCCCACCGGCGGTAAATCAGCGTAACGCTGAAAGCCCGCGAGCGCTTTGGGTCACCACTCAAAGGACAGCAGATCCGGTGTAATTCCGGGGCCGACGGTTAGAGTCCGGATGGGAGAGAGTAACGATCAAGTCGGGCCTGGCCCGCTCACGTTATCTTTTTGCCGCTTATACGGCGCTCCTAAGACTGCCCTGATTCTGGTAACCATAATGTTAATGAGGTTTTTTTACCATGAATCAGACGCTACTTTCCTCTTTTGGCACTTCTATTGAACGTGTTGAACATGCACTGGATGCACTGCGCGAAGGCCGCGGCGTGATGGTGCTTGACGATGAAAACCGTGAAAATGAAGGCGACATGATTTTCGCCGCCGAAAACATGACCGTTGAGCAGATGGCGCTGACCATCCGTCACGGTAGCGGCATCGTGTGCCTGTGTATCAACGAAGACCGTCGTAAGCAGCTCGACCTGCCCATGATGGTTGAAAACAACACCAGCGCCTTTGGAACCGGTTTTACCGTGACCATCGAAGCGGCACATGGCGTGACCACCGGCGTGTCGGCGGCTGACCGTCTGACCACCGTACGTGCCGCGATTGCCGATGATGCGAAGCCATCAGACCTGCATCGTCCAGGCCACGTCTTCCCGTTGCGTGCGCAGGCCGGCGGTGTATTGACCCGTGGCGGTCACACCGAAGCGACCATTGACCTCGTGACCCTGGCAGGCTTTAAACCTGCGGGCGTACTGTGTGAACTCACCAACGACGATGGCACCATGGCACGTGCGCCGGAGTGCATCACCTTTGCCCGTCTGCATAATATGCCCGTGGTGACGATTGAAGATCTGGTAGAGTATCGCCAGGCGCACGCGCGCAAAGCCAGCTGAAAGGGCTGATGTGAAAAAGCCGGGGAAACCCGGCTTTTTTGTTGTGAGACGTTAATGCGCTATTGTCTTAGCCGATCCCTGCCGTTTGCAGCAGCACCAGGCTCAAGCCCATCACCGACATGCCGCACAGCACGCCATAGCTCGGGTTATTATTCGGATCGATCTCTTTCGCCAGCGGCATCAGCTCATCCACGGAGAGCGCCACCATTATCCCGGCCACGGCGGCCATGATAGCGGCCATCACCACAGGCGAGACCAGGCTGCCCAGAATCAACCACGCCAGCACGCCGCCGAGAATTTCGGCCATCCCCGAGATCCCCGCCCAGAAGACCGCGGTCCGTTTCGAGCCCGTGGCGGCATAAACCGGCCCGGCCACCGCCAGTCCTTCAGGAATATTGTGCAAAGCTACCGCCAGGGCGATACCAAAGCCCATCTCCAGATTGCTGCTGGCGGTGACATAGGTTGCCACGCCTTCCGGGAAGTTGTGCAGGCTTATGCCGAGCGTTAACAGAATGGCCGTGCGCTTAATATTGCGCGGCATCGGGGTCACGCTTTTTTGCATTAAATCCTGCGGATGCGCGTGCGGCAGCATGCGGTCGAGGGCAAAGTAGCCAAGCAGGCCGAATACAAACATGCCATACCCCAGCACCGGAGACATGCCTTCGGTGCCCAGTGCGGCAGGGAGCATCTCCATCAGAGAGATGAGCAGCATGATCCCGGCAGCAAAGCCCAATGAGAAGGCCAGCACGCGGTTAGACGGCTTTTGACCAAGCACACCGAGAATGGCACCGATGAACGTTGCGGCGCCCGCCAGTATAGTCAGGATCAAGGGGACTGACATGCATTGCTCCTTATGATAATGATTATCATTAATATTAATGGTTCATTTCGGTCAAAGCGAGAGGCGAAACCCTGCTTTACACATTCCTTACATTCAAATTTCCTGATGATGATCTTCACGCTTATCAGCGTTCATCCGGGCGAGATTGCGCGTAATGTAGAACCATTAAATTGACACCTTCTGTAAGGATATCACCATGACTTCTTCCCGTATGCCAGCACTGTTTTTAGGCCACGGTAGCCCAATGAACGTTCTGGAAGACAACGTCTATACCCGAGTATGGCGTCATCTGGGCGAGACGCTACCGCGTCCGAAAGCGATTGTGGTGGTGTCTGCGCACTGGTTTACCCGGGGCACGGGCGTGACTGCAATGGAAACGCCAAAAACCATTCATGATTTCGGCGGCTTCCCGCAGGCGTTGTACGACACGCACTATCCGGCACCCGGCTCGCCAGCGCTGGCCCGACAGCTGGTGGAATTACTCGCGCCTGTGCCTGTGGCGCTGGATAACGAAGCCTGGGGCTTTGACCATGGCTCGTGGGGCGTACTGATAAAGATGTATCCCGAGGCGGACATCCCAATGGTGCAGTTGAGTATCGACAGCACTAAACCGGCGGCCTGGCACCTGGAGATGGGGCGAAAACTGGCGACCTTACGCGACGAGGGTATCATGCTGATCGCAAGCGGCAACGCGGTACACAACCTGCGTACAGCGCGCTGGCACGGTGAGAACACGCCATATCCGTGGGCGACATCTTTTAACGATTACGTGAAAGCGAATCTGACCTGGCAAGGGCCGGTTGAGGAGCATCCGCTGGTGAACTATCTGGATCACGAAGGCGGTTCACTCTCTAACCCGACGCCGGAACACTTCCTGCCGTTGCTGTATGTACTGGGCGCGTGGGATGGTCAGGAGCCGATCAGCATACCGGTCGATGGCATTGAGATGGGAAGCTTAAGTATGTTGTCGGTGCAGATTGGATAACGTATGCATGCCTTTCCCAAAGAGAAAGGGCCGGGGTGAGGGCTTCCGCTCGCACCCCGGCACACCCGATCACTCGACGAAAATGTGCGGATAGAACCGTGACAGATCCTGCGTGATCAGCGCGCGATCTTCGCGGATGCCAATCCCGGCTGGCTGATCGTTGATGAGCCAGCTGCCAATCAGGGTATAGCTGTCACCAAACTTCGGCAGTTGATAAAACGCCTGGACGATCATTCCTTCCTCGCCGTAAGGCCCTTCAACGGCTTCCAGCGTTTTGCCATTTTCAATAATCGACACGTTCGCCCCTTCACGGGAGAAGATCGGTTTAACGACGTATTTCTCCATCGGCGGGTGATCGTCTTCCGCAAAGTAAGCCGGCAGCAGATTCGGATGGTTCGGGAACATCTCCCACAGCATCGGCAGCAGGGCTTTGTTGGAGATGATGCTCTTCCACGCCGGCTCCAGCCAGCGCACGCCGGCGTCTTCCAGCTTGGTGGAGAACATTTCACGCAGCATGTATTCCCACGGGTAGAGCTTGAACAGGTTGCTTATCACCTGATCCTGCAGGTCAGTAAACTGACCTTTCTCACCCAGGCCGATATCTTCGATATAGAGGAACTCGGTCGCCACTTCAGCTTCGGCCGCGCAGTCCTGCAGATATTGCACCGTGCCACGGTCTTCTTCCGTGTCGCGGCAGCAGGCAAGGTGCAGCAGATTAAAACCATGCTGTTCGCGCAGTTCGGCGAAACGCTCAATCAGCTTTTCCTGCAGGCTGTTGAACTGGTCGCTGCCTTGCGGCAGGTTGCCGGCATTGGCCTGGTCTTCCAGCCAGATCCACTGGAAGAACGCCGCTTCATACAGCGAGGTTGGCGTATCAGCATTGTTTTCCAGAAGCTTAGGATCGCCCACGCCGTCCCACGCCAGATCCAGACGTGAGTAAAGCGAAGGCTGGTGGGTTTTCCACGACTGGCGGACGAAACTCCAGGTGTGCTTCGGAATGCGGAACTTCGCCATCAGCGCGTCGCTGTCGATGACTTTATCCACCACCTTCAGGCACATCTGGTGCAGCTCGGCGGTCACCTCTTCCAGTTTCTCAACCTGGGCAAGCGTGAGCTTGTAGTAAGCGTCTTCACACCAGTATGGCTCGCCGTACATGGTGTGGAAGTTAAAACCGTATTCGGTCGCTTTTTCGCGCCAGTCCGGGCGCTCGGTGATACTGACTCGTTCCATGATCAGCCGCCCATTGAGCGAGTGGACGTGCCTGACGCGCTACGCTGCATGCTGGTCTGTTTCGCCACAGACTCACCGAACCCGCCACGGGTAATGGTGCTGGTGGTCGCAGGTTTCGGAGCCATCGCCGTTTTCGGTACGGTTACGGAGCGGCCAGGGGTGGCTGCGCCATAGCCTTTGCCGCTGGCATCGGTATATTGACCATAAGCCGGGCTGGCCGGGTTTTTCGAGCTAAACAGCGGCTGCTGCTGGTAACCCGCACCACCACTCATCAGGCGGCCCATCATGTAACCTGCCATCAGCGGCATCCAGAAACTGCCGCTGGACTGGGCCTGTGCCTGGTTTTCAGGGGCTGTGCCTGCCTGAGCCGGTGCCTGCTGACACTGACCTTCACCGAACTCTGCCACGCAGTCTTCACGTGAAGCATATTTCGGAGCAGTACGTTCCGCCTCTTTCAGGGCGTTGGTATATGCCGTTTTACACTCTGCGGCGTTGCCGGTTGCAACAGAACAGTCGTCCGCGTTTTGATAAAGCGAAACTGTTTCATCGCTTTTCTCACAGCCTGCCAGCATAAAGACAGCCGTGACGGCCAGCGCAACAGGAGTGAGATGACGCGCGTTCCAGCTTTTGCGGAACGAAGCGTGATTGATAGATTTTGTCCGTTTCATCGTTGTCTTCCTGGACCCAGTGGTAATAACGCTCAGGATAGAGGATGAGTGGTTGAAAATGAAGCGATGATGGCCGGAATGAGGGGGATCTTTACGTTGGCTTACGTTCAGGTGTGATTTGCATACGCCCTCTCCCGAAAGGAGAGGGGTATGGCGAGGGCATCAGGCCGCAGTGGGCCCGATGACATGCTTAATTGCGGAACGGATTGTTACCGCTGCTGGCGGGTACAGTCGTACGTGCGGCAGCTGGCTGCGCGGCAGGTGCAGCACCGTTACCGTTGAAGTTATCAACGGCGGCAACCTGCTCAGGGTTCTCTGGCGCAACATTTTCCGGAGAAGTAGAGACAGGTTTACCCAGGGTGCTGTTCAGCATCTGCAGATCCTGCTCGTTCAACGTACCCAGCGCCTGTTTGATGTTCAGCTGGTTAATCAGGTACTGATAACGTGCGCTGGAGAGCTGCTGTTTCGCGTTGTACAGCGTGGTCGTTGCGTCCAGGACGTCAACGATGGTACGCGTACCCACGGAGTAACCCGCTTCCATGGCATCAAGAGAGCTCTGTGCAGACACAACGGCCTGTTTATAGGCGTTGATGCTGCTGATAGAGGCATTCACGTTGTTGAAGGACGAACGAACGGTCTGTACCACGTTGCGGTGGGCACTTTCCAGCTGTTCGCTCGCGCCAACAAAGTTGTACTGCGCCTGTTTCACCTGAGAGGTCACCTGGCCACCCTGGTACAGTGGCAGCGAGAAGTTCAGACCCACTTTGTTCTGACCCATGTTGCTGTCGTCGTACTGGGAGGTGTTCGTTTTAGAACCGCTGTAAGTGGTATCAGACACGCCGGTAGACGCGCTCAGGCTCAGGGTCGGCAGGTGGCCGTCCTGTGCCTGACGGATTTGCTCGCGGGCCAGATCCTGGCTCAGACGCGCCTGCAGTAACGTCAGGTTGCGGTTTTCCGCTTCTTTCAGCAGGGCGTTAACGGCCTGCGGTTTATCCGTTTTGAAGCTGTCGACGTTCAGCGACGCCAGCTCAGGGTAGTAATTCCCGGTAACCTGACGCAGGGATTCCAGCGCGTTATCGAGGTTGTTACGTGCGGTCACTTCGTTGGCCAGGACGCTATCGTATTGTGAACGGGCGTTCTGAACGTCAGTGATTGCCACCAGACCCACGTTGAAACGCTGGGTGGTTTGATCTAACTGGCGGTAAATCGCCTGCTTCTGCGCTTCGGTGTAGGAGAGCGAGTCAATTGCGCTCAGCACGTTGAAGTATGCGGTGGCGGTGTTCAGGATCAGCGTTTGCTGATCGGTCTGATACGTCACATCCTGGATGCCCGCGCTCTTTTCCTGCAGGGTCAGGGCGCGCCATTTGGACATATCAAACAGCGTCTGTGTTAATTGCAGTGAGGCGCTGGTAGCATTGGAGTTAACGCCATTGGCGTCGCGGAAACCATTGCTGTAGGTATAATCTGCACCTAAACCTAACTGTGGCAGCAATGGGCTACGCGCTTCGTTAATCTTTTCAAACGCAGCATCACGATCGGCCGCTGATTTACGTAAATCAGGGTTGCCCAGACGTGCCTGCTGGTAGACCTGTAACAGGTTTTCCGCCTGGCTCATTGCACTGAAGCCCGTCAGGCTCAGGCCGATAAGGATGGGGAGCAATTTCTTCATTTGCATTCCTTGTTGTGAAGCAGTATTAGCGCTGATCTAATTAAAAAATAATTGCCGATTCTAACAGAATCTTCCATACCAAAAGGTTGGCGTTACGTGCCATCTGGCGGTAATTTGCACCAATCTACCATATAGCCTTACAAACGGCAGCCAAACAGCCTTGAAATTCATAATTTCATCACCATTGCTACCAGGACTCGACTCATGCAAAAACCAGAAAACTTGCCCGTGACATTCGCGAAAAACGATGTAGAAATTATTGCACGAGAAACGCTTTATAGCGGTTTTTTTTCAATGGAACTTTACCGTTTCAGGCATCGCCTGTTTAACGGCGAAATGAGCGGTGAAATCAGACGCGAAATTTTTGAGCGCGGGCATGCGGCAGTCTTGCTACCCTTTGACCCAGTGCGTGATGAAGTCGTGCTGGTGGAGCAGATCCGTATTGCCGCGTATGACGTCAGCGCCAGCCCCTGGCTGCTGGAGATGGTGGCCGGCATGATTGAAGAGGGCGAATCGGTCGAAGATGTTGCCCGCCGCGAGGCGCTGGAAGAGGCGGGGCTGGTGGTTGGCCGGACAAAACCGGTGCTGAGCTATCTGGCAAGCCCAGGCGGCACCAGCGAGCGCTTGTCCATTATGGTGGGCGAAGTGGACGCCACGACGGCGGAAGGGATCCACGGTCTGGCAGATGAAAACGAAGATATTCGGGTTCATGTGGTGAGTCGGGAGCAGGCTTATCAGTGGGTAGAAGAGGGGAAAATCGACAACGCAGCGTCTGTCATCGCTCTGCAATGGCTGCAACTGCATTATCAGACTTTACGAAACGAGTGGAAAAAATGAAGCGTTATACACCTGACTTCCCAGAAATGATGCGCCTGTGCGAAACCAATTTCGCACAATTGCGCCGCCTGCTGCCGAAAAACGACGCACCCGGCGAAACGGTGAGCTATCAGGTGAGCAACGCGCAGTATCGATTAACGATAACAGAATCAACGCGCTACACTACGCTTGTCGAAATTGAACAAACGGCGCCCAGCATTAGCTACTGGAGCCTGCCGTCGATGACGGTGCGCCTTTACCATGACGCGATGGTCGCTGAAGTGTGTTCAAGCCAGCAGATCTTTCGCTTCAAAGCGCGGTATGATTATCCGAATAAAAAGTTGCATCAACGCGACGAAAAGCATCAAATTAACCAGTTTTTAGCCGACTGGCTAAGATATTGTTTAGCACATGGAGCAATGGCGATTCCGGTTTGTTAGCGTCATAAACCTACCTAAGGACACCATTTGGAAAGCCTGTTGAACCTGACTGTTGCTGGTGGGGCACCAGTCAGGATATTACAAATCACCGATACCCACCTTTTTGCCGAAAAGCATGAAACTCTGCTTGGGGTGAATACCTGGGAGAGCTATCAGGCGGTACTTAGCGCCATTCACGCTGAAAATCGCCCATGCGATCTGATTGTCGCGACGGGCGATCTGGCGCAGGACCAATCCTCCGCGGCCTACCAGCATTTCGCTGAAGGCATCGCGAGTTTTAGCGTGCCTTGCGTCTGGCTACCGGGAAACCACGATTTCCAGCCTGCCATGTACAGCTCGCTGCAGGATGCGGGGATCTCTCCGGCAAAATGTGTTTTTGTGGGTGACCACTGGCAGATCCTGCTGCTGGACAGCCAGGTCTTTGGCGTCCCACACGGTGAGTTAAGCGACTTTCAACTCGACTGGCTTGAGACCAAACTGTCTGCCGAACCTGAACGTCATACGCTGCTGTTGCTGCATCATCATCCTTTGCCGGCGGGCTGTAGCTGGCTTGATCAACACAGCCTGCGCAACTCTGCCGCGCTGGACAGAGTGCTGGCGAAATTCCCGCGGGTGCAGAATCTCCTGTGCGGACACATTCATCAGGAACAGGATCTCGACTGGAATGGCCGCCGACTGCTGGCCACGCCCTCGACCTGCGTTCAGTTCAAGCCGCATTGCGCAAACTTTACCCTGGACACCATCGCACCGGGCTGGCGCTGGCTCGAACTGCATCCCGATGGCCTGCTCACCACGGAAGTCTGCCGTTTAACCGGCGCAAAATTCCGCCCGGACACCGCTTCAGAAGGCTATTGATGTCTACGCTCCTCTATCTGCACGGATTCAACAGTTCGCCACGTTCTGCGAAAGCGACGCAGTTTCGCCAGTGGCTGAGCGAACATCACCCGCACGTTGAGATGATTATCCCTCAACTGCCGCCTTACCCGGCGGAAGCCGCAGAAATGCTGGAATCGGTAGTGATGGAACACGGCGGCGAATCGTTCGGCGTGGTCGGTTCTTCGCTGGGCGGATATTACGCCACCTGGCTCTCGCAATGTTTTATGCTGCCTGCGGTGGTGGTTAACCCGGCGGTTCGGCCATTTGAGCTGCTGCGGGACTTTCTCGGGCAAAACGAGAACCCCTACACCGGCCAACAATATGTGCTAGAGTCACGCCATATTTACGATCTCAAAGTTATGCAGGTAGACCCGCTTGAAGCGCCCGATCTTATCTGGTTGCTGCAACAGACGGGTGATGAAGTGCTGGATTACCGCCAGGCAGTGGCGTATTACGCATCCTGCCGCCAGACTATAGAAGAAGGCGGAAACCATGCTTTCACGGGCTTTGAGAATCATTTCACCCAGATTGTCGATTTTCTTGGACTGCACAGCCACTGACAATCAATGCGAACTGCTAGTTTAAATCATGACGCAAACCTATAACGCTGATGCCATTGAGGTACTCACCGGGCTTGAGCCGGTTCGCCGCCGCCCTGGGATGTACACCGATACGACACGCCCAAACCATCTGGGCCAGGAAGTTATTGATAACAGTGTGGATGAAGCGCTGGCTGGCCATGCCAAACGCGTTGACGTCATCCTCCATGCCGATCAGTCGCTGGAAGTCATCGACGACGGACGCGGCATGCCGGTGGATATCCACCCGGAAGAGGGTGTGCCAGCCGTTGAGCTGATCCTCTGTCGCCTTCATGCGGGCGGTAAGTTCTCCAACAAAAACTACCAGTTCTCGGGTGGTTTGCACGGCGTGGGGATCTCCGTGGTTAACGCCCTGTCCAGACGCGTGGAAGTCAACGTCCGCCGCGACGGTCAGGTGTATAACATCGCCTTTGAAAACGGCGAGAAGGTGCAGGATCTGCAGGTCGTCGGCACGTGCGGCAAGCGCAATACCGGAACCAGCGTCCACTTCTGGCCTGACGAAAGCTTCTTCGACAGTCCTCGTTTCTCTGTTTCACGCCTGACGCACCTGCTGAAAGCCAAAGCGGTACTGTGCCCTGGCGTGGAAATTACCTTTAAAGATAACGTCAACAACACCGAACAGACCTGGCGCTATGAAGACGGTCTGAACGACTATCTGTGCGAAGCCGTTAACGGCCTGCCAACCCTGCCGGAAAAACCGTTTGTCGGTAATTTCACCGGTGATACGGAAGCGGTGGACTGGGCGCTGTTGTGGCTGCCGGAAGGCGGCGAGCTGCTGACCGAAAGCTACGTCAACCTGATCCCGACCATGCTTGGCGGTACGCACGTCAACGGTCTGCGTCAGGGGTTGCTGGATGCAATGCGCGAGTTCTGCGAATACCGCAACATTCTGCCCCGCGGCGTGAAGCTGTCGGCGGAAGATATCTGGGATCGCTGCGCCTACGTCCTGTCGGTGAAGATGCAGGATCCGCAGTTCGCCGGTCAGACCAAAGAACGTTTGTCCTCACGTCAGTGTGCGGCGTTCGTCTCCGGCGTGGTCAAAGATGCTTTCACCCTGTGGCTGAACCAGAACGTGCAGGCCGCCGAGATGCTGGCAGAAATGGCCATTTCCAGCGCCCAGCGTCGTCTGCGTGCCGCCAAGAAGGTGGTGCGTAAAAAACTGACCAGTGGCCCGGCGCTTCCGGGCAAGCTGGCGGACTGTACCGCGCAGGATCTGAACCGCACCGAGCTGTTCCTCGTGGAAGGGGACTCGGCAGGGGGCTCTGCCAAGCAGGCGCGCGATCGTGAATATCAGGCGATCATGCCGCTCAAGGGTAAGATCCTGAACACCTGGGAAGTGTCGTCGGATGAAGTGCTGGCCTCGCAGGAAGTGCATGATATCTCCGTTGCGATCGGCATCGATCCGGACAGCGACGATCTGAGCCAGCTGCGCTACGGTAAGATCTGTATCCTCGCGGATGCGGACTCCGATGGTCTGCACATCGCTACGCTTCTGTGCGCGCTGTTTGTGAAGCACTTCAGGACGCTGGTGAAAAACGGTCACGTCCACGTGGCGCTGCCGCCGCTCTACCGTATCGACCTCGGCAAAGAGGTCTACTACGCGCTGACGGAAGAGGAAAAAGCGGGCGTACTGGAACAGCTCAAGCGTAAGAAGGGCAAACCGAACGTGCAGCGCTTTAAAGGGCTGGGCGAGATGAACCCGATGCAGTTGCGCGAAACCACGCTGGATCCAAACACCCGCCGCCTGGTGCAATTGACCATCAGCGACGAAGACGAACAGCAAACCAACGCCATGATGGATATGCTGCTTGCTAAGAAGCGTTCGGAAGACCGACGCAACTGGCTGCAGGAAAAAGGCGATATGGCGGATATTGAGGCCTGATGCCCTCTCTTTACTCCTCTCCCACCGGGAGAGGGGATGGAACGAAGGCCCGGTAGGCGCTAGCGCCACCGGGCTTTTTTACATCAAAATTCCATCTTCACCGTAAACTGCACTTCACGTGGATCGCCTGGCTGGTTGCCGAGGTTATTGGTCGCAATCGACGAGGTGTAGTAGGTCTTATCAAACAGGTTCTTCACGTTGACCTGCAGCGTCACCGGATACTGTAGCTTCATTTTATAGGCCGCAAAGGCATCAGCAACAACGTACCCTGGCAAGTAATAATCCGCACCGTTGGTCGCGGAGCGACGGCTCACGCCGTGTCCACCGCCGCCGATTGTCAGGGTATTCCCGCCGATGACGTTGTGAATATCGTACGTCAGGAACAGCGAACCGGTATGGCGCGGCACGTTTGGCAGCGGTTTGCCGGCGTAATCCGGGTCTTCCAGCACTTTCGCATCGGTGTAGCCATAGCTGGCAATAATATTGGTGTTCTCGGTCAGAGAGCCAGCCAGATCCACTTCCACGCCCTGCGAGCGCACGCGGCCAGCGGTTTTAGCAATGTTTTCACCCGCCACGCTTTCGGTGTACAGCACGTTGCGCTTGTGGATATCAAACAGCGCGATGTTGGCGGTAATACCGTTGAACAGGTCAAATTTAGCGCCGACTTCGTAGGCATTGGACGTTTCTGGCGGCAGGTCGCCAATGTAGCTCGCGATGGACGATTGCGGCATAAACGTCTGGGCGTAGTTCGCAAACAGCGAGACGGATGGCGTGAGCTTGTAGACCAGCCCCAGCTTTGGCGTCCACTGCTCGTCGCGGCTGTCGGTATTGACGTTGAACGGCCGGCCCTTGCCCGCGTACTGGGTGTAATACTGATAACGCAGCCCCGCGACGGCAATCCATTTATCCGTCAGGTACAGGGCGTCCTGAGCATAAGCGGAGTAACTCTCCTGCTTGAGCGTCTGATCGCTGTCCGCGGCGGAAACGGTCGTACACTTGCTTAGATTGCCGTAAGACGGATGGTAAATATTGAAATCTTTTACATTCTTACAGCGAATCATATCCGTGCGCAGCAGGTCGTAATTCTCATACGACACGCCGGTCAGGATCTCATTGTAAAAGCCCGCGATATCCACGTTCCCCTGCAGGTCTGCACGGGTGGAATGCATGCGCTGCGTTGATCCTTGCGTCGCATCGACACGACGGGTCAGGTTGCCGGTTTTCGCGTCATAGGCCATCACCCGCGCCTGGTTATCGCTGTATTTATCCTGGCTGTAGCTGTAATCGAACTTCGCCGTCCACTGGCTGTTAAGGCGGTATTCCGCGTTGAGTTGCGCCAGATCGGACTGGCCATCGGTAATGTTGAACGGCTCGTCAAACCGGGTTTTACGGTCAACATTCACCGGCTGTTTGGTCGTGAGATCGAAGATCGTGCCGCGATCGAACGGCGTCTTATAATCACGATGTGAATAGAGCACGGTCACGGTGGCGTCATCACCAAACCAGGTCAGCGAGGGCGCGATAAAGGTGCTGCGCGCCTTGCCGAAACTTCGCCAGTAATCTTCGTCCTGGTACTCGCCCGTCAGGCGGTAAGCCAGGCGCGTTCCTTCAATGGGACCCGTGACATCGAGCTGGCCGGTACCGCCGCCAAAACTTGAGGAGGTGCCCGAGATCGAACCGCCAAACTGTTTTTCCGGACGTCGGGTGACCACATTGATAAGCCCTCCCGGATCGAGGATGCCGTACAGCGTTGAGGCCGGTCCCTTGAGGACTTCCACACGCTCGGTGGCCGCGTTAAAGCTGCGCGGCAGCACGGTGCGCAGGCCGTTGGTCATGATTGAGCCGTCGCGGTTCGCGCCAAATCCACGGCGTACAAACGCATCCTGCGTGCCGCCCAGCGTGTTGGTCTGCACCACGTTACTGACGTTATAGAGGGCTTCATCCAGCGTGGTAGCATGCTGATCTTCCAGCACTTTATCGCTGACAGTATTTACCACCTGCGGGATATCCAGCATCGGCATGTTGGTCAGCGTGGCGGTGGAGGTGTTCAGCGGCTGATAGCCGTTGGTGGCATCGGCCACGGCATTAGGATCGGCGGTGACGGTAAGCGTTTCGCCGTCCTGAGCCGCGGTGTTGTCTGCTGCCTGCACCAGCGGCGCCATAAACAGCAGTGAAAAGAGCGCGCGCCCTTTTACCCCAGAGAGTGAAGGAGTGAACGTAGCCATTACATCTATTTTCCCGAAATATCCCGCGAATGAAGCGTCACGGAAGAATGTGTGAGTCATTGCCCTTTACGGTCTGCTCGTTAGCCATCTCTGGCATCGAACATGTAATTGAGAATCATTCAATCATGCGCTGATGTAGTAGTAAATGGAAAAAAGCAAAAATCGACTACAGCAGTACGTCCCCTCTGATGCTTAGCGAGGTAAGTAATTAACCTGTTGAAAATAAATTAATTAATGCGTTTAGCGGTTTTCCCGTTTCTGCACGATAACCCTGGGGTTTTAAGGGTGTTTCTTCTCTTGACTACTACATGGCGCAGCGGCAAACTCTCAAAAGAGAATGAGTTTTATTTTTATTTGTTAGTTTTTTATTAAGTTGGCGTTCACGTGGCTCACAACACGAATAAGTCAGGGCTGGTTCTTGAGAACCTCTCTGCTGGCTATCAGAAAAAAATCATCGTCGATGAGATCTCGCTTGCGATCCCCCCACAGAAAATAACCGTTCTGGTGGGCGCGAACGGCTGTGGAAAATCCACGCTACTGAGCACGATCGCACGTCTGCTGCAACCGCTCGGGGGAGCTGCGCTGCTGGATGGCAAAGCCATTCATCAACAGCCAACCAAAGCGGTCGCCCGTCAGCTGGGCATTCTGCCGCAGTCACCGCTGTTGCCGGAAGGGTTAACCGTGTTTGAGCTGGTTTCGCGCGGGCGTTTCCCCTGGCAAAATTTTATGCGCCAGTGGAGTGACGAAGACGAGCAGGCCGTGGAAGAGGCACTGCGCCTGACCGGTACGGCGGAGTTTGCCCATTTGTCGGTGGAAAGCCTTTCCGGCGGCCAGCGTCAGCGCTGCTGGATTGCGATGGCGCTGGCGCAGCAAACGCCCTATATTCTGCTCGACGAGCCGACAACGTTTCTTGACCTCCGCTATCAGGTGGAAATCCTTGAACTGCTGCATACGCTGACCCGCCAACACGGGCGCACCGTCGTGGTGGTGCTGCACGATCTTAACTTCGCGGTGAACTACGGTGATTCCCTGGTCTTTTTACGCCAGGGGAAAGTAGAGGGCGTGCTTCACGAGGGCGATACCTGTACGCCGGAACTGATCAAAGCGGTGTTTGAGGTTGACGTACATATGTCAGTTAATCCGCTCACCGGCAAACCGTTCTTCATGCCGTTTCGCCAGGTCGCAGAAAAATCATGATGCGAACGTCACTGGCTTTTCTGCTCTTTGCGCTACTGCTGGTGATGGGCGCAATTGCACACCTGGGCACGGGCGCGCGCGTTATTTCTCCCCTGACGGTCGTGCAGGCTTTTGTCGATTTCGACCCGCGCAATTTCGACCATAACATCATTATCAGGCTGCGCCTGTTACGCCTCCTTGCGGCCATGCTGACCGGCGCTGCACTTGGCGTGGCAGGCGTCTTGCTGCAGTCCGTTATCCGTAACCCGCTGGGTGAGCCACATATTCTGGGGCTGAATGCCGGCGCCGCGCTGGCCGTCGTGCTGACAAGTGCACTCGGGTTCACCCTGCCGTTTGGTCGCCCGTTGATTGCCGCCGCCGGCGCCGCCGCACTCTTTCTGCTGGTACTGATGCTCTCCTCTTCGGGACGCACCGGGTTGACGCCGATGAAAGTCACCTTGTGCGGGGTGGCGATGTCGGCGTTCGCCTCCTCGATTACCGCCACGGTCCTGATCCTCGATGAGCAGACGCTTCTCGCCTTACGCACCTGGCTGGCGGGGGATTTGGCCGGGATAACAGAAGGGACGCTTCGCAGCGCTTCGTGGGCCGCTGGCGCGGGTTTCGCCCTTGCGCTCTGGCTGTCGCCATCACTCAATATGCTGGCACTGGGAGACCGGATGGCCCAGGGGCTTGGCGTATCGCTTCTCAGGACGCGCCTGTTCGCGCTGCTGGCAATCGCGCTGCTGTGCGGCGCGGCAGTCTCCGTTGCCGGGCCGATTGGTTTTATTGGCCTCGTGGTGCCACAGCTGATACGGCGTCTGGTGACGGTGGATCTGCGCGTGATGGTGCCGCTTTCAGCCCTGTGTGGAGGGTTGGTTTTGCTGCTGGCGGATCTCGCCGCCCGCACGCTGTTTACCCCTAATGAACTGGCGACCGGCATTATGACCGCACTGGTCGGTGCTCCCGTCTTTATCTTTATGGCCTCGAGGGCGTTCAAATGAGCCGGGCCGGACTGCGCGCGTTGCGTATAGGCACTTTTTCTACGCTGGTACGCCCGAGGGCGCTGGCCTGCCTTGCGCTGATTTCGCTCGCGGCCTTTATCCTGCTCGGGTTTGGCCTGACGCACGGCTCGCTGCCGATCCCGACGTCGGCCATCGGACGGGCGCTGCTGTATCCGCAAAATCTGGAGGCGGATACGCGCTACATCGTGATGGATATCCGTCTGCCGCGTCTGCTGATGGCGGTGTTATGCGGTGCCATGCTCGGCATGGCGGGGGCAGCGATGCAGTCTGTCACCCGTAATGGCCTTGCCGACCCGGGGCTTATCGGCGTGAAAGAGGGATGTAGCGCGGCGGTGCTGGTGCTGATTTTTCAGTTCCCGGCGCTCAGCCTGGCCTGGCGACCGCTGGCGGGAATGGCGGGGGGCATACTCACCGCGCTGCTGGTGGTGGCGCTGGCGCGCGATATTTCGCGGCCGCGATTTATCCTGACGGGGATCGGCGTTTCCTGGGCGTTTGCCGCGGCAATGGGGGTCTTTATGACCACCGCCGACGTGCGTGACGTGCAGACGGCGATGCTGTGGCTGGCGGGAAGCCTGCATGCAGCAAACTGGACGCTGGTAGGCATTGCGGCAGCCTGGACGCTGCCGGCATTTGCGCTATTGCTGTTGACCGCGCGCGCCGCAGACGTGGCCCTGATGGGCAACCCCACCGCAACGGGGCTTGGCGTACACACCTCACGGCTGGCGCTGCTGCGCGTGCTTGCCCCGGTGGTGCTGACCGCGGCCTGCGTCTCCTGCGTGGGCAGTATCGGTTTTGTGGGACTGATTGCGCCACATATGGCACGCCTGCTGCTGCGCGGCGGACAAACCGCGCTGCTGGCGGGAAGTGCCGTGCTGGGTGCGCTGCTGGTTCTGCTGGCAGATAACGTCGGACGTCTGGCTTTCCTGCCGCTGCAGCTGCCGGCAGGCGTAGTCATTTCATTGATTGGCGGACCGTTTTTCCTGCTGCTGCTCTGGCAGCGACGGGACAGATTTTAGGGGATGGTGATGCGTATACTTTTTTCGATGTTGTTGCTGGTGGGGTTTACCGTGAGTGCGGCGGAGCCGACGCAGACGTTTACCGACGATCTGAACCGCAAGGTGACTGTGCCCCTTCACCCGAAGCGGATTGTCTCGCTGCACGATCTGGATATCACCATTCCGCTGATTGAGCTCGGCGTGCCGCCAGTGGCAAGCCACGGGCGCACGCGGCCGGACGGTAGCCATTTTCTGCGCGCCAGCGGCATGCTGACGGGCGTTGATTTTGATAACGCCGACATCAAATTTATCGGCTCCGCGGATATCGACATCGAGGCCATCGCCGCTGCAAAGCCGGATTTGATCATCACCGAACCGACCCGTAACACGCCGGTTGAACAGCTGGAGAAAATTGCCCCGACGGTGAGTATCGATCATCTCGATGGCGGCGCGCCGGAGATCTACCGCAAGCTCGCACAGCTCACGGGCACCGAAGCCCGGCTGAAGATCCTTGAACGTCGCTATCAGGAGCAGATTAACGCCCTGAAAGCGACCATCGACACCCGCAACATTACCGTGTCGGTGATACAGGCCAACCAGGGCAAAATCAACGCCATGCACAGCTACCACTCGCTGGGGCGCGTGCTGCGCGACGCAGGATTCACATTCCCGCCGCTGATTGAGTCCATCCCTGACGGCGGTCGAATTGACGTCAGCGCCGAGCGTCTGCCCGAGCTGGATGCAGATTTTGTCTTTGCCACCTGGCGCGGGGATACCGGCGGCAAACCGCAGGATGAGCTGGCAGCGATGGATGCCGTGATGCCTGGCTGGTGTCAGTTCCTCAATGCCTGTCGCACCGGCCACTACGTACTGATCTCCCGTGAAGAGGCCATCTCGAACTCCTTTGCTTCCTTAGGCCTGATGGCCGCCCAGGTGCAGTCGCAGATTGCCGGTCGACCGCTGCCGGAGGCGTCACAGTGATCAGAAAAGACAAAGCCCGGGTTGATGTCTATGGCGACCGCTTTCGCTCGCGGGGGCACCAGCTCACGCCGCGCCTGCTGCAGGTTGCGCGTTACATCAATGAAAACCGCGAAGCGGTGATGGAGCAGACGGCGATGGAGATTGCCGCGTTGCTGAAAACCTCGGACGCTACGGTGGTACGCGCCATTCAGGCTCTTGGCTTTGCCGGGCTGCGTGATCTGAAGCAGACTCTGGAGCAGTGGTTTGGGCCGGTGGTCTCCTCCAGCGAAAAAATGTCCACCACGGTGAATACGCTCACCAGCGACGTGAACGCGAGCATCGATTTTGTGCTGGAAGGGCATCAGCATACCTGTGATGTGCTATCCGAGCCGCACAACCGCTACGCAATGGCGCAGGCGGTGTCGTTGCTGGCGCAGGCACGTCAGGTCGCGATCTTTGGGATTGGGGCTTCCGGCATTCTTGCCGAGTACACTTCCCGGCTGTTCAGCCGTATCGGCCTGCCCGCTATTGCGCTCAACCGCACCGGCATTGGTCTGGCAGAGCAGTTGATTGCCTTACAGCGCGGCGATGTGCTGGTGATGATGGCGCAAAAATCGGCCCACCGGGAAGGACAAACCACGCTGCGTGAAGCGAAACGGCTGGGTATTCCCACGATATTGCTGACCAATGCTACGGACTCGCGCTTCAGCAAAGAGGCCAGCGTGGTGATCCACGTTCCGCGCGGCGGTGAAAAGGGCAAAATTCCGCTCCACGGCACGGTGCTGCTGTGTCTGGAGATGATTATTTTATCTGTAGCGTCAACGGAGCCCCAGCGCACCATCAGGTCGATGAAGCGCATTAACGAATTTCATCGCGGGTTAAAACCGGGCAAGAAGAGCGGGTGAGGGGTTCACGCCGCGCCATGATTTTTCCGGTACTGCAGCGGCGTCTCACCAATCCCTTTTTTAAAGGCGCTGATAAACCACGTCACATCTGAAAATCCCACCCGCGCGGCAATCTCACGCACGCTGGCATCACTGTGCAGCAGGTACTCGCAGGCTTTTCGCAGCCGTAGCGTATTCAGATAGTCGTGGATCTTCTCGCCTGTTTCTGCATGAAATTTTCGCGATACATAGCTGCGTGATTTTCCCAGCTCAGCCGCCAGCGCATCCAGGCGAAATTTCTCCCGATAATGCTCATCCAGCCAGTACATCACCTGGCTTGCCACCCCCTGATTGCTCCCCGGGGCACCGTCGTTATCATCCGGCAGCATGGCAAACAGGCTAATCAACAGCCCGGCAATGTTTTCGCTGTTCAGCGGCGGCTGATAACAGCCAAGAAGATAATCGATATGCTTCTGGCAATGCGCCAGGTCAGCGACCCAGGCCTCGCCGCCACGACGAGACAGCTTCTGTAGACGCTGCTGAGCCTGCGGAAAATCACGCAGGGTTTTCAATACGGCATGCTGGTCGAGATGAATAATGGTGCGCCTGTAAAGGGCTTCTGCCTTCTCGTCCACCATCACCTTATGCAGGGTAAACGGTGGGAAGAAAAACAGCCGCCCGGGGCGCATGGTGTAATGACGGTTATCGACAATCGCCACGCCAAAGCCTTCTTCCACATAGAGAATTTCCAGACACTGATGCCAGTGGTGATAGCGCACCGTGTTGGCGAACAGGCGGCTAAACGACACTACGGTGTCATTTAAGGTAATCAGCTCCAGATGATCGGATGTTGGTGTGTCGCGCATAGTGCAATAAAACTCAACTTTTTGCCGTCAGAATCTCTTTATAAACCACCTTTTTAAATTTTCTTAACTGCGGGTTTATTCATCGCTCGTACCTGTGACATGGCTAACATTTCTGCCCCGTGTGGATTCACTATGCTTTGCCGCAGTTGATTACGAGGGTGAGCGTATGTGGGCGGCAAATAAAGAAAAATCAAATCCGTTGTCTTCACGCCAGGATATCGTGGCGTCACTGAATACTCTGTTGAGTGCGCTGGATAAGGCGTTTGCGCCGGGCAGTTCACGATTTTCGCTGGGTGAAACCTGTGCGCATTACAGCACGGATATCGCGCAGATGGAGGGACTCTCACGTGCGCTATGGGGGCTGTTTCCGCTGCTGGCATCCGGTGATGCCAGCCCCTTTTGCGAAAAATACCTTACCGCGATCAAACTCGGCACCGATCCGCACAGTGACGGTTACTGGGGCGAAACCGGCCCCTACGATCAGCGTCTGGTCGAGATGGCGGCCTACGGTCTGGGGCTTGCCCTGCTGGGGGATAAACTCACCGCGCACTTCACCGGGCGCGAGGTCATGAACCTGCACGCATGGCTCAACCAGATCGCCCATGCGCAAATGCCGGACAGCAACTGGAACTACTTTGCCATTATGGTGCAGCTCGGTTTTAAGCGCGCCGGGCTGCCGTATGACCAGACGGCGATTGACCGACGGTTTGCGATGATGGAGGCCTATTACCTTGGCGATGGCTGGTATTCCGACGGGCCGGGGCGGCCGAAAGACTATTACATCTCGATGGCATTCCATTTCTACGGCCTGATTTACGCCACCCTGAGCGGTGACGAGGAGAGGGCGCAGGTGCTGCGAGCACGTTCGCGCCTATTCGCCGAAGACTTTATCTACTGGTCAGCCGCCGACGGTGCCTCGGTACCGTTTGGTCGCAGCCTGACCTATCGCTTTGCAATGGTCGCCTTCTGGAGTGCCGTCGCCTTTTCCGGTCTGGAGGTGTTCACGCCGGGGATTGTGAAGGGCATCGTGCTGCGCCATCTGCGCTGGTGGCAGCAACAGCCCATCACCGATCGGGACGGCATTCTGACCCTCGGTTTTGCTTACCCGAACCTGGCGATGTGTGAGGACTATAACGCCCCCGGCTCGCCATACTGGGCGCTGAAAACCTACCTGATTCTGGCGATGCCGGAGGACCATCCGTTCTGGCAGGCTGAAGAGCAGCCGCTGCCCGCGCTTGCGGAAAAACGCGTCATCCCGCATGCACAGCAGATCCTGATGCATGCCGGTCAGTCGCAGCACGTCACCCTGCTTACCGCCGGGCAGCTTGAGCTGAATAACTACGTGAATACGGAAGCCAAATACACCAAATTTGCCTACTCCAGCCGCTTTGGTTTCACGATTGAGCGCGGACGGTTTGGCCTGAAACATGCCGCCTGCGACTCCATGCTGCTGCTGGCAGACGGGGATAACTATTTCCGCGGTCGCCGCGAATGTGAAGCGGTGCGGGTCACTGACGATTATCTCTACTCACGCTGGTCTCCGTGGCATGACGTCCATATCGAAACCTGGCAAGTGCCGTTTGGTGAGTGGCACCTGCGCCTGCACCGTATCAACAGCGCCCGTCGACTGAATACGGCGGAGGGCGGTTTTGCGGTGATGAACACCGAACCGCAGATCCGTGAGAACGGATGCTGGCTTGTCGCCGGTAACGGCACCAGCGTGCTGGTCGATCTCTCTCCGGTGGTTAACCGTGAACCGGACAGCATTGTCACACCGCCGAACAGCAGCATCATGTTCCCGGAATGCGCTGCCATTCCGCTGTTGAAAACCACGCTTGCGCAGGGGGAGAGCTGGCTCTGTTGTGCTGCCGTCGCCGGCGAAAGCCAGCCGGTTATGGCAGTCCCGCAACTGAATATTAGCGAGAACCGGGTTGTTATCCGCGAGCCTGGCAGTGAGCGACAGCTGTCGTTCTCATTATAAAAACTCTGACCCTACACGTCGGCGAGGATGATATGAAAAAGACCGCTACAACAAACAGAACTGAATATTACAAAATCAGCAGTTTTATATTTCTCTATTTCTTTACCTGGTCTGCCAGTATTGGCCTGCTGGCTATCTGGTTAGGCCAGAAAGCGAACCTCAGTGGTTCGGTGATTGGTACCGTATTTGCGGTGAACGGGATTTTCTCCGTCATTCTGAAGCCCATCTATGGCTATATTCTCGATAAGATCGGCATGAGCAAATACCTGCTCTATTTTGTGGTGGCAATGTCTGCCCTGATGGCGCCGTTCTTTATTTATGTCTATCAGCCGCTGTTAATGTCCAACACGCTGCTGGGGATTATTATTGGCGCACTCTATTTAAGCTTTGCCTGGTATGCGGGCGTGGCGGCGTGCGAATCCTATTCTGACCGTTTTAGCCGTTTAAACGGCATGGAGTTTGGTCAGATCCGGATGTGGGGCTCCCTTGGCTGGGCAGTGGCGTCCTCCTTCTCCGGCCTGCTGTTTAATCTCTCGCCAGCGTATAACTTTATTATGGGCAGCGTGGCATCGGTGGTGATGCTGATTGTCCTGTTGAGCCTGAAAGTGAACACTAACTCCGCACATGTCGGCGAAGTGCTGACGAAAGAGAAAATTGCCCCGTCAGACGTTTACGCGCTGCTGCGTAACCGTAAATTCTGGGCCTTCTGTCTGTACGTGGCCGGTGTGGCGTGGATGATGTTTATCGCCGAGCAGCAGTTTTCGCGCTATTTCGTGACCTTCTTTGATGATATTCACCAGGGCAATGCGGTGTTTGGTTATCTGGGGACCGTGCAGTCGGGAATGGAGTTTGTCATGTATATGGTGATCCCGCTGCTGGTGAACGCTATTGGCGCCAAACGTGGGCTGTTAATTGTCGGGCTGGTGGTCGGTGCGCGTCTGATTATTTCCGGTCTGTGTGATTCACATCTGTTAATTTCCATTCTTAAGCCGCTGTACGGTCTGGAAATTTGTCTGCTGCTGGTCTCCGTCTTTAAATATATTGCCGAACATTTCGATAAGCGCGTTAACGCCACCATGTATTTGCTGGGATATCAGGCGATGCTGTACGTCGGCAATGTTGTGGTCTCGTCGCCTGCCGGCTATATGTATGACCGCATCGGTTTCGAGAACACCTATATCATCATGGGCGCCACGGCGCTGATCTTCACGTTTATTTCTGCCTTTACGTTATCTGCCTGCCAGAGTAAATGGCGCGGCCCCCGCGCGCTGAACGTGGCAGAACCCTCATCACGATAATTAAGCCGTCAAAGAAGGAACCGAAATATGTTAAGTCGTATCGCAGAGGAACGCCTGCCCGCTATCCCCGTGCCCGTTGATTCGCGCGTATTCCGCGATGAACTGAGTTCAGCGCGCGACCATGTCCTCGCGCTGATTAGCCGCCATTTAACGGCGTTTGGTGAGCAGTTCCCGGCGGAAACCTGCCAGCAGGGTTTTTATCCGCTGACCGACAACGTGGAGTGGACCACCAGCTTCTGGACCGGGCAGCTGTGGCTGGCGTGGGAGATGAGCGGCGAAGCGAAATTCCGCGCGATGGCGGAAAAACATGTGCGCTCGTTTGGCCTGCGTATCGCCGGGCGCCACGACACTAACACCCACGATCTGGGCTTTTTGTATACGCTCTCCTGCGTGGCGGCCTGGCGACTGACCGGTAACCGTGAGGCGCGTGGCTTCTCGCTGCTGGCGGCAGAGGCGCTGCTGGATCGCTTCCACGAGAAGGCAAAAATTATTCAGGCGTGGGGCGATCTGGCTGACCCGGAACAGGCCGGGCGGATGATTATCGACTGCAATATGAACCTGCCGTTGCTCTACTGGGCGAGCGAACAGACGGGCGATCCGCGCTTTGCCGATGCCGCCAAAGCGCACGTGATGCAGGCAGCGAGGTACCTTATCCGTGAAGATGCCTCAACGTTCCACACCTACTATATGGATGTGCACACCGGCGCGCCGCGCTACGGCAATACTCAGCAAGGCTATGCCGATGACTCCTGCTGGTCACGCGGGCAGGCGTGGGGAATTTACGGCTTCCTGTTGAGCTACATCTATACCGGTGATGCGACGATGATTGCCCTGTCGAAACGGCTGGCGAACTACTTCCTCAACCGTCTGCCGGAAGATTACGTCTGCCACTGGGATCTGGCGCTGGTCGGCACGGATGCGCTACGCGACGCGTCCTCGGCGGCGATTGCGGTATGTGGCCTGCTGGAGCTGGTGAAGCACCTGCCGGTGACCGATCCGGATCGCGAGCGGTATTCTGAATGGGCAAAAGGAATGATGTCGTCACTGACGAAACACTACCTGATGGGCAAAGATGAGAAGGGAACTGGGCTGCTGAAGCACTCCGTTTATCATCTGGCAAGCAATAAAGGCGTGGACGAGTGCGCGAGCTGGGGAGACTACTTCTACGTGGAGGCGCTGGTCAGGTTTACCCAAAGCTGGAAGTTGTACTGGTAATATGCCTCCCTGACCCTCTCCCGAAAGGGGGAGGGCAGGAATCAGGAACAGGGTAAACTTACACCCCTTGCTCCAGAATGCGGATATGCGTTTCCAGCACATCGCCCTTCACCGCGTCGCTCCACGCTTTCATGTGCGCGGTCTGCAGGTGGGCTTCAAGATGGGCCACGGTTTCCCACTGCTCAATCATAATGATCGAGTCTGGGGCAGTAGCCTGGAAGCTGGCGGTGGTGGTGGCGTCGACCATCGGCGCGTAGCCGTGGCAGCCTTCTTCCTTCAGTACGGTGGGGATAATTTTCACGAACTCATCCAGCACCGCCTGGCGGTGATGTTGGCCTGGACGAGTACGGATTTCAGCAATAACAGTAAGCATGGTTAACTCCTTCTAATTCCAGGTTACCAGTTAAGCAAAAATTTCCGCGAGATGCTTGCGATATTCTGCGATATAGCGCGGGACGTCAGGCATTTTGATGACGTCGTTAACGATAAAGGTTGGCAGCGGCGTCATTCCGAGGAACTGGTTAGCTTTGTGGAACGGCAGATATGCGCCGTCAACGCCCACCCCTTCGAAGAACTGATCTTTCTCGGTGAACGCTTCCAGCGGTGCGTTCCAGGTCAGGGACAGCATATATTTTTTGCCCTGAATCAGGCCGCCAGAACCGTATTTTTTGGATGCGTCGGAGCGGGTGCGACCGTCGCTGGCGTACAGTGCGCCATGGCCTTCGGTGAAGACATCATCCATGTATTTTTTCACGGTCCAGGGGGCACCCATCCACCAGCCAGGCATCTGCCAGATAATCACGTCAGCCCACAGGAAGTTCTGCACTTCCGCGTTGACATCGTAATCGCTGTCCGCGCGCACGACCTTAACATCATGCCCGGCGTCGCGCAGAAAACCGTCCGCGACCTCGGTCAGGGTGTCATTCAGCTGGCCTTTAGAGTGCGCAAATTCTTTTGCACCGTTGATAATCAGAATGTTGCTCATGAGGTGTCCTCGAAGATGAAAGTATGGCGAGGATTTTACGCGCGCGAGCGATGCGGTTAAATGAGCAAAATGTGCAAAGTCTTTTGCATTAAACGCAATAATCCCTTACCAGCTGACCTTCACTTCGAAGCCGCCTTCTGCCGCATTGCCCAGCGCGACGCGCATACCATGCAGGGCGGCAATGCGCCTGACGATAGATAACCCCAGGCCGCTACCCGTTGCATCCTGTCCCGGTGGGCGATAAAAACGCTCACCAATACGCGCCAGCGCATCGGTGGAAACGCCGGGGCCGGTGTCACGCACGGTAAAACGCCGGGTGTCCAGCGTGACGTCCACCACGCTGCCATGCGGGCTATAACGCACGGCGTTGTCCAGCAGGTTACGCACCAGCAGGCTCAGCAGCAGCGACTGGCCCTGACGTGTGACCTGTGGGGCATGAATGTTCAGACGAATATCAATCCCGGCCTGCTGTGCCGGATGCCAGATATCCAGCACCGCCGACTGCAGGAGATCGGCCATCACGATCGGTTCGATATCGTCGAGGTTATCCAGCGAGTCCAGACGCGACAGCGTAAGGAGCTGATCCACCAGCCGGGATGCGCGATCGATACCCGCATGCAGCTGCGCCAGCGCTTTTTGCTGCGCCTGCGGATCGTCCTGATACAGTTGCGCCACGTCGGTTTGCACCTTCAGGGCCGCGAGAGGGCTGCGTAGCTCGTGCGCGGCATCTGAGGTAAAACGACGCTCGCGGGTCATCATCTCCTGGGTTCGCGTGAACAGATGGTTCAGCGAGTCGAGCAGCGGGCGCACCTCAGTGGGAACCCCCTGAGTCGGGAGCGCGTCGGTGGCATCCGGTGAGCGGGAGCGCAGGGTCTGCGCCAGTTTTTTTAACGGTTTCAGTTCCCGGCTCAGCAGAACGATCAGCAACAGCAGCATCAGGGGCAGCGCCACCAGCCACGGGGTCAACTGGGAGCTGACCACATCTACCGCCATCTCCTGGCGATACTCCCACTCCTGGCCGACCACCACGCGGTACTTCCCGTCGGGTGAGGTGAGCCATAAAAAACGCCACTCGTCGTTGTCGCCCTGTAGCCGTCCATTATCAAACCCGTCGCGGCGATAGTGGTACGGAATGTCCCGCCCGTTTTCGCCGTCATTTAACATCATCTTGCCGTCGGTGGCGTAGATGGCGAAGGCCAGCGCGTCGTCATCCAGACGACCGTGCTTCGCTTTTTTGGGGATCTCACGCATCCGTTCGGGGGCCCGGATCTCATCCAGATCCATGGTCAACAGGCGTTTGGCAAACAGCATCTGCTGCGTATCGAACAGCTTATCCAGCGTGTGGGTGGTCTGCTGCCAGGCGACCAGGCTTGCGGCAAACCACGCCGTCAGCGACAGCACTAAAAAGAGGAGCGTCAGGCGCAGCTTCAGGCTCAGGCGTTGGGTCAGTTTCATGCGTCACCCAGGGTATAGCCGATACCGTGCACGGTGCGGATAAATTCGCTGCCCAGTTTACGACGAAGATGGTGGACGTGGACTTCAACGGCGTTGCTGGAGACGTCGTCGTCCCAGGTGTAGAGCTTTTCCTCGATCAGCTTGCGCGGCAGCACGCGGCCCGCGTTACGCATCAGCAGCTCCAGCAGGGCGAACTCTTTCGGCTTGAGCGTCAGCGTTTCGCCGTCCAGCGTGGCCACGAGACTGGTGGGATCGAGCGTGACCTTTCCGTGGTGCAACTCGCTGCGGGTCTGGCCGTGGCTTCGGCGCACCAGCGCCTCAAGGCGGGCAGCCACTTCGATCAGTGCAAAGGGCTTGCACAGGTAATCATCCGCCCCCAGACGCAGCCCTTCGACACGCTGGTTCAACGCATCCCGCGCCGTCAGAATCAATACCGGCTCGCGGCGTCCGCTTTCGCGCCAGGCGCGCAGAATCTCCAGTCCGTCGATTTCCGGCAGCGTCAGATCCAGCACTACGGCATCATACGGTGCAGAATGAAGCGCGGTCTGGCCGGTTTTTCCGTCGGTGAACCAGTCCACGCTAAAGCCCATTTTGCTTAAACCCGCCTTGATACCATCGCCAATCAGCTTGTCGTCTTCAACCAGTAAAATGCGCATGTTCCCTCCTTGATAACGTCAGTAAACCCTCTGCATCAGCCTGCTGTACAGTAATAATAAATAAATTTTTCCCTTAAGAAGTTGTTAAGGTTTACCCTGTTAAATGGACTGCGAAACCACATTAAAGGGAGAGTTAATATGAAAAAATTCGCTGCGATTGCCGCCATCATGATGATGACCACTGCCCCTGTTTTTGCTGCACAGGGCGGATTTAACGGCCCCTCTGCCGCACAAACCCAGACCCAGACGCAGGCGGGCGGTTTTGTCGATAATGACGCGAACCTCACCACCGCGGTGAAAGTGAAGGACATGAAGGACGACAGCTGGGTGAAGCTGCGCGGGAACATCACTCAGCGCCTGTCTGATGACCGCTACACCTTCCGCGATGAGACCGGTACGGTTAACGTGGAGATTGACCACAAGCGCTGGAACGGCGTGACCGTAACCCCGCAGGATAAGGTGGAAATTCAGGGTAAAGTCGATAAAGAGTGGAACGATTTTGAAATCGACGTGAAGCAGGTTATCAAACTGAACAAATAACCCCGAAAGGGCCGCGGATGCGGCCCTTTTTCTTTGTGACTCAACACGCCAGATAAGGTAGTATCTGCGGCAATATTGCCTGAAACCTTTCGGTTTCTGAGTTGAGGAATCACACATAATGAGCGATATGGCAGAGCGCCTCGCGCTACATGAATTCACGGAAAACGCCTACCTGAACTACTCCATGTACGTCATCATGGACAGGGCGTTGCCGTTTATCGGGGATGGCCTGAAGCCCGTTCAGCGCCGCATCGTCTATGCGATGTCCGAGCTGGGGCTGAATGCGACCGCCAAGTTCAAAAAATCCGCCCGTACCGTCGGTGACGTACTGGGTAAATACCATCCGCACGGCGACAGCGCCTGTTATGAAGCGATGGTGCTGATGGCACAGCCGTTCTCTTACCGTTATCCGCTGGTGGATGGTCAGGGGAACTGGGGCGCGCCGGACGATCCTAAATCCTTCGCAGCGATGCGTTATACCGAATCCCGTCTCTCCCGCTACGCTGAAGTGCTGCTGGGTGAGCTGGGTCAGGGAACCGTGGACTGGGTGCCAAACTTCGACGGTACGATGCAGGAGCCGAAAATGCTGCCTGCGCGTCTGCCGAACATCCTGCTGAACGGCACTACCGGTATCGCGGTGGGTATGGCGACGGACATTCCGCCGCACAACCTGCGTGAAGTGGCGAAAGCCGCCATCACCCTGATTGAACAGCCGAAAACCACGCTGGACGATCTGCTGGATATCGTGCAGGGGCCGGACTACCCGACCGAGGCCGAAATCATTACCTCGCGCGCGGAAATCCGCAAAATCTACCAGAACGGCCGCGGCTCCGTGCGCATGCGTGCGGTGTGGACCAAAGAGGACGGCGCAGTGGTCATCACCGCGCTGCCGCACCAGGTCTCCGGCGCGAAAGTGCTGGAACAGATTGCCTCCCAGATGCGCAATAAAAAGCTGCCGATGGTGGATGACTTGCGCGACGAATCCGACCACGAAAACCCGACGCGTCTGGTGATCGTGCCGCGTTCCAACCGCGTGGACATGGAGCAGGTGATGAACCACCTGTTTGCCACCACCGATCTGGAAAAAAGCTACCGCATCAACCTGAACATGATCGGCCTCGACGGTCGTCCGGCAGTGAAAAACCTGCTGGAGATCCTGAGCGAATGGCTGACGTTCCGCCGCGATACCGTTCGCCGACGTCTGAACTATCGACTGGAAAAAGTGCTTAAACGCCTGCACATCCTTGAAGGTTTGCTGGTGGCGTTCCTCAATATCGACGAAGTTATTGAGATTATCCGTACCGAGGACGAGCCGAAGCCGGCGCTGATGTCGCGCTTTGGCATCAGTGAAACCCAGGCCGAAGCAATCCTTGAGCTGAAACTGCGTCATCTCGCCAAACTCGAAGAGATGAAGATCCGCGGTGAGCAGAACGAACTGGAAAAAGAGCGCGATCAGCTGCAGGCGATCCTCGCGTCCGAACGCAAGATGAACAACCTGCTTAAGAAAGAGCTGCAGGCTGACGCTGATGCATTCGGTGACGACCGTCGTTCTCCGCTGCATGAGCGCGAAGAAGCGAAGGCGATGAATGAGCACGACATGCAGCCATCAGAACCGGTCACCATTGTGCTGTCTCAGAGCGGCTGGGTGCGCAGTGCTAAAGGTCACGATATCGATGCGCCAGGGTTGAGCTACAAGGCGGGCGATAGCTTTAAAGCCGCCGTGAAAGGTAAGAGCAACCAGCCGGTCGCCTTTATCGACTCGACGGGGCGCAGCTACGCCATCGACCCGATCACGCTGCCTTCTGCCCGCGGACAGGGCGAACCGCTTACCGGTAAGCTGACGCTGCCGCCGGGTGCGACGGTTGACCATATGCTGATGGAAGCCGATGACCAGAAACTGCTGCTGGCGTCTGACGCGGGGTACGGCTTTATCTGTACCTTTAACGATCTTGTTTCCCGCAACCGTGCCGGTAAGGCGCTGATCAGCCTGCCTGACAACGCGCATGTGATGCCGCCGCTGGTGGTGGAAAACGATAGCGATATGCTGCTGGCGATCACTGCCGCCGGACGTATGCTGATGTTCCCGGTCAGCGACCTGCCGGAATTGTCAAAAGGCAAGGGCAACAAGATCATCAGCATCCCGTCAGCGGAAGCGGCGAAAGGGGTAGATGGTCTGGCGCACCTCTTTATTCTGCCGCCGCAGAGCACGCTGACCATTCATGTCGGCAAACGTAAAATCAAGCTTCGACCGGAAGAGTTGCAGAAAGTGGTGGGCGAGCGCGGTCGACGCGGCTCGTTGATGCGCGGCCTGCAGCGTATTGACCGCGTGGAGATTGACTCTCCTGCGCGCAGTACCGCGGGCGACAGCGAAGAGTAACGCCGTTATCTCCCCCTCTGTTCCGGAGGGGGAATTTCAATAAAATTTCCCGTAAAATCGTTGTTAATTCGTGCGTTGCGATTAACAATACGCGCTCGTAATAAAGTCCTTACCTGGCCACAGGTGAAGTATAATTGTCAGCTGTCAGGGCTTCAGAGGTCGCTATGCTATTCATTGTTCGTTTAATTCTTACCATTATTTACTGCATTCTGGTCTGTATTTTCGGCTCTATTTATTGCCTGTTCAGTCCGCGCAATCCGAAACATGTCGCCACCTTCGGCCATATGTTCGGCCGCCTTGCGCCACTGTTTGGCCTGAAGGTAGAAAAACGCCTGCCGGAAGGGGCTGAGAACTTCGGTAACGCCATCTTTATCGCTAACCATCAGAACAACTACGATATGGTGACGGCCTCCAACATTGTTCTGCCACCGACCGTGACCGTGGGCAAAAAGAGCCTGCTGTGGATCCCTTTTTTCGGCCAGCTGTACTGGCTGACCGGTAACCTGCTGATTGACCGTAACAACCGCGCGAAAGCGCACAGCACTATTGCTGAAGTGGTTAATCACTTCAAAAAGCGCAGGATCTCAATCTGGATGTTCCCGGAAGGGACGCGCAGCCGTGGTCGTGGCCTGCTGCCGTTCAAAACCGGTGCGTTTCATGCTGCAATTGCGGCAGGTGTTCCAATTATTCCTGTGTGTGTTTCCAATACTTCTAATAAGATTAATCTTAACCGCCTGAATAACGGGCTGGTGATTGTCGAAATGCTGCCGCCGGTGGATACCAGCAAATACGGTAAAGATCAGGTTCGCGAGCTGGCAGCACACTGCCGTGAACTGATGGCTCAGCATATTGCGCTGCTCGACAAAGAAGTCGCAGAGAGAGAAGCCGCCGGTAAGAAGTAAGCCGGCGTTAAAAGGGAAAACGAATTCCCGCGTTGTTAGTCGTTTCAGATGGAGCTTATATGTCATTCAGTCGGCGTCAGTTTATTCAGGCTTCCGGGATCGCCCTTTGTGCGGGTGCGCTGCCGCTGACAGCCAACGCCGCCGGGCAGCAACAGCCGCTGCCCATTCCGCCGTTAATAGAATCCCGTCGCGGGCAGCCGCTTTTCCTGACGCTACAGCGCAGCCACTGGTCCTTTACCCAGGGGACGCGTGCGCCGGTGTGGGGCATTAACGGGCGTTACCTTGGGCCGACCATACGCGTGTGGAATGGCGATGACGTTAAGCTGATCTACAGTAACCGTACGACAGAAAATGTCGCCATGACCATCAGTGGTTTACAGGTGCCTGGCCCGCTGCTTGGCGGCGCGGCGCGCATGATGTCGCCTAACGCTGACTGGGCGCCTGTTCTGCCGATTCGTCAGAGCGCGGCGACGCTCTGGTATCATGCCAATACCCCTAACCGCACGGCCCAGCAGGTGTATAACGGCCTGGCCGGCATGTGGCTGGTGGAAGATGAAATCAGTAAATCCCTGCCAATCCCGAACCACTATGGCGTGGATGATTTTCCGGTCATTATTCAGGACAAACGGCTGGATAATTTCGGCACGCCGGAATACAGCGAGCCGGGCAGCGGTGGCTTCGTTGGCGATACGCTGCTGGTTAACGGCGCGCAAAGTCCGTATGTCGAAGTGTCGCGCGGATGGGTACGTCTGCGTCTGCTGAACGCCTCTAACTCGCGCCGCTACCAGCTGCAAATGAGCGATGGTCGCGCGCTACACGTCATCTCCGGCGACCAGGGCTTTTTACCGGCCCCGGTTTCCGTGAAGCAGCTGGCGCTGTCGCCAGGCGAACGCCGCGAAATCCTTATTGATATGACCAATGGTGATGAGGTGTCGATCACCTGTGGCGAAGCGGCCAGCATTGTGGACCGCATTCGCGGTTTCTTTGAGCCGTCGAGTATTCTGGTCTCCACCCTGGTGCTGACCCTGCGTCCTACCGGCCTGCTGCCGTTGGTGACCGATAGCCTGCCGATGCGCCTGCTTCCGCAGGAGATCATGAGCGGTTCGCCGGTGCGCAGCCGCGATATCAGCCTGGGCGACGACCCGGGGATCAACGGCACGCTGTGGGACGTTAACCGTATCGATATTACCGCGCAGCAGGGTACCTGGGAGCGCTGGACGGTTCGCTCGGACATGCCGCAGTCGTTCCATATCGAAGGGGTGAGTTTCCTGATCCGCAACGTCAATGGCGCGATGCCGTTCCCTGAAGACAGGGGCTGGAAGGATACCGTCTGGGTGGATGGGCAGGTCGAACTGCTGGTCTACTACGGACAGCCTTCGTGGCCGCACTTCCCGTTCCTGTTCCACAGCCAGACGCTGGAGATGATGGACAGGGGATCCGTCGGCCAGATGCTGGTCAACCCGGCACCCTAAACCACGATACGATTCCCGGTTCGCCGGGAATGTTTATGCCCGCCAGAAAAAGCGTGAGCACAGGATCAGCACCGGATAAATTTCCAGACGTCCCATAATCATCGCCGCACACATCAACAGCTTGGCCTCGTCTTTTAACGTCCCGAAGGTCGATGCCGTTTCGCCGAACCCCAGCCCCATATTGTTAATGCAGGCCGCAACGGTGGCAAATGACGTGAACAGATCGTATCCCAGCAGGTTCAGCGCCCAGACGAAAAAGCCCGTTATCATCACGTAGAGAAAAAAGAAGCTCCACACCGAGCGCAGAACGCGTTCATTCACGACGCTTTTGCCGACCTTAATACTCAGCAGCGCGCGCGGATGCGCGAGTTGATTCATCTCCTGAATACACTGCTTAAACATGATGAGAAAACGCAGCGCTTTGATCCCGCCGCAGGTAGAGCCGACGCAGCCGCCAAAAAAGCTGGCGCTCAACAGCAGGAAAATGGTGTGGGGAGGCCAGTGAGCGTAATCGGCCGTCGAAAGACCATTGTCGGTCATCATGGAGCTGGCCAGAAAGAAGGCATGTACCAGGCTGTCGGTGCCGTTGTACATCCCCGCGTGCCACACCTGCCAGGCGGTGATGGCGATAATGACGGTGGCGGCACCGAGAAAGAATTTCACCTCCGGGCTGCGCCGAATCGGTTTCAGCGTGCGGCGCGCGATGACGACATACCAGAGGGTAAAGTTAAACGCGGAAAGCAGTGAAAAAGCCCCGGCGACAAGCTCAATCGCGTGGCTGTCGTAAAACCCGATGCTCTCACTTCGGGTTGAAAACCCACCCAATGAGACGGTGGAAAGCCCGTGACAGACGGCGTCAAAAAAGGGCATGCCCGCCAGCCAGTACGCCAGCGTGCAGACCAGTCCCAGCGCCAGATAGGTTACCCACAGCGTACGCGCGGTATCGGCGAGTCGGGGCGTCAGGCGCTCCTCCTTGAACGGCCCAGGCATTTCCGACTGATATAGCTTCATGCCACCGATACCGAGCAGCGGCAGGACCGCGACGGCCAGTACGATGACCCCTAATCCGCCAATGAAATTGAGCTGAGCGCGGTAATAAAGGTACGACTTCGGCAGGGCACTGACGTCTCCAATCACCGTCGCCCCGGTGGTGGTGATCCCTGAGACCCCTTCAAAGAGCGCATCGGAAAAGGAGAGTTGCAGACCGTCATCCATCCATAACGGCATGGCGCTAATCAATGAAAACAGCAGCCAGAACAGAACGATAATCACGAAACCGTCACGGGTGCGCAGCTGTATACCGGAATGACGTGTTGCCCGCCAGGTGAGTCCACCAAGAGTGAAAAAGGTCAAAAAGGTGGTTAAAAAAGCAAAGTAGGTTCGCTCTTTATTCAGCAGGGCGATAACCATCGGCGGCAGCATGGACAGGCTGTACAGAAGAACCAGAAAACCGCAGAGGTGAAGCACAACCCGCAGCTGGGACACATGTAACGAATCGTTGAACTTCACAAAGAAACTCCGTGCCAGAATGCATCCCGGTAACTGATTACCGCAAGATATAGTGGATATTATGATCCAAAATTAACAGTGCGCTGTATTTTAACGGCTTCCAGGATTTTCTGTTTACTTCTTGCATCCTTTTCTTCAAATCCGGCGGACTAACAGCGTATAATCCCGCTCCTTTTGTCTATTTTTTCTTCGGAAGCACTATGAGCGCAATTTCCCTGATCCAGCCGGATCGTGACCTCTTCTCCTGGCCCCAGTACTGGGCGGCCTGCTTTGGACCGGCACCGTTCCTGCCGATGTCCCGGGAAGAGATGGACCAACTGGGCTGGGACAGCTGCGATATCATTCTGGTGACGGGCGATGCCTATGTCGACCACCCGAGCTTTGGCATGGCTATCTGTGGCCGTATGCTTGAAGCGCAGGGCTTCCGTGTGGGGATCATCGCCCAGCCTGACTGGAACAGCAAAGACGACTTTATGCGTCTGGGGAAACCCAACCTGTTCTTCGGCGTGACCGCAGGCAACATGGACTCGATGATCAACCGCTATACCGCCGACCGTAAGCTGCGTCATGACGATGCCTACACGCCGGATAACGTCGCGGGTAAACGTCCTGACCGCGCGACGCTGGTCTACACCCAACGCTGCAAAGAAGCCTGGAAAGACGTGCCGGTTATCCTGGGCGGCATCGAGGCGAGTTTGCGCCGTACCGCGCACTACGACTACTGGTCAGACACCGTGCGCCGTTCGGTGCTGGTGGATTCCAAAGCCGATATGCTGATTTACGGTAACGGTGAACGTCCGCTGGTGGAAGTGGCGCACCGTCTCTCACAGGGTGAGCCGGTGAGCAGCATCCGCGACGTGCGCAACACCGCGATCATGGTGAAAGAGGCGCTGCCGGGCTGGAGCGGGGTGGATTCCCGTATCATTGATATGCCGGGTAAAATCGACCCGATCCCGCACCCGTACGGCGACGATCTGCCGTGTGCGGATAACAAGCCGGTAGAGCCAAAGAAAGCCGAAACGAAAGCTATCGTTGTTCAGCCGCCGCGCCCGAAACCGTGGGAAAAAACCTACGTGCTGCTGCCTTCCTTTGAGAAGGTCAAAGCCGATAAAGTGCTCTACGCGCATGCGTCCCGTATTTTGCACCACGAAACCAACCCGGGCTGCGCGCGTGCGCTGATGCAAAAGCACGGCGAGCGCTTTATCTGGATCAACCCGCCGGCCATCCCGCTTTCCACCGAAGAGATGGACAGCGTCTTCGCGCTGCCGTACAAACGCGTGCCGCATCCGGCATACGGCGAGAGCCGAATCCCGGCGTATGAGATGATCCGTTTCTCAATAAACATCATGCGCGGCTGCTTCGGCGGCTGCTCCTTTACTCTTGTTTTTATGTATTTAGAGTTAAACTCTACTTTTCTATTTTTAGAATTCAAGCTATTCATCGTAATTGAGAGATATCCTTTTAATGTTCAGCAAGCCTGTTAAAAGCACTTTATCTGAACCGCGTTTTGCCTAAATCCTGCTCAATATATACTCTCCCTGAGTTCTGAAATCCTCAAATTCCCCAATCTTAAAGCATTGATACATAGATGATGTCAGATAATGCGCAATCATCTCACCGCCAATATGGATCCGTTCCGGGTGTGAGTATGTCGCCTGTATAGCCCTTTGTTCATTCATCATTACAGGAATTGTCTGCAACAAATCCCCATCCAGGATTTGGCACTCAGGTTTTACTCCTGTTCCGTATTGTAATTGCTCTGATTCGAAATCATGGACTGAGCGATAGGCGAACGAAACGATATTTCCTGTTTCCTCGCAAATTGCGAACTGATAAACACTGGTTGTCACCGTTGAAGAAGAGGGAATTGCATGGTCATGCTTGTATTGTTTCCACAGCCTCCTTAGACAGGCCGATGTATGATAATTGAGATTTTGTATACCTGATACGACCATTCTGGTTGATGCTTCAAGCAACCAGGTGTTAGAAAATCCACCTGCCCCCGTACCTGCTATGATGGTTCTTAGCTGGGGGATGTAACCTGCTTTGGAAACAAAAGATAACGGCTCCCCATTATCGGTGACGGCAAGGGTATCTGTTACAATCAGTGCTTGTGCTTCGTCTGTATAAAATATCAGTGATGACATATTTTCCTCATCCAGAAAAGACATTACATGAATCACAGAACAGGTCACTACAACCACGTGAAAGGGAGTCAGACCATTTTCCAGAGGTAAATATATTCTTGTGTTTGGACGCGTTGCGGTTCTCTGTAAAAAATATATAGCACAAACAAAAGTCCCCGCAGGGATAAATATAGTTATATGCGCTTTTTCTGCTGGCTTTTACAATTGAAAGTGACAGGTAAACGAAATGTGTTACAGGTTTCTTTTGCTTTTCGTTGGGTTCTGTATATGCGAATTTACCCTGTGTGTTATTTTTGCAATGGACTCAGGCTGTATTCAATCAATTAAGGTTTACTTCTGGCATTAAGATGTATCCGTTGCCTGTTTTTTAAGGGCACGGTTTGTGCCGGGAAATGAAAATCACATCTTAAGTTCTTCACTCAAAGGATTTGTGATGTTTATCACGTATGGTCCGGGTAACGTGTTGAGGTCAATGTATTGCATCGTGATGGTGTCGTTACATCTTTTACTTTCCTCCTGATTTGCATATTCACTCCCGGCAACCTGGTTGTTTGTTTTTTCTTCTTCCGGATTTATAGTGTAGGCATGAGGTGGCGTTTCAGGGCGACAGACTGTGAGGATAATCACTAACATTCATGCGCGTTATGGGCGTGTCAGCAAACTGGATGCAACAGAGCCGAAACTGAAATTTGAACCCGGATTTCTGTATGCTGAAATACCTTATATTAGCGGCATCCAGAATCGAAAACTGAGCCGATATGTACACTTTTATCTTATGGATAAAGCTATCCTGCAGGCCAGGGATTTAAAGCCTTTAGCCCGGGCATTTTTACGCTGGATAAGGTGGCTGGAGGATAACGGACTTGACCCTTTCACCCCGGGAACGTTGAAATACCAAAGCCCTACATATGGCTTCAGGGAGTATCTTCTGGGGGCCGTAAGGCAGGGGCGCATCGCCTCATCCACCGCGGCGGTGTACATCAGCGTTATCCGACGGTTTTACGTATTTCTGGGCAAGTGTGGTGAGCTGGCTGCCAGCTCATTTTTTACGTTGGTCGAAAAAGTCGTTGACGGGCGACGCAAGGTGATAAGTTCGGATCTTGCCATCAGGATAACCAGCACAACAAAAAGGACAATCAACCCACTGAATGATGCAGAGGTTCATATCCTGGATGAGGCACTGAAATCTGAGTCCGGGTTGTTCAGTTTAATGATTGTGCTGATGAAAAATTGTGGGTTACGGCTGGATGAAATGCTGACCCTGCCGTCGTCACTCTTTACTGAAGAGTACCTTGCCAGTGTCCCTGTATCTGAGTTGACCATCAGGGGGCTTCATATTGGTCCGAGATGCGGAGTTCATACGAAGTTTGGGATGACGCGAGAACTCTTCATCACCAGACGATTGTACGAGCAGGTTCTGGATTATCTGGCGGATGAGGAGTATGAAAAGAAGATCCAAAAATGGCGTGCACGACAGGGTGGGGAAGGGCGGCACGAGCCTTTATTTTTAATGGCAAACGGGAAACGGATGTCTGAAAAAGCCTTTTACTCCCGCTGGTACAGTTTTCGCCATCGCCTGGCCCGGTCTGCTCCGGGAAATGTGTTCAGACATAAACCCCATGATTTGCGGGCAACGTTTGCGACCCATTTTTTACGCTCGGCACTGAGTTGCTATCCCGATCAGGCCGCAAATGCGCTGGGTACAGTAAAATACTGGATGGGCCATAAAAGCGAAAATACGACGATGAAATACATCGTCTTTCTTCAGCAAAACCAGATTTCTGATGCAGTCGCCGGGGTCATGGACGCATTGATTGACGGTGCTGCAGGTCGCGATGGAGCCATATATGAGCCGGAGTGAAACGCAGATAACGTGGATGGCCGAAAATGTGCTGTCATGGGAGACGGTCAGCGGACACATCACTCAGCGGGATCTGAACCGATATTATTTACTTGACGTTTATCTTCAGGCTCATTTTTCAGATTATGTGTTGCTCCCCGGATGGTTTAGTGAACATTCGCATCTTGCCCGCCCTGAAAAACGCGATTTTATTGCCTCTCTGAAACGATTTCTTCTGTCTTACCGTCCCGCCGGAAGGTTAACCATTTTCCGTTATCTCAATATGTTTTTTATATGGCAGTCAGTCAATCAGTATGACTATGGCACGGCTGAAGGCGTTGAAATGTATATTAAACATCTCATGAACGATATTCGTCGGCGAAAAATTTCAGTCAGGATGGCAAGACACTACTTGTCCGTGGTCAACCGGTTTTTGCTTACGGGCGGGCAGATTCAGAGGCGGTATGAATATGAATTCTTACCGAAAGGAACGTATCAGCAGCAGGGAAGGGATAGCTATACCAGGAATGAACTTTCCGAGATCCTGAGGCAGTTGTCATCCATGAATGAGTTCCTTGCGGGATGTATCCGGGAGCATATCGCTAAATCGGAAAAAGGGGTGCGGCATTTCTCACCGTCTTTGCTGGCACCTGTTTATGAAGCGTATTTCCGGTATCCGGGAGAGAACGGGGTCAGCAGGGCAGAGATCATCATCAGGGACGTTCTGGAAAATTACTTTCTTACTTCTTTTTTTCTGTTCTGTTACCACACATGGGGAAACACCTCTCAGGTTCTGGGTCTGACGCGGGATGATATACATCTGGATGAAAAGGGTATCAGCACTGATTATGTTTATAAGGGGAGAGCGAATAAGTATATACGTCTGACGATAGGTAAATCGGAGTATGTGACCAAACGTGCGGGCTATTACTGGTTTCTGTCTTTTATCAGGCTCAGGGACGACATCGTTAACTATCTGGTTTCCGCAGATAACTTCCCTCCGGTACAGGCGCTGTTTCTGAGTGAGCCGCAGGTGAAATTCCGTAAGCTTTATTCTCTTAATCCCAGTCATCTGACTAAATTTTCTAACTCTGAGGGGGCGTGGGCCACGATGCGGCAGCTTAATCCCTCGCTTCCATCAATTACCGTTTCTGGCTTGCGCAAAACGTCTGAGCAGTATACGGACAGAACATTAAAGAATGGTCTGATTACGGCGGAAAAAGCACAGCATAACTGGGGCACTTACAGGCGGAATTATGCTGCAGGTAACCCACAGGGGGCGAAGGAAAACTTCAGTGCTGCACTTGATACGCTTATGAATCAGGGGATTGCGACACGTGCGTTATCCGAGCGGGTAAAAGTTGCTGATGAGCTGGGGATCGATCTGCGTGGAAGCGATGAGGGTGTGGATCTTTTATTGAATGGCCTGGGATGTCGATCGCAGGAGCCGCCTACAGATATTGAATTGCGCTTTATAAAAAAGCAAAAACGATTTGGCCGGACACCAAAGGCTTGTGCGGATTTTTCTCATTGTGTCGAATGTTCAAAAAGTTGCGTTGTGGAAACGCTGGAGTCTGTATGGCTCCTGCTGTCATTCAGGCATGCTATCGAGTATGGAAAACCGTTGTACATCGGTTCGGTCAATGCTGTGGAGCGTTATGAAACGTTACTCCTGAAGATTGATTTACGGCTTGGGCTGGTAGATGAGGCGATCCTGAAAAAAGCGCGCGTTAAACTTCAGCGAGAAGGTGTGGCTCCGGTATGGCAGATTTGAAGAAAAAAGAGGTAAGCCGTAGTCGAATGGCGGAGTTTCCTGCCGGAACGCCGCTTCGTTCAGGGGATGAGTTTCCGACTGAGGATATCATCTGTGAGGCACTAGAAAACAAAAGCTTTGAACGTCTGAATAACTGCCTGGTTATCGCCAGCTCAGATGAACATGATATGCGTTTTATCAATGAGGAGACGCTGAATATTTATTTCAGGGATGATGTCTGGACCAATCGCTATGTCAGAACCCATATTGGTGAAACGTTAAGAACCGTTAATTTTTCAGGCATACGGGATCCTGAACTGCGTCTTGAAGCCAAAATCATCTCAGCCAGCCTGCTCTGGATTGTCGGCAGGACCGCGAAGACGCAGTCCCTGATCCGGAAATGTGCAAACATTGTGGCGGGAGCCCGTATTATTGAGTCTATGGGGTATCGCAGTCTGTTTCAGCTTCGTTTTCCGCTTGTCCGGAATGCTTTCATTGTAAAGATGAAGGAGGAGGATGAGCACGGCAGGAAGCGTTCTGAAAGAACATTACGTAATTACTTTATGGACCTGGCGGATATCTCGCTGACAGGTCATACCCGTCTTCGAAAATACGGTTACTTTCCTGATATTAGCTTCGACAGTTACAACAGTGTGGATGATTCAAACCAGACATATTGTATGCCTTTCAGTCTTATGATGTCTGTCTGGGAAGGGCTGATTACTGAACTGGATGCTGAAATCAGTGATTTCGATTTTGACGGGTTTTCCCGGCTGTGCGCTATCATAAACGGTTTTTATGATTCGCCTTACTATACGTCGATGCTGGAAGCCCGTAAAAGAGGGACAGCAAAAAGCATACCGGATTACCGGGCCGCGTATTACTACAATATTGTTGCCGGGGAAATTCGGGCGCTTTTCGCGACACTTGGCCCCGGGATGCAGGGCTGGTTCTCGGTACATAAAAATAAGCGCTGGAGATCTGATTTTATTGGCGTTGATCACATAAAGCTGAACACCTGGCATTTTGAGCTGACGTTAAAAGTCATGAATGTGATACAGGCCATGTCGGGGATGAGACACAGCGAAGTGCTTGGCGTGATGCACGGTTCACTGATTTATGATGGTGATATCCTGGGACTTCGTTCGGTGTTGCATAAGTTCGCCCCGGAAGGTGGAAGTCACGAAGACTGGGTTGTTTGTCGCTATGTGGAAAAGCCTTTTCAGCATTTACGCAGAATTAATCAAATCATGACAGGCCTGGACGGGAAGACGCTGGACAATGTTCCATTGTCTTTAAATATCAGGTCGTGGTTCTCGGAGCAAAAACTCTCTTTTATGGGGACGCAGCGCCAGACTGAGTGGGCAAAGAAATTTGTGAAAAGACACCATCTGTTCATCCGACGTGACCATATTGATGAGTTCAGGCTTTTAAATCCAAACATACGTGATGATGAACGCGTTGCGATGGAGATTCGGGAGGGGGCTTTCTGGCCATTGCGAACCCATCAGTTTCGCCGTTCACTTGCTGTACACCTCAGGCGTCTTGATCTGATTTCTACTAATGATCTTATCCGGCAGTTTAAGCACTTAATCAGAGGCATGACGGAGTGGTATATGTCCGGTGCACTCAACGCTTCGCATTTTAGCCGGGCGATCCCTCAGGCATTCGCTGCCGAGATTGAGAGGGTTGATACCGAACTCTCAGCTTCCAGGGCTGTTTCTTATCAGCATGAAGGCCTGCTTTATGGCGAAGGCGGGAAGTTACTGATGTCCCAGAGAGGTGGGCACTTACATCAGATGACGTTTCCTACACTGAAAAAAGCGATGAGCATGGCTAAACGAGGCGGGCAAAAACTGGTATCTCTTGGAAACGGTTTTTATTGCATGAATGGCCATGACTGCGAGTTTAAGGCGGTTGTTCAGTCAGCGTCCTGCAATCCGGGATGTGAGAACATGCTGGCCGGAGCTGATTCTGTTCCCGTGTGGAAACGCAGGATGGCTCATTATGACAACCTTCTGGAGATTGCCGTGCGAAATAATGCTCCTCAGGCTGACAGGGATTTTCTGATGCTTGAGAGAGATTTTTATGCAGATGCTGTCCGTTTTTTTGAAAAGGATGAATAGAGCATGACGAACGAACAGTCGGGGGTTAAAAAAACACAGGCAAGAGCAGAGCAGGCCCTGAGGGAACTGATGTTATCAGGGGAGCGTATCAGCCAGTATGCTGTGGAAAAACGAGCGGGGCTGGCAAACGGCACCCTGAATTATAACTGTCCTGAGTACAGGCAGGTCAGGGAGGCTATCCGCAGTCTGAAAAAAACGTGCCAGGGCACCGCGCCGGTTGATGAGCAGGGCATTGAGCAGCAGATCAAGCTGAAAGAAAAGTATCGCCGTCAGAGAAATGAGCTGAGGGAAGAAATCAAAAAGATGATGGCTGAAAATGTAGAGCTGTTACATAACCTTATACTTTTACAGCAGTATGTCAGGGAGCTTGAACGCAACACCGGGAGGGAGAAAGGGGACGTCATTCCGTTCTCGGGTGGTGTCAGGGACTGAGGCTATACTGAACGGAAGGACGCGAGGTGAATCGCCACAGGTTTAACAGACACCTCAGAGTCATTTAAGATGACTTAAAGAGAGGTGCCCATGAGCGGTAAGCGTTATCCTGAAGAGTTTAAAATTGAAGCAGTCAAACAGGTTGTTGATCGCGGTTATTCTGTTGCCAGCGTTGCAACGCGTCTCGATATCACCACCCACAGCCTTTACGCCTGGATAAAGAACTACGGTCCGGATTCTTCCACTAATAAAGAACAGTCAGATGCTCAGGCCGAGATCCGCCGTCTTCAGAAAGAGCTGAAGCGGGTTACCGACGAACGGGACATATTAAAAAAAGCCGCGGCGTACTTCGCAAAGCTGTCCGACTGAGGTACGCCTTTATTCGTGACAACACCTATTGCTGGCCTGTTCGCCTGCTCTGTCGGGTGCTGGATGAACATCCCAGTGGTTTTTACGCCTGGCTTCAGCAGCCGCATTCACAACGCCATCAGGCAGACCTGAGACTGACAGGACAGATTAAACAGTTCTGGCTGGAATCGGGATGCGTCTATGGTTATCGCAAAATCCATCTGGATCTGCGGGACAGCGGGCAACAGTGCGGAGTGAACAGAGTCTGGCGACTGATGAAACGTGTCGGGATAAAGGCTCAGGTCGGATACCGGAGCCCGAGGGCATGTAAAGGCGAGGCCAGTATCGTGTCGCCCAACAAGCTCCAGCGACAGTTCAATCCGGATGCTCCGGATGAGCGTTGGGTAATCACAGCGTGGTTTCCTCAAACCCTCGCTGTGAATTAACTGAAATACTTCATTGAAGCTGTAACCAAACAGTTAACTGAAAGAATGAGCCCGCAGAGCATTGCACAGCGATGACACCATTTGTTGAGCTTCACCGTTTTCGCATACAACCGTCCGGAATTTGGAAAAGCACTGTCTTTTTGTACTGACCGATCATGATTAAGTGACACCTCTTCGAAAAAGAGAGCGCGATGAGCGATTAATATATGGCTCGAAAGACAATTATGTTGGGCTTTTATGACCGCTGTCAGAGGTATTATCTTACCCGGACGGCAACAGGGTCGGAATGTCATCAGCGGCACTGTAACAAGCTATCCGCCATCTTAAATATCTGCAGGTCCTTGCACCGAGTATGCACACCAACCGACAGAGTGATTTGACCCAAACTGGTGGATATTTTGCAAAACTATTAGCCTCTTATGACCGGTCTGCAGCCTGATATTGAGGAATTAGTGCGCTTTCATGGAATGCCTGCCGGGATCGCAAGTACGAACCCCCGGTACTGTTACACTGAATGTGCTCAGTCCTGTATCAGATTGTATTTTTCAGCAACTCAAGAACAACCCTTATTTTATCATTGTCACGTTTGTAGTACGTCCAGGGACCGATGCGCTGAGAAGTAACAAGTTGTGCCCGTTGAAGAGCTGAGAGGTAAAGAGAAACGGTAGACTGTGAGAGCCCGACCTTTTCCTGAATGATACTGACACACACACCGAACTCGTCCGCATCAGCATAAGGCTGATGGAAGTGTATTTTCGGTTCCTTGAGCATATGCAGAATTTTTCTTCTAACAGGGTTTCCCAGCGCCTTAATCACGTCATTCAAATCAATATCAGGCATAAACTCTGTCACTTGTCGCATTGAGGAATTGCAATGTTACGATACTTCTCTACGTTAAGCATCAGCTTTTGAAAAGCTGATGCTCATAAGAATGGTTAGCCAAAGGCGGGATAATCTGTGTAGCCTTTTGCCGTTCCACCATACATGGTTGTTGGATCGACCGGATTCAGTGGCCATTCATGATAAAGGCGCTGCGGTAAATCCGGATTAGCTATGAACGGGCGGCCAAATCCGATAATGTCTCCCCAGCCAGCACCGATAATCCGTTCGGCTTTTTCTTGCGTATATCGCCCGGCATACATAATTACACCGCTGAATAACTTACGGACTTCAGCTCTGAATGCTTCAGGCAATTCGGGAGCATCATCCCAGTCGGCTTCAGCAAGAGAAATATAGGCTATTCCGATTTCTTCAAGAATTTTAACGGCTTCGGTATAGGTTTCATGGGGATCATCTTCCACCAGGCCAAGATAGACCCTTACTTCATCCGTGGTCTGAAAGAGCGGAGCAAAACGGACTCCCACACGGTCTTTACCGACCACATCAGCGACAGCCTGCGTCACTTCGCGCAGAAACCGCAGCCGGTTATGTAATGAGCCACCATATTCATCCTCTCTTTTGTTGCTATGGGATGACATGAACTGGTTAACCAGGTATCCATTTGCACAGTGAATTTCCACACCGTCAAAACCGGCATCAAGGGCGTTCTGAGCTGCCCCGGCGTACATCCTGACAATCTCACTAATTTCCTCTTTTTCCAGTGCGCGGGGGCAGGAAGCGGTAGCCAGCGCACCCTCTCCCGGCCCGGTTTCGATGAATACCTTAACGTTTTCCCCTGCCGGTATCGCCGACGGAGCGACAGGCGAGGCGTTACATGGCTGCAGGGAGTTATGGGATACTCTTCCGACATGCCAGAGCTGGGCAAAAATGATGCCTTCTTTTTCATGCACTGCCCGCGTCACTTTCTTCCAGCCTTCCACTTGCCGTGAGCTGTAGATCCCCGGGGTCCACGCATAACCCTGCCCACGAGGTTCGATTTGTGTTCCTTCGGTCACCATAAACCCGGCACTGCTGCGCTGTGCGTAATATTCAGCCATCAGTTCGTTCGGAATATCACCCGGTTGTGAGCTCCGTGAGCGGGTTAAAGGCGGAAGTACAACACGATTCTTCAGGGTGTAGGGACCTAGTCTGGTGGGAGAGAACAGGTTTTTCGTCTTCATTACATATCCTGATATAGCGAATTTTCAATATCACTGAAACGCCATGTCTCAGCATTTACGACCTGGCATGTCGTCGTTCGGCCGATGTAGCCGCAGAACCACGACACTTTATTCCACATATTGAGATTTACCAATATCTAGATTTATAAAAATTATGATCGGATGAGCGGAACGGGGGGGTTGCCTGATGGCTCACAGAATCGGCATCATGAACCTAAATGGTTCTGATAATGTTATCGGAGATCCTGAACGGGAACGGTATGCGTCACGATTTTAATGACTATGTTGCATTCATGGCAGTAGCACAGGAGTGCAGTTTTTCACGGGCTGCTGTCCGCCTCGGGATCTCGGCATCCACGCTTTCACACACGATACGTCGTCTCGAGGAGCGCGTTGGCATGCCGTTACTTATGCGTACAACCAGGCGGGTGGCTGTCACCGAAGCCGGTAAACAATTATTACTGACGCTTGAACCCGGTCTTGCGCGCATTGAAGCGGGCGTGACAGCTCTTCAGAGACTGCGCCATACACCGGCTGGGCTGGTCAGACTTACGGTATCAGATCACATGATTCATGAATGTCTCTGGCCACGATTGTCACCGTTACTAAAAAAATATTCGGATATCAAGGTGGAAATGTCGCAGCAGAACGGTTTTGTCGACATTGTTGAGGGCAATTTTGATGCCGGAGTCCGAATTGGTGATGACATATTAAAGGATATGGTGGCCGTCCGAATCGCACCGGACATACGGTTTGTCGTCATTGGATCGTCCACCTATCTTGCAGAAAGAGGTCTGCCGCTACATCCCTCTCAGCTGGAAAAACATGACTGCATCAATATACGTCTGTCACCCACAGGCCCGCTGTATGGCTGGGAATTTGTCAGGCAGGGGGAGATTGTGAAAAAAGTGGACGGGCAGCTTACTTTTTCAAGCATTTATCCAATGCTTCAGGCAGTAAAAGATGGCTACGGCCTGGCCTACCTGCCGGAGTCTTCTGCCCTGGCGGGGATTGAGGCGGGACACTATTGTCGGGTGCTTGAGGACTGGTCAGAGGCTTTTCCCGCCGACATGATAATTCCAATAATGTCCATTACAGGCTCCGGTAAAGATAATACCGACACCTTACATGAGAAAGGCAAAAGCAATATAACCTGCTGTGCTCCGGATTTTAAGAATGAGCGGTTTACGTAGCAGGATGAGCAGTTCGAACCAGAAATTTCGTTACTATTGCTAAAGTAAAACCTGATGACCTCTAATCGTAACGGAGACCAATATGACTTCACAACTGAACTGGCAGGCCCCGGCTATCAATCGCAAAAAAGTAGGTGACATGACTGTGACCATGCTGAGTGATGGCTATCTGGACGTATCTTTTGAGCTGCTGTCTGGTATTGACGGCTCACGTGCCGAGGATTTACTGCAGAAGCGCGGTGTGCCAGCAGTACCCCGTATTAATATCAACGTCTACGTTATCCAGACGCCTGAGCGAACCATCCTGATTGACAGTGGTGCCGGAGGTATCAATGGCTGGGGCGGTCGGCTTCAGGTAGCCCTGGCCGCGGCAGGCATTGACCCGCTTCAGATTGATACCCTTCTCCTGACTCACGCGCATCCTGACCATATCGGCGGGCTTGCAGGCCCCCTGCAGACTCCCGTTTTCCGCAATGTTCAGCAGTTGTTTGTGCATGAGAAAGAACTCGCTTTCTGGCGTGATGAAACCATTTCCGCTGGCGCGCCTGACGCATTCAAGCCGTTCTTTGAAGTAGCAAGGAACGCCTTCAGCGCTTATGACGACAAACTGGTGCCATTCCGCGAGGAAGCGATTTTACCAGGTATTCAGACTGTACCGCTGTTCGGCCATACACCAGGACATACCGGTTATCTGCTGGGTGATGAAAAAGAGTCGCTGCTCATCTGGGGTGATATTGTTCACTTCCCGCACATTCAGGTTGCTCAGCCTGACGTTACTATCGCGTTCGACAGCGATCCTGCGGCGGCGGCGGCCATCCGTAGCAAAGTGCTTGACCGCGCAGCGAGCGATAACCTGGCTGTCAGTGGTATGCACTTCAACCTGCCTACTACCGGTAAGGTTATCCGTGAAGGTAACAGCTTCGCACTGAATTACGACCTGTGGTCACCCGCAGTCTGATCACCTTCCTTCCCGGTGCACACAATAGTGACCGGGAAGATCCCCTTTCATATCGCCCGACAAGAACCCACCTGCAATACTATGAATATCACTGCCTCACAAAAAAATGGCTCATTACTCTTGCGCCCTGGCTTTTTGTATTCCTCTGGAGTCAGGGTTTGTCGCAGCCAAATTTACCGTGCAGTACAGCGCGCCGTTTCATCTTTTATTCCTGCGTGGCGCATTTTCCTGTCTGGTCCTTCTGCTGCTTACACTGGGGTTCAGGGCCCGTTTTCCGTCCGGCAGAGGAATGGTTCGCAACCTGATTGTCGGACTTTTCCTGCAGAGCTTCTTTCTGGGCGGATGCTTTTATGCCATCCATCGTGGCATGCCGTCAGGCATTGTGGCGCTCATCACCGGCCTGCAGCCGGTACTGACTGCAATACTGGTTTCACTCATGCACCGTCAGTCCCTGCATCCCCGGAAATGGCTGGGTATTGCGATTGGCTTTGCGGGCGTTTTCCTGGTGCTCTCGCCAGGCCAGCATAGTTTTGCACTGGATCCTGTGGCTTTTGGGTCGGTCATGCTGGGGTTATTTGGCGTAACGATCGGAGCGCTTTATCAGCGCCGTGCTCAGGGAGATGGACATATCTTTGCGAACACGTTTTTACAGTACGTCACTTTGACAATATCGATGGGTGCAATTAGCCTGATGTTCGAATCTGCTCCGACGCAGTGGAGCTTATCATTTGCGCTGGGTCTGGGCTGGCTGGTTATTGGCGTATCGGTTCTGGCGATTATGTTGCTGATTTTTATGATACGAAGCGGTGAAGCAACCAAAGTCGCTACTTACTTTTACCTGGTTCCCATTCTCACGGCAGCTGAAGCGTGGTTGCTGTTTGGAGAGGCCATTACATTGCCCATGCTTGTGGGTATGGCAATAACTATAATCGGCCTGATTTTTGTCATCCGGGAATAGACAACCGCACGCGTCGCTGTATGCTTTTGTATATGGCGACGTATAATAGCGGTCAAAGTCAAATTCCGGATGAATATGCAAACAGTCAGCTTTTCCGATTCTCCCGTTGATGATCTCCTCGCTGAGCTTCTTACCCTGGCACGCTCCCGTTTTCCACTTCCCTGCGATTGCCTTCGCGCAGAACAGACGCATCAGGTAAAGAAGTTCGAGGTGGAAGGTGCGACCCTTTCCTTCCCGCTGGAAGGAGAATTCCGGTATCGTGAAAATGAGAAATGGCACCGGGTGATCCCGGGCGAGATTATGGTCGTCCCGAATGCCCGTAGCATCGATATAGAATATGCCCCTTCAGAACAAAGTGGTGAGTTTGTTGCCCTGAGCGTGGTGCTCGCGGAGGAACAGCTTGAAGCAGCCAGGCTGTTACTTGCCGCACCACCACCACAGGACACCGGCAGCATCGCAGCCATTTCCGTATCAGCTCTTCTTTCACCCCTTAACCGCTGGACAGCCGCAATGCGGGAAGGGAAGCGTCCGCTTTCCCTGCACGCCATGGTTGAAGTGGTGCTCTGGCTTTATGGCATGGGATACCATGCTTTGCTGCGAGCCCGGCAGCCAAGTCTGGCCATGAAAATCCGTCAGATGGTAGCGGACAAACCGGCTCATCCCTGGAGTGCTGCTGAAATTGAAGATCTGACGGGACTCAGTGGCCCCACGCTTCGGCGCCACCTGGCCAGTGAGTCAACCAGCTTACGCTCAGTTATCGCCGATGCACGTATCGCGGAGGCTCTCCGCCTGCTGATGACATCGACGCTGCCGGTAAAAACGGTCGCGGGGCGGGTGGGTTACAATTCACTATCGAGCTTCAGCAAGCAGTTTTCTGAACGCTATGGAATCGAACCTTCAGGGTTCCGCTGACTTCAGTTCGTTCAAGGTACACATTGCGTCCCTCGCACTTCAGTAACTTGCGTGGATCTTTCGAATATAACGGAAGATATTGGCCGGCATTGCGTGTAACCGGTTCAGGAGTTCTCATCGTGACGGGAGAGCTAAATCGGTACGGCTGTTGTTCTCAGCTATAAGAACAACTGAGTATCTGACCAGCTGTCTGGTGCTGGCAGCAGCATGCAGTGCAATCGGTCAGGCTCAAAGGAACTGACCTGATGTCAGGTTATAATTTCGGACACATCATAACCCCAGAAGGAGACAACTGTGGTTCATGTTTTCATTATCGGTGGTGCAGGCAAAATCGGCCAGCGTCTGTGCAGGATCCTTTCAGGTAGGGGGCATGCTGTTCGTGCCCTCTACCGTAAGCCAGAGCAGCAGGCATTGCTAGGCGAGCTGGGTGCTGAGCCCGTCAGTGGGAGCCTGACAGAGCTGGATGCAGCTGCGCTGGCGATGCACTTTGCAGGTAGTGATACAGTGGTGTTTACTGCCGGTGCCGGCGGTAAGGGGGGACAGGAGATGACCAATGCGGTCGACGGCGAAGGGCTGAAAAAGTCGGTAGCTGCCGCCCTCAGTGCCGGTGTGTCTCGCTTTCTGCTCGTTTCTGCATTCCCGGAGTCCGCACGGGGAGAAACCACTTCTGAATCATTCGAAAATTATATGCGTGTTAAAAAAATGGCCGATGTGGAACTAGCACAAAGCGAGCTTGACTGGGTGATCCTGCGCCCCGGCGCGCTGCAGGATAAGACTGGTACGGGTTATGTACGTGCCGGCCTGGCCATCCCGTATGGTAACGTGCCCCGTGATGACGTGGCGGCTACGCTGGCTGAACTCATTGAGCAACCTGCCGTCAGCCGCGTCATCATTGAGCTGACGTCTGGCGATGCTCCTGTCCGTGAAGCCATACAGAAGCTGGCGGGCCGATAAAAGGCAGCGCACGTACCAGCAGGCTGCAGGCCCCCAGGCGTTTACAATAAACTTTCCAGCCAGTCGGTAAACGCCCGTACTTTTCGGGAGAGATGGCGGTGCGGATACAGAAGTTACAGTTTGCGATTCGGGGACGTATTATCTGGCAGAACCTCTACCAACAGCCCGCGATCGAGATAAGGCTGCAAAAAAATATTCATGCCCTGTAGTATTCCCAGCCCCGCCAGGCCTGCTGCAATGTAGGCTTCTGAGTTATCCACGACAAGCCTGCCTGGAAGTTCAATTTCGGTGGAGCCCTCTGACGTCCCGAATGTCCAGGGCATAACTTGTCTGTTGCTGCTGTTAATCCAGTTGACGGCCTGATGCTGCTGCAACTCGTCCATTGTTTCCGGGGTGCCGTGTTGATCAAGATACGCAGGACTGGCGCAGGTCGTCATTTTAACGGTTCCCACCTCCTTTGCGATATAGTCGCCATCGTCCAGCTCCCCCACCCTCAGTATGCAGTCCAGGCCATCATGCAGCATATTCCGTCGGCGGTCTGAGCTGCTCAGGATAATTTCAATTCCGGGATGCTGGCGATAAAAATCAGGCAGGTTGGGTATAACAAGTAAAGCCGCAAACGCGACAGGCATATCTATGAGCGAATAGCGGGCGTCAAAATGATAGCGACAGGAAAGTTCTGCCATATTAAACATAACAACCCTTGGGCGCACCGCCGCAGGCGCCCTCAGCACGTTTCTGCGGCCTCCCGCCTGTTTCCGGCACCTTTCAAACGCCCCTGATGATTTCTGCGCGTCTGCATGGCTATGCAGTGAGATCTGCTCTCCACCGATTAGTGCATGCAGATTTTGGAAACGTCCAATTCTGGCACGAAGCGGTCACCCCGGCGGGGTGCAGTCCGCTGTCAGCGAAAACGGACATTGAGCCAATCAAATAATCTGTGCCAGAATTTGTCATTGAGGCTAGTACTTTCGAGTAGATCTATTTCCCGCCCGTACTCTTAAACTCATCTATCTCATCCTTCTACGACTTATTACCGGGAATATAAAACCCCGCCGAAGCGGGTTTGGTAATTTGAGTTTTTCTCAGGCGGCCATCTTTCTGCATTGTTCGGCGCAGTGATGACAAGCGCTTGAGCAATCCTGACAATGGTCATGTTCATGCTTTCCACACTCGTCACCGCACTTCTGACAAACATCAGCGCAAAGACGGCAAAGATCCTGGGCAGACCCGCTATTTAGTGTCATGAATTGAGCTGCAAGACGGCAGATATTTGCACACTGCATATCCAGTTTTATGCACTCGCGCATCATCTCCAGATTCTCTTCGTCGAGACACGAAGCCGCACAGTTATCACATGCCGTTGCACATAGATAACAGGCTTCGATGCATTTTTTGTATTCGTCTAACATAATTTCTCCTTAGCTAAGGTTACGTATTAAGCATGGAAGAGATAACTGATTATTCAAATTTTGAATTAGTTAATTACCTTTTCAGCATTTCATATCATTGATTCAAAGTGCATCTCTAGGGTTACCTAATTCACCTATGTCTACTTCTGGCACAATGCAGAAATGAGATAGATTTACTTTATCCGCTTCTCGCTCAAAGCTGTCCGTAATCCCTTGCCTGCTTAAAAAAACCGGATTAACGTGTGATGTTTTTACGTTTTCCAGGCAGCCTTCATCGGTAAGTACCTGTCTTACAGACTTCAATGCACTTAGTTAAGAAACATCCTAATCGTCCTTTCGCCGATCGCGAGATCTGTTATGGCAGCTAAACTCGATTGATACCCCAATCCGCGGGGCAGCATTTCCTTTCCGCACGCAAGAAGGAGAAGATCATGAAAGCAGTAATTTACAACGGTCCTTATGATGTAAAAGTAAAAGACGTACCGGATGCGAAAATTGTCCGCCCCACGGATGTACTCGTCCGCATCACCACCACCAACATTTGTGGGTCGGACTTGCACATGTATGAGGGCCGGACCAGCTTTGAACAGGGACGGATTCTGGGTCACGAAAACCTGGGTGAAGTGGTCGAAATTGGCTCAGGCGTTGAACGTATTAAGGTGGGCGACTATGTTTGTCTGCCGTTTAACGTGGGATGTGGTTTTTGCGAAAACTGTGAAAAAGGTCTGACCGGCTTTTGTCTCACTACCAATCCGGGTACGGCAGGCGCAGCTTATGGTTTTGCTGAAATGGGTCCCTGGGAGGGAGGTCAGGCGGAACTTCTTCGGGTGCCATTTGCCGACTTTAACTGCCTTGTTCTTCCCCCTGATGCGGCAGAAAAAGAAGATGATTATGTGATGCTCTCTGACATTTTTCCTACCGGCTGGCATGCAACAGAACTTGCCGGATTGAAGCCTGGTGAAAGCGTGGCCATTTATGGCGCGGGGCCGGTCGGTTTGATGGCAGCTCATTCGGCGATCATTAAAGGTGCTTCACAGGTGTTTGTGGTTGATACGCACACAGACCGGTTGGCTCTGGCTGAAAAAATGGGGGCGACGGGCATCAATGCTACTGGCGATGAAGCTGTACAAAAAATTCTCGACCTGACGGATGGACGCGGTACGGATTGTGGCTGCGAATGTGTTGGCTATCAGTGCTGTAACAAACATGGCCATGAAGATAACTCTGTTACCATGAACAGTCTTGTTGCGTCGACGAAAGCAACCGGGGGAATTGGTGTGGTTGGCGTCTTTATTCCTCAGGATCCGGGGGCTGAATCGGAGCTTGCCAGAGAGGGTAAGATGCCATTTGATTTTGGGAGTTTCTGGTTTAAAGGACAGGCAATCCGTACCGGCCAGGCGAACGTTAAGGCCTATAACCGTCAGCTGTCTCGCCTCATCCATCACGATAAAGCCAGTCCGGGCAAAATAATTTCTCATCGTCTTTCGCTTGAAGAGGCTCCTGCCGGATATAAGCACTTCGATGAGCGGGATGAAGGATGGACGAAGGTTATCCTTAAGCCTTAAATAGAGTTATCCGGTATGAGAAAGCAAAAACCGGGAAAGAATGTATGACTTTTGACAGGGTGCAATAAAATATCCTGTCAGGGCGTTATTATTCATACTTTCAGCTGCCAGGCGCTTCCATATCCAGACTTGTTCCCTGATTTTGCCGACGAGATAGCAAAATTAATACATTCAGGAGGAGGCATCTGCGGTTGATCTGTTCCGTATTTATTAACGCCCTGTGCTGTAAGTATTGTCTGCCTCTACCACATAGCAGACATGTGCGCAGGAACGGTCCGCTATGAGCGAAATATAGTCATTCGCACCCTGAGAATTACACTTTGAAGTGATTCAGGGTATGCGCTTACTGGTTACGAATATTGAGCGAGAATCATGCGATGATCGCCGCTTTTCTTTCGAGCCAGTAGGTGCTCCACGTTCGCTAACGAATACTCAGGGCATGCAGATAACTGCTGGCTATATTTCTTTCGAAGAGCGTGGAATGCATACCAATCCCCGATAAAAAGGAGTTGGTGATGACTGAGACTAATCAATTTGCTGCGCACGTTGGTCTGGACTGGGCAGATAAAAAGCACGATGTCTGTGTTCAGTTTAAAAACGGTGAACGCACATTCCATGTGATTGAACATACGCCGGAAGCGCTTGATGTCTGGCTTACCGAGTTACACCAGAAGGTAAAAGGCAGGATCGCTATCGCCGTTGAGCTGAAGAAAGGTCCCGTGGTGTATGCTCTTCAGAAATATCCATTTATCACCGTTTTCCCCGTCCACGCTTTGTCTCTGGCTCGTTACCGGCAAGCCTTCTCGCCCAGCGGTGCTAAAGATGACCCGCAGGATGCCGAGCTGGCATTAGAGTTAATGCTGCGTTATCCCCAAAAGATAAAAGCCATTGAACCCGACAATGCCGATATCCGGTTACTCCAGCAACTGGTTGAGCAGCGTCGTCAGTTGGTTGAAGATAAGCGCCGTTTTGTGAACCGGCTAATCAACACACTCAAACAGTATTATCCTCAGCCCCTGGAGTGGTTCTCACATCGGGGTAGCTTGCTATTGTGTGAACTGATTATGCGATGGCCCAGTCTGCAACAACTAAAACGAGCCAGGCGAGACACGATCCGCAACTTTCTCAATGCCAAAGGTGGCCGCGCAATGGCCCTTACCGAGCAGCGTGTTGTGAGTATTGATAACGCCATTCCGTTGACGACAGACCCGAGTGTTATAGAGGCTAATGCTTTGATGGCAACAGCACTGGCGACACAAATTAAAGTCGTGAGTGAAATCATCAAAACCTATGACGAACGAATCGAAACGCTGTTTGACACATTGCCAGATTCGGGGCTGTTCAAATCACTTCCGGGCATGGGGCCGTGTTTGGGACCACGAATGCTTGCTGCACTTGGTGATAACCGTGACCGGTTTAACAGCGCTGAAGAAATTCAAAACTACGCAGGTATTGCACCGGTGACAGAACGAAGTGGCCAGAAATCCTGGGTTCACTGGCGATGGCAGTGTGCCAAGTTCGTCCGGCAAACCTTTGTTGAATGGGCTGCCAAGACGGTTAACTCATCATACTGGGCCAGACTTTATTATCGGGGACTGCGAGAAAAAGGAAAATCTCACCAGTCTGCAATCCGGGCTCTGGCCTTCAAATGGATAAGGATCATTTACCGCTGCTGGAAGACCAAGACCCAGTACGATGAAGCGAAGTATTTGCTGGCACTGGAAGCGCGAAAGTCGCCCTTACTGAAGCCATAAAAAAGCTTGTCGAATGTCTCAGGGCGTGAAGCGGAC
>NZ_WCIM01000015.1:0-203222 GCF_009025585.1 Enterobacter sp. 198 | reverse complement strand
ATGTGTGTTCGAGTCTCTCAAATTTTCGCAAACCGGTGATGAATCGAAAGAAACATCTTCGGGTTGTGAGGTTAAGCGACTAAGCGTACACGGTGGATGCCCTGGCAGTCAGAGGCGATGAAGGACGTGCTAATCTGCGAAAAGCGCCGGCGAGGTGATATGAACCTTTGACCCGGCGATGTCCGAATGGGGAAACCCAGTGTGTTCCGACACACTATCGTTAACTGAATACATAGGTTAACGAGGCGAACCGGGGGAACTGAAACATCTAAGTACCCCGAGGAAAAGAAATCAACCGAGATTCCCCCAGTAGCGGCGAGCGAACGGGGAGCAGCCCAGAGTCTGAATCAGCTTGTGTGTTAGTGGAAGCGTCTGGAAAGTCGCACGGTACAGGGTGACAGTCCCGTACACGAAAGCACACAGGCTGTGAACTCGAAGAGTAGGGCGGGACACGTGGTATCCTGTCTGAATATGGGGGGACCATCCTCCAAGGCTAAATACTCCTGACTGACCGATAGTGAACCAGTACCGTGAGGGAAAGGCGAAAAGAACCCCGGCGAGGGGAGTGAAAAAGAACCTGAAACCGTGTACGTACAAGCAGTGGGAGCCTCTTTTATGGGGTGACTGCGTACCTTTTGTATAATGGGTCAGCGACTTATATTCTGTAGCAAGGTTAACCGTATAGGGGAGCCGAAGGGAAACCGAGTCTTAACTGGGCGTTAAGTTGCAGGGTATAGACCCGAAACCCGGTGATCTAGCCATGGGCAGGTTGAAGGTTGGGTAACACTAACTGGAGGACCGAACCGACTAATGTTGAAAAATTAGCGGATGACTTGTGGCTGGGGGTGAAAGGCCAATCAAACCGGGAGATAGCTGGTTCTCCCCGAAAGCTATTTAGGTAGCGCCTCGTGAACTCATCTTCGGGGGTAGAGCACTGTTTCGGCTAGGGGGCCATCCCGGCTTACCAACCCGATGCAAACTACGAATACCGAAGAATGTTATCACGGGAGACACACGGCGGGTGCTAACGTCCGTCGTGAAGAGGGAAACAACCCAGACCGCCAGCTAAGGTCCCAAAGTCATGGTTAAGTGGGAAACGATGTGGGAAGGCACAGACAGCCAGGATGTTGGCTTAGAAGCAGCCATCATTTAAAGAAAGCGTAATAGCTCACTGGTCGAGTCGGCCTGCGCGGAAGATGTAACGGGGCTAAACCATGCACCGAAGCTGCGGCAGCGACACTATGTGTTGTTGGGTAGGGGAGCGTTCTGTAAGCCGTTGAAGGTGTCCTGTGAGGGGTGCTGGAGGTATCAGAAGTGCGAATGCTGACATAAGTAACGATAAAGCGGGTGAAAAGCCCGCTCGCCGGAAGACCAAGGGTTCCTGTCCAACGTTAATCGGGGCAGGGTGAGTCGACCCCTAAGGCGAGGCCGAAAGGCGTAGTCGATGGGAAACAGGTTAATATTCCTGTACTTGGTGTTACTGCGAAGGGGGGACGGAGAAGGCTATGTTAGCCGGGCGACGGTTGTCCCGGTTTAAGCATGTAGGCGGAGGTTCCAGGTAAATCCGGTTCCTTATTAACGCTGAGGTGTGATGACGAGGCACTACGGTGCTGAAGTAACAAATGCCCTGCTTCCAGGAAAAGCCTCTAAGCATCAGGTAACATCAAATCGTACCCCAAACCGACACAGGTGGTCAGGTAGAGAATACCAAGGCGCTTGAGAGAACTCGGGTGAAGGAACTAGGCAAAATGGTGCCGTAACTTCGGGAGAAGGCACGCTGATATGTAGGTGAAGCCCCTGCGGGTGGAGCTGAAATCAGTCGAAGATACCAGCTGGCTGCAACTGTTTATTAAAAACACAGCACTGTGCAAACACGAAAGTGGACGTATACGGTGTGACGCCTGCCCGGTGCCGGAAGGTTAATTGATGGGGTTAGCGGTAACGCGAAGCTCTTGATCGAAGCCCCGGTAAACGGCGGCCGTAACTATAACGGTCCTAAGGTAGCGAAATTCCTTGTCGGGTAAGTTCCGACCTGCACGAATGGCGTAATGATGGCCAGGCTGTCTCCACCCGAGACTCAGTGAAATTGAACTCGCTGTGAAGATGCAGTGTACCCGCGGCAAGACGGAAAGACCCCGTGAACCTTTACTATAGCTTGACACTGAACACTGGTCCTTGATGTGTAGGATAGGTGGGAGGCTTTGAAGCGTGGACGCCAGTCTGCGTGGAGCCAACCTTGAAATACCACCCTTTAATGGCTGGTGTTCTAACGTAGACCCGTAATCCGGGTTGCGGACAGTGTCTGGTGGGTAGTTTGACTGGGGCGGTCTCCTCCCAAAGAGTAACGGAGGAGCACGAAGGTTAGCTAATCCTGGTCGGACATCAGGAGGTTAGTGCAATGGCATAAGCTAGCTTGACTGCGAGAGTGACGGCTCGAGCAGGTGCGAAAGCAGGTCATAGTGATCCGGTGGTTCTGAATGGAAGGGCCATCGCTCAACGGATAAAAGGTACTCCGGGGATAACAGGCTGATACCGCCCAAGAGTTCATATCGACGGCGGTGTTTGGCACCTCGATGTCGGCTCATCACATCCTGGGGCTGAAGTAGGTCCCAAGGGTATGGCTGTTCGCCATTTAAAGTGGTACGCGAGCTGGGTTTAGAACGTCGTGAGACAGTTCGGTCCCTATCTGCCGTGGGCGCTGGAGAATTGAGGGGGGCTGCTCCTAGTACGAGAGGACCGGAGTGGACGCATCACTGGTGTTCGGGTTGTCATGCCAATGGCACTGCCCGGTAGCTAAATGCGGAAGAGATAAGTGCTGAAAGCATCTAAGCACGAAACTTGCCCCGAGATGAGTTCTCCCTGAGACTTTAAGTCTCCTGAAGGAACGTTGAAGACTACGACGTTGATAGGTCGGGTGTGTAAGCGCAGCGATGCGTTGAGCTAACCGATACTAATGAACCGTGAGGCTTAACCTTACAACGCCGAAGATGTTTTGGCGATGAGAGATGATTTTCAGCTGATACAGATTACAGAATTTGCCTGGCGGCTTTAGCGCGGTGGTCCCACCTGACCCCATGCCGAACTCAGAAGTGAAACGCCGTAGCGCCGATGGTAGTGTGGGGTCTCCCCATGTGAGAGTAGGGAACTGCCAGGCATCAATTAAAAGAACCCCGTACCGTATGGTGCGGGGTTTTTTGCTTTGGGGCGCGAATTACACATCTGAATTCCCCAAAGAGTGCCGCCAGACAAGGCGAAGCCACGATACGGTAACCCCCAAACCCCATCATCTCCCTTCAGGATCCCCCAAACACTTCAGATCAGTACGGAATTTAGCGTACACAGGGCCACTTTAAGCGCCATGAAATACTGCAGGAACAGGTTTACGAGGATGTGACCGGAGAGTGGTTACAGGAGAGTTTATCAGACGCAGAAAAGCAAAAACCCAGCCATAGGCTGGGTTCTTTAAATAGTGGTGCCCGGACTCGGAATCGAACCAAGGACACGGGGATTTTCAATCCCCTGCTCTACCGACTGAGCTATCCGGGCAACGGAGCGCATTAAACCGCAATCGCGCCTGATCGTCAACACTATTTCGGGAAAAGCCGTTCAACTGCTTAACTTTGCGGCAATCTGACGGTTTACGCGCCGAACAGGTCAAATTCTTCAGACAGATTACGTCAGCGCACCACCCATACGACACTGCGCAAAACGCAGGATATCTTCGGCCAGACGGTGTGCTGTATCCACATCGGCCTGGCTACGGTTTACCAGCATGCGGCTCAGGCAACCTTCCAGTACCAGCTCCATCTGCTTAGCGACCATCGCCGGGTCATCCACTTCGAGCGTGGTCAGCAGTTCGTGTGTGAAATCATGCGCCGCCCGCTTTTGCTGATCCGCCAGTTGATGGATAGGATGGCCGGGGTCAGGGTAGAAGGTGCAGGCGGCAATAAACAGGCAACCCGGATAACGGTTGTTGCTTACGCATTCGCTCAGGGCGGTATAACGCGCCAGCAGCTTTTGCTCCGCAGTCAGTTCTTCATTTAACATTAGCTGCCTGCGCCAGACATCAACCTGCTGGCTGAGATAACGCAGGGCATCGTAAAGCAGCGCCTCTTTATCCGGCCAGAAACGCATGAGTTCATCCAGAGGATAATCAATACGGTCGGCTACCATCTCAAGCGTGGTGCTGGCGATCCCTTGAATCTCAAGTAATTGCAGGGCTTGTCCCAGTACGTCTTCGCGTTGCACGGTTATCTCCTCCGTTATTCCCAACGGTTTGTCCCGTTTCAAGTGTTGTTTACGGTTGGCGATTGCGCAAATGCGCGCTGAATGCCGTCGCGTCCATAAACCCGGTTACACGCTGTGCGGGCTGCTCCTGGCCCTGTTCATTGAAGAACAGAATGGTTGGCAGACCCAGCACGTTAAGTTGCTTCAGCAGTGCATTATCCGCTGTACTGTTGGCGGTGACGTTTGCCTGGAGCAGAACCGTCTCTTTCAGTGCACCTTGCACCTGCGGATCGCTAAACGTGTACTTTTCGAATTCTTTACAGGCGACACACCAGTCCGCATACAGATCCAGCATGACCGGTTTGCCTTTCGCCTGCGCCAGTGCGCTGTTGAGTTCATCCACGTTCTTTATCTGGATGAAGTTCAAATGCGCCTGCGTTTGTCCCGCGGGTGTGCCAAATGCCCAGTCCTGCAGTGGCCGTACGCTCACCAGCGCGGCGGCGAGCAGGAGGATTTGCACCAGACGCATCCACGGCTTTTTCGCTGCCAGGCTTGTGATAAACGCCCAACAGAAGAAAGCAACACCGAGCATTGCCCACAGGCGCATCCCCCAGACGTCGCCGATAATACGCTCGAGCAAGAACACCGGCAGCGCCAGAATGACAAAACCAAACGCGGTTTTCACCGTCTCCATCCACGGGCCGCTCTTGGGCAGCAGACGGTTGCCAAATACCGTTACCAGAATCAATGGCAGACCCATTCCCAGCGCATAGAGATACAACGTACCACCGCCGAGCCACAGGTTACCGCTCTGGGCAATATACAGCAGGATTGCGCTCAGTGGCGCGGTAGTGCACGGTGAGCAAATCAACCCGGCGATGGCACCCATCACGAACACGCCGCCCGGGGAACCACCCTGCTGACGGTTACTCATCAGCGTTAAGCGAGTCTGCAACGCGGACGGCAGCTGTAAGCTGAACAAACCAAACATCGACAGCGCCAGCACAATAAATACGATCGACAGGCCAGCCAGCACATAAGGGTGCTGAAGTGCAGCCTGGAACTGCAGTCCGGCAGCAGCAACCACGAGGCCCAGTGCGGTGTAGGTTAACGCCATACCCTGCACGTAGATAAAGGCCAGCAGCAGGGCGCGTGCGGTTGAAAGGCGTTGCTTACCGCCGAGGACAATCCCGGAGATAAGCGGATACATGGGCAGCACGCACGGCGTGAAGGCGATGCCGATACCAATCAGTAAAGCCCACAAGGCGGAGAAGGGCAGCGCTGTGCGACCGTCGTCCTTCACCCCGGTGCTCTCCCCTGCGGGAAGAGCAGGCATACTGGCGGCCGCTTTAACTTCGCTCAGCGGAATGACTTTGGTTTCCGGCGGATAGCAGAAGCCTGCATCAGCACAGCCCTGATACGTGACGGTCACGGTGGCGCCTTTATCGGCCTGATTGACCGCCACGGGCACGCTTAACAGCTGGCGATAGATTTCACTTTTACCGAAAAACTCGTCTTCATGCCACTCGCCCGCAGGCATCTGAAGTGGACCTACCTTTGCCTGAGCAGGCGTGATGCTGACCTGCTTGCGATAGAGGTAATACCCCTCTTTTATCTGCCAGGTAAGATTCAGGTCATGCTGGTCTTGTTGAAAATCGAAAACAAATGCCTGGTCGGCAGAAATAACGTTCGAACGGCCGGGAGCGTCAAATAACCCGGCAAAAACTGATGTGCTGCACAGCAGCAGGATCAGCGTAAGGAAGCGTTGAGCCATGAGAGATAATCGTTGTCGCCGTGGACCACTGGCAATACCAGCAGTTCGGGGGTTTGATAAGGATGATGAGATTTGAGGCAGTCCAGGAGTGCCTGCTGGTTCGCCAGATTGGTTTTGAGCAACATCTGGACTTCGTACTCCTGCTCCAGTTTACCTTCCCAGTAGTAAAGGGAGGTGGCGCCAGGAAGGAGCGTCACGCAGGCTGCCAGTTTTTCGGCCAGCACTTTGGCGGCGAGATCCTGGGCAGAGGCTTCATCAGGGGCGGTACAAAGGACAACAACAGCATCAGGCGTGTTCACAAGTCGACCTCCTCATCACGAAAGTCTTCACTATATCACGCAAGGCTATTGGTCATTAATGAAACGGGCCGCAGAGCGGCCCGTTTTTAACTATTTTTACAACCCATCATTGTTTACAGCACGATGCCGCCAATGATAAAGCCGAGGATCACGCACAGCGAGATAGCCACCACGCCCGGGATCAGGAACGCATGGTTAAACACGTACTTACCGATGCGAGTCGAGCCAGTGTCATCCATCTCAACCGCCGCCAGCAGGGTTGGGTAGGTGGGTAAAACGAACAGTGCAGAAACGGCAGCAAACGAGGCAATAGCCGTCAGCGGGGTAACACCCAGCATCAGCGCCGCAGGCATCAGGGCTTTGGTGGTGGCCGCCTGAGAGTAAAGCAGGGTTGCGGCAAAGAACAGCACCACAGCCAGGAGCCACGGATAGTTGTGCAGCAGGTCGCCCGCAACGGTCTGGATATCGCTGATGTGAGCTTTCACGAAGGTATCACCAAGCCAGGCCACACCCAGTACACACACGCAGGCGCTCATACCGGATTTAAAGGTGCTGGCGTTGAGCACTTCGCTGGTGTCGATTTTACAGGTGATGCTGATCAGCGTAGCGATAGTCAGCATGAAAACCACAATCGCTTCGTTACGCGGCAGGACCGGGTTCTGGATCAGACCCACGGTGTCACTGATGGCGGTTGCGTAGAACATGACCGCAACGATACCGATCAGGAACAGCAAGACGGAGCGTTTTGCATGCGGCTTCAGTTCGAAGACCTGGCTACCACGCAGTTTCACTTCACCTTTTGCCAGACGCTCCTGATAAACCGGATCGTCTTTCAGTTCGGCGCCGAGGAAGTTACACAGCACGGCGGTGATCATCACTGCAATCAGCGTCACCGGAATACAGATGGCCAGCAGCGTCAGGTAACTCACGCCCATAGGCTCAAGGATACCGGCGAAGAAGACCACTGCAGCGGAGATAGGTGATGCGGTAATCGCAATCTGGGACGCGACCACGGCAATCGAGAGTGGACGAGACGGACGGATGCCCTGCTCTTTCGCCACTTCGGTAATGACCGGCAGCGTGGAGAAGGCGGTGTGGCCAGTACCGGCGAGAATGGTCATAAACCACGTCACCAGTGGGGCAAGGAAGGTAATGTATTTTGGATGGCGGCGTAACATACGCTCCGCCAGGCTCACCAGGTAGTCCATACCGCCTGCCACCTGCATGGCTGCGATAGCGGCAATAACCGCCATGATGATTTCGATAACGTCAAAAGGGATTGCGCCGGGTTTAATCTGAAAGATAAGGGTAAGTACGAGCACCCCGAGACCGCCGGCAAAACCAATGCCGATACCCCCGAGTCTTGCTCCCAAATAAATCGCCAACAGGACGATGACGAGTTCTGCTCCAAACATAAGGACCTGCCTTGCTTATTAACAAGTTGATATTGAATTGTTGTATTTTGGTAACGCCTATAAAGAAAAAAGGCACGTCACAAGTGACGTGCCTTAAGGAAGCCTAGCCTGAACTACTACTGTTCGCTTTCATCGGTATATCGTTTCGCTTTGTATGCCGGGTGCATCAGGTTCTGGGCCGAGAAGATATCGTCCAGCTCGGCTTCGGTCAACAGTCCACGCTCCAGAACGACTTCACGCACGCTCTTACCTGTTTCGGCGCAAATCTTACCGACGATGTCGCCGTTATGGTGGCCGATGAACGGGTTGAGGTAGGTGACGATGCCGATGGAGTTGTAGACATACCCTTCACAAACTTCTTTGTTTGCGGTGATGCCGTTAACGCATTTCTCCAGCAGGTTGTAGCAGGCGTTGGTCAGAATGTGGATGGATTCAAACATTGCCTGGCCGATGACCGGCTCCATGACGTTCAGCTGCAGCTGGCCAGCTTCAGAGGCCATGGTCACGGTTGTATCGTTACCGATGACTTTAAAGCAGACCTGGTTCACCACTTCTGGCACTACCGGGTTCACTTTCGCCGGCATGATGGACGAACCGGCCTGCAGCTCTGGCAGGTTGATTTCATTCAGGCCAGCGCGTGGGCCGGAAGAGAGCAGGCGCAGGTCATTACAGATTTTGGAGAGTTTCACCGCCAGACGTTTCAGGGCGCTGTGAACCATAACGTACGCGCCGCAGTCGGAGGTGGCTTCAATCAGATCTTCTGCAGGCACAACCGGCAGGTTAGAGACTTCAGCCAGCTTCTGTACCGCCAGCTGCTGGTAACCGTCCGGCGTATTCAGACGCGTGCCGATGGCGGTTGCGCCCAGGTTCACTTCCAGCAGCAGCTCGGAGGTGCGCAGCAGGTTTTTAGTTTCTTCGTTAAGCAGCACGTTAAACGCGTGGAATTCCTGACCGAGGGTCATCGGAACCGCGTCCTGCAGCTGGGTACGACCCATTTTCAGGATGTCCTGGAACTCAACGGCTTTGCGCTGGAAGCCATCACCCAGCTGATTAATGGCGTCCACCAGTTTCACCACGGAGGCATACACCGCGATACGGAAGCCGGTTGGGTAGGCGTCGTTAGTGGACTGACATTTATTAACGTGGTCGTTCGGATTCAGATACTGGTATTCACCTTTCTGATGACCCATCAGCTCCAGGCCGATGTTTGCCAGTACTTCGTTGGTATTCATGTTGACGGAGGTGCCCGCGCCGCCCTGATAGACATCGACCGGGAACTGATCCATGCATTTGCCGTTGTTCAGCACTTCATCGCAGGCAGCGATAATCGCATTTGCCGCGCTTTTCGGAATGGTTTGCAGCTCTTTATTGGCCAGTGCTGCGGCTTTTTTCACCATCACCATGCCACGTACAAATTCAGGGATGTCGCTGATTTTGTTGTTGCTGATGTAGAAGTTTTCAATCGCTCTCAGAGTGTGAACACCATAGTAGGCATCCGCTGGAACTTCCCTGGTACCCAACAAGTCTTCTTCGATACGAATGTTGTTTAACATGTGAACCTTCTTTTCAAGCTGCCGATGGATTGTACTAAACACACAGTATTTATGTGGTTTTGAATATTTTCTGACCGACGATTATTCCCTCAATCAGCCAGATGTTCGAGATCATATGCTGATGATAGCGAATTGCCGTAATCTGGATCACTTATTATCGACCCGATTCCATGATAATTATTAATCTGTGAAATGAGTCACCGCTTTAAAATTTCCAGAAAAAATATCCGTGCAAACCGATTGAATTTTGGCTAACCGTCACCATTTCTTACAGACGCGTTTCGCGAACACATTCAGACAGGGGCCTGAGGGCGCCTGCCACACAGGAGATGCCAGTGCGCTGGGTACCATTTATTGCTTTCTTTCTCTATGTTTACATCGAGATTTCAATTTTTATCCAGGTCGCCCATGTACTGGGTGTCCTGTTAACGCTGATTCTGGTGATTTTCACTTCGGTGATCGGCATGTCGCTGGTGCGTAATCAGGGTTTCAAAAATTTCCTGATAATGCAGCAAAAGATGGCCGCAGGCGAAAGCCCGGCCGCCGAGATGATCAAAAGCGTCTCGCTGATTATTGCTGGCCTGCTGCTGATCCTGCCGGGGTTCTTCACTGACTTCCTCGGCCTGCTGCTGCTTCTGCCGCCGGTGCAAAAACACCTGACCATGAAGCTACTGCCGCATCTGCGTTTTAGCCGTATGCCGGGCGGTGGATTCAGCACAGGGCCGGGGGATACTTTCGAAGGGGAGTATCAGCGTAAAGATGAACAGCGCGACCGTTTAGACCATAAAGACGATCGGTAAAAGAGGCCAGGCCCGGTAAGCGAATCGCTACCGGGCTTTGTTTTACAGGGTGCCGCGTTTCGGTAAAAACAGCCACAGCCCCGCCAGCATGCTAATCGCATACAGGCTTTTCCACCCCACCATCGCCAGCAACAGCAGGCAAAGCACGCCACCAACCACTGCCAGCGCTTTATAGCGACCTTTCAGCAGACGACAACCCGCCAGCATGCACAGCAGGTAGATCATGATGAAAATCCCGTTGGCGTACACGATCAGGGCATCAAGATTGATATTCAGCCCGTAAATACATAGCGAACTCAAGACGCAGCAGCCCAGCACGGTATTAAGCGCATTCAACGGCAACTGTCGTTTAGACAGGCGCGCAAGGCGGCTCTCTGGTCTATCAAGCGCCTGCGACCATACCAGACGCGCAAAGCTCTGGATGTAGATATTGAGGCTGGCAAAACAGGCCAGATAGCCAATAACACAGGCGACCCACAGCGCTTTCAGACCAAACAGTTGCACCACAATGCCCGGCAGCGAGGCAGCGGCCGCTTTATCCGCGGCGAACGCGTTGAAATGCAGTACCAGCACGGTACAGGCCCAGTAAACGGTACCTGCTAACAGCAGGCCAATCATCAGGGCGCGCGGGAAATCCCGTTCCGGTTGTTTAAACTCAGAGGCCAGATGGGCAAACGCCTCCAGCCCGACAAAACACCAGAACATTACCGACAGCGCAGCAAACAGCTGCGAATGGTTGACCTCACTTACCGCGGGGAAGGGGATCTCCTTCAGCGTAATATCCCCTTTCCACCAGATGGCGACAATGAGGGCCACAATCAGTATTGCAACGACGGTTTGCAGGTTGGCACTCGAGCTGGCACCCCGTGAGCCGACCCACCAGACGATGGCCAGCGTACCCAGCTCGGCCAGCAGCAGTTGCTCGTTATGCCAGCCAAACAGCGCCTGGCCAAAACCGGTCGCGATATGCAACGCTGCCGGTAGACCGACCGGAATAACAGAAAGAAACAGCCAGCCGGTGACCCGCTCCAGTCGCGGACCAAACGCCATACCGACAAAGTGCGCTACGCCGCCCGCGCTGGGGAAATGCCGTCCGAGGATGGCAAACACGACCGCGACCGGAAACACCAGCACAATCAGCACTGGCCACGCCCACAGGCTATTATTGCCGGCCACCAGTGCTGCCAGCGCGGGTACCGCAAACACACCTGTACCTAACAAGGAGGTCGACAGCAGACCCACGCCCTGCGCCAGTCCCAACTCCTGTTTTAGTCCACTCATTGACATCGCCCTGCCACGATCAAAAGAGAGGCGATGGTAACACTTTCGCAAATTTTTTTTCGTCTGCCCCTTGAAGGGGGAAAAAGCTATCCCCATCTCTCAGGGCACTAGTCGGAAAACCGCGTGCGGACCGGCGTCATCCATAACTGATAATGACTTTCTCAAAGGAGAGCTATCAATGAGTATTCGTCCGTTACATGATCGTGTGATCGTCAAACGTAAAGAAGTTGAAACCAAGTCTGCTGGCGGCATCGTTCTGACTGGTTCTGCAGCAGCAAAATCAACGCGTGGCGAAATCATCGCTGTCGGTAAGGGCCGCATTCTGGAAAACGGAACTGTGCAGCCACTGGACGTTAAAGTTGGTGACATCGTAATTTTCAACGATGGCTACGGCGTGAAATCCGAGAAGATCGACAATGAAGAAGTGTTGATCATGTCCGAAAGCGACATTCTGGCAATTGTTGAAGCGTAATTTTACGCACGAGAATTTGAGGAAATAAGAACATGGCAGCTAAAGACGTAAAATTCGGTAACGACGCTCGTGTAAAAATGCTCCGCGGCGTAAACGTACTGGCAGATGCAGTTAAAGTGACCCTGGGCCCGAAAGGCCGTAACGTAGTGCTGGATAAATCCTTCGGCGCGCCAACCATCACGAAAGACGGTGTTTCTGTAGCACGTGAAATCGAGCTGGAAGACAAGTTCGAAAACATGGGCGCGCAGATGGTGAAAGAAGTTGCCTCTAAAGCGAACGACGCTGCAGGCGACGGTACCACCACCGCAACCGTACTGGCACAGGCTATCATCACCGAAGGTCTGAAAGCCGTTGCTGCGGGTATGAACCCAATGGATCTGAAGCGCGGTATCGACAAAGCGGTTACTGCGGCGGTTGAAGAGCTGAAAACACTGTCCGTTCCATGCTCCGACTCTAAAGCGATTGCTCAGGTTGGTACTATCTCCGCTAACTCCGACGAAACCGTAGGTAAACTGATTGCGGAAGCGATGGACAAAGTCGGTAAAGAAGGCGTGATCACCGTTGAAGACGGTACCGGTCTGGAAGACGAACTGGACGTGGTTGAAGGTATGCAGTTCGACCGCGGTTACCTGTCCCCATACTTCATCAACAAGCCAGAAACGGGCGCTGTTGAGCTGGAAAGCCCATTCATCCTGCTGGCTGACAAGAAAATCTCCAACATCCGTGAAATGCTGCCAGTGCTGGAAGCCGTTGCGAAAGCAGGCAAGCCGCTGGTTATCATTGCTGAAGACGTTGAAGGTGAAGCACTGGCGACCCTGGTGGTTAACACCATGCGTGGCATCGTGAAAGTGGCTGCGGTTAAAGCACCTGGCTTCGGCGACCGCCGTAAAGCGATGCTGCAGGATATCGCTACCCTGACTGGCGGTACCGTAATCTCTGAAGAGATCGGTATGGAGCTGGAAAAAGCGACCCTGGAAGACCTGGGCCAGGCTAAACGCGTTGTGATCAACAAAGACACCACCACCATCATCGATGGCGTGGGTGAAGAAGCGGCTATTCAGGGCCGTGTTGCTCAGATCCGTAAGCAGATTGAAGAAGCAACCTCTGATTACGACCGTGAAAAACTGCAGGAGCGCGTAGCGAAACTGGCAGGCGGCGTGGCAGTAATCAAAGTGGGCGCGGCAACTGAAGTTGAAATGAAAGAGAAGAAAGCACGCGTTGACGATGCTCTGCACGCGACCCGTGCAGCAGTAGAAGAAGGCGTGGTAGCTGGTGGTGGTGTCGCGCTGGTGCGTGTTGCCGCTAAACTGGCTGGCCTGACTGCTCAGAACGAAGATCAGAACGTGGGTATCAAAGTTGCGCTGCGCGCAATGGAAGCACCACTGCGTCAGATCGTTTCCAACGCCGGTGAAGAGCCATCCGTGGTTGCGAACATGGTGAAAGCGGGCGAAGGTAACTACGGTTACAACGCTGCAACTGAAGAATACGGCAACATGATCGACTTCGGTATCCTGGATCCAACCAAAGTGACCCGTTCTGCACTGCAGTACGCGGCCTCTGTAGCGGGTCTGATGATCACTACCGAGTGCATGGTGACCGACATGCCTAAAGGCGACGCACCTGACTTAGGTGCTGCGGGTATGGGCGGCATGGGTGGTATGGGCGGCATGATGTAATCGTGCGCTTTACCGCTTAGAATGAGAAAAACCCCCGGGCAGAAATGCTCGGGGGTTTTTCTTTTGGTCATCTTTTTAGTATAAGGTTTACACACGGACAACATCTGCTGTCCAGCTTATTGAAAACGAGGAATAACATGCGCGTAAAAGTCTGTGCAGGGATCGTAGGAGCAGCATTGCTGCTGGCGGGTTGTAGCTCCAGCAATGAGCTGTCTGCTGCAGGTCAGGGCGTTCGCTTTGTTGAAGATAAGCCGGGTAACGAGTGCCAGTTTTTAGGCACGGCAACCGGTGAGCAAAGCAACTGGATGTCGGGTCAGCACGGTGAAGAAGGTGGATCTATGCGCGGTGCCGCTAACGCGCTGCGTAACCAGGCTGCAGAGATGGGTGGCAACGTGATTTACGGTGTGAGCAGCCCGTCGCAAGGGATGTTGTCCAGCTTCGTGCCAACGGCCAGCCAGATGAATGGCCAGGTCTATAAGTGCCCTAACTGATCTACAGTGCTGATGGCGCTGCGCCCAACCCCACCGGGCGGATAAGCGTAGCGCCACCTGCCGTTATTGTTGCCGCAGTTGCAAATCCAGCGGTGTCTTACTCGGCTCACCGCCAATCTCTCGCGCCAGCTTCGGCACCATATAGCCTGAAACCAGCGTTAACAGTTCGCGCATAATCTGCCGGGCCTCTTCATCCGTGACCATGAAATGCGCCGCGCCTTGCACACGATCCAGTACGTGCAGGTAGTATGGCATCACGCCCGCATCGAATAACGCATTACTGAGCTCCGCCAGAACCCGGGCATTATCATTCACACCGCGCAGCAACACGCTCTGGTTCAACAGCGTCACACCCGCTTTACGCAGACGCGCCATCGCCGCACGGAATGCCTCGTCGATTTCATTCGCATGGTTGATATGGTTCACCAGCAGAACCTGTAAACGAGACTGCTCAAGGCGAGATACCAGACCGTCCGTAATACGTGCCGGAATAACAATCGGTAAACGGCTGTGGATGCGCAAACGCTTAATGTGTGGAATGGCTTCAAGCTGGGTCAACAGCCAGTCCAGCTCATGATCTTTTGCCATCAGCGGATCGCCACCTGAAAAAATGATCTCATCCAGTTCCGGATGGGCGGCGATATAGTCCAGGGCGACCTGCCAGTTGCGTTTATTACCCTGATTTTCGGCATACGGGAAGTGGCGACGGAAACAATAACGGCAGTTTACCGCGCAACCGCCTTTCACCAGCAGCAGGGCACGGTTGAGATATTTGTGCAGTAAACCCGGTACCACACTGTTCTGCTCTTCCAGAGGATCGGTGCTGTATCCTGGCGCCGATATAAACTCTTCCTGCGCAGTAAGCGTTTGTTTTAATAATGGATCGTCAGGGTTTCCTTTCTCCATACGGGCAACAAACGCGCGGGGAACCCGCAGGGCAAAAAGTCGCTTAGCCTCGCGGCCTGCAAGCAACTCTGGGTGCTGATCGAGGTCTAACAGACGCAGCAATTCATCAGGACTGGTGATTACATCGGCAAGTTGCGATAACCAATCTTCTCTGGACGGGGTGTTTAGGGTTACAATATGCGCCATTTTGTGGCTTAGCTACCAGTTAACAAATTTAGAGGGCCTTATGGCAACGTACTATAGCAACGATTTTCGTGCTGGTCTTAAAATCATGATGGACGGCGAACCGTACGCGGTTGAAGCCAGCGAATTCGTTAAACCAGGTAAAGGCCAGGCATTCGCGCGCGTTAAGCTGCGTCGCCTGCTGACCGGTACCCGTGTTGAGAAAACCTTCAAGTCTACTGACTCCGCTGAAGGCGCTGATGTTGTCGATATGAACCTGACTTACCTGTACAACGACGGTGAGTTCTGGCACTTCATGAACAACGAAACGTTCGAGCAGCTGTCTGCGGATGCTAAAGCGATTGGCGATAGCGAAAAATGGCTGCTGGACCAGGCTGAGTGCATCGTGACCCTGTGGAACGGCCAGCCTATCGCTGTTACCCCACCAAACTTCGTAGAGCTGGAAATCGTTGAAACCGACCCAGGTCTGAAAGGTGATACCGCAGGTACTGGCGGCAAGCCAGCTACCCTGTCCACCGGTGCAGTGGTTAAAGTTCCACTGTTCGTACAGACTGGTGAAGTGATCAAAGTAGATACCCGCTCCGGCGAATACGTATCTCGCGTGAAGTAATTTACGTCAAGACTGAAGGCGCAGCGCCCGCTGCGCCTGTTTTTTGCAGGCAGGGATGATGAACCGTACCGTTAAAATTCTGCTTCTGTTAGCGCTGTCCAGCGCGTTGCTTTCCGGCTGTAACACCACGCGTGGAATGGGGGAAGATATCCAGGATCTCGGCCATATCATTTCTCACGCGGCCAGCTAACCCCGTCTAATTTTCCTAAAAATGCGTCCTTTTCCGTCAAACGACGGGATATTGTCTATTCTTAAATTGCTATACACAAAACAACTTTGGCTATAAAAGGAAGATATTATGGTTAAGAAGACAATTGCAGCGATCTTTTCAGTCCTGGTACTTTCTTCAGTATTAACAGCCTGTAATACCACGCGTGGCGTTGGTCAGGATATTTCTGAAGGTGGTAGCGCAATCTCTGGTGCGGCAAGTAAAGCACAGCAGTAATTGAATAAACGGTACGGAACCAGACGGGTTTCGTACCGTCAGCTTTCTGATTCCTGCAGGGATAAAAACGGTGAATAACGCGTATCCATATGCAATTTCATGCGGATATTCCGTTTATAGGTATAGACCGTTTTACCGTTAATACTCAGGTGAGCCGCAATTTTCTGATTGCTGGCACCCTCCATCCACAACGTCAGCACTTTCTCCTCCTGGCGCGTCAGCAAAGGTGCGGTTACCTTTGGCTTTTCACTGTTCGCGTGCGAAATTAGTGCGTCGTGGATAACTGTCCCCAGTTGTTCAAGACGGGCATTTTTCAACAGCGATGACCAGACCGGGAATTGCTTCAGCCAGGCGGTCATTTCACTATCCTCACCCGATTGCAGCAAAATAAAGGGCACTCTTTCGCTGGCGTTCAGTAAAGATGAGAGTGACTGAAAGGGATGTACATCCTGTCTGAACCCATGCAGGTCAGCAATAACCAGCGTCGGTTTCCATTGCAGAATGTGCTCTCTGGCGAGGAAAAGATTATTCAGGCCGGTCACAACGACGTTTTCCGGAAATAAACCGGAATGATTGAGCCATGCTTCAAACCCGGTGCGGGTGAAGTGACAACGGTCAATCAAAAGAATTTTGAACATATTATATTCGCAGTCGGCTAGTGGTTTGGCTTCCTGCCATCAGAAAGCACATCATCATAGAGAAGTCGGATGAGTGATAAATGCCTGAACTGCGCGGCATACTGCGGCTATTTCTTGCCTTAACATGTTCAGCACAAAAGGATTGAAAAAAAATCGCACGCTAACCAAAATATGAGGCGTAATCTTTGCCTTGCGGGACGACCCGTAAGCGCTTCCTTCATCGGGGACGGCCCCAACTTGCATTTAAGTTAAGGAGCCTGAAATGTCCTGGATCATTCTTGTTATTGCTGGCCTGCTCGAAGTGGTATGGGCGATAGGTCTGAAGTACACCCACGGTTTTACCCGCCTGACACCCAGCGTTATTACCATCACCGCGATGATTGTGAGTATCGTTTTGCTCTCGTGGGCGATGCGTTCTTTACCGGTGGGGACAGCGTATGCCGTCTGGACGGGAATTGGCGCCGTGGGGGCAGCCATCACGGGGATCCTGCTGTTGGGGGAGTCAGCGAGTCTGGCGCGTATCGCCAGTCTCGCCCTGATTGTGGCCGGTATTATTGGGTTGAAGCTCAGCACCCATTAATGGGGTTGTTCTACCCAGATGAGTTTCGACACATCAAACCCTTGCCGGGTCGCGACGTCCAGCATCTGCTGTTTCATCTCAGGTGAAAGGGTTGGGGTGCGAGAGAGGATCCACAGATAGTTACGATCCGGCCCGCAGACCAGCGCGTGACGGTACTCTCTGTCGAGCGCGATCACGTTATATCCGCCATAGAACGGGCCGAAGAAGGAGACTTTGAGCGCGGCCCGTCGCGGGTCGCCGGTAAAGTACGCTTGTCCAATCGACTGCTGCCACATTTCCCGGTCCGGATTATAGCCCCGGTTGATAACCTGAATACCGCCGTCATCCATCGGGCTGTAATTTGCCGTGACCTTCTCTAAACCCCGTTCAAAACGGTGGTCAAGGCGCGCGATTTCATACCATGTTCCAAGAAAACGTTGTGCGTCGAAATTGCTGACAACGGTGACGCCGGGAGGGGGAGTAGGGGAGCTGCAGGCAACCACTAAAAACGCGGCTGTCACTGCGGCGATAACAGGCAAAATGCGCATAGGAGTTTCCTTACTGTTTTTTGTTAAGTGTAGATGACAGCAAGGAAAATGCGGGAATTTTGCAGGCCGGGTGGGCATCAGCATCACCCGGCAAGATTTTACTGCAGAGCGCTCAGAATACGGTATGCCGCTTCCACGCGTTCCGGGTTCGGATAGCTCTTGTTCGCCAGCATAATGATGCCGAGTTCCTTCTCAGGAATAAATGCCACGTAGCTGCCAAATCCGCCCGTCGAGCCTGTTTTATGTACCCATGACGCTTTTACCGGTGGAGCAGGAGGGTTCACTTCTGCCACGGGCAACGGTGCAAGCGCTACCTTGTTGTCGCTGCCCTCCACCACGGTTTTGGCTTCTACCGGCCAGTTGAGCATCTCCCAGCCCAGGCCCTGGTACATCGAGCCTGTGCGCCAGTAGCGAGACTGTGCAAGCACCATGCCCTGCTTCAGTGAGGCATCCTGTACGCCATCGGGGGCCATGTTAGCCACCACCCAGCTCGCCATATCCTTAACGTTGGTTTTCACGCCATACGCTTCAGCGTCGAGCATGCCCGGCGAAACGTGAACCGCTTTACCGTCACGATAACCCCAGGCGTAATGCTGTTCTTCTGCCTTCGGAACGTTAATCCACGTATGGTTCAGGTTAAGCGGCTTCAGGACCCGCTCCGTCATCGCCTGCTCAAAGCGCATGCCAGAAGGTTTCACCGCCAGAGCCCCAAACAGACCGATGCTGGCATTTGCATAAAGACGCGTGGTGCCTGGCGCCCACTGTGGTTGCCAGGACTGGTAAAAACGCAGCAGCGAGGCATTATCGGTAACCTCATCGGGCACCTGTAACGGCAGGCCACCGGCAGTATAGGTTGCCAGGTCCAGCATGCGAACGCCCTGCCACTGTTTGCCGGTCAGCTCAGGCCAGTATTTGGTCACCGGATCGCCCAGCGAAATTTCACCGCGAGCAATAGCATCGCCACCCAGAACGCCGGTGAAGGTTTTGCTGATTGAGCCCAGCTCAAACAGCGTTTGTGCAGTGACGGGTGTGTTCGCTGCGACATCGGCCTTGCCGAAGGTGAAGTAGTGCGGCTGGCCCTGATAAATCACGGCGACCGCCATACCCGGAATAGACTGCGCTTTCATCAGGGGCGTAACGGTACGTTCCACGACCTTCGCCAGCTGTGTTTCTGACATAGGTGCGGCTAATGCAGCGCAGGAGGTGCTGAGCAGCAGGGCGCAGCACAGGGATTTTTTCATCATCAGTTATCTTCCGTAATAGCGAGTCAAGGGAGTGTCCGGGCCCGTCAGACATACCTAGTCTGTTGGATTTGACTGTGGCTGACAAACGGTTAAATTTAGCATTAGCTGTTAATTTTTCTAACGGATGGGTCGATGACACGCAGCTATTTACCGCTTAATTCGCTTCGTGCCTTCGAAGCCGCCGCAAGGCACCTCAGTTTTACTAATGCTGCCATTGAGCTGAATGTCACCCATTCAGCCATCAGTCAGCACGTTAAGACGCTGGAACAGCATCTGAACTGTCAGCTGTTTGTCCGGGTTTCGCGCGGATTGATGCTGACGACAGAGGGCGAGAATCTGCTGCCGGTGCTGAACGATTCGTTTGATCGTATCGCCGGCATGCTGGATCGCTTTGCCAGTCATCGCGCTCTGGAGAAGCTTAAAATTGGCGTGGTGGGGACTTTTGCGACCGGGGTGTTATTCGCGCAGCTGGATGATTTCCGTCGCCGCTATCCGCATATCGATCTGCATCTTTCGACCCATAATAACCGCGTCGATCCGGCCGCCGAAGGGCTGGATTACACGATCCGCTACGGTGGAGGGGCGTGGCATGGCACTGAAGCGACGTTTCTGTGTTCTGCGCCGCTGGCTCCGCTGTGCACGCCTGAAATTGCCGTCGGGCTACAAGCACCGGCAGACATGCTGAAGTTTACGCTGCTGCGCTCCTACCGACGCGACGAATGGTCGGCGTGGATGCAGGCCGCGGGCGAACTCCCGCCGTCACCAACGCATCGGGTGATGGTGTTTGATTCATCCGTTACCATGCTGGAAGCCGCGCAGGCCGGCGTGGGAATTGCTATCGCGCCTGTGAGTATGTTCACTCATCTGCTGAACAGTGAACGTATCATTCAGCCGTTTGCGACACAGATAGAGCTGGGCAGTTACTGGTTAACCCGATTGCAGTCACGGACAGAAACCCCTGCAATGCGTGAGTTTGCGCAGTGGCTGGTGGGGAAAATGCAGAAATGACAGGCCCGCCGGGGGGCGGGCCTGATGTATCAGATAGTAACCACGGCAATCAGCGTAACCACCGTCAGGATGGTTGCCAGACCGTAGAACACCCATTTCCCGCTCGGGACATGGATTTTCAGGTCATGCATCGCGTGGTGAATACGGTGCAGGCCACACCACAGCGGCAGGACGATCATCAGGAAGATGAATACACGGCCAATAAAGCTGCTGGCAAAGGCCAGTACTCGCTCGTAACCCAGCGCATCGCCCGGAAACAGCCCCAGTGGCAGCATAATACCGACCAGCAAGATGATGACCGGCGCGATGATGGCGCTCCACATCCCCCCTGCGCCAAACAGTCCCCAGAAGACCGGCTCGTCAGAACGTTTTGGATTTGGATTAATCACAGTAGTCTCCTTACCAGAACAGTGCGACAAACAGAATGACCACAGTGACGAGGATCGTCACGCCCCATAGCCCTTTAATGACAGGCTCTGGCCCCATTTTCTCGTCTTTAATGATGATGTTCGCCGCTTTTGGCGCCAGTTCAAACCAGGTTTTGGTATGAAGCAGCGCTGCCGCGAGCACAATCAGGTTCAGGATCACGATGATGGGGTTTTGCAGGAAGCCGACAAAGCTGGCCCAGGTTTCAGGGCCATGTTTGAGGGCATAAACACCGTACATCAGCTCCAGGCTGAACCAGACCGCCGGCACCGCGGTGCCTTCACGCAGCATATAGAAGCGATAAAACGGCAGTTTCTTCCACCAGGTGGACGGCATTGGCCGCACGTAGGCTTTGCGTTTAGTCGTCATTATGCACTCCTTAGCGTGGTTTCAGGGTGGCGATAAGAAAGTCTTTCGAGCTTTCCACTTTACCCTGCTGAATAGCGGCGGCCGGGTCGACGTGCTTTGGACAGACTTCGGAGCAGTAGCCCACAAAAGTACAGCTCCAGACGCCGTTCTGGCTGTTAAGCTGCGCCATACGTTCTTTTTTACCGTGGTCGCGGCTGTCCTCGTTATAGCGGTGCGCCAGGGTAATGGCCGCCGGGCCAATAAACTCTGGATTCAGGCCAAACTGTGGACACGCGGCGTAGCACAGACCACAGTTGATGCAGCCGGAGAACTGATGGTATTTCGCCATCTGAGCTGGTGTCTGGGTGTTCGTCCCCTGATCCGGCGTACGTGGATTGCCGATGATGTACGGCTTAATCGCTTCCAGACTTTCGATAAAGTGGGTCATATCGACCACCAGATCGCGTTCAATCGGGAAGTTACCCAACGCTTCTACTTTGATGCCTTTGGTGTATTCACGCAGGAAAGTTTTACAGGCCAGTTTCGGCACCTTGTTGACCATCATGCCGCAGGAGCCGCAGATTGCCATACGGCACGACCAGCGGTAGCTCAGGTCCGGCGCAAGGTTATCTTTGATATAGCCGAGCGCATCCAGCAGAGAGGTTTGCTCGTCATAAGGGACTTCATAGAATGCGCTGTGCGGTGCGGTGTCCACTTCCGGATTGTAGCGCACCACTTCGATTTTCAGTTTCTGCATCTCAGCCATTCGCCTTCTCCTTCTTCTCGGCGGCTTCTGCTTCTGCGCCATACACGCGTTTAGCCGGTGGCAACGTCGTGATTTTCACGTCGCTGTAGTCCAGACGGGTGGTGCCATCCGCAGCGCGCCAGGCGAGAGTGTGTTTCAGGAAATTGACGTCATCACGTTCGGTGCAGCCTTCATCAAGACGCTGATGCGCGCCGCGTGACTCTTTACGTGCCAGCGCAGAGTGCGCCATACATTCCGCCACGTTCAGGCCGTGACCCAGCTCAATGGTATAGAGCAGGTCTGTGTTGAACACGCTGGAGGTATCGGTAATGCGTACGCGCTTGAAGCGCTCCTGCAGCTCTGCCAGCTTATCCACGGTTTTTTGCATCAGCTCAGGGGTACGATAGATACCGCAGCCTTCTTCCATCGACAGGCCCATCTCGTCGCGGATTTTCGACCAGTTTTCATTTCCTTCCTGGTTCACCAGGTTTTTTAGCCGTTTTTCGACGTCAACGACCTGGGCATCCAGCGCCGCGCTGTTCGCCTCGCCCGCGGTGGCAGCACGCTCCATCGCGCGTTCGCCCGCCATGCGGCCAAAGACCACCAGCTCCGCCAGTGAGTTTGACCCCAGACGGTTAGCACCGTGCAGGCCGACAGAGGAGCACTCGCCCACGGCAAACAGCCCTTTAATGCGGGTTTCGCACTGCTGATCGGTTTCGATACCGCCCATGGTGTAGTGGGCCGTTGGACGTACCGGAATCGGCTCTTTCACCGGATCGACGCCAACGTAGGCTTTTGCCAGTTCGCAAATGAACGGCAGACGTTCCAGCAGTTTCTTCTCGCCAAGATGACGCAGGTCGAGGTAGACCACATCGCCGCGTGGCGTGGAGATGGTGTTGCCTTTGCGCCACTCGTGCCAGAAGGCCTGAGACACTTTGTCGCGCGGGCCCAGTTCCATGTATTTGTTTTTCGGCTCGCCGAGCGGGGTTTCCGGGCCCATGCCGTAATCCTGCAGATAGCGGTAGCCATTTTTATTGACCAGGATACCGCCTTCACCACGACAACCTTCCGTCATCAGAATGCCGGAGCCTGGCAGACCAGTAGGGTGATACTGCACGAACTCCATATCCCGCAGCGGCACGCCGTGGCTGAGCGCCATGCCCATGCCGTCACCGGTGACGATACCGCCGTTGGTGTTGTAGCGGTAAACACGCCCCGCACCGCCGGTAGCCATGACCACCGCGTTGGCGCGGATCTGGACGAGGGTGCCTTCCATCATGTTCATCGCCACCAGACCGCGCGCCTGACCGTCATCAACCAGAATGTCGAGGACGAAATGTTCGTCAAAGCGCTGAATCTGTGGGAACTGAAGGGAGGTCTGGAACAGGGTGTGCAACATGTGGAAGCCGGTTTTATCGGCGGCGAACCAGGTGCGTTCGATCTTCATCCCGCCGAAGCGGCGAACGTTGACGCTGCCGTCCGGACGACGGCTCCACGGACATCCCCACTGTTCAAGCTGGGTCATCTCCGTAGGACAATGGTGTACAAAGTAGTCAACGACATCCTGCTCGCAAAGCCAGTCGCCCCCTGCAACCGTGTCGTGGAAATGGTATTCGAAGCTGTCATGATCCTGCGCAACGGCGGCGGATCCTCCTTCTGCGGCAACCGTATGGCTGCGCATCGGATAGACTTTTGAAATCAATGCGATTTTAGCGTTGGGATTAGCTTGTGCTGCAGCAATCGCAGCACGTAATCCAGCCCCGCCAGCGCCTATAACGGCAAGATCGGCTTGAAAAGTTTGCACGACATTCCTCCAGATTTTTGTTATTTCGCAACGCGATAAACTAAAGGTAGTTCACCCGTCCAAAAGGACGATTGCGAAAGCGTTTCCACTGCTCCTTTATGGGTAAAGCAGTATAACCGCGTGGATGTCAGGGAAATTTGACGTGTTCGATTTTTTTGCTGTTCTGTGCGGCGATTTATCGCGGTGAGTAATGAATTTCGTCGCGCAATTGTTCGCCTAAATGAAATGCGCTTTTTTACTGCGCAAAATTTGTCTCCGTCCCTGGTAACGAGTAGACTTCGTGCCCTTGTCTGAAATCGGAGAAAAACTCATGAGCGAAACGGCCACCTGGCAGCCGAGCGCATCCATCCCCAACCTGCTAAAACGCGCTGCAATTATGGCGGAGATCCGCCGCTTCTTTGCCGACCGCGGCGTCCTTGAGGTGGAAACCCCGTGCATGAGTCAGGCAACGGTAACGGATATTCATCTGGTCCCGTTTGAAACCCGTTTTGTTGGTCCTGGCCACTCACAGGGCATGAATTTGTATCTGATGACCAGCCCGGAATACCACATGAAACGCCTGCTGGCGGCAGGCTGTGGCCCGGTCTATCAGCTGTGCCGCAGTTTCCGTAATGAAGAGATGGGGCGTCACCACAATCCGGAATTCACCATGCTGGAGTGGTACCGTCCGCATTATGATATGTACCGCCTGATGAACGAGGTGGACGATCTGCTGCAGCAGGTGCTGGAGTGCTCAGAAGCGGAAACGCTCTCTTATCAGCAGGTTTTCCAGCGTTACCTGGAAATTGATCCGCTCTCTGCGGATAAAGCGCAGCTGCGCGAAGTGGCGGCAAAACTGGATCTGAGCAACGTGGCAGATACCGAAGAAGACCGCGACACGCTGCTGCAACTGCTCTTCACCTTTGGCGTTGAACCGCAAATTGGCAAAGACCGGCCGACGTTTGTATATCACTTCCCGGCAAGCCAGGCTTCGCTGGCGCAGATCAGCACCGAAGATCACCGCGTGGCGGAGCGTTTTGAGGTCTATTACAAAGGTATCGAGCTGGCGAACGGCTTCCACGAACTGACCGACGCACGCGAACAGCAGCAGCGTTTTGAGCAGGATAACCGCAAGCGTGCGGCACGTGGTCTGCCGCAGCAGCCCATTGATACCCATCTGCTGGAAGCATTGAAAGCGGGCCTGCCGGACTGCTCCGGCGTGGCGCTGGGCGTTGATCGTCTGGTGATGCTGGCGCTGGGTGCAGAACAGCTGGGCGAAGTGATCGCGTTTACGGTCGATCGCGCATAACGCACCGTATTGCCGGGTAGCGCTGTCGCTTACCCGGCTCACCTCTGATGTCAATTAACCTTTCCATTTCCGCACGACAACATTAAAAACTGCCACATTCTCTGTACGCAGGTCTTTTTCTTAATTTGCCCCTAATAGCCACAATATTAGTCTGGTCTTCTGCTACCATCCGCGCAGTTTAACTTTCTTTGGATGGCGCTATGTCCCAGTCACTTAAAAAGATGACCCTCACCGGGCTCATCCTGATGATTTTCACCTCCGTCTTTGGCTTTGCCAACAGCCCGTCGGCTTTCTATCTGATGGGCTACAGCGCAACGCCGTTCTACATCGTCTCGGCCCTGTTTTTCTTCATACCGTTTGCGCTGATGATGGCGGAAATGGGGGCGGCGTACCGCAAAGAAGAGGGCGGGATCTATTCCTGGATGAACAACAGCATCGGCCCGCGCTACGCGTTTATCGGCACGTTTATGTGGTTCTCCTCGTATGTGGTCTGGATGGTCAGTACGGCGGCCAAGGTCTGGGTACCGTTTTCGACGTTTGTTTTCGGCAGCGATCACACTCAGGTCTGGTCTTTGGCCGGTCTGAGCTCCACGCAGGTGGTCGGGATTCTGGCCGTCTGCTGGATGGTGGTTGTAACGCTGGTGGCGTCTAAGGGCATCAACAAAATTGCCCGCATTACCGCCGTGGGTGGGATCTCGGTGATGTGCCTGAACCTGGTGTTGCTGCTGGTCAGCATTGCCATTCTGTGCCTGAACGGCGGACATTTCGCTCAGGAGGTGAACTTCGTTTCCTCGCCCAACCCCAGCTATCAGTCCGGGCTCGCTATGCTCTCCTTTGTGGTGTTTGCCATTTTTGCGTACGGCGGTATTGAGGCGGTGGGCGGCCTGGTCGACAAGACCGAGAACCCGGAAAAGAACTTTGCGAAAGGCATTATTTTTGCCGCGATAGTTATCTCCATTGGCTATTCGCTAGCAATTTTCCTCTGGGGTGTCAGCACCAACTGGCAGCAGGTACTCAGCAACAACACCACTAACCTGGGCAACATAACCTATGTGCTGATGAAAAGCCTGGGGATGACGCTGGGACAAGCGATGAATCTGACACCGGAAGCGGCGGCAACGATGGGCGTCTGGTTTGCACGCATCACCGGCTTGTCCATGTTCCTTGCCTATACCGGCGCGTTTTTCACGCTGATTTACTCTCCGTTGAAAGCGATAATTCAGGGCACGCCAAAAGCGCTGTGGCCTGCACGCATGACGCAACTGAATACCGCAGGTATGCCCGCCAACGCCATGTGGATGCAGTGCCTGCTGGTCAGCGTGTTCATTTTGCTGGTGTCGTTTGGTGGGGATACCGCGTCAGCGTTTTATAACAAGCTGACCCTGATGGCGAACGTGTCGATGACGCTGCCTTATCTCTTTCTGAGCCTGGCCTTCCCGTTCTTTAAGGCGAAGGAGGATCTTGAGCGTCCGTTTGTGATTTTCAAAACGCGCGCCGCCACGCTGCTGGCAACCACGGTGGTGGTGCTGGTAGTGGCATTCGCCAACATCTTTACCGTTATTCAGCCGGTGATTGAGGCGAATGACTGGAGTAGCGCACTGTGGATGGTGGGCGGCCCGGTCTTCTTCTCACTGCTGGCGATGGGGATTTATGAGAATTACCGCCGACATTCTGTGGCGTTGCTGACGGAAGTGGCGTAGCGGTCAAACATTCCCCTCCCGGAAGGGAGGGGAGAAGGGTTACAGACTTCCTGCCGGGCGTGTGCGCGCCGCTGACGTTAACGTTCTTCCCGTTTTGCGCCCGTCCAGGCTTTCCAGACGCATCTGGAACGGTGGGAACGGCATATCAATGCCGTGCTCACGGAACCCTGCCAGAATCAGCTGGTGGATCTCATGACGCAGTGGCATACGGTGTCCCATTTCGGCGGCGTAAATACGCAGTTCGAAAATCTGGATCCCCTGTTGTAAATCCACCAGGAACACTTCCGGCGCCGGGTTGTCGATCACAAATGAACAGCGCTCCGCGGCGGTGTAGAGGATCTGAGTGACCTCTTCGCTGTTGGCATCCGACGGCGCAGGTACCGTCAGCACCACACGCGTGACGGAGTCTGACAGCGACCAGTTGATAAACTGCTCGGTAATAAACGCCTTGTTCGGCACGATGATCTCTTTACGGTCCCAGTCGCTGATCGTGGTGGCGCGCGTGTTGATCCTGGTGATACTGCCGGTCAAGTCGCGGATCGTTACCGTATCGCCAATACGAATCGGTTTTTCGAACAGAATAATCAGGCCAGAGATAAAGTTGGCGAAGATCTCCTGTAAGCCAAACCCTAACCCCACACCAAGTGCCGCCACCAGCCACTGCAGTTTCGACCATTCAATACCAATCATTGAGAAGCCGACCAGCCCGCCAAACAGCATGATCAGATATTTGGTGATGGTGGTAATTGCATATCCCGTCCCCGGGGTTAAATCGAGATGCTGCAGCAGGGCCAGCTCCAGCAGCGCCGGGAAGTTACGCACCAGCTGGGTGGTGATGATCAACACCAGAATGGCAATCAACACCGCGCCTAAGGTAATCGGCTCCAGGCTCTCCACACCTTGTACCGTGGACGTTACGTCCCACAGAGAGATGTTTTCCAGGAAGCCAAACGCGGAGTGAATTTCCGACCACAGGAAGATCACCGACAGCAGGGCAATCAGCATCAGGATGGAGCGTACCAGTCGCAGGGATTGGGTACTGATGGCATCCAGATCCAGCTCGACTTCGTCAGCTTCCGTCGTGCCTTCTGTGCTGTTGACATGGTTTGGCTCTTCCTCGCCACGCGCACGCTGGGCGAGGATCTCTGCCCGCCGGTGCTTGGCACGGTCGAACGCCAGACGGCGGCGCTGGATCAGCATCCAGCGGCGTATCACGTGATACACCACCAGAAGCAGGAACCAGATCGCCACCGAGGTTTCAAGCCTCGCCAGCAGCGCCTTGGCGGTCGCCAGGTAACCCACCGTCGCTGCCAGCATGGCAATCAGCGGTGCGCTCAGCAGCAGGTTCCAGAGCAGCCGGTTGAACATGTTGTCGCCGTTACCGGATTTATCCAGATAGAGCGGAATACCGGCGCGTTTCAGGCTGAGCGTGACAATTGCCAGCGCCCCGCATATCAGCATAAAGCAGAGGCGGCCCAGCGACCCTGAGAATTCCCGGTCATTGAGTTTATCGAACATGATCAGCGCCATAATCAGCGGCACAATCAGTCCGATGCTCATCAGGTAGTAACGCATGGCGCGTGCAACGCGATTACGCGGCCAGCCGAAGTGAGCGATGAACAAACCGTTGGGCCGCGCGAACGTGGCGCAAATCATTACCACCCACAGCAGTGGCACCGTGGCAGTGACGCCATCGCCAATGGCCACCGCGAGCGGGTAGGGCCAGGCTTCCCGCAGGCCATATCCAAGCGTCATCCACAGCACCGGTAGCGGTGAGGCGACGAGAATCGACCAGAAGACGGTGCGTAACGTCAGCCAGAAGTGATCCTGCGTAACTTTCCCCACCCGGGCGCTGGAGCGCTCCAGGAATCGGGTGAAATACCGGCGCGAGTAAATGCTGAAGCCCACCAGAATCAGCGCGGCCAGCAGCGGGAAAATGGTCTCTTTACTGGTGAGCATCATCACGCTGGCCTGGCCCAGCTGGCTGAAGGTATCCAGCGAAATAAGGCGGCGCAGATCCTGAACAATCTCAATCGGCCACGAGAAGGTCATCGGCCGCACGTCGGAGGTCCAGAAGAGATAACGGTGCGTTGCCTCATTCACCTCTTTCAGCGCATCTTCCAGTTGGCTATTAGAGACCTTCAGCTTGGTCAGTTCCAGAATCAGCGTATCCCCGCCCTGGAGCAGGGAGTTCAGCAGTTCACGCTGGGTACGCAACTGGGCTTCCAGAATGCGGTTCTGCTCGCTGGTCAGCGGCTGTCCGTCAGCCTGACGGATCTGGCGGATTTGCGGCTGTTTGTTGAGCAGATCCTCAAAGTGCAGTCGCTGCACGCGCAGCTGAGCCATTTCTGTATCCAGCTGTTGCGGTTTGGGCATTTCCGGCAGGCGTGAGACCTGCGCGCGTAACGCCTCACCCAGCAGGTTTGATGACCCTAGCCACTGGGACTGCTCACGCAACGTGTTAAGCGCCTGGCGGACCTGCAGGGTTTGATTGGTAGCCTGACGCTGTTGCGAGGCCACCAGATCCATACGCTGCGCCTGTTGGTTCAGCGCCGCAGAGAGCTCGCGGTTGACCTTAAACTGCTCAACGATGCCGCTGGGCAGGTTAGCGCTGTTTTCCGCCAGCAGTTCGGTGCTTTCAAGCGCACGCTCGGCTTCGCGCTGCCGCTGGCTGTTAAGCTGATTACGCAGGGCCTGCAGATATGCATCCAGCTGTTCGCTCTGCTTCTGCGCCAGCTCAGAGCGCATCCGCGACAGCTCCTGGCGGTTATTGGCGGACAGCTGCGCCAGCTCCAGTTCATCGACAAGGGCTTTGAGGCGAGCAGATTCGGCCTGCAGCCCCAGATTCTGCGCCTGCGCTTGCGGCGTGTTGCCGCTTTGCGTGCCAACGCGACGCTCAACTTCATTAAGCTGGCGGCGGGCATCGGTTTGCTGCTGGGGAAGCTGGCTGAGCGAGTCGGCAATTTCACGCGCCCGCTCCTGCTCCTGCTGAGCCAGACGGCTCTTTTCCAGAAGCTGGCTGCTGACCTGGAGGATCTCCTGATTCAGCGCATCAGAAGACATGTCCGCCGGTATATCGCGCGGTTCATCACGCAGATTACTGAGCTGCGAGCGCAGCGTTTGCGAGAGTTTCGGGAAGTTGTCGATAACCTGCTGATATTGCTGCGCACGCTCAAGGGAGCCTTTTCGCTCCGCAAGCGCGTTCAGGGCGGACTGGAGCGACTCAACGGTCTCTGGCTGAGCGGGTTTTGCCGCTTTTGCCTGCTCCAGTTCCTGGGTTATCTGTTTTGCGTCGGGGGCTGTCGCTGCGTACGCCCCCATGCTGAGGCACCAGGCCATCAGTAGAACGATAATCGGGCGCACGTCAGCGATCCTTCTGTTATTAGCCTTCGTCTTTTTTGTCGTCAACCAGCGGGCTGGCGTCGTGCTCGGCGTCGATCTCTTCTTGGGACAACGGTGCAGGTTCTGCCACCGGCGTTACGAAGGTTTCGGTAGAGACGGCCAGCGGCTGACCCAGTTTGGTGACCGACAGGCTTTCAAGCTGTTCGGCCAGCTTAACTTTACCCGGTGCAAACAGGTTGATAACGGTTGATCCCAGCTTGAAGCGACCCATCTCCTGACCTTTCAGCAGGGCGACAGAGCCTTCTTCTTCACCGGCAGGCCAGGTCCAGCGCTTGATCACGCCTTCACGTGGTGGGGTGATGGTGCCAGCCCAGACGGTTTCAATGCTGCCGACAATGGTCGCGCCCACGAGAATCTGCGCCATAGGGCCGAATTCAGTATCAAACAGGCAAATGACGCGTTCGTTACGGGCGAACAGGTTAGGTACGTTCTGCGCCGTGAGGTGGTTCACGGAGAACAGATCGCCCGGAACGTAGATCATTTCACGCAGGATGCCGTTGCACGGCATGTGCACGCGGTGATAGTCGCGCGGTGAGAGATAGGTGGTCGCGAAGGTCCCGTTACGGAACAGATCCGCCATCAGGTAGTTACCTGCCAGCAACGCTTCCAGGCTGTAGTTATGGCCTTTCGCCTGCAGGATTTTGTCGTCTTCGATGTGACCCAGTTGGCTAATCACGCCATCTGCAGGCATCACCAGCACGTTAGGGTCCGTATTCAGCGGGCGCACGTCGTCGCGCAGTGGGCGGACGAAAAACTCGTTGAAGGTGCGGTAGCTGGCGGTATCCGGCTTCTGCGCCTCTTTCATGTCGACCTTGTAATATTTTACGAAAAGGTCGATGACCAGTTTGGTCAGCCAGCCCGCTCGTTTGCTCGCGCCCCAGCCCGCCAGGCGAGTGAGCCACAGTTTCGGCAGAATGTATTGAAGCGAAAGTTTAAATGAGTTTAACAAGGTAGCCTCCAGGCCATTGTTTTGTCGTTCCTGATCCGGCCGCAAAGCGCCGGAACCTGAAAAAAGGGGACGATTTTAGCGATGCTTAGCTTAGTTGTCAGTTATCAGAATCAGAAAAGTTTTTACGCGTTTTTACCTGATCCATGCTCTCGAGAATGCGGTGGTAGTTTTCAAAGCGGGTCTCCGCTATTTCGCCTTTCTCGACCGCTTCACGGATAGCGCAGCCCGGGTCATTGTCATGTTTACAGTCGCGGTATTTGCAAGCACCTAAATAATCATGGAATTCGACAAATCCGTTGAAGATTTGTTCCGGCTCAAGGTGCCACAAACCGAATTCACGCACGCCCGGGGAGTCAATGACATCGCCGCCGTGCGGGAAGTGATACAGGCGTGACGCGGTCGTGGTGTGCTGGCCCAAGCCAGAAACATCAGACACATCGTTGGTCACGATCTCTTGCTGGAGGCCGAGAAGGTTGTTCAGCAGGCTCGATTTGCCCACACCGGACTGTCCCGCAAAGATGCTGATGCGATCGGTAAGCGCCTCTTCAAGCGGTTTCAGACCATCTTTGGTATAGCTGGAAACCATCAGAACGCGATACCCGATGTTACGGTAGATATCCATCTGCTCGTTGACGAAGTTCATACCGTCTTCATCGAGCAGATCGATTTTGTTGAGTACGATGATCGGTTCAACCTGCAGCGTTTCACAGGCGACAAGGTATCGGTCGATAATATTGAGCGAAAGTTCGGGCAAAATCGCCGAGACGATAACGATCTGGTTAATGTTGGCTGCGATAGGTTTAACCCCGTCGTAGAAATCGGGACGGGTCAGTACCGACGTACGCGCGTGGACCGCCTCAACGATGCCTTTTACCGTGACGCCTTCCGCCGCTTCTTTACCCGGGCGCCAGACCACGCGATCGCCGGTCACCAGAGAACGAATCGTCCGGCGGATGTTGCAGCGGTGAATCTCACCGTTGGCGGATTCCACGTCGGCGTGCATACCGAAACGGCTGATGACGATGCCTTCCATCGGTTCGCCAAACAGGTTGTCGTCGTAATCGACCTTCTCCGAAGTGGTTTTAAGACGGCGCTGGTGATTGGCATTCACACGGCGCTGCTGCCCTTTGGAGAGTTTATTTTTACTCAATCGCGCTGGCTCCTGGTCGCCCGTAAGGGGCAAAACCTCTATGATACACTCTAATTAATACTAGTTAACCTGCTACAGCCGGTTATGCGAGAAGGGTGGAAAATAACATGAGCGCGGATGAAAACAACCTGATTTGGATCGATCTTGAAATGACCGGGCTGGATCCCGAGCGCGATCGCATTATTGAGATTGCAACCCTGGTGACCGATGCCAACCTGAATATTCTGGCGGAAGGGCCGACTATCGCGGTTCATCAGTCCGACGACCAGCTTGCGTTAATGGATGAGTGGAACGTGCGCACCCACACGGGGAGCGGGCTGGTGGAGCGCGTTAAGGCGAGCACCATGGGCGATCGCGAGGCGGAGCTGGCAACGCTTGAGTTTCTGAAACAGTGGGTTCCGGCGGGCAAATCACCTATCTGCGGTAACAGCATCGGTCAGGATCGCCGTTTTCTGTTTAAGTACATGCCGGAGCTGGAATCTTACTTCCATTACCGCTATCTGGATGTGAGCACCCTGAAAGAGCTGGCGCGTCGCTGGAAACCGGAAATCCTGGATGGCTTTAAAAAGCAGGGAACGCATCAGGCCATGGACGATATCCGTGAGTCCGTGGCCGAACTGGCGTATTATCGCGAGAACTTTATTAAGCTGTAATTCAGGCGGTTGCCGGGGGCGTTGCGCGTTACCCGGCCTACAGAACGCATGAATGGTGTAAAAACGTGCAAAGCGATGAATATTCCATCACTTGAACTGAATTTCACAAAAAACGCTTTTAGGGGGGTTGCAGCTAAACGGATTTCTCGTATAATGCGCCTCCCGTAACGACAGAGAAATACACGTTACGACAGCAACAAAAGCAGTGCAAATTTGCGGGAATAGCTCAGTTGGTAGAGCACGACCTTGCCAAGGTCGGGGTCGCGAGTTCGAGTCTCGTTTCCCGCTCCAAAATTTGAAAGTGCTTCCACAGCACGGACCACCCAAGCGGGAATAGCTCAGTTGGTAGAGCACGACCTTGCCAAGGTCGGGGTCGCGAGTTCGAGTCTCGTTTCCCGCTCCAAAATTTGAAAGTGCTTCCACAGCACGGACCACCCAAGCGGGAATAGCTCAGTTGGTAGAGCACGACCTTGCCAAGGTCGGGGTCGCGAGTTCGAGTCTCGTTTCCCGCTCCAAATTCTTATCATCTCCAGATTATCCACAGCGGAATGCTTCGTTGGGGACATTTTCTATTGCATCTGAAATACTCTTGTGAACAGAGTTATCCACAGAAGCCCTACTCAGTTACAGACCAGAAGAAAATTAGCAGGGTGAATAATATCTTCGTAACGTACTGAATTTAATGAAGTAAATTTCATTTCAAAATGTTATTTAGATCACTTGACCTCATTGCCAGCCCCGATGGCGCTTGAGTTTTTATTTTTATTCACAGGCTGTGAATATATCAAGCATCCCGAACAAGCCCTTTTTCAATCACTCTCACCAGCCGTTGTTTCTTCGGCAGCTGCACCTCGACAACGCAGGCATTGCGCTTCTCGATTTGCTGCGCAATCGCCCATTCTATGTGTTCATCAAGAAGTGGGTGCTCACCTCTGCGACTTTCGAGCGCCTGAATATTGGCTTCATCCCAGGGCGCATTGCCCAGCGCAACGGCGACATTTCGTAGCCAGCGCAGATGCCCAATACGCCGAATGGCGGATCCTTCGGTGACTTTCAGGAACCAGGCCTCACTCCAGGCGAAGAGCTCGATAAGCTGAGGCGCATGAAGCGCTTTACGAGGACTGAAATCGTCTTCATCCGTAAGCTGCGAGTAACGATTCCAGGGACAGATCAGCTGGCAGTCATCGCAGCCGTAGATACGGTTCCCGATAAGCGGACGGAATTCTTCCGGTATCGCCCCTTCGAGTTCAATGGTGAGATAGGAGATGCAGCGGCGCGCATCCACCGTATAAGGCTCAACGATGGCACCCGTCGGGCAGATGGTCATGCAGGCCACGCAGCGCCCGCAACCTTCCTCTACCGGACCATCTACCGGCAGCGGCAAATCTATGAGCAGTTCACCGAGGAAAAAGAACGATCCGGCGTCGCGGCTAAGGATAAGTGAGTGCTTACCTGTCCAGCCAAGCCCGGCTTTTTCTGCTATCGGGCGCTCAAGAACAGGCGCAGAGTCTACAAACGGTCTAAAATTCAGCGACACACAGTGCTGCTGAATAGTTTCCCCAAGTTTTTTTAAACGGTTACGCAGAAGCTTATGGTAATCACGGCCCAGGGCGTACCGGCTGACGTAACCGAGAGCGGGATTTTTTAACGTGCGAGCAAACGCCGCGTTGGCGGGCAGGTAGTTCATGCGTACGCTGATGACGCGTAATGTACCAGGCAACAGCTCGTGTGGGCGGGCACGCATCATGCCATGACGCGCCATCCACTCCATTTCGCCATGGTATTGTTTATCCAGCCATGCCTGCAGTTTCGGCTCGCTGGCGGAGAGGTCGGTATCGGTGATACCCACCTTCTGGAAGCCAAGCTCAGCACCCCACTGTTTAATTTTTTGCGCTAATTCATTGAGATCGAGGGGCTGTGACATGACGGACCATACTGTGAAGAAAAACCCCGAAAGTATACCACATTCCATCTGGCATGCGGATGACCTCCGGCACGCCGAAAAAGAGGCCGCAGACAGCCTCGGCATTACCCTGTATGAACTGATGCAACGCGCGGGCGAAGCGGCGTTTAACGTTGCCCGCGCGGCTTACCCTGAATCGTCGCACTGGCTGATTTTATGCGGACACGGCAATAACGGCGGTGACGGTTATGTCGTCGCCCGCCTGGCGGTTGCCGCCGGGATCCACGTGACGTTGCTGGCGCAGGAGAGCGATAAACCGCTGCCAGAAGAGGCCAGCGCGGCGCGGGAAGCCTGGCTGAACGCGGGCGGTGTTATTCATGCCACCGATATCGTCTGGCCGGAAGAGATTGATGTGATTATTGATGGCCTGCTGGGCACCGGACTACGCAGTGCGCCGCGCGACCCGGTTGCCACCCTGATTGCACGTGCCAATGCCCACAGCGCGCCGGTGGTGGCCCTGGATATACCTTCTGGCCTGATGGCGCAAACCGGCACGACGCCGGGCGCGGTGATTCAGGCCGCGCACACCGTTGCCTTTATCGCCCTGAAACCGGGGCTGCTTACCGGTAAAGCGCGGGATGTCACGGGAACGTTGCACCATAACGCACTGGGGCTGGAGAGCTGGCTTGCCGGACAGGAAACCCACGTTTCGCGCGTTGATGCTTCGCTGCTGGCACAGTGGCTACCGCCGCGCCGCCCGACGTCCCATAAAGGCGATCACGGCAGGCTGGTGATCATTGGAGGTGACCACGGCACGGCGGGGGCTATCCGCATGACGGGGGAAGCGGCATTGCGTTGTGGTGCCGGTTTAGTGCGGGTGCTGACGCGCATCGAAAATAGTGCGCCAATTATTACGGCCCGTCCGGAGCTGATGGTGCATGAATTGACGCCGCAGTCGCTTGAAGAGAGTCTCGAATGGGCGGATGTCGTGGTCATTGGCCCGGGGCTTGGGCAGCAGGCCTGGGGGAAACAGGCCCTGCAGAAGGTCGAGAATTTTCGTAAACCGATGCTGTGGGATGCCGACGCGCTGAACCTTCTGGCAATCAATCCTGATAAGCGTCACAATCGCATTCTGACGCCGCACCCCGGCGAAGCCGCGCGCCTGCTTAACTGCAGCGTGGCAGAAATTGAAAGCGATCGCTTACTTTCTGCCCGGCGTCTGGTAAAACGTTACGGAGGTGTTGCCGTTCTGAAAGGGGCAGGAACCGTTGTCGCCAGCGACGAGGCACTGGGCATTGTCGATGCCGGAAATGCGGGCATGGCGAGCGGCGGAATGGGCGATGTGCTTTCCGGCATCATTGGCGCATTGCTTGGACAGAAACTTCCCCTTTATGATGCAGCCTGCGCTGGCTGCGTGGCCCATGGTGTCGCGGCGGATAAGCTGGCGGCACGTTACGGTACACGCGGAATGCTGGCCACCGATCTTTTTTGCACGCTACGGCGTGTTGTTAACCCGGATGTGATTGACGTAGAAAATGACTAATCGAGCGATTTCTTTACCTGATGAACAAGCCACTTTAGATCTTGGCAAACGCGTGGCACAGGCCTGTCAGGGGGCAACCGTCATTTATCTGTATGGTGATTTAGGTGCGGGTAAAACCACCTTCAGCCGGGGTTTTCTGCAGGCGTTAGGCCATAAAGGCAATGTGAAAAGCCCAACCTACACGCTGGTAGAACCGTACACCCTTGAAAATCTCATGGTGTACCACTTTGATTTATACCGCCTTGCGGATCCCGAGGAGCTGGAATTTATGGGGATCCGTGATTATTTTGCCAATGATGCCATCTGCCTGGTGGAGTGGCCGCAACAAGGTGCGGGTGTGTTGCCTGACCCGGATGTCGAAATTCACTTAGATTACCAGGCACAAGGGCGTGAGGCACGCATCAGTGCTGTTTCCTCATCAGGTAGTTCCTTACTGGCGCGTCTGGCCGGTTAAGCGTAGGGATGACGGGATGATTAGTCGCGTTAAAGGTTGGTTATTGGCTGCCACGGTGCTGCTGTGCGCGCAGGCCGGGGCGGCAAGCCTGTCGGATATTCAGGTGTCGAACGGCGAAAGCCAGGCCAGGATCACATTCAGCTTTATGGGCGATCCGGAATATGCTTTTTCACAGCCAGACAGCCACAGCGTGGCGCTGGATATCAAACAAACCGGGGTTATCCAGGGGTTACCGCTCCAGTTCAGCGGCAATAATCTGGTTAAAAGCATTCGTTCCGGCTCGCCAAAAGATAGCCAGTCATTGCGTCTGGTGGTCGACCTAACCGAAAAGGGTAAAACCAGAGCGGTTAAACAGCAAAACGGTGCGAATTATACGGTGGTCTTTACCATCAACGCTGACGCCCCTCCGCCGCCTCCGCCTCCACCTGTGGTGGCGAAACGCGTGGAAGAGCCGGTTTATACCCCGCGCCCATCTGAACCGGCACGTAATCCGTTTAAAACGGACAGCGACCGCATTACCAGCGTTACCAGCAGCAATACCGTGACGCGGCCGGCGGCCAGCGCACGTCGCGCGGTCAGCGGTGATAAAGTGATTATCGCCATCGATGCGGGGCACGGCGGTCAGGATCCCGGCGCAATTGGCCCGGGCGGTACGCGGGAGAAAAATGTCACCATCGCGGTTGCCCGTAAGCTGCGGACGCTGCTAAACGACGATCCTATGTTTAAAGGCGTGCTGACGCGCGACGGCGATTACTTTATCTCGGTGATGGGCCGCTCGGATGTGGCACGTAAGCAAAATGCCAATTTCCTGGTGTCCATTCATGCGGATGCCGCGCCAAACCGTAACGCCACGGGAGCCTCAGTGTGGGTGCTGTCAAACCGTCGGGCGAACAGTGAAATGGCAAACTGGCTTGAAGAGCACGAGAAACAGTCCGAACTGTTAGGTGGGGCGGGTGATGTGCTGGCAAACAGCCAGGCCGATCCGTATCTCAGCCAGGCGGTGCTGGATTTACAATTCGGTCATTCCCAGCGCGTCGGGTATGATGTCGCCACAAATGTATTGAATCAGCTGCAGGGCATCGGGTCATTGCACAAGCGCCGTCCGGAGCATGCGAGCCTTGGCGTTCTGCGATCGCCGGATATTCCATCGATTCTGGTGGAAACAGGCTTTATCAGTAATAACGCTGAAGAACGCCTGCTGGGCAGCGACAGCTATCAGCAGCAAATTGCCGAAGCGATCTATAACGGTCTGCGTAAATACTTTGATGCGCATCCGCTGCAGTCCGCGCCACAGGGCGGTGCCGCCCAGACGGCCAGCGCAGCGCAGCCAGGTGAGATGACCGCGACCAACTAAGGAGAATTCATGCCGATTCAGGTTCTACCGCCGCAGCTCGCGAACCAAATCGCCGCCGGTGAGGTGGTGGAGCGCCCTGCATCGGTGGTGAAGGAGCTGGTAGAAAACAGCCTTGATGCGGGGGCCACCCGCATTGATATTGATATCGAACGCGGCGGCGCAAAGCTGATTCGCATTCGTGACAACGGCTGTGGAATTAAAAAAGACGAGCTGGCGTTAGCGCTGGCGCGTCATGCCACCAGTAAAATTGCCTCTCTTGATGACCTGGAAGCGATCATCAGCCTCGGTTTTCGCGGGGAAGCGCTGGCCAGTATCAGCTCCGTTTCCCGTCTCACGCTCACCTCCCGTACCGCTGAACAGCAGGAAGCCTGGCAGGCGTACGCCGAAGGGCGTGATATGGACGTGACGATTAAACCAGCGGCGCATCCGGTCGGTACGACGCTGGAAGTGCTGGATCTGTTTTATAACACCCCCGCCCGACGCAAGTTTATGCGTACCGAAAAAACCGAGTTTGGGCATATCGATGAGATCATTCGTCGCATTGCCCTGGCGCGGTTTGACGTGACCATTAACCTTAGCCATAACGGCAAAGTCATGCGCCAGTACCGCGCCGTGGCGGAAGGTGGGCAAAAAGAGCGCCGCTTGGGCGCTATCTGCGGCGTACCGTTCCTCGAGCACGCGCTGGCCATTGAGTGGCAGCATGGCGATCTGGCCATGCGCGGCTGGGTGGCTGACCCCAACGCGAGCAGCGCCGCCTTCGCTGAGATCCAGTATTGCTACGTGAACGGCCGCATGATGCGTGACCGCCTCATCAACCACGCCATTCGTCAGGCCTGTGAAGATAAACTGGGCGCAGATCAGCAACCGGCGTTTGTGCTCTATCTAGAAATCGATCCACACCAGGTGGACGTTAACGTCCATCCTGCCAAGCATGAAGTGCGGTTCCACCAGTCACGTCTGGTGCATGATTTTATCTATCAGGGCGTGCTGAGCGTATTGCAACAGCAGGCTGAACCGACGCTGCCGCTGGAAAAAGAAGAACCCGCCCCGCGCGCGTTTCCGGAAAACCGTGTTGCAGCGGGCCGGAACCATTTTGCTGAACCTGCCGTGGCGCGTGAGCCGGATGCCCCGCGTTTCTCTGCTGCGGGTAGCACACCGCGCCCAACGGGAGCGAACTATCCAAACGCCCAGCCTGGCTATCAAAAACAGCAGGGAGCGTTGTACCGCAAATTGCTGGAAACCCCCGCGGTGGAGCGCAAAGCGCCTGTCGCGGTACCAGCGCCTTCGCTGGACGGCCACAGCCAGAGTTTTGGCCGGGTTCTGACGATTATTGCACCGGATATGGCGCTGCTGGAGCGCGAAGGCCACGTGATGCTTCTGGCATTGCCGGTGGCGGAACGCTGGCTTAAACAAGTGCAGCTTACTCCGGGTGAAAACGCGGCCTGTGCACAACCGCTGCTGATCCCCGTTCGGCTAAAAATATCCCCTGAAGAAACAGGGGTACTGCGTCGCGCAGAGGCCCTGTTGGCGCAGATGGGCATTGAAATGGTGCTCGAACCACAACATGTGACCATTCGCGCAGTGCCTTTACCCTTACGCCAACAAAATTTACAAAACTTGATTCCTGAACTGATAGGCTACCTGGCGCAGCAAACGTCGTTTGATGCCGCCAACACCGCGCAGTGGATCGCCCGCCATCTGGCAAGCGAACATACGCCGTGGAGTATGGCGCAGGCCATTAGCGTGCTGGCGGAGGTTGAACGCCTTTGTCCGCATCTGGTGAAGACACCGCCAGGTGGGTTATTACAACCTGTTGATTTACAAACGGCGATGAATGCCCTGAAACATGATTGACGTAAGCAAGGCGAGCCTGCCAAAGGCGATTTTTTTAATGGGCCCCACGGCCTCCGGCAAAACGGCACTGGCCATTGAGTTGCGTAAAGTTTTGCCTGTAGAGTTGATTAGTGTCGATTCTGCCCTTATCTACCGAGGGATGGACATCGGCACGGCGAAGCCTGACGCAGACGAACTGCGCGCGGCACCGCATCGTTTGCTGGATATTCTCGACCCGGCTCAGGCATACTCCGCAGCGGATTTCCGCCGCGATGCGTTAGCCGAGATGGCCGAGATAACGGCGGCGGGACGTATACCGCTGTTGGTCGGCGGAACCATGCTTTATTTCAAGGCGTTGCTGGAGGGGCTTTCACCTCTGCCATCAGCGGATCCGGAAGTAAGAGCAAAAATTGAGCAGCAGGCGGCAGAGCAGGGATGGGACGTTTTGCATAAGCAACTGGCCGAGATTGACCCGGTTGCCGCAGCACGGATCCATCCAAATGATCCGCAAAGGCTTTCCCGGGCACTGGAAGTTTTTTTCATTTCGGGTAAAACTTTAACGGAACTGACGCAAACGTCAGGAGACGCTCTGCCGTATCAGGTGCATCAGTTCGCCATCGCCCCGGCGAGCCGTGAACTGCTCCATCAACGAATTGAGCAGCGTTTTCATCAGATGTTAGCTTCAGATTTTGAAGCAGAAGTGCGGGCGCTATTTGCCCGTGGAGATTTGCATACGGATATGCCTTCCGTTCGTTGTGTGGGATACCGCCAGATGTGGTTATATCTTGAAGGCGAGATTTCATATGATGAAATGGTTTATCGAGGTGTTTGCGCCACGAGACAGTTAGCGAAGCGCCAGATCACCTGGTTGCGCGGTTGGGACGGTGTTCACTGGTTAGACAGTGAAAAACCGCAACAGGCGTTAAACGAAGTGATTGAGGTTGTTGGTGATATCGCTCACTGAATGTGTACAATTGAGTCGTATCGTGCGCAATTTTTCAGAATCGCAAGGTTCTAAGTACAAAACAAGCATATAAGGAAAAGATAGAATGGCTAAGGGGCAATCTTTACAAGATCCGTTCCTGAACGCATTGCGTCGGGAACGTGTTCCAGTTTCTATTTATTTGGTGAATGGTATTAAGCTGCAAGGTCAGATTGAATCCTTCGATCAGTTCGTGATCCTGTTGAAAAACACGGTCAGTCAGATGGTCTATAAGCACGCTATTTCTACAGTTGTTCCGTCTCGTCCGGTATCCCATCACAGCAATAACACTGGCGGCGGCACGGGTAGTAACTACCATCATGGCAGCAGCGCGCAGGGTTCTTCTTCTCCTGCGCAGGACAGCGAAGATACCGAATAAGGTTTCGGGCTGTTATCCACACGGGGAGCCAGGGATCCTGCGTTCCCCGCTGATCTTTTTTGAGGAATTTACGCTTGTTTGACCGTTATGATGCCGGTGAGCAGGCGGTGCTGGTACACATCTATTTTACGCAAGACAAAGATATGGAAGACCTCCATGAGTTTGAATCTCTGGTCTCTTCCGCCGGTGTCGAAGCAATGCAGGTGATTACCGGTAGCCGTAAAGCGCCGCACCCAAAGTATTTTGTTGGTGAAGGTAAAGCAGTTGAAATTGCGGATGCCGTAAAAGCAACCGGCGCGTCAGTCGTGTTGTTTGATCATGCGCTGTCTCCGGCTCAGGAACGTAACCTGGAACGTCTTTGCGAATGCCGTGTTATCGATCGCACGGGTTTGATTTTAGATATTTTCGCTCAACGTGCGCGTACTCACGAAGGTAAGCTGCAGGTTGAGCTGGCGCAGTTGCGCCATCTGGCAACGCGGCTTGTGCGTGGCTGGACCCACCTTGAAAGACAAAAGGGCGGGATTGGTTTGCGCGGTCCGGGTGAGACCCAGCTTGAAACCGACCGCCGTCTGTTGCGTGGCCGTATTACCCAGATCCTTTCACGTCTGGAACGCGTTGAAAAACAGCGTGAGCAAGGACGTCGGGCGCGATCGAAAGCTGACATCCCGACGGTGTCGCTGGTGGGGTATACCAACGCCGGTAAATCCACCCTGTTTAACCAGATTACTGAGGCCCAGGTTTATGCCGCAGACCAGCTGTTTGCGACCCTGGACCCCACATTGCGTCGTATTGACGTCGCCGACGTCGGTGAAACGGTGCTGGCGGATACCGTAGGGTTTATCCGTCACCTGCCGCATGACCTGGTGGCTGCGTTTAAAGCCACCCTGCAGGAGACGCGTCAGGCGACCCTGCTGCTGCACGTCATTGATGCTGCAGACGTTCGCTTGCAGGAGAACATCGACGCGGTAAACGTGGTGCTCGACGAGATCGACGCCGACGACATCCCAACGCTGTTGGTGATGAACAAGATCGATATGCTGGAGGATTTTGAGCCGCGTATCGACCGAGATGAAGAGAACAAACCGATTCGGGTCTGGCTTTCCGCTCAGACCGGTATTGGTGTGCCACTGCTTTTCCAGGCTTTGACAGAACGTCTTTCCGGTGAGGTAGCCCAGCACACGCTGCGATTGCCGCCACAGGAAGGCAGGCTGCGCAGCCGGTTTTATCAGCTTCAGGCGATAGAAAAAGAGTGGATGGAGGATGACGGCAGCGTGGGGATGCAGGTGCGTTTGCCGATCGTTGACTGGCGTCGCCTCTGTAAACAAGAACCTGCGCTGGTCGACTATATCGTCTGATCAGAAAGGGGATGCCTGAATAATTCGCCCTTGCATAACAAATATGGAGCATATACATGGCGTGGAATCAGCCCGGTAATAACGGACAAGACCGCGACCCGTGGGGAAGCAGCAATAATCAAGGCGGCAACTCTGGGGGAAATGGCAACAAAGGTGGTCGCGAGCAGGGGCCGCCGGATCTGGATGATATCTTCCGCAAGCTAAGCAAGAAGCTTGGTGGTCTTGGCGGAGGTAAAGGTTCTGGCTCTGGTGGGGGTTCCACTCAGGGGCCGCGCCCGCAGTTAGGGGGCCGCGTGGTGGGCATTGTTGCCGCTGCCGTGGTGATCATCTGGGCTGCCAGTGGGTTCTACACCATTAAAGAAGCGGAACGCGGTGTGGTCACCCGTTTCGGTAAGTTCAGCCATCTGGTTGAACCAGGTCTGAACTGGAAACCGACTTTCATTGACGACGTGACCGCGGTGAACGTGGAGTCTGTCCGTGAACTGGCGGCCTCCGGCGTGATGCTGACCTCCGACGAGAACGTTGTGCGCGTTGAGATGAACGTCCAGTACCGCGTCACCGATCCGCAGCACTACCTGTTTAGCGTGACCAGTGCAGATGACAGTCTGCGCCAGGCCACAGACAGTGCGCTGCGCGGTGTGATCGGTAAATACACCATGGACCGCATTCTGACCGAAGGTCGTACCGTTATTCGTAGCGATACCCAGCGTGAGCTGGAAGAGACCATTCGCCCGTACAACATGGGTATCACCCTGCTGGACGTCAACTTCCAGGCTGCTCGTCCGCCGGAAGAGGTGAAGGCCGCGTTTGATGACGCGATTGCCGCCCGTGAAAACGAACAACAGTACATCCGTGAAGCGGAAGCGTACACCAACGAAGTTCAGCCACGTGCTAACGGTCAGGCGCAGCGTATTCTTGAAGAAGCGCGTGCGTATAAAACTCAGACCGTCCTGGAAGCTCAGGGTGAAGTGGCGCGTTTCGCGAAGATTTTGCCAGAATATAAAGCGGCTCCGGAGATTACCCGTGAACGTCTTTATATTGAGACCATGGAAAAAGTGCTGAGCCATACGCGTAAGGTACTGGTTAACGACAGCAAAGGTGGAAACCTGATGGTACTGCCGTTGGATCAGATGCTGAAAGGCGGTTCGGCGCCGGCGGCAAAGGCGGATACCAGCGGTGCCAACAACCTGCTGCGTCTGCCACCTGCGGCATCCGGTAGCTCAAGCGCCACAACCACGCCTTCTTCGAACGATGGTGACATTATGGACCAACGCCGTGCTAACGCGCAGCGTAACGACTACCAGCGTCAGGGGGAATAAGGATGCGTAAGTCAGTTATTGCGATCATCATCATCGTATTGGTCGTGCTTTATACCTCTATCTTTGTGGTGAAAGAGGGCGAGCGTGGAATTACCCTGCGTTTTGGTAAAGTTCTGCGCGACAGCGAGAACAAGCCGCTGGTGTTTGAGCCGGGCCTGCACTTTAAAATGCCACTGATTGAATCGGTGAAAACGCTCGACGCCCGTATCCAGACCATGGATAACCAGGCCGACCGTTTCGTGACTAAAGAGAAGAAAGACCTGATCGTTGATTCCTACATCAAATGGCGTATCAGTGATTTCAGCCGCTACTACCTGGCAACGGGCGGTGGCGACGTTTCTCAGGCGGAAGTGCTGTTGAAACGTAAGTTCTCTGACCGTCTGCGCTCTGAGATTGGTCGTCTGGATGTGAAAGACATCGTCACCGACTCCCGTGGTCGTCTGACGCTGGAAGTGCGTGATGCGCTGAACTCCGGTTCTGCAGGAACCGAAGACGAAGTCACCACCCCGGCAGCGGATGATGCCATTGCCAAAGCGGCAGAACGCGTTCAGGCTGAAACCAACGGCAAAGTGCCGGTGATCAACCCGAACAGTATGGCTGCTCTGGGTATCGAAGTGGTCGACGTCCGTATCAAGCAGATCAACCTGCCAGCGGAAGTGTCCGAGGCGATTTACAACCGTATGCGCGCCGAGCGTGAAGCGGTAGCCCGTCGTCATCGTTCACAAGGTCAGGAAGAGGCGGAGAAACTGCGTGCGGCAGCGGATTACGAAGTGACCAAGACGCTGGCAGAATCTGAGCGTCAGGGCCGTATTCTGCGCGGTGAAGGGGATGCCGAAGCGGCAAAACTGTTTGCCGATGCCTTCAGCCAGGATCCCGACTTCTACGCCTTTATCCGTAGCCTGCGTGCTTACGAGAACAGCTTCCAGAGCAACCAGGATGTGATGGTGCTCAGCCCGGACAGCGATTTCTTCCGTTACATGAAGACGCCGGCTAACGCAACGCGATAAACTCAGGCCAGTTTGAGTATTCAAACCACCGCTCTCAACGGAGCGGTGGTTTTCTTTTATAAGGATGAAAAATGAATTCAACGATTTGGCTTGCGCTGGCCCTGGTTCTGGTGCTGGAAGGCCTTGGACCGATGCTTTATCCGCGTGCATGGCGTCGGATGATAGCCTCTCTGAGCCAGTTGCCGGATAATATTTTGCGTCGATTTGGGGGCGGACTTGTGGTTGCCGGCATCGTTATCTACTACATGTTGAGGAAAACGATTGGCTGATCAAAAAGTAATCTGGTTTGGCGTATTTTGAGGTCAAAAAGTGCTGTATATCTGAAAAAGCGATGGTAGAATCCATTTTTAAGCAAACGGTGATTTTGAAAAAAATGGGTAACAACGTCGTCGTACTGGGCACCCAATGGGGTGACGAAGGTAAAGGGAAGATTGTTGATCTTCTGACTGAACGGGCTAAATATGTTGTACGCTACCAGGGCGGTCACAACGCAGGCCATACTCTCGTAATCAACGGTGAAAAAACCGTCCTCCATCTTATTCCATCAGGCATTCTTCGCGAAAACGTCACCAGCATCATCGGTAACGGCGTTGTGCTGTCTCCGGCTGCTCTGATGAAAGAGATGAAAGGTCTGGAAGACCGTGGTATCCCCGTTCGCGAGCGTCTGCTGCTCTCCGAAGCCTGCCCGCTGATCCTTGATTATCACGTGGCGCTGGACGTAGCGCGCGAAAAAGCGCGTGGCGCGAAAGCGATTGGCACGACCGGTCGTGGTATCGGCCCGGCTTATGAAGACAAAGTTGCTCGTCGCGGTCTGCGCGTGGGCGATCTGTTTGATAAAGAGACGTTCGCTGAAAAACTGAAAGAAGTGATGGAATATCACAACTTCCAGCTGGTGAACTTCTATAAAGCTGACGCTGTTGACTACCAGAAAGTGCTGGATGACGTCATGGCGATTGCTGACATTCTGACCGGTATGGTTGTTGATGTGTCCGATCTGCTGGACCAGGCGCGCAAGCGTGGCGATTTCGTCATGTTCGAAGGTGCGCAGGGTACGCTGCTGGACATCGACCACGGTACCTATCCGTACGTCACCTCCTCTAACACCACCGCAGGTGGCGTTGCGACCGGTTCTGGTCTGGGTCCACGTTATGTGGATTACGTTCTGGGCATCATCAAAGCTTACTCCACTCGCGTGGGTGCGGGTCCATTCCCGACTGAGCTGTTTGATGAAACCGGCGAGTTCCTGTGCAAGCAGGGTAACGAGTTTGGCGCGACCACCGGTCGTCGTCGTCGTACCGGCTGGCTGGACGTGGTAGCCGTGCGTCGCGCAGTACAGATTAACTCCCTGTCTGGTTTCTGCCTGACCAAACTGGACGTGCTGGACGGTCTGAAAGAGGTGAAACTCTGCGTAGGCTACCGTATGCCTGATGGTCGCGAAGTGACCACCACTCCGCTGGCTGCGGATGACTGGAAAGGCATCGAGCCAATCTACGAAACCATGCCAGGCTGGTCTGAAACGACGTTCGGTGTGAAAGAGCGTAGCGGTCTGCCACAGGCAGCACTGAATTACATCAAGCGTATTGAAGAACTGACCGAAGTGCCGATCGACATTATCTCTACCGGCCCTGATCGTACTGAAACGATGATCCTGCGCGACCCGTTCGACGCATAATCTTCGTGACTGCTGGCCTGCGGGACAACCCGCAGGCTGGATACGCGTCGCGCCATCCGGCGAACGCTCCTCGATCTCCGCTTTTTCGCCCCGTCTGTCAAATAAATTAGCCGCTTACTATCTGGCTGGTTTATCATCATTAATGAATATCTGTGCGGTTTATCCGCGTTTTCCCTTTTTCCTGAGGTTGATGTGCAGTTAACAAGTTTCACCGATTACGGCTTACGCGCGCTGATTTACATGGCGTCGTTACCCGATGGGAAAATGACCAGTATCTCTGAGGTTACAGAGGTATACGGTGTGTCCCGTAATCATATGGTCAAAATAATCAATCAACTTAGTCGTGCCGGATACGTTGCTGCCGTCCGCGGGAAGAATGGTGGGATCCGTCTCGGTAAACCGGCGCAGAGTATTCGTGTTGGGGATGTGGTACGTGAACTGGAGCCGTTGTCTCTGGTGAACTGCAGCAGCGCGTTCTGCCACATTACGCCCGCTTGTCGCCTTAAACAGGCACTTTCTCTGGCCGTGCAAAGTTTTCTCAAGGAACTGGATAACTACACGCTGGCCGATTTGGTTGAAGAGAATCAACCACTTTATAAATTATTGCTGGTGGAATGAAGAAAATTTCCACCGGAGCTGACAACGGAGGAACCGATATGTCACATGATCCTTTCCAGGAACGCGAAGCCGAAAAATACGCGAATCCTATCCCCAGCCGCGAGTTCATCATTGAACACTTAACAAAACGCGAAAAACCCGCCAATCGTGAAGAACTTGCCGTTGAATTAAACATTGAAGGTGAAGAGCAAATTGAAGCCCTTCGCCGCCGCCTGCGCGCGATGGAGCGCGACGGGCAACTGGTCTTTACCCGCCGTCAGTGCTATGCGCTTCCCGAACGTCTTGACCTGCTGAAAGGCACCGTCATCGGCCACCGTGATGGCTATGGCTTCCTGCGCGTAGAAGGCCGTAAAGACGATCTTTATCTTTCCTCTGAGCAGATGAAGATGTGCATTCACGGTGACCAGATCCTGGCGCAGCCGCTGGGCGCAGACCGTAAAGGCCGCCGCGAAGCGCGCGTGGTGCGTGTCCTGGTCCCTAAAACCAGCCAGATTGTTGGCCGCTACTTTACCGACGCTGGCGTGGGCTTTGTGGTGCCGGACGACAGCCGCCTGAGCTTCGATATCCTGATCCCGCCTGAAGAGGTGATGGGTGCCCGTATGGGCTTTGTGGTGGTGGTTGAACTCACCCAGCGTCCTACCCGACGCACCAAGGCGGTCGGGAAAATCGTCGAAGTGTTAGGCGATAACATGGGCACCGGCATGGCCGTTGATATGGCGCTGCGTACTCATGAAATTCCTTACGTCTGGCCGAAAGCGGTTGAAGAGCAGGTTGTCGGCCTGAAAGAAGACGTGCCGGAAGAGTCCAAAGTGGGCCGCGTGGATCTGCGCGATCTGCCGCTGGTGACTATTGATGGTGAAGATGCCCGCGACTTCGATGATGCCGTTTATTGCGAGAAAAAACGCGGCGGCGGCTGGCGTCTGTGGGTTGCCATCGCTGACGTAAGCTATTACGTGCGCCCGCATACTCCGCTGGATAACGAAGCGCGCAGCCGTGGAACGTCGGTCTACTTCCCGTCGCAGGTAATCCCGATGCTGCCGGAAGTCTTGTCTAACGGCCTGTGCTCCCTGAACCCGCAGGTTGACCGCCTGTGCATGGTCTGCGAGATGACCATCTCCACCAAAGGGCGCTTAACGGGTTACAAATTCTACGAAGCGGTAATGAGCTCCCATGCGCGCCTGACCTACACCAAGGTCTGGCATATGCTGCAGGGCGATCAGGATCTGCGTGAGCAGTATGCGCCGCTGGTGAAACACATCGAAGAGCTGCATAACCTCTACAAAACGCTGGATCAGGCGCGTGAAGAGCGCGGCGGGATCTCGTTTGAGAGCGAAGAGGCGAAGTTCATCTTTAACGCTGAACGCCGCATTGAACGTATTGAGCAGACCCAGCGTAACGATGCCCATAAGCTGATTGAAGAGTGTATGATTCTGGCAAACATCTCGGCGGCACGTTTCGTTGAGAAAGCCAAAGAACCTGCGCTGTTCCGTATTCACGATAAACCGTCGACCGAAGCCATCACTGCGTTCCGCTCCGTGCTGGCTGAACTGGGTCTGGAACTGCCTGGCGGTAACAAGCCAGAGCCGCGTGATTATGCTGAATTGCTGGAGTCGATTGGCGATCGCCCGGATGCGGAAATGCTGCAGACCATGCTGCTGCGTTCCATGAAGCAGGCGATTTACGATCCGGAAAACCGCGGTCACTTCGGTCTGGCGCTGCAGTCTTACGCCCACTTTACCTCACCGATCCGTCGTTATCCGGACCTTTCCCTGCACCGCGCGATCAAGTATCTGCTGGCGCAGGAGCAGGGTCATAAAGGTAATACGACCGAAACCGGTGGCTACCATTATTCAATGGAAGAGATGCTACAACTCGGTCAGCACTGTTCCATGGCCGAACGTCGTGCAGATGAAGCGACGCGCGACGTGGCAGACTGGCTGAAGTGTGACTTTATGCTGGACCAGGTGGGTAACGTCTTTAAAGGCGTGATTGCCAGCGTCACCGGCTTTGGTTTCTTCGTCCGTCTGGATGAACTGTTTATCGACGGTCTGGTGCATGTCTCCAGCCTGGATAACGACTACTACCGTTTCGACCAGGTCGGGCAGCGCCTGATTGGCGAATCTGGCGGCCAGACCTATCGTCTTGGCGATCGCGTGGAAGTGAAGGTCGAAGCCGTTAATATGGACGACCGTAAAATCGACTTTAGCCTGATCTCCAGCGAGCGTGCCCCGCGTAATGTGGGTAAAACGGCGCGTGAAAAGACGAAAAAAGGGGGCAACGGCAACAGCGGTGGCAAACGTCGTCAGGCGGGTAAGAAGGTAAACTTCGAGCCAGACAGCGCGTTCCGCGGTGAGAAGAAACAGAAGCCGAAGGCCGCAAAGAAAGAGGCCCGGAAGGCGAAAAAGCCGTCCACCAAAACGCAGAAAATTGCGGCTGCCACCAGGGCAAAGCGCGCAGCGAAGAAACAGCAGGCGGAGTAATTCTCCCCCTCAACCTGACCCTCTCTCCTGCGGAGAGAGGGAAAAGAAAAGACAGAACGAGAACCATCAATGAGTGAAATGATTTACGGCATCCACGCGGTGCAGGCCCTGCTGGAGCGCGCACCGGAGCGTTTTCAGGAAGTGTTTATTCTGAAAGGGCGTGAAGACAAACGTCTGATGCCGCTGATCCACGCCCTGGAAGCACAAGGTGTCGTGATCCAGCTGGCGAACCGCCAGTTCCTGGATGAGAAAAGTGAAGGTGCCGTTCACCAGGGCATTATTGCCCGCGTTAAGCCAGGTCGTCAGTATCAGGAAAACGATCTGCCGGATCTTATCGCCGGGCTGGAAAATCCATTCTTCCTGATCCTTGACGGCGTGACCGACCCGCACAACCTTGGCGCATGTCTGCGAAGCGCAGATGCGGCAGGTGTTCATGCGGTTATCGTGCCGAGGGATCGCTCTGCACAGCTTAACGCGACGGCGAAGAAAGTGGCCTGTGGCGCAGCGGAAAACGTACCGTTGATCCGCGTCACCAACCTGGCGCGCACCATGCGTATGCTGCAGGAAGAGAATATCTGGATCGTCGGTACCGCGGGTGAAGCGGATCATACTCTGTATCAGAGCAAGATGACCGGCCGTCTGGCCCTGGTGATGGGTGCTGAGGGCGAAGGTATGCGCCGTCTGACCCGTGAGCATTGCGATGAGCTGATCAGCATTCCAATGGCGGGCAGCGTGTCGTCTCTGAACGTCTCCGTGGCAACAGGTATCTGCCTGTTTGAAGCGGTACGTCAGCGCGGGGAATAAACAGCAAGGCCGTCCTGAGGACGGCCTTTCGTATTTTCTGTGGGAGAGTCACCAGACGGTGAAAAACTCACTCCTCCAGTGACCGCAAATGGTCATCCTTCCTGAGCGTCATTAGCGCGAAGATACTCACTACCGCCGTCGCCATGACGTAATAAGCCGGAATATCCAGGTTGCCCGTCTCTTTAATCAGCCCGGTAATAATCAGCCCCGCACAGCCCGAGAAAAGGGCGTTCGACAGGGAATAAGCCAGCCCAAGCCCGGTATACCGTACGCGCGTCGGGAACATCTCTGAGAGCATCGCCGGCCCGGGACCTGCCAGCATCCCCACCAGACCACCCGCAATCAGCACCACCAGCGCTTTGATGGCCAGCGTGCTGGACTCCGCCTGTAAAACCTTCAGCAGCGGCAGGGCAAGGAGCAGCAGCAACGTGGTGGCGACGATCATCACCGTGCGGCGTCCGATTTTGTCGCTCAGGATCCCGGACGGAATAATCGTCAGCGCAAAACCGATATTCGAAATCACCGCAATCAACAGCGCCTGGTTAAACCCGGTATGCAGCGCCGACTGCAGATAGGTGGGCATTATCACCAGATAGGTATAACCCGCCGCTGACCAGACCATCACCCGGCCAATGCCCATCACAATGGCGTTGAGCGTGGCGACGGTATCAGCCTGAGTGGCAACCGGCTTTTCCTGCTGCTGCACAAAGCTTGGCGTCTCTTCCATACTCACCCGCAGCCACAGCGCCACCACGCCCATCGGTAATGCCAGGAAGAACGGGATGCGCCAGCCCCAGTCATGCAGGGCTTCCGGTGTCAGAAGGGCGGAGAGCAGTGCGACAATGCCAGCGCCTGCTAACAGGCCCAGCGCGACGGTAAATGACTGCCATGCACCGTAGAGGCCCCGCTTGCCGCGTGGGGCAAACTCGGTCATCAGCGAGACGGCGCCGCCATACTCACCACCGGCGAACAATCCCTGCAGGATGCGCAGCAGCGTGATAATCAGCGGGGCGGCAATACCGATGCTGGCATAGACCGGCACAATACCGATTGCGGCGGTGGCCAGCGTCATCAGCACCAGTACAATAATCAGCGTCGGTTTTCGGCCTATCCGGTCACCTATTCTGCCAAACACCACCGCGCCCAGCGGGCGGAAGAAGAAGGCGATGGCAAAGGAAGCGTAGGTAAGGATCAGGCTGGTCAGCCCCGCGTCCCCCTCAAGCTGGAAGAAGTTCTTCGCAATTACGGTCGCCAGAAAACCATAGACCGCAAACTCATACCACTCGATAAAGTTACCAATGGAGCCTGCAATTAATGCACGCTTGTGCGCGTCCGGTTGCATAACGTTCCTCACTGAAAGGGGGTAAGAATAAATTATTCAACAAAAGCGAATGCGCGAAATAGTTTATTCTTATGTTCTGTGAGCTATTTCACGAATGATATCAGCGGGATCGTCATCGTGTGACCTCACTCCCATGCAGCGTGCACGTGGCCTGTCCATACTTATCTTCATTGCCACTGAAGGAGGGAGACAGCATGCACTGGCAGACCCATACCGTTTTTAATCAACCTGCACCGCTCTCAAACAGCAACCTTTTCCTCTCTGATTGCGCTCTGCGTGACGCGGTTGTTCGCGAAGGCGCCGAGTGGGATATCGAGCTTCTTGCCAGCATCGGCCAGCAGTTAGGAACCGCGGAATCGCTGGAACTGGGCAGGCTGGCGAACGTTAATCCGCCGGAGTTATTACGCTATGACGCCACCGGGGAGCGACTGGATGACGTTCGCTTTCATCCCGCATGGCACCTCTTAATGCAGGGACTTTGCGCCAACCGTGTCCATAACCTGGCGTGGGAAGAGGAGGCGCGCAAAGGCGCGTTTGTCGCCAGAGCTGCACGTTTTGTCCTGCACGCTCAGGTAGAAGCGGGCACGCTTTGCCCTGTTACCATGACCTTTGCTGCTACACCGCTGCTGCAACAGGCGCTGCCCGAGCCGTTCCGTGACTGGATCACGCCGTTAATGAGCGATCGTTACGATCCTCATCTTGCCCCAGGGGCGCAAAAGCGTGGCCTGCTGATTGGCATGGGGATGACAGAAAAACAGGGCGGCTCGGACGTACTCAGCAATACCACCAAAGCGGAAAAGTGCAGTGACGGCAACTACCGGCTTATCGGGCATAAATGGTTTTTCTCGATGCCGCAAAGCGATGCGCATCTGGTACTGGCCCAGGCGAAAGGGGGGCTGTCCTGCTTTTTTGTTCCACGCTTTTTGCCTGACGGGCAACGCAATGCCGTACGTCTGGAGCGGCTGAAAGAGAAGCTCGGCAACCGCTCTAACGCCAGCAGCGAAGCGGAGTTCCTGGATGCGTCCGGCTGGCTGCTGGGGGAGGAAGGAGAAGGGGTACGCCAGATCCTCCGAATGGGCGGCCTGACGCGGTTTGACTGCGCGCTGGGCAGCCATGGGCTGATGCGTCGGGCTTTATCCGTGGCGCTTTACCATGCGCATCAACGCCAGACGTTTGGTAAAAACCTTATCGACCAGCCGCTCATGCGCGATGTGCTGAGCCGCATGGCGCTGATGCTGGAGGGCCAGACGGCACTGTTGTTTCGTCTGGCCCGGGCGTGGGACAGGCGTGCCGATCCTCAGGAGGCCGCCTGGGCGCGCCTTTTCACCCCCGCGGCGAAATACAGCGTCTGCAAAGCGGGTATCCCGTTTGTGGCGGAAGCCATGGAAGTGCTCGGCGGCACAGGCTACTGCGAGGAGAGTGAGCTTCCCCGTTTGTACCGTGAGATGCCCGTGAACAGCATCTGGGAAGGGTCCGGCAATATTATGTGCCTGGACGTTCTGCGTGTACTGACGAAGCAATCCGGCATCCTCGACCTGCTTGTGGATGATTTTGCCCAGGTAAAAGGGCAGGACAGGCACTTCGATCGCAGCTGGCGTCAGCTTCAGCAAAAACTGCGAAAACCGCAGGAGGCGCAGGGGCGGGAGATCACGCAACAGCTTTTCCTGCTGGGGGCCGGAAGTCAGATGCTGCGGCACGCATCGCCACCCGTGGCGCAGGCGTGGTGCCGCATGATGCTTGATACCCGTGGCGGTACGCTGATGAGCGAGCAGGTGCAAAATGACCTGCTGTTGCGTGCCACGGGCAGGGTTGGCTAACTCTTTAGCTGGAACAGGCTCACCAGTTGGGTGAGGTGTGAGCCTTTCTCACGCAGCGTGTGTGCGGTTTGTTCGCTGCGTAGGACGCGGTCGGCGTTGATGTGCGACGCTTCGCCAATGTGGGTCATGGCCAGATTAACCTGGCCTATTCCCGCGGATTGCTCGCGGGACGCATGGTTAATCTCCGTGACCAGCTTGTTGATATTATCGATGTGCACGATGATGGAATCCATCGCCAGACGCGTTTGTTCAGACAGCGCATGGCCTTCGCTGACTTTTCTGAGCGTATCACCGATGAGCTGTTCAATCTCCTTCACCGCGTTGGCGCTGCGTCCTGCCAGCGCGCGTACCTCCTGCGCCACCACCGCAAAACCTTTTCCGTGCTCGCCTGCGCGGGCTGCTTCAACCGCTGCGTTAAGCGCCAGAATGTTGGTCTGAAAAGCGATGGATTCAATCACGCGCGTGATGTCTTCGATTCGCTTTGATGCTTCGCGAATATCATCCATGGTAGCGACAGCGTGGGTGACCGTCTCTCCACCCTGGTGTACTGCGCGCGACGTTTCGCCTACCAGCTGCTGCGTTTGCTCCATGTTGGCGGCATTTTGCTGCACGGTCGCGGCCAGTTGCTCCATGCTGGCAGACGTCTCTTCTACACTGCTGGCCTGCTTGTTAATCTGCCCGGAGATTTCTTCGCTATCGGATGCCAGCGCGTTGGTGCCCATATGGATCTCCGCTGCGGCCTCGCGCACCTGAAGAACAATTTTCTGCAGTCCCCCTCCAATACCGTTAATGGCATCGATGAGCTGACCGACCTCATCCTGGCGGGTCACGGGCAGGCTGGAGCGCAGATCGCCTGCGGCATACTGTCGGGCCAGGTGGATCACATTGCGCAATGGGCGTGTCAGTATGCGACGTATAATGACCACAAACAGACCCGCGAAGAGCACTGACAGCACCACCCCTGCCAGCAGGAAGCGGTCGCGCATGGCGGTCACGCTTGAGAGCAGTACCGATTTATCCACTTCGCCGACAATGGCCCAGTTCCAGCCTGGCAGCGGCGTATACGCCATGGTCAGCGTGCGACCATCGGCACTGACGCGCTCCAGCGTGCCGGATTTATCACTCAACAGCTGTTGCTGGATAGCGCTATCCCACTCCGGTACTTTTCCCTCCGCGCTGGTGTGGAACAGATACTGCCCGCGCGTTTTGCCATGGCTGCGGTCCAGAACAAAGAAGTGACCGCTCTCGCCCAGTCGACGGTTGAGTATTTTCTCGCGCATGACGTTCCAGGAGTGAGTGATGTCCACACCAACAAAGATGATTGCAATGACCTGGCCGTCTGCATTTTTAACCGGCTGGTATTGGGTGATGTAGCGCTTGCCGAACAGCAGCGCCAGACCGCGATAAACCTCGCCCCGGGTGACGGCGGCAAAGGCCGGGCTGGTGGTATCCAGAACGGTGCCCATTGCCCGCTCGCCGTTCTCTTTGCGCAGCGATGTGGCGACGCGCACAAAGTCGTTACCGCTACGCACAAACAGGGTCGAGATTGCCCCTGTCCGGCTCAGAAAATCGTCTGAAAGGGTATTGTTTTCATGTAGCCCGGTTTCCCCTCCTTTCAGGAGCGGAACGTTAATCCCGTTAATCGTCTGGGTTTGAGTGTTATCAACGCTCAGTGGCTGGGGCAAAAAGGTGGTAAACAGCCGGGTATAACTCTCGACCTCTTCACTCAGGCTGGTGTTAAACATCTGCACCATATCGACCATGCCGGTGGATTGATTATGCAGGTCTTCTATCGCGAGGGCTTCAAGCTGCTGGCTGGCTTTTTGGCTGAGCAGAAAAGTGAAAAACAGAAACAGGATGGCGACACTGGCACCGGTAAGCAGCGACAGCTTTGCACCCAGACCTGCACGACGGAAAAAGTTGATCATAAATTGCTCATCATTGAAAAGGTATGGCTTTTCAACGGCAGAGCAGAGATAACGTTTACTGTTTTAGTGTAACAAAATGTTATTTAATTGTTTTTAATTGGTTTGCTAAAAGATAAAAAATTTGCAAAAACGAAAAGCCACTAAAAGTAAGTGGCTTTTATCGGAGGGGGGATTACGCGTAGAGAATGGCCTGTACCCGCCAGTGATCGATGTACTGATCTTCCTGCATCTGGATAATGCGATACCATGAAGCACCCTGCTCATCGGCCTTTAATGCAACGACACGTTCAACGTCCTGCGGGCTCCCCGAAATATTATTCACGGAGATCTGGCCAATTTCATTCAGGCCAGTCACACAATCAGCACTGGCAAATTCAGCTGACTGCGCGGTTGTGCTCACAAGACCTGCTGAGAGCAACAGTGTGGTCAAAGCAAGAGTTCGTTTCATCGTCAGCTCCATTTCACATGTCTCCGGTATCCGCCGGGCAATCCTTCGCGAATAAACTCACTTCCATTGTTGCGGGCATGGAGTTTATTGTGGACAGGAAAGTGTCTATGGACGCAAAGCAGTGTAAATGTCGTTCAAATGAAGACGATCATTGACGATACAGAATGGCCTGTGAGTACCACTGTCCCGTAATGATGGTTTCGTCGATCATAATGATGACGTAATAATCTGCTTTGGCGGCGACGGCTTGTGCCTTTATTGCTTCTTCCGCGTCATCCGGGGAGCCGCGAACCAGCGCAGAGACGGTACCCATACGCTGTAATCCTTCCGTCTGATTACGACGGATTTCCTGCGGGTGATCGGCCACCGGGGGAGCGGGTTGTGGCGTTCCCTGCAGCGCGCTACAGCCACTGAGCAGTAACATCAGCAATAAAGCAGCAAACCTGCGCATAACCATATCTCGTTTCCTGATAGCCATAGTGTAGTTGTCTGTGAATTTAGTTTTGGGGGAATGTTCCCGAAGTGTTAGCTGGGGCGTAATTTTCGAATGAAAATAGCGTGAAATCGTAACCCAGTTCTCAACATTATGAATCATTCATCATTACAGGGTCGACAATGATTGAAATTGAAATACGCCATCTGGGTGATCGTGAAATATTACACGCAACACCCGCCGGAAAACGTGAGGAACCACTGCCTGTTATAGTGTTTTATCATGGATTTACCTCATCGAAGCTGGTCTACAGCTATTTTGCGGTGGCACTCGCGCAGGCCGGTTTTCGTGTGGTCATGCCGGATGCACCCGACCACGGCGCACGTTTTACCGGCAACGAACAGGCGCGACTTGGGCAGTTCTGGCACATTTTGCACGGTAGCCTGACCGAGTTTGCCGGGCTGCGCGATGCGCTTTACCAGGCAGGGCTGGTGGCTGATAATCGGCTGGCCGTGGCTGGGGCATCGATGGGCGGGATGGCGGCGCTGGGGATCATGACGCACCATCCAGAAGTGAAGTCAGTGGCTTGTCTGATGGGCTCGGGCTACTTTACCTCACTGGCGAAGACGCTTTTTCCACCTCAGGCACTCACAGAGGTTGAGGCGGCGCTTGCAGAGTGGGAGGTTACCCGGGCGTTACCGCGTCTGGCCGATCGTCCTTTGCTGTTGTGGCATGGTGATGCGGACGATGTCGTCCCACCCGGAGAAACGTTCCGGCTTCAGCAGGCGCTGCAGCACGAGGGGCTGGATGGCAACCTGACCTGCCTGTGGGAAGCGGGCGTTCGCCACCGCATTACGCCAACGGCGCTGGACGCCACGGTGGACTTCTTCCGCCAGCACCTTTAAACGCACAGGACGTTGACACCCTGATCTTTCAGTTTCTGGAGGATCTCAGGGTTGGCACCTTTGCCGGTGATCACCATGTCTATCTGTTCAGCACGGCTGAACAGCATTCCTGCGCGTTCGCCCACTTTACTGCTGTCGACCAGCACAACGAGCTTGCCCACCACGTTAAGCATGTTTTGTTCTGCCATGGCGGTCAACATATCGGTTTTGTAGAGGCCATCCGCGGTCAGGCCTTTGCCACTGGTAAACATCCAGTGTCCGGCATAAAGACTGTTTTCGCTGTCCTGCGGGCTGAGCGTAATGGACTGGCTCTTGTTGTACTGGCCGCCCATGATCACCACGCTCTCATGCTCCTGATCGATAAGATAGTTGGCGAGCGGCAAATAGTTCGTGATGATTTGTACCGGCTTTCCGCACATCTCCCGACCTAACAGAAACGCCGTGGAGCCGCAGTTAATCACCACGCTCTCGCCGGGGTTCACCAGCTGCGATGCCGCTCGGGCAATACGGACTTTTTCATCATGATTTTGCGCCTGATGAATGTTCATCGGCGTCCAGCGTGGACGCTGCTGGCTAATCGCTTCCGCACCGTTGCGGACTTTTTTCAGCTTACCGCTTTCATCCAGCTTATTAATATCCCGCCGCGCTGTTGCCGGGGAAATCCCTAAACGTTCGATCACTTTCTCAACGGTGACAAACCCTGTTTGCGCCAGGAGTTCCAGTAATATTTGATGCCGTTGCGCTTCCGTCATGAGCTATTCCGATAAGAATTGATTTTAAAAGATGATATTTGAAATAGCGTGAAATTACTAAAAGAAATATGAAACCGCCAGACACACGGGTCTGGCGATGGGCCTTAATAATCAGAGGAATGACTTGAACGGGAGGTCTGGCTCAAGAGTAAAGCAATCATCAAAGCCACGTGGGTAGTGATACTCGAGATTGTCTTTGTCCAGCGGCCAGGTGAACTTGCCTCCTACCTGCCAGATGAACGGCTTAAAGCCATACTTCAGGCGATCTTTTTTCATTTCCCACAGTACGCGTATCTCCTGCGGGTCGGCCTGGAAGTTTGACCAGATATCGTGGTGGAAAGGGATCACTACTTTGGTGTTCAGCGCTTCCGCCATGCGCAGCATATCGGCGCTGGTCATTTTATCTGTAATGCCGCGTGGGTTCTCCCCGTATGAGCCGAGCGCCACATCAATCTGATGCTCATTGCCGTGCTTTGCATAGTAGTTTGAGTAGTGAGAGTCACCGCTGTGGTACAGGGAACCGCCGGGCGTTTTAAACAGGTAGTTCACCGCACGTTCGTCCATACCGTCTGGCAGTACGCCTGCGGCTTTCTGATCGGCCGGAAGGGTAATCAGTGCAGTGCGGTCAAAGGCATCCAGCGCGTGGATCTCAACGTCTTTAATTTTGACCACATCGCCCGGTTTCATGACGATGCAGCGCTCTTTCGGTACGCCCCAGCCGATCCATAAATCCACGCAGGTTTGCGGCCCGATGAACGGTACGTCATCGGCACAGTTTTGCATGACCGCTGCCGCCACGTTGACATCAATATGATCGTTATGATCGTGCGTAGAGAGAACGGCATCGATCTGGCGAATGGCGAACGGATCAAGAACAAACGGTGTGGTACGCAGGTTTGGCTGAAGTTTTTCCACGCCCGCCATGCGTTGCATCTGATGGCCTTTTTTCATCAGCGGGTTACCGTGACTCTGTTTGCCGGTGCCGCACCAGAAATCGACACAAATATTCGCGCCACCTTCTGATTTCAGCCAGATCCCCGTACACCCCAGCCACCACATTGCAAAGGTACCAGGAGCAACCTGTTCCTGCTCAATCTCTTCATTCAGCCAGCTACCCCATTCCGGGAAAGTGCTCAGAATCCATGATTCACGGGTAATGGTGTTCACTTTACTCATCGTTTTGACTCCTGGTTTAATCAAAAGTAATCAATTGGTGATTTGTTGTGATTAATGCTGGCACCATTTCACGCGCATTGCAACGATCAAAATGTGTAATTTTATCTGCCTGACGTCACGGACGCTCTTCTCGCTTCTTGTTATCTTTTACCGTATTAATCATTAATTGCATGAATTATATGAAAATAATTCTATGTGGCATGCCGAAGTGAAAATCATTACTAACACCAGGGAAATAATTTGCGTGATGCGTCACAAATAATCAGATTTAATCTTGTGATGATTTTTTGTGATTAATAGAGTGTTGTCACCAACCGCACAGGGATTGCCCCTCGTGTTCTCATTTCTGGAGAGAGTTATGGAGATCCTCTACAACGTCTTTACCGTGTTCTTTAATCAGGTAATGACTAATGCCCCGCTGTTGTTGGGCATCGTGACGTGCCTTGGCTATATCCTGCTGCGTAAAAGCGTCAGCGTTATTATTAAAGGCACCATTAAAACCATCATCGGTTTCATGCTGTTGCAGGCGGGTTCAGGCATTTTGACCGGCACCTTCAAGCCGGTAGTGGCCAAAATGTCGGAAGTCTATGGCATCAACGGCGCCATCTCTGACACCTACGCCTCGATGATGGCCACCATCGATCGCATGGGCGATGCCTACAGCTGGGTAGGGTATGCGGTCCTGCTCGCGCTGGCGCTGAACATCATTTACGTTCTGTTGCGCCGCATTACCGGTATTCGCACCATCATGCTGACTGGCCATATCATGTTCCAGCAGGCAGGGCTGATTGCGGTTTCCTTCTTTATCTTTGGCTACCCAATGTGGACGACCATTATCTGCACCGCGGTGCTGGTCTCGCTCTACTGGGGTATCACCTCCAACATGATGTACAAGCCCACGCAGGACGTCACCGACGGTTGCGGCTTCTCCATCGGCCACCAGCAGCAGTTTGCCTCCTGGATTGCCTATAAAGTCGCGCCGTATCTGGGCAAAAAAGAAGAGAGCGTCGAAGATCTTAAACTGCCGGGCTGGCTGAATATTTTCCACGACAATATCGTTTCTACGGCGATTGTGATGACCCTCTTCTTCGGTGCCATTCTGCTCTCCTTTGGCATTGACGTCGTACAGGCGATGGCGGGTAAAACCCACTGGACTGTCTATATCCTGCAAACAGGTTTCTCTTTCGCGGTGGCGATTTTCATTATCACCCAGGGCGTGCGTATGTTCGTTGCCGAGCTGTCCGAAGCCTTCAACGGTATCTCTCAGCGTCTGATTCCCGGTGCGGTACTGGCGATTGACTGCGCGGCTATCTACAGCTTCGCACCAAACGCGGTGGTCTGGGGCTTCATGTGGGGCACCATCGGCCAGCTGATTGCGGTGGGTATCCTGGTGGGCTGCGGCTCTTCCATTCTGATCATTCCTGGCTTTATCCCGATGTTCTTCTCCAACGCCACCATTGGCGTCTTTGCGAACCACTTTGGTGGCTGGCGCGCGGCGCTCAAGATCTGCCTGGTGATGGGGATGGTGGAAATCTTCGGGTGTGTGTGGGCGGTCAAGCTCACCGGTATGAGCGCCTGGATGGGTATGGCCGACTGGTCAATTCTGGCACCACCGATGATGCAGGGCTTCGCCTCCGTTGGTCTGATCTTTATGGCCATCATCCTCCTCATTGCTCTGGCTTATATGTTCTTCGCTGGTCGCTCTCTGCGGGCTGAAGAAGATGCAGAAAAACAAACAGCAGAAGTTTCTGCTCATTAAGGAGTTTCGATTATGACCGTACGTATCCTGGCTGTGTGTGGCAATGGGCAAGGGAGTTCCATGATCATGAAGATGAAAGTGGACCAGTTTTTAACCCAGTCAAACATCGACCACACGGTGAACAGCTGCGCAGTGGGCGAATACAAAAGTGAACTGAACGGCGCGGACATCATCATCGCCTCTACCCACATCGCCGGTGAGATCACCGTGACAGGCAACAAATATGTGGTAGGCGTGCGCAACATGCTGTCGCCAGCCGACTTTGGGCCAAAGCTGCTGGAAGTGATCAACGCGCATTTCCCACAAGATGTGAAGTAAGGACGCAATATGAAACTACGTGATTCGCTGGCAGAGAATAGCTCCATCCTTTTACAGGCCGACGCCAGCACCTGGCAGGAAGCGGTGAAACTTAGCGTAGATCTGCTGGTAAAAGCCGATGTTGTCGAGCCGCGTTATTACCAGGCCATTCTGGATGGTGTTGCAGAGCACGGCCCTTACTTCGTGATTGCACCAGGGCTGGCGATGCCGCATGGCCGCCCGGAAGAGGGCGTTAAAAAAACCGGCTTTGCGCTGGTTACGCTGAAAACACCACTGGCTTTCAACCACGAAGATAACGACCCGGTCGACATCCTCATCACCATGGCGGCTGTTGATGCCAACACTCACCAGGAGGTGGGCATTATGCAGATCGTGAATCTGTTTGATGATGAGGCCAACTTCGACCGTTTACGCGCCTGCCGCACCGAGCAGGACGTGCTGGATTTAATTGATAACGCCACTGCGGCGGCAGTTTAAGAGGGAATTGAAAATGTCATTACCAATGTTGCAGGTCGCGCTGGATAACCAGACTCTGTCTCACGCTTACGAAACCACCCGCCTGATTGCGGAAGAAGTGGACATCATCGAAGTCGGTACCATTCTGTGCGTGGGTGAAGGCGTTCGCGCCGTCCGCGACCTGAAGGCACTGTATCCGCATAAAATCGTGCTGGCGGATGCCAAGATTGCCGATGCGGGCAAAATTCTTTCCCGTATGTGTTTTGAAGCCAATGCCGACTGGGTCACCGTTATTTGCTGTGCGGATATCAACACGGCTAAAGGTGCGCTGGATGTGGCAAAAGAGTTCAAGGGTGATGTGCAGATTGAGCTGACCGGGTTCTGGACCTGGGAGCAGGCGCAGGAGTGGCGTGACGCGGGCATTCAACAGGTGGTTTATCACCGCAGCCGTGATGCACAGGCCGCTGGGGTAGCGTGGGGGGAAGCGGATATCAGCGCGATTAAGCGTCTGGCCGATATGGGCTTCAAAGTGACCGTGACCGGAGGCCTGGCGCTGGAAGATCTGCCGCTCTTCAAAGGTATCCCAATTCATGTCTTTATCGCAGGCCGTAGCATCCGTGATGCCGCCTCTCCGGTAGAAGCCGCGCGTCAGTTCAAACGCTCAATCGCTCAGCTTTGGGGCTAAGGAGCGGGTATGTTGTCTAAACAAGTCCCGCTCGGCATCTATGAAAAGGCACTCCCTGCGGGGGAGTGTTGGCTGGAGCGGCTGCAACTGGCGAAACAACTCGGCTTCGATTTTGTCGAAATGTCAGTGGATGAGACAGACGAACGCCTGTCTCGCCTTGACTGGAGCCGCGAACAGCGTCTGGCACTGGTTAGCGCCATCGCTGAAACGGGGGTACGTGTGCCTTCCCTGTGCCTCAGCGCCCACCGTCGTTTTCCGCTTGGCAGTGAAGATGATGGTGTGCGTGCTCAGGGGCTGGAGATCATGCGTAAAGCCATTCGCTTTGCCCAGGATGTCGGCATCCGTGTGATCCAGTTGGCGGGGTATGACGTTTACTATCAGGACGCCAACAATGAAACGCGCCGTCGTTTTCGTGACGGCCTGAAAGAGAGCGTCGACATGGCCAGCCGTGCTCAGGTGACGCTGGCGATGGAGATCATGGATTATCCGTTAATGAACTCCATCAGCAAGGCGCTGGGTTACGCGCACTACCTGAATAATCCGTGGTTCCAGCTCTACCCTGATATCGGCAATCTGTCAGCCTGGGATAACGACGTGCAGATGGAACTGCAGGCGGGTATTGGCCATATCGTGGCGGTTCATGTCAAAGATACCCGGCCTGGTGTATTCAAAAATGTTCCGTTTGGCACCGGGGTGGTGGATTTCGAACGGTGCTTCCAGACGCTCAAACAGACAGGGTATTGCGGGCCTTACCTGATTGAGATGTGGAGTGAAACGTCGGACGACCCGGCAGCCGAAGTGGCGAAGGCGCGGGACTGGGTCCGTGAACGTATGGCGCGGGCTGGGTTGATGGAGGCTGAGCATGCATAAGCTTAAGCAGCAGGTCTTTGAGGCCAATATGGATCTACCTCGCCACGGTCTGGTGACGTTTACCTGGGGTAACGTCAGCGCCATCGACCGTGAGCAGGGGCGGGTCGTGATTAAGCCCAGCGGTGTGCCCTATGAGTCCATGACCGCCGACGACATGGTGGTTGTCGATCTCCATGGCAACGTGGTTGACGGAAAGTGGCGTCCTTCTTCTGATACCGCCACCCATCTGGCACTGTATCAGCGTTATCCCTCCCTGGGCGGCGTTGTACATACACACTCGACCCATGCCACGGCCTGGGCGCAGGCAGGGCTGCCCATTCCGGCTCTTGGCACCACGCATGCAGACTACTTCTTTGGCGATATTCCCTGCACGCGGGCATTAACGCAGGCCGAAGTGGAAGGGGAGTATGAACTCAACACCGGTCGCGTCATTATCGACACGCTGGCTGAGCGTGAGCCGCTGCATACGCCGGGTATTGTGGTGTATCAGCACGGTCCATTCTCGTGGGGAAAAGACGCTCACGATGCCGTGCATAACGCGGTGGTGATGGAGGAAGTGGCGCGAATGGCGTGGATTGCCCGCGGCATCAATCCGCAGCTTCAGGGCATTGATGATTACCTTATGAATAAACATTTCATGCGTAAACATGGGCCCAACGCCTATTACGGGCAGAAGTGAATAAGTGCTCTGGAATACCGAAAAACAGTTGTAACCGGTGGTATTTCAGAGCCATTAGTAAAAAAAAGCCCCCGGGCAGGGGGCAAGTTAAACTATGGCTATGTTCTCTTTGTTGGCTTTCCTGGTGCTAGCGTTAAAGCGTTATCGGTAGATATCTGCACTGGCGTGCATATTGCCGTTGCTGCCGGGCTCACGCATCAGTATGACGTGATAATATTGTGCACCCTGAGCATCGGTCTCTTGATTGAGTGCCTGATCTGCTTCACTTTCAGTGGCGAAATTATGATTGATGTAGATTACGCCTAAGCTCTGCACATCATCCATGTTTTGGGCCTGCCGGCCGTCTATCTTGATGGCTGCCATCGCGTTTGCACTGAGCAAAAGTGCAGCCATTACGGCAAATGCGATTTTTTTCATGATATGCGCTCCACGACTGCGTGCTGTGAAAGGGGGTGTTGCTCTCCTTTTATAAATAAGGTCTCTGATTAAAGTGTAATCACTTATCCGGCGGGGATGCGTGACCATTTCTGATGCTGTTGTTCAAAAAAACAACGCTTCCTGATGTGATTAATTTTAAATCACCCACTTAGACCAGCTTTACGCTTTGTGCGAATTATTTGTGCAATCAGCTTGAGTTTCCAGGGGCGCGCAAGTATTATGACGCGTCAATTTTTCAGCCGACCTTTAACACGTTCCTTGCCTCCCCGGGCCTCGGCTGACCCAGACAGGAGGCTGAATAATCCGTAAGGAGCAATTCGATGCGTCATTACGAAATCGTTTTTATGGTCCATCCTGACCAGAGCGAACAGGTTCCGGGCATGATCGAGCGCTACTCTGCTGCCATCACTGGTGCAGAAGGTACGATCCACCGTCTGGAAGACTGGGGCCGCCGTCAGCTGGCTTACCCGATCAACAAACTGCACAAAGCACACTACGTTCTGATGAACGTTGAAGCGCCGCAGGAAGTGATCGATGAGCTGGAAACTACCTTCCGCTTCAACGATGCCGTTATCCGCAGCATGGTTATGCGTACCAAAAACGCAGTGACCGAAGCATCTCCGATGGTTAAAGCGAAAGACGAGCGCCGTGAGCGTCGCGATGATTTCGCAAACGAAACCGCAGATGATTCTGATGCTGGGGATTCTGAAGAGTAATTTCTGATGACCAACCGTCTGGTGTTGTCCGGTACCGTGTGCAGGACCCCCCTTCGTAAGGTCAGTCCATCAGGAATTCCGCATTGCCAGTTCGTGCTTGAGCATCGTTCTGTGCAAGAGGAAGCCGGCTTTCACCGGCAGGCGTGGTGCCAAATGCCCGTTATTATTAGCGGACACGAAAACCAGGCCATTACTCACAGTTTAACGGTCGGTAGCGCAGTAATCGTTCAGGGGTTCATTTCTTGCCACAAGGCAAAGAACGGCCTGAGCAAAATGGTTCTGCATGCCGAGCAGATTGATTTGATAGATTCTGGAGACTAGCCATATGGCACGTTATTTCCGTCGTCGCAAGTTCTGCCGTTTCACCGCGGAAGGCGTTCAAGAGATCGACTATAAAGATATCGCAACGCTGAAAAACTACATCACCGAAAGCGGTAAGATTGTCCCAAGCCGTATCACCGGTACTCGTGCAAAATACCAGCGTCAGCTGGCTCGCGCTATCAAACGCGCTCGCTACCTGTCCCTGCTGCCGTACACTGATCGTCATCAGTAATCGGGCACGGTCCATTAATACGACTTTAAGAGGATAAGGTAATGCAAGTTATTCTGCTTGATAAAGTAGCAAACCTGGGCAGCCTGGGTGATCAGGTAAACGTTAAAGCGGGCTACGCTCGTAACTTCCTGGTTCCACAGGGTAAAGCTGTTCCAGCTACCAAGAAAAACGTAGAGTTTTTCGAAGCACGTCGCGCTGAACTGGAAGCCAAACTGGCTGACGTTCTGGCGGCTGCTAATGCTCGCGCTGAGTCAATCAACGCACTGGGCACTGTTACCATCGTTTCCAAAGCTGGCGACGAAGGTAAACTGTTCGGTTCCATCGGTACCCGCGATATCGCTGATGCAGTAACTGCAGCTGGCGTTAAAGTGGCTAAGAGCGAAGTTCGTCTGCCGAACGGTGTTCTGCGTACCACTGGTGAGCACGAAGTGGACTTCCAGGTTCACAGCGAAGTGTTCGCTAAACTGGTTGTTAACGTTGTAGCTGAGTAATTTTACTCTGCTCACGTCGAAGCGCCGGCCTTGTGCCGGCGTTTTGCTTTTTTAAGGGACCAGCCTCGCGCTTTAGTGCTTGTAGGGTCGCTATTCCTGGCGCATTCTCGGATAATAAAATGAAACGCAATTTTATTTATGAGATTCGACATGGAAACCGCTCTGCCCACGCCCGTATTTGCCCGTCGAAAGGTGGCCTATGCCTGCGCCACGCTCTGCTGTCTGCTTTGGGGTAGTTCTTACCCGGCCATAAAAAGCGGCTATGAACTCTTCCAGATTGCCACCGATGATATTCCCTCAAAGGTCGTGTTCGCCGGTTACCGTTTTCTGTTTGCGGGTGTGCTGCTGCTTCTCTTTGCATTAGCACAGCGTAAGCCCATCGGCAGGTTCACGCCCGGGCAGTTTGGGCAATTGACCGTCCTGGGGCTGACGCAGACGAGCATTCAGTACATCTTCTTTTATATCGGACTGGCCTACACGACAGGCGTGAACGGCTCAATCATGAACGCCACCGGCACTTTCTTCAGCGTGCTGCTGGCGCATTTCATCTACCACAACGACAAGCTCAGCTATAACAAAACGCTTGGCTGTATTTTGGGCTTTGCCGGAGTGATGCTGGTTAACTTCCACGGCGGGTTAAGCGAATTCAGCTTCGTCTGGAAGGGAGACGGGTTTGTGGTGCTGGCAGCCTTTATCCTTTCTGCCGCCACGCTTTACGGAAAACGCATCTCCCAGACCGTCGACCCGACAGTAATGACCGGCTGGCAGCTGGCTATCGGCGGCGCGGCGCTGGTGGCGGGTGGCTATCTCACGGGAGGGACGCTGGAAGTGCATAGCATGACGGCCGTCGCGGTGCTGGGGTATCTGACGTTACTCTCTTCGGTAGCGTTCGCCCTCTGGAGCGCGCTGCTGAAAGTGAACCGCGTAAGTATGATTGCCCCGTTCAACTTTGTGATCCCCGTTGCCGGGACGGTGCTGTCCGCCATTTTCCTCGGTGAAAACATTCTGGACATCAAATATGCGATTGCGCTGGTGCTGGTCTGCTCGGGGATCTGGTGGGTCAATAAGCGGAGTCACTAAGAAGGGCATTGCCGGGGGGCTGGCTCGCCTTACCCGGCCGGAACATTAACGTGCTCTGATAAAACTGCCGTCAGGCTGGCGGGTAAACAGCACCTGCTGGCCATTTCCCGTATCAATCGTGAGCCCGGTGACGACACCGCTGGCATTCTGACGTATCTGCACCAGCTGGCCGTTCTGCAAATTACTGAGCGGCTTGCCCGCGCCTTCCACCTGCGCCATGGCATACACATCGGTTGGCGGCAGATTGTGGTCGCGGAACAGCTGCGCAAGGGTTTTACCCGGCTCTACGCGATAGGAACGCCACTGCTGCTCAATGCCGGTTGGCTGCTGAGCCTGTGGCTCTGCCGGGGCCGCTGCCTGTTCCTGTGGCTGTTCATCCTGAATGGGTTCCGGTTCAACAGGCGCAACCTGTCCCGGATCGTTCGACGGGGTGACCAGTTGCGTCTGCACAGGCTGGGTGTCCGGCTGCGGTCGCGTTTGCGACTGAATATCCAGCTGGGCATTGCGGGTCACCGTCGCGGTGTCGGCGTCATCGCCACCGGAAGGAAGCAGGAAACCCACGATCACCATCAGCGCGCCAATGATGATCCCTCTGCGATGCAGAGGCGGCAGCGGGTCCATGATGCGAAAATTGTCCGGCGCCTGCCAGATTTTCGCCAGGGTAGGTTTCAGTTCAAATCGCCCGGGCATGGCTCTCCTCCTGCTCCGCGTCTTTTTTATCCTGTGCTCCGAAGTATAGTTTGCTAACTGCCTGAACGGCGTAGCAAACCCGACATCCGTGACATTCGTTCGGGATTAATCCTGGTTCTCTCTATTGTTTCTGTTTCGTCGCGGTTTGTCACCTTAACTTCAGACAAAGTTTTACCCATAAGGGCATGGCTGATATGCTGCCCGCTACTTTAAATGTGATGGAAGGAAAACCCATGACCACCCCGACTTTTGACACTATCGAAGCGCAGGCAAGTTACGGTATCGGCTTGCAGGTAGGACAGCAGCTGAGCGAATCCGGCCTGGAAGGTCTGTTACCCGAAGCGCTGGTGGCGGGTATCGCTGATGCGCTGGAAGGCAACAACCCGGCAGTTCCGGTTGATGTTGTGCACCGTGCGCTGCGTGAAATCCACGAACGTGCTGACGCCGTGCGTCGCGCGCGTTTCGAAGAGATGGCTGCAGAAGGCGTGAAATATCTGGAAGAGAACCGTGAGCGTGAAGGCGTGAACAGCACCGAGTCTGGCCTGCAGTTCCGCGTGATCAATCAGGGCGACGGCGCAATCCCGGCGCGTACTGACCACGTTCGCGTGCACTACACCGGTAAACTGATCGACGGTACGGTGTTCGACAGCTCTGTAGCACGTGGCGAACCGGCTGAATTCCCGGTTAACGGCGTTATCGCGGGCTGGATCGAAGCGCTGACCCTGATGCCAGTGGGTTCCAAATGGGAACTGACTATCCCGCACAACCTGGCGTACGGCGAGCGTGGCGCTGGTGCGTCCATCCCGCCATTCAGCACCCTGGTGTTTGAAGTCGAGCTGCTGGAAATTCTGTAATCAGCTTTTCTTATTTCCTCTCTCCTTCGGGGGAGAGGAATATAGTGATAAAACCTATAGTTACGACGGAATCAACATTTTATCTTGCAAACGAAACTGTTGCGTGTATTTTTGTGAGCTGTTTCGCGTTGTATGAGTGATATGACACTCACTTTAAACATATTATTAACATAATATCCAAATCATAGTATTCATCCCGCCGATTCTTACCTAATATCGATGAGTCCTTTCATGGGGACCGTTATTTTTTTGACGTATTTAAAGGCCAGAAGAGCCTTAACAACACAGACAGGCATAAACAGGAAAATATCACATGGTAGATCAGGTTAAAGTCGTCGCCGACGAAGAGGCGTCGTCTGAACAGTCGCTACGGCGCAATCTCACAAACCGTCATATTCAGCTCATTGCCATCGGGGGTGCCATCGGTACCGGGCTGTTTATGGGGTCAGGTAAAACCATCAGTCTTGCCGGGCCGTCGATCATTTTCGTTTATATGATCATCGGTTTTATGCTCTTCTTCGTGATGCGTGCAATGGGTGAATTGCTGCTCTCGAACCTCGAATACAAGTCCTTTAGCGATTTCGCTTCCGACCTGCTTGGCCCCTGGGCGGGCTACTTCACCGGCTGGACCTACTGGTTCTGCTGGGTGGTGACCGGCATGGCGGATGTGGTCGCCATCACGGCCTACGCGCAGTTCTGGTTCCCTGGGTTATCGGACTGGGTGGCCTCGCTGGCGGTGATTGTTCTGCTGCTGAGCCTTAACCTCGCCACCGTTAAAATGTTCGGTGAGATGGAGTTCTGGTTTGCGATGATCAAAATCGTGGCGATTATCGCCCTGATTGTTGTCGGCCTGGTGATGGTACTGACGCACTTCCAGTCTCCAACCGGCGTTCAGGCTTCGTTCGCGCATCTGTGGAATGACGGCGGCTGGTTCCCGAAAGGCATCAGCGGCTTCTTTGCCGGTTTCCAGATTGCGGTGTTTGCCTTTGTGGGGATTGAGCTGGTCGGTACCACGGCGGCGGAAACTAAAGATCCGGAGAAATCCCTGCCGCGCGCGATTAACTCCATCCCGATTCGTATCATTATGTTCTACGTGTTCGCGCTGATTATCATCATGTCCGTGACGCCGTGGAGCTCTGTTGTACCGACCAAGAGCCCGTTCGTTGAGCTGTTTGTACTGGTTGGATTGCCTGCGGCCGCAAGCCTGATTAACTTCGTGGTGCTGACCTCCGCGGCCTCTTCAGCCAACAGTGGGGTGTTCTCTACCAGCCGTATGCTGTTTGGTCTGGCACAGGAAGGGGTTGCGCCACGCGCGTTTGCCAAACTGTCTAAGCGTGCGGTGCCGGCGAAAGGGCTGACCTTCTCCTGTATCTGCCTGCTGGGCGGTGTGGTGATGCTCTACGTGAACCCGAGTGTGATCGGTGCGTTTACCATGATCACCACGGTCTCTGCGATCCTGTTCATGTTCGTCTGGACCATCATCCTGTGTTCTTACCTGGTGTACCGCAAACAGCGTCCACACCTGCATGAAAAATCGATCTACAAAATGCCGCTGGGCAAGCTGATGTGCTGGGTGTGCATGGCGTTCTTCGTCTTCGTGCTGGTTCTGCTGACGCTGGAAGACGATACCCGTCAGGCGTTAATCGTCACGCCGCTGTGGTTCATCGCGCTGGGGCTGGGATGGTTATTTATCGGTAAGAAACGTATGGCAGGCATGCGTTAATAAAAAAGGCCACAGATGCTGTGGCCGAATGATAACCTCAGGAAGGCGCTCTCGGGCGCCTTTTTTTATTCACCTGCGAGGGCACGCGGGAACAGGACGTTGTTCTCAAGACTGATGTGCTCCATCAGGTCGTCGATCATCTCGTTAATGCCGTTGTACATCGCTTTCCACGTGGTGCACGCCTCTGGTGGCGGTGTAACGTTATGGGTAGTGTGTTTAATCACTTCCAGCAGTTCGCCTGCATCATCATGTTCGCTTTCCATGACGCTGATGGGCCCCATCGCCTGGCTGCCCATACCCTGTTTGATCATCGGGAAGAGGATTTGCTCCTCTTTCATCATGTGGCTGGAAAGCTCTTCGTGAAGCAGGGTCAGGTATTTCGCCAGACCGCGTGGTACGGAAGGTTTGTCGGCGTGAACGCGCTCCACTTTTGTCGCCTGCAGGATCAGTTCAGGCAGCTGTTCACGGTGACGGTCGTGAAAACGCACGATGATATGGTCGATGATGTCGGCAAGGGCTGCAGTGCGCCAGTCTTTCTCAATGGGCTGCTCAGCCAGTTGCGCCAGCTCCGCTTCAATGAGCCCCACATCCAGCTCTTTACGCGAGGCGGCACGTGCCAGGGTTTGCTTACCGCCACAGCAGTAATCCATATCGTATTTACGAAACAGCGCGGACGCGCGCGGGATGGAGAGCGCCAGCTCGCCAAGGGGTTGGTCGCGGAAGGCCATAGCAGTTACCTCATCATCAATAATATAAAGTGCATTTTAAATGCATCTTTAAGGCGACGCTATAACCCTTTAGAGGGAAGGGAAAAAGTGAGAACCAGATCACAAAAAATAATGACTTTTAACTTGCTGAATGAATGCAGGAAATTACTTTAGAAAGTTTTTTAACGTGGGGAAACAGTAAACAACTCGCCGTGCCTGCCGATATATCCACGTCAGACAAACCTGCATATAAAAAAGGCAACGCATGTTTAAACGTATAAAAGTCATTACCCTTCTTATTTCGGTGCTGCTTGTGCTCGGCATCATGCAAGTCATTTCCGCCGGCATTTTTATCAACGCGCTGAATAACGACAAAGATAACTTCACCGTCTCGCAGCTCTCAAGCCAGAATGTCGCCGAGTTTACCGATGCATGGATCAGCCTCAACCAGGCCCGCGTGACCCTGAACCGCGGCATGCTGCGTCTGCAAAGCAGCATGGCGTCTCAGATTAACGGCGGCCAGTTGAATGAACTGGTGAACACGGCGAAGAACCTGCTGGCGGATGCGCAGTCCCATTACGATAAATACTACGCTTTGCCTAATACTCCGGGTCTGGACGAGAATCTGGCTAACCGTCTGGAAGAGCAGTACCGTATTTACTCCGCCACGCTGACGCAAATGAACGTTCTGCTGGGCCAGGGCAATCTGGAAGATATGTTCAAGCAGAATGCGGAGCAGAAACAGACCGCGATGCAGAACGTGTACCGTGAATGGCGTGAAGCGCAGGCCGTCCTCACGGACAGAGGAATTAAAGACAACGAAAACGATTATAAACGTATCCTGTGGATCCTCTCTGCGGTCATGCTGCTGGTGATTGCCGTGATCGTCTCCAGCTGGATTGCGATGCGCCGCGTTCTGCTGCTGCCGCTGCAGGATGTGATCGGCCATATCCGCGCCATTGCCGCAGGGGATTTGACCCAGCCGATTCAGGCAGAGGGTAAGAATGAAATGGCAATCCTGGCGCGCAACGTTCAGGAGATGCAAACCTCGCTGGCAAACACGGTGGGCGTGGTGCGTGAAGGCGCAGACACCATTTACACCGGTGCAGGGGAAATCTCTGCGGGCAGCAACGACCTCTCTTCCCGCACCGAGCAGCAGGCTGCCTCTCTGGAAGAGACGGCTGCCAGCATGGAACAACTGACCGCCACGGTAAAACAAAACGCCGATAACGCACGTCAGGCTTCCCGTCTGGCGCTCGATGCCTCCTCAACCGCGAAGAAGGGCGGTAACGTGGTGGAGGGTGTGGTGCGCACCATGGACGACATTGCGACCAGTTCCAGCAAAATTGCGCAAATTACCAACGTAATCGACGGCATTGCCTTCCAGACCAATATCCTGGCGCTGAACGCGGCGGTGGAAGCCGCGCGTGCAGGCGAGCAGGGCCGTGGCTTTGCGGTGGTCGCAGGTGAGGTGCGTACCCTTGCCCAGCGTAGCGCTCAGGCGGCAAAAGAGATTAAAGCGCTGATCGACGATTCCGGCGAGCGCGTGAATGCCGGCTCACAGCTGGTAAACGAAGCCGGGGCGACGATGGCGGAGATCGTGAATGCGGTCACCCGCGTGACCGACATCATGGGCGAGATTGCCTCTGCCTCTGACGAGCAGAGCCGCGGTATCGATCAGGTAGGTCAGGCGGTGGCCGAGATGGATCGCGTGACCCAGCAGAACGCCTCGCTGGTAGAGGAGTCTGCGGCAGCGGCGGCCGCGCTGGAAGATCAGGCGGCACGCCTGAACGAAGCGGTGGCGGTGTTTAAAATTACCCGCAACCCGGTGGTCAACGCCGCGCCGGTGAAAAGCTACACTCCAGCGGCTAAACCTGTTGCGGCGACGTCTGAAGCGAACTGGGAAACGTTTTAACTCTCTGAAGCCGGAACGACCATCGGTTTTTCCGGCTTTGCTCTCACCGCCATCACGACCCCAACGACCAGCAATATAATCCCGCAGGCGGTTAACAGCGGCGGTACGCTCTGGCGCATCAGGAAGGTGTAAAGCAGCCCGGCCAGCGTTTCGAATACAATCAACGGCCCTAAAATCACCGTCGGCAGCTTCTGGCTGGCGATATTCCAGCACAGCGCGCCCACCCACGAGCAGAGCACCGCAATCGCCAGCATCAGCCCGACAAAGACCCACGGTCTCGGCCCGAACGGTTGAGCGAAATCCGGTTGCTGATGGCCTAACCAGAGACAGGCCCCCACATAGCCTATAAGCGAAACCGGGAGCGTGACCAACGCCTGAGCCGTCGCCCACATCATCGGGTGTTTATCCGGGTTTTCCCGCAGCCAGCGCGCGTTGCGCAGGGCATACCACGCCCAGCACACCACGGAAACGAATGCCAGCAGGATGCCAGAACCGTAACGCAACAGCGAGAAGTCCTCCAGCCCATGCTGCAGCTCGGCAATGTTGACGCATACCAGCCCCACGGCGGTACACCCCAACGCTGGTACCATTTTTGACCACGCCAGTTTCCCGTCGCGGTGGCTGTAAAGCAGGTTAGCGAAGACCGGGATCACCACGGGCAGCGTGCCGATAATCATGGTAGATACCGGTGCACCGGTTCGCTGAATGGCGCTCGCCAGGCAAACATAATAGATAAGGTTGCCCATCATGGTCAGCGCCAGCGCGGTGAACCAGTCCTGTCGGCCGAGTTGACGCAAACGTGCACGACCGAGCCACGCCAGCGGGAGAGCAATCAGCCCCAGTGCCAGATAACGTCCGGTCGACTGCAGTATTGCCGGGTACTCCGGCACGATCAGCGGGCCGACAAAGATCAGTCCCCACATCAGACCCGCAAGCAGGGCATACAACACACCACTAATCATTTTTCCATCCACATCGGTTTATTCTGCGTTCAGTGTAGGAGGGGGAAGGGCGCGCGTATTGTATGAGGTTGCGCATCAGCGCTTAATGACCTGCTTCTGGTAGCGCACGGGGGTAATGCCATAGCGGTGGGTAAAGGCGCGAGTCAAATGGGACTGATCGGTCAGCCCGGTCGCGGCGGCGACTTCGGCGGCGGGCATGCCGCGCGTGAGAAACGCTTTGGCGCGCCACAGGCGGATAGCCATCAGCATCTGATGCGGAGTGACATGGAAATGTGCCTTGAACTGGCGCTGAAAATGGTAGGGGCTCAGTGAGACCACGTTGGCCAGCTCGTCCAGCGTCAGGGCGTGCATGTAGTTGTCGTGCATATACTCACGAACCCGTTCGAACCGGTGGGCACCTTCCCGGGTAATCGGTGCGTGGCGGGCTAACGGCTGGAAGGTCTCGATCAGATCCAGCAGCAAGCCTTTTTGCGCCAGCGGGTCGTCCGTATGCCACAGGCCATAGATAAGCCTGCCGATTTGCTGTGAGCGCAGCGGGTCATGGCGGGTTACGTCGCTAAACCACCAGTGGCTAAGGCCGGTCACCTCTTCCAGCAGATCGGGTTCAATGTAAACCATCCGGTAGCGCCAGCCGCCATCCGTCGCCGATTCCCCGGTGTGGATCTCGTCCGGGTTCATGGTCACGACGGATTTTTCCGCCGCGAGATGCTGGGTACCGCGATAGCGAAAGCGTTCGGCACCGGTTTCAATGGTGCCGATGCCGAAGGCTTCATGCGTATGAGGCTCAAAGGCGTAGTCAGAAATATGCGCGTGATAAAGCTCCAGGCCCGGCAAATGCGCCAGATGGCGAAAGCGCGCGCTGTCTCTCTCATCAATGAACTGTTCCGGTACGCCCTGCACAGTGAACCTCCTCATGAGTCATCTCTCCATTATCAGAGATGACCCGAGGGGATGCTACAAAAAATAACCATTTTGCAACATTTACAGAATGGCTTTAATGCTCTCTGAAAGCGGTGTGGTTGGACGCCCGATCAGTTTGCTCAGCGTATGGCTGTCGTCAAACAGACCGCCTTTAGACGCGCCCACATCGGAGTCTGCCAGCATATCCGCCAGCCCGGCAGGCAGGCCAACGCCCTTCAGCGCCGCGGCAAAATCCGCCTCGCTCATGTTCTGATACGTCACGTTTTTGCCGCTCTGTTTGCTGAGTTCGGCTGCCAGTTCGCTCAGCGTCCAGGCGTGGTCGCCGGCCAGCTCGTATACGTTGCCTGCATGGCCGTCCCCGGAGATGACTTTTGCCGCGGCAGCCGCGTAATCCGCACGGGTGGCCGAGGCGATTTTGCCTTCACCGGCCGCGCCAATAAATACGCCGTGCTCCAGCGCTGGTGGTGCGCTCGCCAGATAGTTTTCGGTGTACCAGCCGTTACGCAGCAGGGCGTAAGGGATGCCGGACTCCGCCAGCGCCTTCTCCGTCGCGACGTGTTCAACGTGCAGACCCAGCGGTGATTTATCAGCATGCAGCAGGCTGGTATAGGCGATGAATTTTACGCCAGCGGCTTTGGCAGCATTAATGACGTTCTGATGTTGGGTGGCGCGCTGACCCACTTCGCTGGAGGAGATCAGCAGCAGCTTTTCTACGCCCTTAAGCGCGGAGGTCATTGTGCTTTCGTCAGCGTAATCCCCCTGACGAACGGTAATTCCCTGCTGGCTCAGGGCTTCAGCTTTTGCCGGATTGCGGGCAATCGCCACAATCTGGTTTGCCGGTACGGTGTTTAACAGCTGTTCGATAACGAGCTGGCCAAGCTGGCCGGTTGCGCCGGTAATTGCGATCATGATGAATCCTCTTCGTGTTTGTCTGGTGTTGTGGCACACTAGCACCATAGCTAACTTTTAGTAAGTACGCACATAAAGGTAAGTATGAAAACAACGATACCGACACTCAGCGAACAAATGCGCGATGGCAACCTCTTCGCGGAACAGTGTCCTTCCAGAGAGGTTCTCAAACATGTCACCAGCCGCTGGGGCGTGCTGATTCTGGTGGCCCTGCGACAGGGAACCCACCGTTTCAGCGACCTGCGCCGAAAAATGGGAGGCGTCAGCGAAAAGATGCTGGCCCAGTCGCTACAGGCGCTGGAACAGGACGGGTTTGTTAATCGCGTCTCGTATCCGGTTGTACCACCGCACGTTGAGTATAGCCTGACGCCGTTAGGGACAGAGGTGAGTGAGAAAGTGGCCGCGCTGGCGGACTGGATAGAAGTGCATACGCCGCAGGTGATGGCGAACCGGGAAGAACGCGCGGCGTAAAGGCAGGCCGGGTAAGGCGAAGCCGCTACCCGGCACACACCGCGTTACTTGCTTAAATCCACCTGATAAATGGCGAAGCCAATATCATCTGTTGCAACTTTCTTCATCGGATAGTGGGCTTTATCGTTAATAAACGCCGCCGCTTTATCGGACGGTGAAGTTTCAAAACGGATGTCCAGCGGCGTGTCGCTGTGAATGGGAGCCAGGCGCCAGTTGTTGTCCACTGCCGGATGAATGCCCCCCGCTTTTTTGGACTCCGCGCTGATCCACGCCGCCAGCACCGAGCGGTTCTCGTCCGGTGAGGCAAAGGCAATATGGCTATCTCCCGTGCCGGCAAACTTGCCGCCGTAGGCGCGGTAGTTATTGGTTACCACCAGGAAGGTGGCATTCGGGTCGATGGCTTTGCCCTTAAAGGTCAGGTTTTTGATGCGCTCGGCCTGCGGGTTAATGACCTGGCATTCACCGTCATATTTTGCAGGCTGGGTAACATCAATCTGATACTCTACGCCGTCAATCACGTCAAAGTTATAGGTCCGGAACCCGTCCCAGTTAATCAGCGACTGCGGCTTGCTGCTGTGCGGATCAATCTGGTTAAACTGCCCGGCGGAGCACTCCAGCCATTCCTTCACCTCTTTACCCGTCGCTTTCACTACCACCAGGGTGTTCGGATAGAGATAGAGATCGGCGGCGTTACGGAAGGTCAGCTGGCCCTTTTCGACTTCAACGTAGCTTGCCGGGTCATTCTTACGCCCGCCCACTTTGAACGGTGCCGCGGCCGACAGCACCGGCAGTTTTGCCAGGTCCGGGTCGCCCTGAATAACGTGTTCGACATAGGCTTTTTGCGCCATGTTAACCACCTGAACAGTCGGGTCATCCTGCACCAGCGCCAGGTAGCTGTACATGTTATCCGCCGATTTACCGATCGGCTTGCTGACGAAGTCGCGGGTGGCGTCGTGATCGTGCTTCAGCACGTCGACCAGTTTTTTATCTTCGGCGGCCAGTGATTTTTTAGCCGCAGCGTCGTAAATCGGGCGCGCCTCTGCTTTTGACTGAGTGACCTTCCAGTCGCCGCCGTCGTTATTGAGGACCAGATCCACCACACCAAGGTGATCGCCCCACATGCCCGGCATCACCGACGGCACGCCATTGAGCGTCCCTTTCTCGATGTCTGCACCCTTAATGTTGGCAAAGTCCTTACCCGGGAAGACCGCGTGGGCGTGGCCGAACAGAATCGCATCGACGCCCGGGACTTCACTCAGATAATAAACGGAGTTTTCCGCCATGGCCTGATACGGATCGGCGGAGAGTCCCGAGTGCGCAACCACCACCACCAGATCTGCGCCTTTTTCGCGCATTTCCGGCACGTATTTGCGCGCAGTTTCGGTAATATCGTTAACGGTCACTTTACCGTCGAGGTTGGCTTTATCCCAGGTCATGATTTGCGGCGGTACAAAGCCGATATAGCCGATTTTAAGCGTCTGTTTTTTACCGTCCTGATCGACAACCTCGGTCTCTTTAATCAGATAGGGGGTAAAGAGCGGCTTCTGCGTCTTAACGTCGATGATATTGGCGTTAACGTACGGGAATTTCGCGCCAGCCAGCGCATCGTGCAGGTACTTCAGGCCGTAGTTAAATTCGTGGTTGCCCAGGTTGCCGACGGTATAGTCCAGGGTGTTCATCGCTTTATACACCGGGTGGATCTCGCCTTTCTTCAGCCCCTTCGCGGCCATGTAGTCCCCGAGCGGGCTACCCTGAATGAGATCGCCGTTGTCGACCAGCACGCTGTTTTTAACTTCATTGCGGGCGGCAGCGATCAAACTTGCCGTGCGTACCAGTCCGAATTTTTCCGTCGGGGTATCTTTGTAGTAATCGAAGTCCATCATGTTGCTGTGCAGGTCGGTAGTTTCCAGAATTCGCAGGTCTACCGTCGCCGCCTGTACGCTCACTGCAATCAGCGTCGCCAGGAGCGTTGCGCTAAACTTAATCATCAGAGGAGTCCTTTTTTCGATCCAGGCCACAAAAGAATATGTATCTATAGCGTGTTGCTTACATAAATGTGAATCCTGACAGAAAAAAGCGCCATGAAACCAGAATTGCTTCACAGATAGCGGAATTGTTCCCATTACGATATAACTAAAACAAAGAGTTAACCCCACTGCGTTAACAAAGAGGTGGAGAATGTTAGATAAGATTTGTCAGCTCGCACGGGATGCGGGAGATGCCATCATGCAGGTGTATGACGGTGCAAAACCGATGGAGGTCGTCAGCAAGGCAGATGACTCTCCGGTCACCGCGGCAGATATCGCGGCTCACAAGGTGATCCTGCAAGGGCTGCAGGCCTTAACGCCGGATATCCCGGTCCTGTCAGAAGAAGCGCCGCAGAGCTGGGACGAGCGTCAGCACTGGCAGCGTTACTGGCTGGTGGACCCCCTCGACGGCACCAAAGAGTTTATCAAGCGTAACGGTGAGTTCACCGTCAACATCGCGCTGATTGAAAAAGGCAAAGCGGTGCTTGGGGTGGTATACGCGCCGGTGATGAAGGTCATGTACAGCGCTGCAGACGGTAAGGCGTGGAAGGAAGAGTGCGGCGTGCGTAAGCAGATTCAGGTGCGCGATGCGCGTCCACCGCTGGTGGTGATCAGCCGGTCGCACAGCGACAGTGAACTGCAGGAATATCTGCAACAGCTGGGTGAACACCAGACGACCTCGATTGGTTCATCACTGAAATTCTGTCTGGTGGCGGAAGGCCATGCCCAGCTCTACCCTCGCTTTGGGCCAACGAACGTCTGGGATACCGCGGCAGGGCATGCGGTCGCCACGGCCGCCGGGGCACATGTTCATGACTGGCAGGGTAAGCCGCTGGACTACACCCCGCGCGAATCCTTCCTTAACCCCGGCTTCCGCGTCTCTATTTATTGAGCCAGCAGTTTGTGCAGCAGGGCGACAACCTGCTGCACCTCTTCCTGGGTTAATGCCCCGTCTTTCACCCACTGCACGCGGCCGTCTTTATCCAGCACGATGATTGCGGAACTCTCTTCCTCCAGCTGCCACGCCTTACGCGTCACGCCGTTGCTGTCGACAATAAACTGCGACCACGGATAGAGTTTTTTATTGCTCTCAAGGCTTGAACGCACAAACATGCCGGAGCCAGGAATGGCATCGTCAGTATTAACAATTGTGGTGGTCTGGTAGCGGTCGTGTGGGAATTTTGCGGCCTTGATCGCTTCCACCAGGTTGGCATTTTTCTCTTTTGCGGATGTACGACCGGCAATATGTTGTACAACTCTCACTTTGCCTGCGAGCTGCGCGCTATTCCACGCTTTGTAGCTAAACTTATCATTGTCGAGAATCAATTCTCCCCGGTCAGCAATGCCGACTGGTGGTACTCGTTGTCCTTTTTCAATCGCGTGAGCGCTAGCCCACAGGGGCAGAAGCAGGCAGGCTGCTGCAAGGATAGTTCGTAGGGTCATGGTGTTTCCTTATTGTTTGCAGGTGATCCGACCACTTGGTCATACGCTTTTAATCATAAGTGCGATCAATGTGGTTTTCCCGCAATCCCGATGCCAGTTTGCGGGTGAACGCACATATCCATGAAAAAACGACGGCTTATACTGCCCTGAGTGAAGCTTTGCAAAGATTATTCTGAATAATTGTAATCAAACGGTAAATAAACTTATGCATACTGGGTAACACCGTAGTTCTGGTCTATAGTCTTTGGGCAACAAAATTTGCGCTCAGGACAGTCGGGCCGATTGTGGCACCGCAAGAGCGTATGATTCGCAGGAGATACAAGAATGAAAATTTTCCAACGCTACAACCCGCTTCAGGTGGCGAAGTACGTGAAGATCCTGTTCCGTGGACGGTTGTATATCAAGGATGTTGGCGCTTTTGAGTTTGATAAGGGCAAGATCCTTATCCCAAAAGTGAAGGACAAGCAGCACCTGTCTGTGATGTCTGAAGTCAACCGTCAGGTTATGCGTCTGCAAACTGAGATGGCTTAACCACCGTGCTATGCAGTAGTTAAAAACGCAGTTGATAAAAAAACGGCTCCCGATGGGAGCCGTTGATGTTTATGGACCTTACGCCGACACTTTCTCTTCTGCGTCAGGCATCCGCGGCACCAGCACGGTCGGTTTATTATCGATACGCGTCACCAGCAGCTGGTCGATGCGGTAGTTATCAATATCCACCACTTCAAACTTATAGCCAGAGAACTTCACCGAGTCGGTACGTTTCGGGATTTTTCGCAGCATAAACATCATAAAGCCGCCAATGGTCTCGTAATTACCTGACTGCGGGAACTCGTCGATATCCAGCACGCGCATGACATCGTCAATCGGCGTACCGCCGTCGATAAGCCATGAGTTCTCATCACGCTGAACAATCTGCTCTTCCAGCCCCTGGCCAACCAGGTCGCCCATCAGCGTGGTCATCACATCGTTGAGGGTGATGATGCCCACCACCAGCGCGTATTCGTTCATGATAACGGCAAAATCTTCACCGGCCGTTTTGAAACTTTCCAGCGCTTCAGAGAGGGTGAGGGTATCCGGAACAATCAGGGTATTGCGGATCTGAACGCCGCTGTTGAGCGCCAGGCTCTGGTTGGCCAGCACGCGGTTCAGCAGGTCTTTCGAGTCCACATAACCGATGATGTGGTCGATATCTTCATTACAGACCAGGAACTTGGAGTGCGGGTGCTCGGCCACCTTTTGCTTCAGGCTCTGCTCGTCTTCGTGCAGGTCGAACCAAATCACGTTTTCACGTCCGGTCATGGATGACGGTACGGTGCGGGATTCCAGCTCAAACACGTTCTCAATCAACTCGTGCTCCTGCTTGCGCAGCACGCCCGCCAGGGCACCCGCTTCGAAGACCGCATAGATATCATCAGAGGTGATATCGTCTTTTCGCACCATCGGAATTTTAAACAGGCGGAAAATGCTGTTGGCCAGGCCGTTGAAGAACCACACCAGCGGACGGAACAGGAACAGGCAGAAGCGCATCGGGTTGATGATGCGCAAAGCCACAGCTTCTGGCGCAATCATACCGATGCGTTTCGGGGTCAGATCAGCGAAGAGGATGAACAGGCCAGTCACCAGCGAGAAGGAGAGAATAAAACTCAGTTGCTCGGAGAGTTCAGGTGAAAAGTAGCGTGCGAAGAGACCATGAAACACCGGTGAAAATGCTGCATCCCCCACGATACCGCCCAGGATGGCGACCGCGTTAAGGCCAATCTGCACCACGGTGAAAAACATTCCCGGGTTTTCCTGCATTTTGAGTATGCGTGATGCGTTAACGTTGCCTTCGTCAGCAAGCAGTTTCAGTTTGATTTTACGGGAGGCGGCCAGCGAGATCTCGGATATCGAGAAAAATGCACTGACGGCAATGAGACAAAGTATCACTAAAATACTGTTTAACATAGTTTATCCGGCTTCAGCCAGATCCTCGGAAGGGAAGTTAATTACATTTGTGTGAAGACACATAGAACGTCAGCTCGTAGCGTTGAGCTGATTATTTCAGCGGGTAGTATAGCGTAAAGGCGTGTAAATCTGCCAGAGGTCACATTTTGGCATAAAACCGGCCGGACAGCGAAGCGCTGTCCGGTACGTACGGCTATTTTACTGCGGATAAACTGGCGTTTCCTGCCGCCCGGCGCGTGGCATCCCCTCCCCACACCTGGTCATACTCATAGCCGGTGAGCTGTTTGATCACCACCCGGGTGTTGGCGTCGCAGTCGCGATAATCTCCGCCCAGCTTGCGGCGCGCAATCTCCTTCAGCAGCAGCTTGTGCGTCTCGCGGGTCAGTTTAAATTTGTAGGTCGTGAAGAAGCTCACGGCCAGAAGGGCCGCCGTCGCGAAAATCAGCAGGCCGATAATGGCCCCCAGCGCGCTTTCAGGCTGTGCGCCGCTGCCCTTCACAAACCCTGACTCCTGCAGCACCAGGCCGATGATCATGATGGCAATCGCCACGGTGCTTTTGCGGGTCAATACCATCACGCCGGCAAAAATCCCTTCGCGGCGCTGCTGCGTTACAATCTCATCGATATCAGGGATGAAACTGTAGATATTCCACGGGATGTAATAAAGACCAGAGCGGGCGGCACCGAGCAGGATAAAGACCCCCGAGAACAGCAGCGTTGGCACCTGCGTTTTGGTGAGGTAGACCGTAAACAGGAATACCAGCACGGCGAAGATACAGCCATACGAGAGGCGCAGCGCCGCGGACGGCGTGATATTCAGCCGGTTCAAAAGCAGCATAAATCCGTACGTGCCTGGTACCGAGGCAAAGGCGGCAATGCTCAGCCAGCCCGACACGGCCGCCGCATCCTGGATCAGACAATAAACGACATAATAGGTAAAGACCGAGCCGAAGACGTCCATCGCAGTAAACGAGAAGATATAAATAATGATATGCAGGCGGAATGCGCGGATGCGAAAGGACGAAAAGAGGTCCAGTATCAGATATTTAAGATGATTGGCTACCCCGCTGCTGCGCTGGTTATCTATCTTAAAATCGGACTCCTGATGCACATCTTTCGCTTCCCAGGTGGTGTACCACGTAATAAACACCGCAAGGCAAAAAACGCAGGAAAATATCAGGCCGGTGAGCGTATAGGTAAACGCATTGTCTTTCCCGGTGAACTGCATAATGACGCCGGGGACGGAAACGGCAAGAAACCCCCCAAGCTGAGAGCAGATCATGCGCACCCCTGAAAGTCGGCTGCGCTCTTCATAGCGGTTCGTCATTTCTGCGGCCAGCGTCTCCCACGGCACCAGCACCATCGCCGACAGCAGTTCAATCGAGAGATAGGTTCCCAGGTAATACCAGTACCCCATATCCGTCAGCCACAGCAGGGCATACAAAAACATTAACGGGGAACTCAGTAATAAAAAGAAACGGCGACGGCCAAATTTACGGCCGAGCCAGGTACCCGCAAAATTATCAGTGATATAACCCATGATCGGGCTTAACAGCGCATCAATGACGCGGGCGATAGCAAATATAGAGCCCGCTTCAATAACAGACAGCCCGCAATAGGTCGTGTAAAAAAATAACAGCCAGGTGCCGATAATGGCGAAAGCGCCTCCGCCAAACAGATCGGTTATGCCGTAGCCAAGCGCCACGCCATAACCAACTCTACGTTCAGTTGGTTTGACCATAATAATATCCAGTGTAGGGTAATGATTAACCCGTTTTACGGGGCGTATTTTTATTAACGTCTGGAATTCAAATTACGTTCTGGTTGTTGATATTTATCCATTGTCTTGTTTGAGATGACCGATAAATAGCCTCCACAAGGGTGAGTGATTTTCCGGCGGTACGGATATCGATATAGTCTCTGTTTTCCGGATGATGAACGGCAGTATAAAACCGGCGGATCGCCTGCTGATGACCCAGCCCCCAGTAGCTTTTTACCGTGCCGTCGGGGGAATCATCGCTTGCCAGTTTTAACCGCTCACCCGGTGTGACGCGCCAGAGAGTGTTGTCATTCAGCAGCAGCGAGCCGTGCTCACAGTGGATCTCCAGCAGGAGAGGGGCGTCCGTGGTGTGGCAATTGCTGGCATAAAACAGGCCGCGGGCGCCGTTGGCGAAGTGTAGCGTGGCCATTGCGCTGTCTTCGCCTTCGGTCACGTCTGCCAGCTCACCGCTATCCACCACGCCTTTCACTCGCGTCACGCCTTCACCGAACCACTGCATCAGGTCGAGCGTATGGATTGCCTGGTTGATCAGCAGACTCCCGCCTTCTGTCGCCAGCCGACCGCGCCAGGGGCTTTGCGTGTAGTAAGCGCCCGCGCGTGACCATGTGAGTACTGCCCTGATGCTGAGCATTTTCCCCAGCTGTCCATGGCCTAACTCCTGCCGAATACGCTGGCTGGTGGGGTTGAGTCGGTTCTGATAGCACACGCCGAGCAGGCTCTGAGCCAAATCGGCAGCACGGGTGATATCAATGAGTTCACGGGTGTTCATGCCCACCGGTTTTTCGCAAAAAACATGCTTCCCGGCGGCGAGTGCCGCCAGAATCATCTCTTTATGCTCGAAATGGGGCGTACAGATGTGTACCACGTCGATGGCATCATCCAGCAGCATTTCCCGGTAATCCTGATAAAAACGGCATTGATAGTCTTTCGCCAGCGCCAGTCCTTTAACGCTGTCGATGTCGACCAGCGCACGCAGCGCGACGTTGGGTATCTGGCGCAGGGCATTGACATGGCAGCCATGAATCGCCCCGCTGCCGATGATAGCGGTATTCAGGATAGTCATCTTCGGCTCCCCTTAACCCGCCGCGTTAGCGAGCATTTGAGCCTTCACGCAGAGCTCCGCAGCCTTGAAGGCGTGCGCCTGCGTCATGGCATTTTCAGTCCGATGGAGACAGTCGAGGATCAGTTCGCCAAAGAACGGGAATCCGACCTGGCCTGCCACCGGATAACGGAACTCCCCCTCTTTATTGACGAGATAAACCACATCCTGCTCGCCGCGGGTTAAATCGACGTATTTGCGGATTTCGATGTAGCCCTCGGTGCCGAGCAGCGTCAGTCGCCCGTCACCCCATGTGGACAGCCCGTCCGGGGTAAACCAGTCGCAGCGGAAGTAGCCGCTGGCACCGTTTTCGCCTTTGAGCATTGCGTCGCCAAAATCCTCAAAGGCGGGGTACTGCGGGTGTTTAACGTTCCGGACCTGGCTTGCCATCACGGTGGCATCGCGGTTGCCGGTGTAAAAAAGGAACTGCTCAATCTGATGGCTGCCGATGTCACACAGGATGCCGCCGAAGTATCGCCGATCGTAAAACCAGTCTGGCCTTCCTTCGCCTTCACGGTGTGGGCCTGTCCCCAGCGTTTGTACCACGTCGCCGATGGCACCTTGCTTTACCAGTTGACCGGCAAAGACAGCACTCTCAACATGCAGACGTTCGCTGTAGTAAACCGCGTATTTCTTACCGGTTTTTTCAACCATCGCTTTGGCTTCTGCCAGCTGTTCAAGGGTGGTGAGCGGCGCTTTGTCGGTAAAGTAATCCTTCCCCGCTGCCATCGATTTCAGCCCCAGCGCACAGCGTTCAGAGGGGATGGCGGCGCCTGCCACCAGACGCACCTCGTTATCGGCGAGGATCGCCTCCAGCGAATCCGCCACTCTGGCCTGCGGATACTGCTGGATAAATTTATCCACTCTGGACGGATCGGGATCGTAAACCCATTTCAGCGTGGCGCCGGCTTCAATCAGCCCGTTACACATTCCATAAATATGCCCGTGGTCGAGCGCGGCAGCGGCAAAGACAAACTCACCTTCCCGGACAACGGGCTGAGGTTTGCCGACTGGCGCGTAGTTCATTCCGTCATGTTTATTCATCTTCAGATTCCTCGATCCAGATCTTTACCCAGGGGGATAGCGGCCACTTCGCTGAAGTTGGCCACGCTTGCGGATTTCTCATGAAAACGGGGGGCGAGGGTGTTAATCCCGCCGGTACGGTAAAACGGATCGTCACGTGGAATGGGGAGCGAGACCACGGTGCGGGTGATGGCAGATTTATAAATTGCGGTAATCAACTCCAGCGAGCGTTTTCCCTGTAATCCATCCACCAGCGGGGCAGTGCCGCGTTCAATACTCAGCAACAGGTCGTTAATCTGCCCGGTATGCAGCGTCCACGCGAGTGCCGGTGTCTGCGCAAAAACAGCGTTGAGCTGTGCTTCCCGCTGCAGGTCGTGAGTTTCCTGAGGAAAACCGTTATCGGCACTCACGCTGGCACAGGCTTGCCAGGGGGCAGAGATGCACGCGTGCTCGCCCTGGATGACGATCGTCTGATCTTCGCCGTGATGCACCACCGAGGCGGTAAGCTGCGTGAGTGCGCCGCTGGGATATTTGAATATTGCGGCGCTGAGGTCTTCCACTTCGGCATTGTCATGCGCCACGTTGGTCATCATCGCCACCACCTCGGATGGAAACCCGAGCATCCACTGAATGGCGTCGATATGGTGAACCGCATGATTGAGCGTGCAGCCTCCCCCCTCTTTTTCCCAGGTGCCACGCCACCACAGATCGTAATAGCAGTGGCCGCGCCACCAGAACGAATCCACCTGCGCATGGCAGATTTTGCCCGCGAGGCCGGAATCCAGCGCTGCTTTTAAGCGCCAGAAGGCATCGGTAAAGCGATTTTGCGCAATGATGGAGAGCGTTTTGCCGCTGGCCTGCTGAGCCGCAATCATCGCGTCGCACTCCTCAAGCGAGGTGGCCATCGGCTTTTCACACAGCACATGGCACCCGGCCTCCAGTGCATCAATGCTTATTTGTGCGTGGACATACGGCGGGGTGCAGACATCGACGATATCGACGTCTGGCTCGGATGCCAGCATCTGCTGATGGCTCTCATACACGCGGGCCTGCGTCAGGCCGTAGCGCGTTTTTTTCTCGTGCGCTTTTTCCGGGTAGATATCCACCAGCGCGACAATCCGGCAGCGCTGACCAAACTGCAAATAACCCTGAATATGGTTATGTGAGATATTGCCTGTACCTACAATGGCGATATTTAGCATCGTGTCGTCTCCGGAGTTACCAGGTGCCTGAGGCATCAAGCGTCACGTTTATGGCCTCTTTAGCAACTGAGGTGCTGATGCGTTGCTGGAGCAGGCGCAAGTAGTGTTTCTCGTTGATCGGCAGTTCGACCCAGTCGTCAGTCCAGGTGGAAAGATGCATGGCATTGGAGAGCGTCAGGCCGTGGATCCCGTCCAGGCCCGGCGCAATCAGCGGTTCACCGCGCAGGATGGCGGTGCAGAAGTTTGTGGTAATGACATGATGTTCGCTGCATTCGGCGGCGACAGGAATGTCGACCTCCCAGCATTCAGGCTCCCCAAAACCGTTTTGCCAGCGGGCGTTAAACGCGGTTTCGGACTCACGTAGCCGCCAGTAGCGAAGCCGCCCCTCTTCGACGACCACTTTGCCGCGATCCCCAACGATCTCCAGGCGATTTGTCCCCGGCGTTTCTGCCACGGTAGTGATAAATACACCGGTAGCCCCACCGGCATATTCGGCATAGGCGGTGACCTCGTCTTCCACTTCAATGTCACGATGTTTGCCGAACTGGCAAAACGCGCGCAGGCGTACCGGCATGCCCACCAGCCACTGCCAGAGATCGAGCTGATGCGGATCCTGGTTGAGCAACACGCCACCGCCTTCTCCTTTCCAGGTCGCGCGCCAGCCGCCGGAGTTGTAGTAGCTCTGCGAGCGGTACCAGTTGGTGATTATCCAGTTAGAGCGGCGGATCTCGCCCAGCTCGCCGCTGTCGATAAGATCCTTAACCTTCCGGTAGAGCGGGTTTGGTCGCTGGTTGTACATGATGCCAAACACCACGTCGCACTCGCGCGCGCAGGCGTTCATCTCCTGCACCTGCGCCGTATAAACGCCCGCCGGTTTTTCACACAGGGTATGAATGCCGTTACGCATCGCCAGCATCGACAGGCGCGGATGTTCGTAATGGGGCGTGGCGACAATCACCGCGTCGATAAGCCCGCTCTGGATCATCTCCTGGGCATCACTGAACAGGGGAATGGCCCCCACCAGCTGGCGAATGGCCGGGTGTTTTTCCGGTGCATTGTCACAAACTGCCGTCAGGCAGGCGTCATTGACCGTACCCGCGAGTAAATAACGTGCGTGGACCGTACCGATATTACCTATACCAATAATGCCAAAACGTACCTTCTCCATGTCACACCTTAATTTCAGTTGAAAAGAAGTGATGACCGGAAAATAGGAAAGGCGAGGCGTAGCGACAATGTGTTTTTGTGAGAATACTCGCAAGGTGAATAAGTAATCTCCAGGCTTTCTGAAATTTGGTTTTAAAATCAAAAGGCTGTTTCTGCAAATATTTGCAAAAACTGATTGAGAGCGAGGTCACACTATGCCGGGCAGGTTAAAAATGGAGGAGATCGCGGCCCTCACGGGATATTCCGTTAGCACGGTGTCGAGGGTATTAAGCGGCAAGTCATATACCAGCGATAAAGCCCGGGATGCGATCGTTCGCACCGCCCGAGAGCTGGGCGTGCTGGAGTCCATGGCCAGTGGACGGCTGTTGATTAACGGTATTGCCGTTTTTGCTCCGGAAAGAACCTTTCAGGGGCGCGGCGATATTTTTTATCTTGAGGTGACCAAAGGGATTGCTGAGGCCTGCTCGCCACACAATGTGTGGGTCAGCTGTTGCGGATTAGAAGAACAGCACGCCGATGTAAAATTATTTATGGAAAAGGCCAGCCAGAAGAACATCAACGCGATAATTATTATTGGTACTGATGATGCCACCATATTTAAACTGGCCAGCACGCTCAATAAACCCTGCGTCTTAATTAATTCCGTGGACCGGGAGCGGGTACTGGATTCGGTATCACCCGATCACCGGGCGATTGGCTTCACCGCCATGCAGTATCTCTTTGAACAGGGGCACCGGCGGGTCCTGACGCTGACCTGCCTTCGGCGAGATACGCTTTACGCTCGTCTGGATGGCATTAAAGAGGCGTATCGCCATTTTCACGTCGCCTTTGAGCCGCAGCGTGATTTACTCGTGACGGAGTGGTTTACCGCAGACGAAGCCGAGCGGGCGCTGGATGAGTGGCTGCTGAGTCATGACAGAGCGCAGTGGCCAGAGGTGATTTTCCCGAACAGCACCAGCATGACCGAAGGTGTGGTGAGGGCATTAACCCGCCACAGGCTGCGCGTCCCGGAAGACATCTCTCTGATTACCACCGATTTTGCCTGGAATTTAGCGCACCGGCTGGAAAAACCGGTCACGGGGGTCACGGTGCCCTGCCGCGAACTGGGCATTGAGGCCGTGCACCTGCTGCAGACCCGCCTTAACAGGCCGCAGGCACCGGTTTTTAACCTGCTGTTGCAGGGAAAAGTCATGAATTATGGGTCGGTCAGTAATGCCACGCGCCACGCGGCTCGCGTGGCGCTAGACCAGTAATCAGGCCAGCTGTGGCGGCAGGCAGACGCCGATACCCCCGATACCGCAGTAGCCGTACGGGTTTTTATGCAGGTACTGCTGGTGGTCGTCTTCCGCATAGTAGAACGGTTTGGCAGAGGCGATTTCCGTGGTGACCTCGCGGTTGTCACCGGCATCGTGCATCGCTTTCTGGAAGCGCGCCAGACTTGCGCGGGCGGCCGTCTCCTGCTCCGGAGTGAGAGGGTAGATAGCCGAGCGGTACTGGGTGCCGTGGTCGTTACCCTGACGCATGCCCTGGGCCGGGTCGTGGTTTTCCCAGAACACCTGCAGAAGCTGCTCATAGCTAATGACGGCAGGGTCATACACCACGCGTACGGCTTCGGCATGACCGGTCTCGCCAGAGCACACTTCGCGATAGGTTGGGTTTGGCGTATACCCCCCCGTGTAACCCGCCGCGGTGCTGTAAACGCCGGGGAGTTGCCAGAAGAGACGTTCTACGCCCCAGAAGCAGCCCATGGCGAACAGGGCGATTTCCATTCTATCAGGAACGTTTGTCATTGAATGGCCATTCACGGCGTGTAAGGTCGCCACAGGCATAGGGGTGTTGCGTCCCGGTAATGCATCAGCTTGTGAAACAAGATGCTTTTTGTCGAATAAACTCACGATGGGGGCCTCCCGGGCTGCGATGTTTCGGTTAAGGTTGTCACGAAGCGTTTAATTGAACACAATAAATGCGCTGAATGAGTCTAGATTTAATCATAAGAAATATTTGGGTGTTACACCCGTTTTCAACCCGTGATGTGGGTTTTTGGCTAACAGGCCGTATTTTGCCGCGGAGCGGCACTTCATTTGCTTCCAGGGTGGAAAAAGGGATATTCAGGAGAAAACGTGACAAAAATCCGCCAGTTATGTTTGGTCAGTTTATTGCTGACAAGCGGGGTTGCCAGCGCGGCGAATGTCCGTTTGCAGGTTGAGGGGTTATCCGGGGCGCTGGAAAAAAACGTGCGTGCGCAGCTGTCGACCATCGAGAGCGACGAAGTGACGCCGGACCGGCGTTTTCGCGCGCGCGTGGATGATGCGATCCGCGAAGGGCTGAAAGCGCTGGGTTATTACGAACCCACCATTGATTTCGATCTCCGTCCGCCGCCAAAGAAGGGGCGACAGGTGCTTATTGCCCGCGTTTCACCGGGTGAGCCGGTGTTGATCGGCGGCACTAACGTCATTCTGCGCGGCGGCGCGCGTACGGACCGGGACTACCTGGATCTGCTCAGCACGCGGCCGAAAAACGGTACCGTGCTGAACCACGGTGACTACGATCATTTCAAAAAAGAGCTGACGAGCGTTTCCCTGCGTAAGGGGTACTTTGACAGCCAGTTCGACAAAAGCCAGCTGGGCATTGCGCTCGACAGGCACCAGGCCTTCTGGGATATCGATTATGACAGCGGCGAACGTTATCGTTTCGGCGATGTGACCTTCGAAGGCTCACAAATTCGTGAAGAGTATCTGCAAAACCTCGTGCCTTTCAAAAAGGGCGATTACTACCAGTCGCGTGATCTGGCGGAGCTGAACCGCCGCCTCTCCGCCACCGGGTGGTTTAACTCGGTGGTTGTCGCGCCGGAGTTTGATAAATCGCGCAAAACCAAGGTGTTGCCGCTGCATGGCGTTGTTTCGCCGCGCACCGAGAACACCATTGAGACCGGTGTTGGTTATTCGACCGACGTCGGTCCGCGCGTGAAAGCCACGTGGAAAAAGCCGTGGATGAACTCATACGGCCACAGCCTGACCACCAGCGCCAGTATCTCAGCGCCGGAACAGCAGCTCGATTTCAGCTACAAAATGCCGCTGCTGAAAAACCCGCTTGAACAGTATTACCTTGTTCAGGGCGGTTTTAAGCGTACCGACCTGAACGATACCGAGGCAGATTCCACCACGCTTGCGGTATCGCGATACTGGGACCTCTCCAGCGGCTGGCAGCGCGCCATTAACCTGCGCTGGAGTCTGGACCACTTTACCCAGGCCAACGTCACCAACACCACCATGCTGCTCTATCCGGGGGTGATGATCAGCCGTACCCGCTCGCGCGGCGGCCTGATGCCAACCTGGGGCGATTCCCAGCGTTATTCCATCGATTACTCCAACACCATGTGGGGCTCCGATGTGGATTTCTCGGTAATTCAGGCGCAAAACGTCTGGATCCGCACGCTGTATGACAAACACCGCTTCGTGATGCGCGGCAACCTCGGCTGGATTGAAACCGGCGACTTCGACAAAGTTCCGCCGGATCTGCGCTTCTTCGCCGGTGGCGACCGCAGTATTCGCGGTTACAAATACAAATCCATCGCGCCGAAAGATGATGACGGCAAGCTGATTGGTGCCTCCAAGCTGGCTACCGGCTCGCTGGAGTACCAGTACAACGTCAGCGGAAAATGGTGGGGCGCGATGTTTGTCGACGGCGGCGAAGCGGTAAGCGATATCCGCCGCAGCGACTTTAAAACCGGCGCGGGCGTGGGCGTACGCTGGCAGTCTCCCGTCGGGCCAATCAAGCTCGATTTCGCCGTGCCGGTGGGTGATAAAGAAGAACACGGTTTACAGTTTTACATCGGTCTGGGGCCTGAATTATGAGTTTATGGAAGAAGATAAGCCTCGGGGTGCTGATTTTTATCGTACTGCTGCTCGGTACGGTGGCGTTTCTGGTCGGCACGACGTCTGGCCTGCATCTGCTGTTTAACGCGGCTAACCGCTGGGTTCCTGGGCTGGAAATTGGCCAGGTGACAGGCGGCTGGCGCGATCTGCGTCTGAAAAACATCCGCTACGAGCAGCCTGGCGTGGCGGTAAACGCGGGGGAATTTCACCTCGCGGTGAAGCTGGGCTGCCTGCGGGACAGCAAGCTGTGCGTTAACGATCTGTCGCTGAAAGACGTGAACGTGGCGATAGATTCGAAGAAAATGCCGAAATCGGCACCCGTTGAGGAAGAGGATAGCGGCCCGCTGAATCTCTCCACACCGTATCCGATTGCCCTCTATCGGGTGGCGCTGGATAACGTCAATGTCAAAATCGACGACACCACCGTCTCCGTCATGGATTTCACCTCCGGCCTGCGCTGGCAGGAGAAAAACCTCACCCTGACGCCAACCTCCCTTCAGGGGCTGCTGATTGCGCTGCCGAAAGTGGCGGACGTGGCGCAGGAAGAAATTGTCGAACCGAAGATCCAGAACCCGCAGCCGGAAGAGAAACCGCTGGGCGAAACGCTGAAAGATCTCTTCTCTAAACCTGTGCTGCCGGAGATGACGGACGTTCATCTGCCGCTGAACCTGAATATCGAAGAGTTTAAAGGCGAGCAGCTGCGTCTCACCGGCGATACCGATCTGACGGTCTTCAACATGCTGCTTAAAGTCAGCAGCATCGACGGCGACATGAAGCTCGACGCGCTGGATATCGACACCAACCAGGGCTCGGTTAACGCGTCAGGGAATGCCCTGCTGCGCGACAACTGGCCGGTGGATATCACCCTGAACAGTTCGCTCAACATCGACCCGCTGAAAGGCGAAAAAGTGAAGGTCAAAGTGGGCGGGGCGCTGCGCGATAAACTGGATGTCGGCGTTAACTTCTCCGGCCCGGTGGATATGGTTCTGCGCGCGCAAACGCAGCTGGCGGAAGCGGGGCTGCCGCTCAACCTTGAGGTTGTCAGTAAGCAGCTCTACTGGCCGTTCACCGGCGAAAAACAGTTCCAGGCCGATGACCTGAAGCTGAAGCTGAGCGGCAAAATGACGGATTACACCCTGTCGTTCCGCACGGCGGTGAAGGGGCAAGGTGTTCCGCCTGCGACGATTACGCTGGATGCTAAAGGCAACGAGCAGCAGGTGAATCTCGACAAACTGACCGTCGCGGCGCTGGAAGGCAAAACGGAACTCACCGCGCTGCTTGACTGGCAGCAGGCGATCAGCTGGCGCGGCGAGCTGAAGCTGACGGGGATCAACACGGCCAAAGAGGTGCCGGACTGGCCATCAAAACTGGACGGCCTGATCAAAACCCGCGGCAGCCTGTATGGCGGTACGTGGCAGATGGACGTGCCGGAAATCAAGCTTACCGGTAACGTGAAGCAGAATAAGGTCAACGTTGAAGGCTCGCTGAAGGGCAACAGCTATCTGCAGTGGGTGATCCCGGGTCTGCACGTGGCGCTGGGCCGTAACACGGCGGATATCAAAGGCGAGCTGGGGGTGAAAGATCTTAATCTCGATGCCACCATTGATGCGCCAAATCTGGATAACGCCCTGCCAGGGCTGGGCGGCACGGCGAAAGGGTTAGTGAAGGTGCGCGGCACGGTAGAGGCTCCGCAGCTGCTGGCCGATATCACCGCCAGCAACCTGCGCTGGCAGGCGCTGACCGTTGCGCGGGTTCGCGTCGAAGGGGATGTGAAATCCACCGATCAAATTGGCGGTAACCTGAACCTGCGCGTGGAGCGCATTTCTCAGCCCGACGTGAACATTAATCTGGTCACTCTGGATGCCAAAGGTAACGAAAAACAGCACGATCTCCAGCTTAAGGTGCAGGGCGAGCCGGTATCCGGTCAGCTTCATCTGACCGGAAGCTTTGATCGCAAACAGGCGCGCTGGAAAGGGTCGCTGGACAATACCCGCTTCAACACCCCGGTAGGGCCGCTGGCACTGTCCCGCTCTATCGCGCTGGACTACCGCAACGCCGAACAAAAGATCAGTATCGGACCGCACTGCTGGACCAACCCGAATGCGGAACTGTGCGTGCCGCAGACCATTGATGCGGGGGCTGAAGGGCGTGCGCAGATCAACCTTAATCGCTTCGACCTGGCGATGCTAAAACCGTTTATGCCGGAGACAACTCAGGCCAGCGGCGTCTTTAGCGGGAAAGCCGATGTCGCGTGGGACACGACCAAAGAGGGGCTGCCGCAGGGGAGCGTGACGCTCTCCGGTCGTAACGTGAAGGTGATACAGGAGGTAAACGACGCACCGCTGCCGGTGGCGTTTGATACCCTCAACCTGAGTGCCGATCTGCATAACAACCGCGCGGAGCTGGGGTGGCTTATCCGTCTGACCAATAACGGTCAGTTTGACGGGCAGGTGCAGATTACCGATCCGCAAGGACGCCGTAATCTCGCCGGTAACGTTAATATCCGCAACTTCAACCTGGCGATGGCCAACCCGATTTTCTCACGCGGAGAAAAAGCGGAGGGGATGCTCAGCGCGAACCTGCGCCTGGCGGGCAATGCGCAAAGCCCGCAGCTGTTTGGCCAGATGCAGCTTAACGGCGTGGATATCGACGGCAACTTTATGCCGTTTGATATGCAGCCAAGCCAGATTGCGATGAACTTCAACGGCATGAGCTCGACCCTCGCCGGGGTGGTGCGTACCCAGCAGGGACAAATCAACCTCAGCGGCGACGCCGACTGGAGCCAGCTTGATAACTGGCGGGCCCGTGTCGCGGCCAAAGGCAGCAAGGTGCGGATCACCGTACCGCCGATGGTACGTCTGGACGTATCCCCGGATATTGTCTTTGAAGCCACCCCAAGCCTCTTCACGCTGGACGGCAACGTGGACGTACCGTGGGCACGCATCGTGGTGCACGAGGTGCCTGAGAGCGCGGTGGGCGTCTCCAGTGACGAAGTCATGCTCAATGAAAATCTCAAACCCGTTGAGCAGAAGAGCGCCGGTATTCCGATCAACAGTAACCTCACCGTTCACGTCGGCAATAACGTGCGTCTGGATGCGTTTGGGCTGAAGGCGAGACTGACAGGGGATCTGAAAGTCGCGCAGGACAAGCAGGGTCTGGGTCTGAACGGTCAGATCAATATTCCTGAAGGGCGCTTCCATGCCTATGGTCAGGATCTGATTGTGCGTAAAGGTGAGCTGCTGTTCTCCGGCCCGCCGGATCAGCCACTGCTCAATATCGAAGCGATTCGTAACCCGGAAGCCACCGAAAACGACGTTATTGCAGGTGTTCGCGTTACCGGCTCTGCTGATGAGCCGAAGGCGGAGATCTTCTCCGACCCGGCAATGTCGCAACAGGAAGCCCTGTCTTACCTGCTGCGCGGGCAAGGACTGGAGAGCGGCCAGAGCGACAGCGCAGCGATGACCTCGATGTTAGTGGGTCTGGGGGTTGCACAAAGTGGGCAGGTTGTGGGTAAAATCGGCGAGACGTTCGGCGTAAGCAATCTGGCACTGGACACCCAGGGCGTGGGTGACTCCTCGCAAGTGGTGGTCAGTGGCTATGTACTGCCGGGTCTGCAGGTAAAATATGGCGTGGGGATCTTTGACTCACTGGCAACACTCACGTTACGCTATCGCCTTATGCCTAAGCTATATCTGGAAGCAGTGTCCGGCGTAGACCAGGCACTTGATCTGCTCTATCAGTTTGAGTTTTAGCAATGCGAATATTTGTCTACGGCAGTTTACGAACCAAGCAAGGCAACAGTCACTGGATGACCAATGCCCTGCTGCTGGGGAATTACAATATCGAGAACTACCAGTTGTATAGCCTGGGCCACTATCCAGGTGCGGTTCCTGGGGAAGGAACAGTACAGGGTGAAGTTTATCGTATTGATAATGCTACACTTGCCGAACTTGATGCCTTGCGCACCAGGGGCGGTGAATACGCTCGCCAGTTGATCCAGACGCCGTATGGAAGTGCGTGGATGTACGTCTACCAGCGTCCGGTCGAGGGGTTAAAGCGGATTGTAAGCGGTAACTGGTTAGACAGAGACCAGTACTGAAAAAAACAACGCCACCGTCAGGTGGCGTTGTTTTTTATGGGCTTAGCTCTCTTCTGTGCTTCGGCGTCGGGTCAAAAACAGCGGAACAAAAAGCATGATGTACGGAGCAACCAGCCATATCAGACACAGGGTGCGTGAAAAGCCGTAGTAGTTGATGCACCGCGTATTGCTTGAAATGACGGGAATAAAAAACAGTAAAAACAGCAAAATGGCATAATCGCTACGGTAGGGGATCCATAAATAAAACAAAAACCAGGCGAGCTGGAATGTCATGATGCAGAGATACTGCCATTTGCTGTCTTTACCGTAACAGTCAAACGCCTTTATGTAGCCCATCTTTATGCTGTGAAGAAAGAAACGTAGCATGTAAAACGCCCACAATCGCGACGGTCAGGAGTGTGCTGACCAGCAACTCAATTAAAAAATAGCTATGGGTGATATTAGTAGCACCTGAGCTCAGGGTATGCCGTTTACTCTACCCGCTGTGCATTGCAACAAAAAGGGTAGATACACCTGTCTTCATACAGCCCTGAAGCAGACACGAAACGGGCATATTCGTCGGTAATTGTTTTAACGCAGCGTGTAGGGCAAATGCAGGCTATTAATAGCGTTAGATGATATCAAAGACCTATCTCGGTAAATATCAGGTCATCACTCTCATAATACCCTGCAAGCTCTTCAAACAGGTCGGCTCTGCCGGGGACAAAACCTGGGGTCACAAGCTCATATATTCTGCTGGTTCCTTGAGATGTTACCCGCTATACCGTATTTAGCGTGCCAGTATCGCGTCAGACGCAAGGTACAAAAAAGCCCCGACTCGCGGGGCCTTATTATTCAGCGGTAAGAATTACTTCTTCGCAGCGCGTTCGAAAGAGGAGATGATTTCCGCTTTCGCTGCTTCTGCGTTTTCCCAGCCGTCAACTTTAACCCACTTGCCTTTTTCGAGGTCTTTGTAGTGCTCGAAGAAGTGAGTGATCTGCGCTTTCAGCAGTTCTGGCAGGTCGTTCACATCTTTGATGTGATCGTACTCTTTGCTCAGTTTGGTGTGCGGAACAGCAACCAGTTTCGCATCTTCACCAGATTCGTCGGTCATTTTCAGCACGCCAACAGGACGGCAGCGAATGACTGCGCCTGGCTGCAGTGGGTATGGCGTTGGAACCAGTACGTCAACCGGGTCACCGTCCAGAGACAGGGTGTGGTTGATGTAACCATAGTTGCATGGATAGAACATGGCGGTAGACATGAAACGGTCTACAAACAGCGCACCGCTCTCTTTGTCCACTTCGTATTTGATAGGATCTGCGTTAGCCGGGATTTCGATAACTACGTAGATGTCTTCTGGCAGTTCTTTACCCGCAGGGACGTTGAGTAAGCTCATGTCTGTGTCCTTTAAAATGGATGGTAAACAAGTGGCAGGTATTATAGCCAACTGGCGCTGAATGTCTCCGCCTGTTTTCGTCTTCTCTCCACGTTCTCCCCACTTTTCAGACCGATTCCATGACAGGAAAATCCATAAACTCAGCCGCTTTTTTAATGGTGAAATGAAAGCGATTACAAACTTGTGATTAACGTTTTATTCACTTTTCTGAAGTGTGATGTAACGCAATTCGTTACATATTTCATTGGCTATAGTCATTTCGCAGAACATCTTTTAACCAACAATAAACACCCCTACGAGGACGTTCATATGTGGAAGCGCTTACTTCTTGTCACAGCAGTTTCGGCAGCCATGTCGTCTATGGCGATGGCCGCCCCTTTAACCGTAGGTTTTTCCCAGGTCGGCTCTGAATCCGGCTGGCGAGCGGCAGAAACCAACGTTGCGAAAAGCGAGGCCCAGAAACGCGGTATCACCCTGAAAATCGCCGATGCGCAGCAAAAACAGGAAAACCAGATCAAAGCCGTGCGGTCATTTATCGCCCAGGGCGTTGATGCCATCTTTATTGCGCCGGTCGTGGCCACAGGCTGGGAGCCGGTCCTGAAGGAAGCGAAAGACGCTGAGATCCCGGTTGTTTTGCTCGATCGTTCCATTGATGTAAAAGACAAATCTCTCTATATGACCACCGTCACCGCCAACAACGTTCTCGAGGGTCAATTAATTGGTGACTGGCTGGTGAAACAGGTGGATGGCAAGCCGTGTAACGTCGTTGAGTTGCAGGGGACCGTCGGGGCGAGCGTGGCCATCGATCGTAAGAAAGGCTTCGCGGAAGCCATCGCCAAAGCGCCAAACATTAAGATTATCCGCTCTCAGTCCGGCGACTTTACCCGCAGTAAAGGTAAAGAGGTCATGGAGAGCTTTATCAAGGCTGAAAACAACGGCAAGAACATCTGCATGGTTTACGCCCACAACGATGACATGGTGATCGGGGCTATCCAGGCCATCAAAGAAGCGGGGCTGAAGCCGGGCAAAGATATCCTCACCGGCTCTATCGATGGCGTACCGGATATCTATAAAGCGATGATGGACGGCGAAGCGAACGCCAGCGTGGAGCTGACGCCAAACATGGCTGGCCCGGCATTCGATGCGCTGGAGAAATTCAAGAAAGACGGCACCCTGCCTGAAAAAGTGACGATCACCAAATCGACGCTCTACCTGCCTGACACCGCGAAAGAAGAGTTAGAGAAGAAGAAAAATATGGGCTACTAAGGCCTTTTCCCTCGCCCCTTACCCCACTCCTCTCCCCAGAGGGGAGAGGGTATACAAGGGCGGGGAGACTGGCATGAACATTTCCCTCTCCCCAACCGGGAGAGGGCGAGGGTGAGGGGGAAACATGACCGACACACAACACCAGGAAATCCTCCGCACAGAGGGCTTAAGCAAGTTTTTCCCCGGTGTAAAAGCGCTGGATAACGTTGATTTTAGCCTGCGACGCGGTGAGATTATGGCGCTGCTGGGAGAGAACGGTGCGGGAAAATCGACGCTGATTAAGGCACTTACCGGCGTTTACCATGCCGATCGCGGCACAATCTGGCTAGAAGGCAACGCCATTTCGCCAAAAAACACCGCCCATGCACAACAGCTGGGGATTGGGACGGTTTACCAGGAAGTGAACCTGCTGCCGAATATGTCGGTGGCGGATAACCTGTTTATCGGCCGTGAGCCAAGACGCTTCGGCCTGCTGCGACGCAAAGAGATGGAAGCACGGGCCACCAGGCTGATGGAATCCTATGGCTTCTCCCTGGACGTTCGCGAACCGCTGAACCGTTTTTCCGTCGCGATGCAGCAAATTGTCGCGATTTGCCGGGCGATCGATCTCTCCGCGAAAGTGCTGATCCTTGATGAGCCTACCGCGAGCCTTGATACCCAGGAAGTCGAAATGCTCTTTACCCTGATGCGCCAGCTGCGCGATCAGGGGGTAAGCCTGATCTTCGTCACCCACTTCCTCGATCAGGTGTATGAGGTCAGCGATCGCATCACGGTGCTGCGCAACGGCAGCTTTGTCGGCTGCCGCGAAACTCGCGAGCTGCCGCAGATAGAACTGGTCAAAATGATGCTGGGCCGCGAGCTGGAAACCAACGCGCTTCAGCGTGCAGGCCGCACGCTGCTCAGCGAGAAACCGGTCGCGGCCTTCAGCGATTTTGGCAAAAAAGGGGTGATCTCGCCCTTTAATCTGGACGTGCGGCCCGGTGAAATTGTCGGGCTGGCGGGCCTGCTGGGTTCCGGGCGCACCGAAACCGCCGAGGTGATCTTCGGGATCAAACCTGCAGACAGCGGCAGCGCGCTGATCAAAGGTAAACCGCAGACCCTGCGATCGCCGCATCAGGCCTCCTGCCTGGGCGTGGGCTTCTGCCCGGAAGACAGGAAAACCGATGGCATAATTGCCGCCGCCTCGGTGCGGGAAAATATCATTCTGGCTCTGCAGGCGCAGCGCGGATGGCTACGCCCCATCCCGCGGAAAGAACAAAACGCCATTGCCGAGCGATTTATCCGTCAGCTCGGTATACGTACGCCGAGCGCTGAACAGCCCATTGAATTTCTCTCCGGTGGCAACCAGCAGAAGGTATTGCTGTCACGCTGGCTGCTGACTAAACCCCAGTTCCTGATCCTCGATGAACCGACGCGCGGTATCGACGTCGGGGCGCATGCCGAAATTATCCGGCTTATCGAAACGCTGTGTGCAGACGGTCTGGCGCTGCTGGTTATCTCATCCGAGCTGGAAGAGCTGGTGGGGTATGCCGATCGCGTCATCATCATGCGCGATCGTAAGCAGGTGGCAGAGATCCCGCTGGATAAACTGTCCGTTCCGGCAATCATGAATGCCATCGCGGCGTAAGGAGTTAATCGTGATGCCCCGTTCGCTTCCGCAAACCGGTGCAACCAGGCGCCGCTTCACCTGGCCTACCGGCACGCCGCAAATTATCGCGTTGCTGCTGGTGCTGCTGATCGATAGCCTGGTCGCCCCGCATTTCTTTCAGATTATCGTGCAGGATGGCCGGCTGTTTGGCAGTCCGATAGACATTTTAAACCGTGCCGCCCCGGTGGCGCTTCTGGCCATTGGTATGACGCTGGTGATCGCCACCGGCGGGATTGACCTCTCCGTCGGTGCGGTGATGGCCATCGCAGGCGCCACGGCAGCGTCCATGACCGTCGCCGGGCACAGCCTGCCGGTGGTGCTGCTGGCTGCATTAGGTACTGGGGTGCTGGCCGGACTGTGGAACGGCATTCTGGTGGCGGTCCTGAAAATTCAGCCGTTTGTCGCCACTCTCATCCTGATGGTGGCCGGACGCGGTGTGGCACAGCTTATCACCTCGGGTCAGATTGTGACCTTCAACTCCCCCGGCCTGGCATGGCTTGGCAGCGGTAAGCTGTTCTTCTTCCCGACGCCGATCGTTATTGCGCTGGTCACATTAGTCGTGTTCTGGCTCTTTACCCGTAAAACGGCGCTGGGCATGTTCATTGAAGCGGTCGGAATTAACATCCGTGCGGCGCGAAACGCCGGGGTTAATACGCGGCTGATGGTCATGCTGACCTACGTGCTGAGCGGCATTTGCGCCGCCATTGCCGGGGTGATCGTCGCGGCGGACATCCGTGGTGCGGATGCCAACAACGCCGGGTTATGGCTGGAGCTGGATGCGATCCTGGCGGTGGTTATCGGTGGCGGATCGCTGATGGGCGGGCGGTTTAATCTGCTGCTCTCGGTGATCGGCGCGCTGATTATTCAGGGTATGAATACCGGGATCCTGCTCTCCGGTTTTCAGCCGGAACTCAACCAGGTGGTGAAAGCGGTGGTCGTGCTCTGCGTGCTGATCGTCCAGTCGCCGCGCTTTGTCAGCATCATTAAAGGGATCCGTGGCCATGATAAAACGTAATTTACCGTTAATGATCACCCTGGGCGTGTTTGTGCTGGGTTATCTCTACTGCCTGACGCAATTCCCGGGCTTTGCCTCTACCCGGGTGATTTGCAACATTCTGACGGATAACGCCTTTTTAGGCATTATCGCCGTTGGCATGACCTTTGTGATCCTCTCCGGTGGGATCGATCTCTCGGTTGGGTCGGTGATCGCTTTCACGGGCGTATTCCTCGCAAAAGCGATCGGTTTCTGGGGGATCTCGCCGCTGCTGGCTTTCCCGCTGGTGCTGGTGATGGGCTGCGCGTTTGGCGCCTTTATGGGGCTTTTGATCGACGCGCTGAAAATTCCGGCCTTTATTATCACCCTCGCTGGCATGTTCTTCCTGCGCGGCGTAAGCTACCTGGTCTCGGAAGAATCGATTCCGATTAACCATCCTGTCTACGACACGCTCTCCAGCCTGGCGTGGAAAATCCCCGGCGGCGGTCGTCTGAGCGCGATGGGGTTGCTGATGCTGGGCGTGGTGGTGGTGGGGATCTTCCTTGCCCACCGTACCCGGTTTGGTAATCAGGTCTATGCCATTGGCGGCAGCGCCACCTCGGCAAACCTGATGGGGATCTCCACCCGCAGCACCACAATCCGCATCTATATGCTCTCGACCGGACTGGCGACGCTGGCGGGGATCGTCTTCTCGATTTATACCCAGGCGGGTTATGCCCTGGCAGGGGTCGGGGTGGAACTTGATGCCATCGCCTCGGTGGTGATTGGCGGCACGTTGCTCAGCGGCGGCGTTGGCACGGTGCTGGGGACGCTGTTCGGCGTGGCGATCCAGGGACTGATCCAGACCTATATCAACTTTGACGGCACGCTCAGTTCATGGTGGACCAAGATCGCCATTGGCATTCTGTTGTTTATTTTTATCGCCCTGCAGCGCGGCCTGACGGTGCTCTGGGAGAACCGACAAAGCTCGCCTGTTACCCGTGTAAACACTTCAGTAACAGAGCCATAACACGCTGAATTTGCTTAAAGTCTAAACATTTTCCGGTAGCGGCCGATACTCTTTTTTTATGCCCAGAAATATCTCGCTACCGGAAATAATATCATGCTTAAAACGCTATCGATTCGTACCGGCTTGCTCTCTTTACTGGCCGTTATGACCCTTCTGCTGCTGATTGTCAGCGGCATTGGCATTTATGCCCTCACACAGAGTTCTTCTTCACTCCAGCGCATCAACCACCTTCAGGGTGAGCAGATGGTGCAGCTTAATTCTGGCTATACCCTGATCCTGCGCGCGCGTAATGAAGCGGGTCAGGCGGTCCGGATGATGGAAATCGGCATGATGGATGACGCGGCCAAATCGGTGAAAAACATCAATCAGGAGATTGCCCAGGCCCGTAAAACGCTGAAAGGCGTGATCGACGGCGGGGTGGCGGATGAACAGGGACAAAAACTGCTGGATAAGGTGGCCGCGAGCCTGGCGACCTATAACCAGCAGGGGATCGACCCGATGCTGAAAGCCCTGAACGATCAGAGCGCAGACAGCTATTACGATCTGCTGGAGAACACGCTGATCCCGGTGGCGGCGCAGTTTGATAATGATATGCAGGTCTTTCAGAAATGGAGCGAAGCGCGCGGGAAAGCGGAAGTGAAGGCCGTGCAGTCGAGCAAAAACCGGGTACTGATCCTGATCGTGGTGGCCGCGCTGCTGACGGCTGGCATTATTGTGCTGGCGTGGCTGGTACTGCGTCACATGCTGCTCAAACCGCTTTCGGCCTCCATTGCTCAGCTGGAGAACGTGGCGGCGGGCGATTTAACCCATACGCTGAATGACCCGGCGAGCCAGGAGTTTAACCGCCTGAACGCGGCCATTGAGGGGATGCGGCAGTCTTTGATGAACTCGGTTTTACGGGTACGTGATGCCAGCTCGCAAATTGATACCGGCAGCCGCGAGCTGACGGCGGGGAACATGGATCTTGCCCAGCGCACGGAATCCACCGCGACATCGCTTGAGCAGACGGCCGCCAGCATGGAAGAGATCACCGCCACGGTGAAACTCAATGCAGACAACGCCGAGCAGGCGCACCAGCTGGCGAAATCCGTGTCTGACACCGCCGATCACGGCAGCGAAATGGTCTGCTACGTCATTGAAAAAATGCGTGATATCGCCGGCAGTTCGGCACGCATCGCCGATATTCTGAGCGTCATTGACGGCATTGCCTTCCAGACCAATATTCTGGCGCTGAACGCCTCGGTGGAAGCGGCGCGCGCGGGTGAGCAGGGGCGCGGGTTTGCCGTTGTCGCCGGTGAAGTGCGAAACCTCGCCAGCCGCAGCGCTGACGCAGCAAAAGAGATCCGTTCGCTTATCAGTGATTCTCAGACCCATGTAAACGAAGGCAGCGAGCTGGCGCAGCAGGCTGGCGAAACGATGGATGAGATCGCAACAGAAGTACTGCGCATGACCAAACTGATGCGCGAGATTGCGACCGCGTCCCAGGAGCAGAGTCGCGGCATTGAGCAGGTGAATATTGCCGTGAATCAGATGGACGAAACCGCGCAGCAGAATGCGGCGCTGGTCCAGCAATCTTCTGCCGCGACGCGCTCGCTGGAAGAGCAATCGCGTCAGCTGATGGACGCCATGGCATCATTTAAACTGACGGCTCAGACAGCGGCATAATATTTTCCCGCCCCGGCGCATTCTGTGTCGGGGTTTTATGTGTCGCTGAATTTAATGCGCCAATATTATCGTGAATGTCGCCCATTAATATTTCCAGAGACTGGGTTAATGCTAATGCATTTTCAGTCGGCTCGAGATATAACCCTTTGCGGAAAAATAGCGGCTCGTCAAACAGCTGATTAAAGCGTTTTAATGCCAGACTCACCGCGGGGCGCGACATCTCCAGACGTACAGAGGCTTTTGCCATACTGCCGCAGCGGACCACTTCAATAAAAACAGGGATAAGATTTAAATCAATGCCGGTATTAGCACGGGAATAATTTTTCATGACGATTAGGCTCCAGGAAATATTTGTCAAACTGTTATGGAAATAATGCAGGAGCAAAACCGAATATTAAAGCGTGTTTTTTATAAACACTTATACGGTAAAATATATAAATGAAGCGGGGAGCCTGAAGGGCTCCCCGTGTTATGGGTTATGCGTCCGGATACTCACGGATAAAACGTTCAACGTCATCAACCATATGGGTGTTGCCGACAAAGAACGAACGACGCTGGTGCAGGCTTTCCGGCACGATGTCCAGAATACGCTCTTTACCGTCGCTCGCCTTGCCGCCAGCCTGTTCGGCCAGGAACGCCATTGGGTTGCATTCATACAGCAGACGCAGCTTGCCGTCAGGGTGGCTTGCCGTGCTTGGGTAGAGGTAGATACCGCCTTTCAGCAGGTTGCGGTGGAAGTCAGCAACCAGCGAGCCGATATAGCGGGACGTGTACGGGCGCTGAGTGGCTTTATCTTCTTCCTGGCAGAACTTGATGTATTTCTTCACGCCGTTCGGGAATCGGATGTAGTTGCCTTCGTTGATGGAGTAGGTGTTGCCCTTCTCCGGGAAGCGCATACGTTCCTGGCTCAGGCAGAAAACGCCCAGCGAGGGATCGTAAGTAAAGGCGTGAACGCCGCAGCCCGTGGTGTACACCAGCATGGTGGAGGAGCCATAAACGACGTAACCGGCTGCCACCTGGTTACTGCCCGGCTGCAGGAAATCTTCCTCTGTCACCGGCGTGCCAACAGGCGTGACGCGGCGGTAGATGGAGAAAATGGTACCGACAGAAACGTTAACGTCGATGTTAGAGGAACCGTCCAGCGGATCCATCAGCACAACGTATTTAGCGTGTTCACACCCTTCGAAAACGACAATTTCATCTTCTTCTTCGGAGGCGATACCCGCCACGATGTCGCGCGCGCGCAGTGCAGCTTTCAGTTTTTCATTTGCGAACAGATCGAGTTTCTGTTGAACCTCGCCCTGAACGTTCTCGGCACCGCTGGCACCCAGGATATCGACCAGACCGGCCTTGTTGATATCACGGTGGATGATCTTAGCGCCCAGCTTTATTGCCGACAGCAAAGCAGTGAGTTCACCCGTAGCATGAGAAAACTCGTGCTGCTTTTCGACAATAAATTCACCTAACGTTTTCATAACACTTTCCCTGCATCTTTGTGAGTAGAGCGATTGTATGTTCACTAAAACGACTAAAGCCCAACAATCTTAACAAACATTCAAATATTAGCGCAGAGGTGAATCGCGCCAGCAATATACGGATTTACCTGAAATGCGTTTCGCTGTCGCTGACATGTGAGTAAAATGTGCGCCACATTGAAGAAGGATAGTGACGTATGCGCATTCATATATTGGGGATTTGTGGCACTTTCATGGGCGGACTGGCAATGCTGGCGCGCTCTCTGGGCCATGAAGTGACAGGTTCGGACGCCAATGTGTATCCGCCGATGAGCACGCTTCTGGAGAAACAGGGCATCTCTCTGATTCAGGGATACGATGCCAGCCAGCTGGATCCTGAGCCGGATCTGGTGATCATTGGCAACGCCATGACCCGCGGTAATCCGTGCGTTGAGGCGGTTCTGGAACGCAACATTCCGTTCATGTCTGGCCCGCAGTGGCTGCATGATTTCGTGCTGCGCGACCGTTGGGTCGTTGCCGTAGCCGGAACGCATGGCAAAACCACGACCGCCGGAATGGCGACCTGGATCCTCGAAGCCTGTGGTTATAAGCCAGGTTTTGTAATCGGGGGTGTACCGGGTAATTTCGATGTTTCTGCGCGTCTGGGTGACAGCCCGTTCTTCGTGATCGAAGCCGACGAGTATGACTGCGCGTTCTTCGACAAGCGCTCCAAGTTCGTGCACTACTGCCCGCGGACGCTGATCCTCAACAACCTTGAGTTCGATCACGCCGATATTTTTGACGATCTGAAAGCGATTCAGAAACAGTTCCACCATCTGGTGCGCATCGTTCCGGGTCAGGGCCGCATCATCCTGCCGGAAAACGACATCAACCTGAAGCAAACCCTGGCGATGGGATGCTGGAGCGAGCAGGAGCTGGTGGGCGAGCAGGGACACTGGCAGGCGAAAAAACTCAACGCGGATGCCTCCGAGTGGGAAGTGCTGCTCGACGGTGAGAAAGTGGGTGAGGTGAAGTGGGGCCTGGTGGGCGAGCACAACATGCACAACGGCCTGATGGCGATTGCCGCGGCACGTCATGTGGGCGTTCAGCCTGCGGATGCGGCGGATGCGTTAGGCTCGTTCATTAACGCCCGTCGTCGTCTGGAGCTGCGCGGTGAAGCCCACGGCGTCACGGTGTATGACGATTTTGCGCATCACCCGACCGCCATTCTGGCGACGCTTGCAGCTTTACGCGGCAAAGTCGGCGGGACCGCCCGCATTCTGGCCGTGCTGGAACCGCGTTCGAACACCATGAAAATGGGCATCTGCAAAGACGATCTTGCGCCATCCTTAGGGCGTGCCGATGAAGTCTTCCTGCTGCAGCCGCAGCATATTCCGTGGCAGGTGGCCGAAGTGGCCGATGCCTGCATTCAGCCTGCGCACTGGAGTGCGGATGTGGATGCGCTGGCGGATATGGTGGTGAAAGCCGCACAGCCTGGCGATCACATTCTGGTGATGAGCAACGGCGGTTTTGGCGGGATCCATCAGAAGCTGCTGGACGGTCTGGCGAAGAAAGCGCAGGCGGTCGCAGAGTAAAAAAAAGCCCGGTAGCGTTCACGCTTACCGGGCTTTTTCTCCCTCGCCCACAGGGAGAGGGGCGGGGTTAAGGGCACTCAACGATGCTGTGCTTACTCTTCGTTTTCAGACAGCTCACGCAGATACTGGAAAATCAGGCGTGCAGACTTCGGCGGCTTGTTCGCTTCTTTCTCTTTCTGGGCATTGCGGATCAACGAACGCAGCTGCTGGCGATCGGCATCCGGCCACAGGTTCAGTACTTCCGGTACCGCATCATCACCTTGTTCAATCAGACGATCGCGGATCTGCTCAAGCTTATGGAACAGCGCAACCTGCTGGTTGTGGCGGTTTTTCAGTTTGTCCAGCGCCTGGCGGATCGGTTCAACGTCACGCTGACGCAGCATTTTACCGATAAGCTGAAGCTGACGGCGACGGCCTTCTTTCTTGATTTTCTGTGCCAGTTCAATGGCATCGCGCAGATCCTGGTCGAGCGGGAGTTTATCCAGCGCGTTTTTACCCAGTTCTACCATTTCCGCGCCAAGCTGTTTTAACTCTTCGGCGTCACGTTTAATTTCACTTTTACTGACCCAGATGATCTCATCATCTTCGTCTTCGATGTCATCACCGGGAACGTCGTCGAGCCAGTCTTCGGGCTGCTTAGTCATGTCAGGCTCCTTAAAAAAGAGGCTAATGTTACCAGTTAAGACGCGCACTGAAAAACGGTTCTCTGTTAGACTTCAATTAACTCTCTCTTACAGTATGGCATTTGCGATGAAAGTAACCTCACAAGTTGAAGCGCAGCGTAAGATTCTGGAAGAAGCCGTCTCCACCGCGCTGACGCTCGCTTCAGGTAAATCAGATGGCGCCGAAGTGGCGGTAAGCAAAACCACCGGCATCAGCGTCAGCACCCGCTACGGCGAAGTGGAAAATGTAGAATTCAACAGCGATGGCGCCCTGGGGATCACGGTTTATCACCAGAATCGCAAAGGCAGCGCATCATCGACCGATCTCAGCCCGGATGCCATTGCCCGTACGGTGCAGGCTGCGCTGGATATTGCGCGTTACACCTCGCCCGATCCTTACGCCGGCGTTGCCGACAAAGAGCTGCTGGCATTCGATGCCCCGGATCTCGATCTTTTCCACCCGGCGGAAGTGACGCCGGACGAAGCGATCGAACTGGCTGCCCGTGCCGAGCAGGCGTCCCTGCAGGCCGATAAACGCATCACCAATACCGAAGGCGGAAGTTTTAACAGCCACTACGGTATCAAAGTGTTTGGTAACAGCCACGGGATGCTGCAGGGCTACTGCTCAACGCGCCATTCGCTCTCCAGCTGCGTTATCGCTGAAGAGAATGGGGATATGGAGCGTGATTACGCCTACACCATCGGTCGCGCGCTGGGCGATTTGCAGTCTCCTGAGTGGGTTGGCGCAGAATGCGCGCAGCGCACGCTGTCCCGTCTGTCGCCACGTAAACTTTCCACCATGAAAGCCCCGGTCATTTTTGCCAATGAAGTGGCGACCGGCCTGTTTGGCCACCTGGTGGGGGCAATTGCCGGGGGCTCCGTTTACCGTAAATCGACGTTCTTGCTCGACTCGCTGGGCAAGCAGATCCTGCCGGAATGGTTGACCATTGAAGAGCATCCGCACCTGCTGAAAGGGCTGGCCTCGACGCCGTTCGACAGCGAAGGTGTTCGCACCGAGCGCCGCGATATCATCAAAGACGGCATTCTGACGCAGTGGCTGCTGACCAACTACTCCGCGCGCAAGCTGGGGCTGAAAAGCACCGGTCACGCGGGCGGCATTCACAACTGGCGAATCGCGGGTCAGGGCCTGAGCTTTGAGCAGATGCTTAAAGAGATGGGCACCGGTCTGGTCGTCACAGAGTTAATGGGCCAGGGCGTAAGCGGCATTACCGGCGATTACTCGCGCGGCGCGGCGGGCTTCTGGGTTGAGAACGGTGAAATTCAGTATCCGGTAAGCGAAATTACCATCGCCGGCAACCTGAAAGACATGTGGCGCAATATTGTTACTGTCGGTAACGATATTGAAACACGTAGCAATATACAGTGTGGTTCAGTCCTCTTACCGGAGATGAAAATCGCCGGGCAGTAATACCCGTAAAGGCGTTTTAATAATAAAAAAGGAAGTGAGCAATGCGTAAACACCTGTTAGCGATCGTCGCAGCGTCAACGCTGGTTCTTGGTTCTTCTGCGTTTGCTGCCGATCTTGAAGACGACATGGGCATCCTCAGTGAAAACCTGAAGGTGGTGCAGAAAACGGACAATGCGGCGGAAATGAAAGGCGCATTGACCAAAATGCGTGAAGCGGCACTGGACGCGCAGAAATCCACGCCGCCAAAGCTGGAAAACAAAGCGGCAGACAGCGCTGAGATGAAAGACTACCGCCACGGCTTTGACGTGCTGGTCGGTCAGATTGACGGTGCACTGAAGCTTGCCAACGAAGGCAAAGTGAAGGAAGCCCAGGCGGCAGCCGACCAGTTTGTGACCACGCGTAATACCTATCACAAAAAGTATCGTTAATTCTCGGTACGCGCTTTCCCCGTGCGGGGGTGGTTAATCGCCCCCGCATGTTTGCTTTCCGGGCATAAGAAAACCTTATCCACCTCACATATTTGCACGTCTGCCCATAATCTTTTTCGCTCCCACGCCCCCTTAATTGCCGTCAGATAGCGTGATATTCATCACGTAAATACAGTGATTTATCTATATTCAGCATATTTATGTGGCACAGATCACTGCCGGTGCTCGCCTTTCCACTTCGAAGTGGAAAACAACTCGCTACAAACAATTCCCCCCCAACGTTAGTTTTATTCCAGAGCCATTAACGGGGTAAGACGAGTGATTAACGGAGCGGTAATGAACGACGTTGGAGATCAGGCGGTGCAAACAGAGCAGCTCGCTAACACTATGCTGGCGCAGGTGTATGCCCTGCTGGCCCGGCACAACATCATCCCCAACGCAGTACAGGAACAGATGCTCACCTCCCACGTTCGCGCGATGGCGCACCGGTCCGTGACCGGCGAGCCGCTGCCGGAGGTTGAAGCCGAGCTGTTCGACGAAATTTCTCCCGATTCAATGCGGCTTGCCCGTGAAGTGGTCGCGCAGTTTGGCAACCTTCCTGATGAAGAGGCCTGGCTGCTCTCCGTTCACTTCGAAGTCGCGAAAGACAACCTTTAAGGAGCAACACATGGAACAGATTACAGTCGTGATTGGCGATCGCCTGGGTAAAGGTCAGAAAGTGGCGGCAGGCGTTGAAAAAGCCGGTGGACGCGCGGTTGTCGTGCCGGGTGTGGCGGCAGACATGAAGCTCGGTGACGTGATGAAAGCGGAAAATGCCACCTTCGGCATCTCTTTCTGCGGCAGCGGCGGCGCGGGTGCCATCACCGCACAAACCAAATATGGCTACAAAGCCAAATACGGCATGCGTTCAGTGGATGAAGGCGTCACCGCCATCAATGAAGGCTGCAATGTGCTGGGCTTTGGCTTTATGGATAAAGAAGAGCTGGGCGAGCGTCTGGTTCAGGCGTGGCAGAAGAAACACGGCGCATAAGCATGAAAGAACAGTTCACAACCACGGTGAGAGTGAAGGGCAAAGGCGACGCTAAAGCGCGCGCCTTTGCTGATGCGCTCAACCACGTTCAGGCCGCGGTGATGAAAGCCTCACCGCATATCTTACTGCGTATTGAGCCACAGGATGTGCAGGTCGTTCAGGCGCAAGAAGCGGTGCGTAAAGAAGCTTTTCTGTTCTTCTTTTTGCGCCGGGAAAGACGCACCTACAGCGTGGAGCTGGATGTGACCGTCAACGTGACTGCCATCAATCTCGACCAGGTGGATTTCGTCACGCAACGCTGATTATTCATAAAAGGGCAGACTGATGTTCTTAATTATATTAATAAAATCGCTCATCATTGGCGGCCTGGTTGGCGTCGGTGTGGGGGCCGGGGCTGCACGCATGTTTCATGCGCCTACCACTCAGGGTATGGGCGCGTTTCGTACGTTGGGGGAACTGAACTCCTGTGAAGGGGATCCGGCTTCTCACTTCTCCTTCGGGTTAGGCTTCTTCTTTAACGCCTGGGCCTCTTCCGTGGCTGCAGGTGCATTCACACAGGACGTTGACCACCGCATCATCCCGAACTGGGGTGCTGCAGCACTGATGATTAAAAACCGTAACGTCGGCGAAACGCTGCACGATCCGCGCAAAATGGCGATTGCCTGCGGCGTGATCGGCATGATTGTCGTCACCTTCCTTAACCTCACCGCCTCTTCTGTTCCGGCTGCGCTTCAGGTGACCGCCGTGAAGGTGCTGGTACCTGCAGCAAACCTGCTGGTCAACACCGTGATGCCGGTGATCTTCTGGCTGGCCGCCATCGATGCGGGTAAAAAATCGGGCTTCTGGGCCACCATTTTTGGCGGCGCGGCGCAGCTGATCATGGGTAACGCCGTACCGGGTCTGGTGCTGGGTATCCTGATTGGTAAGGGCGTTGAAGAGAGCGGATGGAACCACGTCACCAAAGTGATGATGGCGGCCATCGTGGCGCTGTTCGTGCTGAGCGGTTTCTTCCGTGGCTTCGACATGAAGATGATCGAATCCTTCCATCTGACCGTGCCGAACTGGCTCGACATGATCCACAACGCGCTCAGCGGTAAATAACAGGAGCCTCGACATGGAACAGAATAAAGGTTTTTGGTATGCCGACTGGTCGTTCCCGATCTTCGTTGGCCTGCTCTCTTCCGGTGTTTTTGCCGGGACGCATATGTACTACCTCTACGGCATCGGCGCGTTCAACGAAGTGGCCTTCGTGGCGATGCTGAAAGCGGGGATGGATACCGGCGTTTACGGCGCGGTGGCGGCGTTCGGTGCGAGCTTCCTGTTCGCCCGTATTATCGAAGGGTCGCTGGTCGGTATCCTTGATATCGGCGGGGCGATCCAGACCGGGGTGGGCCTCGGGGTTCCGGCGCTGCTGCTGGGCGCGGGCATCATGTTCCCGGTGACCAACTTTATTGCTGCGCTGATCACCGGCCTGGTGATTGGCCTGGCAATTGGCTACGTCATCATTCTGGCGCGTAAGTTCACCATCAATCAGAGCAACTCCACCTACGGGGCGGACGTGATGATGGGGGCCGGTAACGCCTCCGGTCGTTTCCTCGGGCCGTTGATTATCCTCAGCGCCATGACCGCCTCCATTCCTATTGGTGTCGGCTCTCTGGTGGGTGCGCTGCTGTTCTATATCTGGCAGAAGCCGATTACCGGTGGCGCCATTCTCGGTGCAATGATTCTGGGCTGGCTGTTCCCGGTCGCCCTTTAATGCCCGCGGGCGCTCCGGCGCCCGCCTTATCAGGAGATCCTCATGTTTGATTTACTCCTGCGCCGTGTGCGCCTCACCGACGATACCCTGACCGATATCGCCATTCAGGACGGAAAAATCGCGGTGGCGGGCGACATTACCGCGGCCGCCCGCAAAACGGTTGAGTTGAACGGTGAAGTGTTCGTCAGCGCAGGCTGGATTGACTCCCACGTTCACTGCTACCCGAACTCCCCTATTTATCACGACGAACCGGACAGCGTGGGCATCGCCACTGGCGTGACCTCAGTGGTGGATGCCGGCAGTACCGGCGCGGATGACGTGGACGATTTTTATGAAATCACCCGTAAAGCCTCAACCGACGTTTATGCCTTACTGAACATCTCCCGCGTGGGGCTGATTGCCCAGAACGAACTGGCCAATATGGCCAACATTGATGCGAAGGCCGTGAAGCAGGCCGTTACGCGCTACCCGGATTTTATCGTTGGCCTGAAAGCGCGCATGAGCAGCAGCGTAGTCGGCGAAAACGGCATAACGCCGCTTGAGCGCGCGAAAGCCATCCAGGCAGAGAACGGCGACCTGCCGCTGATGGTGCACATCGGCAACAACCCGCCCAACCTCGATGAAATTGCCGACCTGCTCAGCTCAGGCGACATCATCACCCACTGCTACAACGGCAAGCCGAACCGCATTCTGACGCCATCCGGTGAACTGCGGGCGTCCATCACCTCCGCCCTGAAACGCGGTGTGCGCCTGGACGTCGGACACGGTACGGCGAGCTTTAGCTTTGAGGTGGCGAGGCGCGCCATTGCGATGGGCATTTTGCCACACACCATCAGCTCGGATATTTACTGCCGCAACCGCATTAACGGCCCGGTAGGGTCGCTGGCAAGCGTGATGTCGAAGTTTCTCGCCATCGGCATGTCGCTGCCGCAGGTGATTGAGTGCGTCACCGCGAACGCCGCCGACGGGCTGCGTCTGACGCACAAAGGCCGTATTCAGCCAGGTCTTGATGCTGACCTGACGCTGTTCACGATAAAACGCCAGCCAACGCTGCTGGTGGATGCTGAAAATGACAGCCTGCAGGCTGAACACATTCTGGTGCCGCTTGCCGCCATCCGCGCAGGCAAGGGCTACATGACCGAACAAGGGAGCACGGAACATGCCTTCGATTTATGAGAAGTATCACTTAAAGCAAGTCATCAACACCTCAGGCCGTATGACGGCGCTGGGTGTCTCCACGCCGCGCCCGGACGTGGTGCAGGCGGCGATGGATGGCATGAATCACTATTTCGAGATGAAGGATCTGGTCAACAAAACCGGCGAATACATCGCGAAGCTGCTGGATGTGGAAGGGGCGACGGTGGTCTCCTGCGCGTCAGCGGGCATCGCCCAGTCCGTGGCGGCGGTGCTGGTCAAAGACAGCGACTGGCTGCTGGAGAACCTGCACGTCACCCCGATTGAGAACAACGAAATCGTGCTGCCGAAAGGCCATAACGTTAACTTTGGCGCACCGGTAGGCACCATGGTGGCGCTGGGCGGCGGCAAGCTGGTGGAAGCGGGCTACGCGAACGAATGCTCCGCCGATCAGCTGGCGGCGGCCATCACGCCGCGTACCGCGGCCATTCTTTACATCAAGTCTCACCACTGCGTGCAGAAAAGCATGCTCAGCGTAGAGCAGGCGGCGGTGGTGGCGCGTAAGCACGATCTGCCGCTGATCGTGGATGCGGCCGCGGAAGAAGATCTTCACGTTTACTACCGCTCCGGTGCCGATCTGGTTATCTACAGCGGTGCGAAAGCGATTGAAGGGCCAACCAGCGGGCTGGTGATCGGCAAAACGCAGTATGTTGAGTGGGTGAAACGCCAGACGGCGGGGATTGGCCGCGCAATGAAAGTGGGTAAAGAGGGGATCCTCGGCCTCACCTGTGCCATCGAACACTACCTGACGGCGACCAAAGAGAGCGGCGAAGAGATGGTGGCGAAGATGACGCCATTTATTGACGCGCTTAATACCCTTAACGGCGTGACGGCACGCGTGGTCTGGGACAGTGCCGGTCGCGATATCGCCCGTACCGAGATTAAGTTTGATGAAGCTACCACCGGTGTTGGCACCGGCGACCTGGTGACCGCGCTGAAGCAGGGCGAGTACGCCATTTACTTCCGTGGCTACAAGGCCAACGAAGGGATTATCGAAGCGGACGTGCGCAGCGTGAATGCCGATCAGCTGAACATTGTTTATCGCCGCATTAGTGAAGTGTTAGGACAGGAGAAAAAGGCATGAAACTGACCCCCAACTTTTACCGTGACCGCGTCTGCCTGAACGTGCTGGCAGGATCGAAAGCCAACGCCAGCGCCATTTACGAGGCGGCGGAAGGCCACGTGCTGGTGGGCGTGCTCTCCAAAAATTACCCGGATGTCGCCAGTGCGGTTGCCGATATGCGCGACTACGCTCAGCTTATCGATAATGCGCTCTCTGTGGGCCTCGGCGCGGGCGATCCGAACCAGTCCGCGATGGTCAGTGAGATCGCCCGTCAGGTGCAGCCGCAGCACGTTAACCAGGTGTTCACCGGCGTGGCAACCAGCCGTGCGCTGCTGGGGCAGAGTGAATCCGTGGTCAACGGCCTGGTCTCTCCGACCGGCACCGTTGGCAAGGTGAAAATCTCCACCGGTCCGCTGAGCAGCACGGCGCCGGACGGCATTGTGCCGGTTGAAACCGCGATTGCCCTGCTGAAAGATTTTGGCGGCAGCTCCATCAAATACTTCCCGATGGGAGGTCTGGCGTGTCGGGACGAATACCAGGCAGTGGCGGAAGCCTGCGCCCGTCACGATTTCTGGCTGGAGCCGACCGGTGGGATCGATCTGGAGAACTATGAAGCGATCCTGCAGATCGCCCTTGATGCGGGCGTGAGTAAAATCATTCCGCATATCTACAGCTCGATTATCGACAAAGCCAGCGGCGACACGCGTCCGGAAGATGTGCGTACGCTGCTGGAGATGACGAAGAAGCTGGCTAAGTAGTCTTTACCCCTCACCCCTAACCCTCTCCCCAAAGGGGAGAGGGTGTAATCGTCCCCTCTCCCCTTTGGGGAGAGGGTTAGGGTGAGGGGCACAAACCGCACAAAACCAAAGGAGCCACCATGCACACCCGCAATCTGCTCGTCGCTTCACTCTCGTTACTCGCTACCACTGCCATCGCCCAGACCCATTACGCCTGGGTCGGGACGTACAACCCCAACGGCGAGGGGCTGTACCGCTTTACGGTCGATCCTCACACTGGCGCGCTGTCGAATAAAACGCTGGTCAGCACGCTGCCAAACGCCGCGCAGCTCACCGTCTCGCAGGATGGTAAGACGCTCTATCTGGCGAGCGAAGTGGAGCAGGGCGTGGTGCAGGCGCTGCGCGTGAGCGATAACGGTGAACTGAGCGAGCTTAATCAGGTGGCGTCCGGCGGGGCGGGGCCGGTCTATCTCTCCCTGACGCCAAAGGGTCACCACCTGCTGGTGGCGAACTACGTCAGCGGCTCGATTGCTGTTCTGCCCGTTAATGCAGACGGCAGTCTGGGGGAGGCGACGGACACGCATCAGGATCGGGGAGAGCCGGGCGCGGCGAAACCGGCGGCGGCGGTGGAAGGCAGTTTTGCCATTAGCGATCACAATGGCCCCCATGCGCACATGATCGCCGCCGATCCGCGCGGGAAATACGTTTTTTCTACCGATCTGGGTCTGGATCGTATCTACCAGTACCGTTTTGACGATCAAACAGGCAAGCTGACCCCGAACGATCCGCCGTTTATCAGTGCCTCCTCGAAAGGGGCCGGTCCGCGTCATTTCGTCTTTACGCCGAAAGGCGATGCGTTATGGCTGATTAACGAAGAGGCATCCACGCTCACGCACTATACGCTGGATGCCCGGGGCAGGCTGCAGGAGAGGAAAACCCTCTCCGCCCTGCCACACGGCTATAAAGGCACCAGCTTTGCCGCCGGGCTGGCGCTCAGTGCCGATGGCAAACAGCTGTATGTGGCTAACCGTTTGCATAACAGCATCGGGCACTTTACCGTAACAGCGGATGGTACGCTGACGCATCAGGATGATGTGTGGACGCGTGGTGATTACCCGCGCACCCTGACGCTCGACAAACAGGGGCGCTGGCTGTACGTCATGAATCAGCGCAGCGACAACATTACCCGTTTTCGTGTGGCGCAGGACGGCAAACTCAGCGCCGAGCCGGGCTATACCCCGGTCGGCAGCCCATCCCAGATGGTCATTTCACCCTAAGCCGTAAGAGGACAACCCCGTGCGATTTCCGAACCAACGTTTAGCGCAACTTTTCGATCTGTTGCAAAACGAGACGCTGCCGCAGGACGAACTGGCGCAGCGGCTGTCGGTCTCCACGCGAACCGTCCGCGCTGATATCACTGCCCTGAACGCGCTGCTGGCGAGCCACGGCGCGCAGTTTATTCTCAGCCGCGGCAATGGCTATCAGCTCAAAATTGACGATGCAGAACGCTATCAGCAGCTTCAGTCCTCCCACCCGCGCGCGCTGCGCATTCCCCGCACCGGGCCGGAGCGCGTGCACTATCTGGTGGTCCGTTTTCTTACCTCCGCGTTTTCGCTCAAGCTGGAGGATCTGGCGGATGAGTGGTTTGTCAGCCGTGCGACGCTGCAAAGTGACATGGTGGAAGTGCGCGAGTGGTTCCACCGCTACAACCTGACGCTGGAAACCCGACCGCGGCACGGCATGAAGCTGTTTGGCAGCGAGATGGCGACCCGCGCCTGTCTCACCGATCTGCTCTGGGAGCTGGCACAGCAGGATAGCCTGAACCCGCTGGTGACCGACGTTGCGCTCAATGCGGGGGTGGCGGAGCAGATGGTTCCCGTGCTGCACGATGCGCTGACGCGGCATCACATTCGTCTGACTGACGAGGGCGAGCTGTTCCTGCGCCTGTACTGTGCGGTGTCGGTGCGTCGCATCAGCGAGGGCTATCCGCTGCCGGAATTTCACGCAGAAGATGTGGCCGAGAATGTCCGTGAGGCGGCGAAAGACATCGCTGTGACCATTCAACAGCTGGCGGATAAAGCGCTTTCGCCTTCAGAAGAGAGCTGGCTCTGCGTTCACATCGCGGCACGTCAGATCCAGGAGATTGCCCCCAGTGCCATCAATGCCGATGACGACGAAGCGCTGGTCAATTACATCCTGCGCTACATCAATACCCACTATAACTACAACCTGCTCAGCGACGAGCAACTGCATGCGGATCTGCTCACCCACATCAAAACCATGATCACCCGCGTGCGCTATCAAATCATGATCCCGAATCCGCTTTTGGATAACATCAAGCAGCACTACCCGATGGCGTGGGATATGACCCTCGCGGCAGTGTCGAGCTGGGGGAAATACACGCCGTATGTGATCAGCGAAAACGAGATCGGTTTCCTGGTGCTGCATATCGGCGTCGGGCTGGAGCGCCACTACAACATCGGCTACCAGCGCCAGCCGCGCGTGCTGTTAGTTTGCGATGCCGGGAATGCGATGGTCCGGATGATTGAAGCGGTGCTGCAGCGCAAATATCCGCAAATTGAGGTGACCCGCACGCTCACGCTGCGCGAGTATGAGCTGGCGGAACCGATCGGCGAAGACTTTGTTATCTCGACTGCCCGGGTGAGCGAAAAATCTAAACCGGTGGTAATGATCGCCCCGTTCCCGACGGACTACCAGCTTGAGCAGATAGGTAAGCTGGTGCTGGTGGACCGAACCCGCCCGTGGATGCTGGATAAATACTTCGACGCCGCCCATTTCCGCATTATTGACAGGCCGATTGACCAGCAAACGCTGTTCCGGGAGCTGTGCGAGCAGCTCGAAGAAGAGGGGTTTGTTGGCGCGGAGTTTCTGGATTCGGTCGTTGAGCGAGAGGCCATCGTCAGCACCATGCTGGGCGACGGCATTGCGCTGCCGCACTCCCTCGGGCTACTGGCACAAAAAACGGTGGTTTACACCGTGCTGGCACCGCAGGGTATTGCCTGGGGGGATGAAACCGCCCACGTGATTTTCCTGCTCGCCATCAGCAAGCGTGAGTACGAAGAGGCGATGGCGATTTACGATATTTTCGTGACTTTCCTGCGTGAGCGCGCCATGTCACGGCTGTGCAGTTGCAATGATTTCGCCGGGTTTAAAGCGGTGGCGATGGAGAGTGTGAGCCGGTTTTGAGAGACGTTATCCAGAATTCGATGTAATGCAAATGTAATGCTAAAATGCATTACACAATCGATTTCACTGGAGGCATAATGGCCACGCTGAACGTCCGTCTGGATGACAAACTCAAAAACGAGGCTTATGCCGTGCTTGAAAAACTCAATATCACGCCAACGGAAGCCGTTCGGTTACTGTTTCAGTACGTTGCGGAGACGGGGCGTATGCCGGTGAAAACGGTCACTGTTAGCGACAGTGAAGATGAACTCATACAGACAGTCCGGGAGCGGCTGGCTGATCCGCAAAAAGGAATTAAGGTTAGGCTGGATGAGTTATGAACTCGTATTTGATCCGAGGGCGTTCAAGGAGTGGACCAGGCTGGGTGATACCGTAAAAAATCAGTTTAAGAAGAAGCTTGCGAACGTGTTGGTGAACCCCTGGGTTGAATCGGCTCGCCTGCATGGCCTGCCTGATTGCTACAAGATAAAACTCAGATCCCAGGGTTATCGTTTGGTCTATCAGGTTCAGGACAACGTTGTGACGGTATGTGTTATTACTATCGGTAAGAGAGAGAAATCAGCCGTTTCTCATGACGTAAACAAACGGCTTTAGCGATCACCGCAAATGATGCACAACCTGGTTGCTGCTGCCGCGCCAGATCAGCGCAGGGTCTTTTAAATCCTGCACAAACTTGCCGTCAACCAGCACGTTAATCAAATCCACCACTTCCCTCTGCTCAGCATTCAGTTCTTCAAGCTTATAACCCGTCCAGACCCAGATATCCTTTCCTGCACATTCGCGGCGAATGCGTTTTATCAGCTTCAGAATGTCCGGCACGTTTTGCGGGTGAAGCGGGTCGCCACCGGAGAGTGAAATCCCCTGGCGATGAATGCGCGTGTCGTTGAGATCGTGGATGATCCGCTCTTCCATCTCTGCGGTGAACGGCAGGCCTGAATTCAGGCGCCAGGTGCTTTTGTTGTAACAGCCGGGGCATTCATGGACGCAGCCTGAGACAAACAGAGTGCAGCGGGTGCCGGGACCATTGACGATGTCGACGGGGTAGTATTGATGATATCGCATAAGAAGATGTCCAGAGTGTGTGTGCGCGGGTGCCCTCACCCCAGCCCTCTCCCACCGGGAGAGGGGGGAAACGTAGGTGCGCGTTCGGTTCCCTCTCCCGGAGGGAGAGGGGTAAGGTGAGGGGAAACCCCCGACGCCTTAACCGATCTGCCCATTCCCCAAATGTTTCACGCGTCGCTTAACCTCTTCCTGCTTACCGGCGTTAAACGGACGCGCATCGGGACTCCCGAGATAGCCACACACGCGGCGGGTCACCGAGACGCGAGCCGCATCGTGGTTACCGCATTTCGGGCAGGTGAAGCCTTTGCTGGTGCACTCAAACTCACCGGTAAAGCCACACTCGTAGCACTCGTCAATCGGGGTGTTGGTCCCGTAATACGGTACGTGCTGATAGCTGTAATCCCAGACATCTTCCAGCGCCTTCAGGTTGTGCTGAATGTTCGGATACTCGCCGTAGCAGATGAAGCCACCGTTCGCGACGGGCGGATACGCGGCTTCAAAGTCGATCTTGTCGTAAGGGTTCACCTTCTTCTCCACGTCGAGGTGGAAGCTGTTGGTGTAGTACCCTTTGTCGGTTACCCCTTCGACAATGCCAAATTCAGCGGTATCCAGGCGGCAGAAACGGTCACACAGGTTTTCACTCGGGGTGCTGTACAGGCTGAAGCCGTAGCCGGTTTCGTCTTTCCACTGGTCAACCGCATCGCGCAGGCGCTGAACAATGGCGACACCTTTTTCACGCAGGGCGTCGCTGTCATACATGTGCTGGTTGCCGAACAGCGCGTTGATCGTTTCGTGAATACCGATGTAGCCCAGAGAAATCGACGCGCGACCATTTTTGAAGATCTCCGACACGTCATCGTCCGCCTTCAGGCGTACGCCGCAGGCCCCTTCCATATACAGGATGGGCGCAACGCGGGCTTTCACCCCTTCCAGACGCGCGATACGGGTCATGAGGGCCTTACGTGCGAGCTGCAGACGTTCGTCCAGCAGCGCCCAGAAGGCCGCTTCGTCGCCTTTGGCTTCGAGGGCGATACGCGGCAGGTTGAGGCTGATCACACCGAGGTTATTACGGCCGTCGTGAACCTGTTCGCCGTTTTCGTCTTCATACACGCCGAGGAAGCTGCGGCAGCCCATCGGCGTTTTAAACGAGCCGGTCACTTTGACCACCTGGTCGTAGTTCAGAATGTCCGGGTACATGCGCTTGCTCGCACACTCCAGCGCCAGCTGTTTGATGTCGTAGTTAGGATCACCAAACTTGTGGTTCAGGCCGTCGCGGATAGCGAACACCAGTTTCGGGAACACCGCTGTCTTACGGTTTTTACCAAGCCCGGAGATACGGTTGCGCAGGATAGATTGCTGAATCAGGCGTGATTCCCAGCTGGTACCCAGACCAAAACCGAAGGTCACAAACGGCGTCTGACCGTTGGCGGTATGCAGGGTGTTCACCTCGTATTCCAGCGACTGGAACGCGTCGTAGCACTCTTTTTCGGTACGGGAGTGCGCGTAGCCATCGGCGTCCGGGATTTGCCACTCTTCAGCGGTTTGACGGTGTTTATTGAAGCTTGCCGTGACGAACGGTGCCAGTACTTCATCAATGCGGTTAATGGTGGTGCCGCCGTAAATATGGCTGGCGACCTGAGCGATAATCTGCGCCGTGACCGCAGTGGCCGTGGAGATCGATTTTGGCGGCTCAATCTCGGCATTCCCCATTTTAAAACCGTGGGTCAGCATGCCTTTCAGGTCGATGAGCATGCAGTTGAACATCGGGAAGAAGGGCGAGTAATCGAGATCGTGGTAGTGGATCTCACCGCGCTCATGCGCCGAGACCACGTCGCGCGGCAGCAGGTGCTGACGGGCATAGTGTTTGGCAACAATGCCGGCCAGCAGGTCGCGCTGGGTGGGGATCACTTTGCTGTCTTTGTTGGCATTTTCATTCAGCAGGGCGGAGTTGGTCTGCTCCACCAGGCCACGAATCTCCTGATTAAGACGACCGCGTTTCTCACGCTGAACGTCCCGATCGTGGCGGTATTCGATATAGGCGCGGGCTAACTGCTTGTAGGGGCCCGCCATCAGCTGGTTTTCAACCGCGGTCTGGATCTCATTGATATCGACCTGGCTGCGTTCGTTCATCTGGCTGCTAACGACTTCTGCGACGGTGGCGCAGTAATCTGCGTCATCGACACCCGCTGCTTTAGCTGCACGCAGAATGGCTTCCTGGATGCGCTCTGATTTAAACGGCACTTTACAGCCATCACGTTTCATCACATGCGGTGTCATGATCACTCCATTTTTAAAAACAGGTTATCCACAGAGGTGGAGAAGTGTTCACCGGGCGTATTGTCAGCCTGGCCAGAGACTTCCCTCGTTCCCAACGCGTGTTATCCACAATTCCGGAGAGCTGAGTCGCCGTCTTGTTGTTGGAATAGTAGACGATAAATACAATATGTTGGGTCGGCGTGCATTTTAAGTGCTACATATAGTGATTTGCATCAAACATGTTTGCGATTTATTTGATTCAGAACAAAGTAAAAAGACGAGAGTACAAACGACGGGCACTCCAGCGTTTGTAAAGACGAGAGGGAAAATTCTGATTAATTATTCAACAAAAACAAGCGCTCAGCAGCATGTGCCGAGCGCCAGTCGGTTAACTCACACCGCATGCCCAGTTCAGTCCGGCCTGGAGAAAGGCTGCCGCCGCAATACTCCCCAGTATCAGCGGGATAACAAGTGAGCGCCCGGGTTCGGCGTCCGCGTTTTGTGGCGTTTCTCTGCGCAACGCGGACAGCGCTTCTTCGCCGGTGCGCGCCGCCAGAAGCGCGTTACGCACGCGCTCTTCCGCCAGCGAACTGGTCAGCGTCGTCAGCAGCTGCATATGCGTACTGCCGGCCTCGGCGTGCGGAATGGCGAGCAGAAAAACCATCCTGACCGCTTCATCGCCTCCCAGCCCCGGCCAGATAACCGGCTCATCAAAAAGCGCCAGGCAAAACGCCGCCTGCTGCACCGCGTCTGATTTACCGTGCGGAACGGCCAGCGCTTCGCCCAGCGCGGTGGGACCTTCACTTTCGCGGTGTAAGACGCTCTGGATAAAGGCGTCTTTATCCGTGATGACGTTTCGACCGACAAGCGGTTCGGAGAGCCAGCGGATCAGCGCTTCAGGCGTGCGGCAGGGTGGGTTAATAAACACCAGTTCGGGGTGCGTGAGTTCAAGCAAGTTCATGTTAAGCCTCAATCAAAAAATCACAGGTCGCAGAAGGGGGGATCGTCGTCACCGATGGCACGTGTTCTTCCAGATAATTGAGCTGGGGACGCTCTGCCAGGCCAGCCGGAACAGGGACAGGCTGCGTCCCGGCGTTGAACACGCGGGCGATCGTGCCAGGCGATCGTTGCGCATGAGGCAGGGCAGAAAGAACGAGCGGTTCCGGTAAGGCGAATAACGAAAATTCTGCCGGCAGCGTGCGTTCGGGCAGGCGCAGCGAAAAACGCTCAAGCCGGTTATCGAGGGTATGCAGCGTTTGCCGTTGATAGGTGAAGGGGTGACCCGTCGCTTGATTCTCCAGCTGGCGCAGCGTCAGATGGTCTGCGTTATCGGCCAGCGCCACGGTGAAGGAAAAGTGCAGCGGTTTGAGCAGCTGCGCATCGGGCGTGTCGACCACCGTATTGTTAATGCCAGACGCCCGGCCGGGTCGCCAGTCAAGATCGCTGCGCCCCAGTACGCCGGTTGATTTGAATAAGGTCAGGGCAATGACTGCCGGATTGCTTCCAATAACCTGAAACTCTTTCATGCCGCGGCTATTCACGACCAGCGCTTTGCCCGCTTGCGCGATAGCGATGATGCCCTCGCTGGTTTCAATATCCACGGGCTTCTCGCGATAGCGCTCCTGCCAGTGAGTATCGTCGTACCCCGTTTCGCGCTCGATTATCGAGAACGGCTGCGAGGCGAGGGAGTGACGGGTGCAAATATCGCTGTTGATCAGTAAACGCAGCCGGTGATCGCAGTGGCTGTTTACCAGCGAGCTATCAACATGCAGGTTCGGATCGTCGTGACGTAATTCGCACACTATGCGCATTGATAACGGGGTGCGGGTATTTTCCCGGCGTCCAGCGAGATCCGGCGGCAGCGACATGACCGCCTCAAGCACCATCGTTTGGCAAAGAGGGGTTTTGCTGCAGTCGATCAGCGTGAAATGCGCGCAGCGCGTCGGTTCATCGCCCGCGAGCGGCGAGAAATCATAGCTGTCTCCGGCATCCGCGCAGTCTTCAAGACTGAATAACGACGTGATGCGCCTGGCGTTGCGCTTGTCTTCAAGCACCAGCGTACCGGCCTCCAGCGTCAGTCGATAAACCGTATTCTCTATCGCCTCTCCTTTCGCGGCGCAGGTCCTGGCAAACGGAGCCGGTGTGTCTTTTACGTTGACGGTGATATAGCCCACCGGCGGCAGGAGAGGCGTCTGCAGAACAACATGCCAGCGGAAATAAGGCGGAAGGTGCGTTTCGCGTTCGCCCTCACAGGTGAGGGAGATAGCCGTTCCTCCGGGTAACGTCTCGCGTTCCAGAACGTCGAAGGGCAGCGGCTGGCCCTGATACGTCAGGGTGATATTGTCGGCCCGACTGTACAGGGTGGTGTGGATCACGCAGCGGGTCGGGGTGGCCAGCGGGTTGAAAATGAGCAGGTCACCCTCCTGACAGCATGCGGCGGCCAGTGACTTCACCACCAGATTCCACAGGCTGTGACAAAGCTGCTCTGTCTGCTCGAGCCGATGAAGAATATCGCGGTTAGTGGCATCGCTGTTGCAGCCGCCCATGGAGTCGTGGGCATGGCTTCGCAGAAGCTTCTTCCAGAGGGTGTCCACAATCGGGAGCGCGACCGGAATGCCCTGATGACGCGCCATGGCGATAGTGGGTTCCAGCTGTCGCAGGATGAACTGCTCGATGTCGGCATTTTTCTTTTTGATATCGTAACGCACAGACCCGATCGTTTTGTGAATGCGGGTGTAGCGCGGCGATTTCAGCTCACCTTCCCATAACGCCAGTTGTTCCCGTTTTGTGCGCAGCAGAGCGACGTACTGCTCCAGCGAGCTGAGGACGTAACGGTCCTGCGTGGGAGAGTGCGCGCTGGCAACCTGCAGGATATGCGGCAGCGCCGGGTCGATGCTGACCTGATCGCCGCCGCAGGGCAGTAGCAGGTCGTCAATCTGCGACCGTGAACGCAGCAGATCCACCATCGGGTAGATCTTGCCGTGCAGATGGCTGGCCTCCGCGCGCATGTTCTTGGCCGCACCATACCCCAGCGCCATTGCACAGGCGATGATGGTTGCACCTGACGGCGCGCGCCAGAGAAACTGACTGTTTTTGGCCTGAGTGTCGTGGTCGATACCGCGCCAGAAAACGATGTTATCGATATTGCAGCCCTGCAAAATCGTGGGCATCTGCGCGTTATGCCCAAAGGTATCCGGCAGATAACCGACCTGCATGGCATGCCCCAGCGCCCGAGCGGCGAAAATGCCGTACTTGAGGTTGCGGATAATCGATTCGCCGTGAACGTTGTAGGTATCCGTCTGGGTGAACCACGGCCCGACAAACACGCTTTTCTCCCTGACCAGTTTTTCCAGCCGGGGCCGGTAATCGGGATTGATGGCGAGAAAGTCATCCACCACCGCCATCTGCCCGTCAAGGTGATAGCACTGCCAGGCCGGGTCCTGCTCCAGCGTCTCGATGACCTCCGCAAAGTTGTATGACGCCAGCACCATGCTGTCCTGGCGGGTGAAATACCACTCCTGATCCCAATGGGTATGGGCTATGACGTGGATCTGGCTCATTGCGCTCTCCTTATCTGGCGTTCTTTGGGCTGAGATAAAGCACGCCCAGGGCGCAAATCAGTGCGCCAATAAAGACGCTTGCCAGGTACCCGACCACATTGGTCGCCAGCGGCCAGCCCCAGATAGCCGGCAGGGGCAACGTCTGCTTCACGCCGAGGGTAATCGCCACCAGCGCACCCGCGACGGCTCCTGTCATGAACACGGGGATCAGACGTGGGTTTTTCAGGATGAACGGGATAGCGCCTTCTGAAATACCGATAAAGCCCAGCAATAACGAAGTGCTGCCAACGGTTTTCTCTTCACGGCTGAACACATCCGGCAGGCCAAAACGCCCATTGAGGAACGCGGCGAGGCCTACCCCAATAGAAGGAATCACGATGGAGAGCTCGCGGGCGGTTAAATCAAATGTCTCGCTCATGCCGTTCAGGCCAAGCGCGACCGATCCTGCCGCCTTGTTGACCGGGCCGCCGAGATCGAACGCGGTACCCGCGGCGATCATGGCCGAATAGAAGCCGCGTCCGGTATCACCCGCCGAGGTAAAAAAGACCACCATCAGCTGGTTAAGCGAACCAAAAATCGGGTTGATCAGATATTCCATTACCATCACCAGCGTAATACCGGTGATCAGCGGAACGACCAACATGGTTTTAAGGGTAGTAAGCTGCTGTCGGACGTGAATGGCATCATTCAGCCAGCGCACCAGATAGCCGACAAAAAAGCCAATGCCAATTGCGCCGAAAAAGCCGGAGGGCATAAAGCCTTCAATATCAAAGAAGCGTTTGTAGACCTCATCTGACATGATGCCGCCGATCAGTCCGGGGATCAGCGCCGGTTTACCGGCAATGGAAAAGGCCAGATACATCGCAAAGACCGGGTACATGAACTTGATGGTCATAAAGCCCATTTTATCCAGCACGCTGAACGGCGAATGCTCAATGTTAATAAACTGCCCGGTAATTTTGGCCGTCGCCATCATCAGGCCGCCCATCACCACGACCGGTAACATATAGCTGATGGCCGCCATGATATGGCCGATAAAAATCTGGTAAGCCGAACGCTGAATGGCGTCTTCATACGTCACAGCGGTGACGTTTTTCTGCATGGCCAGCGCCTGACGCAGGTAGCGGTCGGTATTTTTAATCAGCTCCTGCGTGCGGGTCTGAAGGTGAGGAACGTGTTCAAAACGTTCTGCGTCCTGAATGGGAACGTCGGTTGCAAGAATAATGGCCGTGGCGGAGGCAATATCCTGTTTCGTTAATCTGTTTTTTACGCCGTCGCTGCCCTGCGTTTCGACCTTGACCTCAATATTATGCTCTTTTGCCCATGCAATAATTTTACTTGCCGCCATAAACGTGTGCGCGATCCCTGTAGGACAAGCCGTTACAGCGATAATTTTTTGATTCATCATTGTAATAATTCCCTGGGTGTGAAAATAGCGAAAGTATAAAGAGAACTTAAAACAGTGTTTAAGGTTTGCTAATACTAATTACGTATCGTCATACGCTATGTGGCAATATGTGAAGCGCCTTCCAGAGACTATTTCGCTATTCTGCTAATATCCTGTTAGGTTTTAACAGGACGTAATAAATGAATTCATTTCAGGGAAGTGAACGGTTGATATTTGAATACATTCAGCACCACGCACGCAATATTTCTGATATATCGGCAAAAGAGATTGCGCGTGATACTTTTACGACAACCACCTCGGTGAATCGTGTCTGTAAGAAAATGGGCTATAAAAGTTATACCGAGCTTCGCTATCGGTTTTTACGCGACCATTTTACGTCTGTCCCTGCCGAGCCTGCGATGGGGCCGCAGGCAGACGATATCGTGGTGGACGTGTCCCGGTTACTGACCCATTCCAGCCATATCTATTTATATGCACGCGGGGCGTCTCTCACCAGCCTCAACTACCTGTCGCGTTTTTTGTCACTGGCGAGCCTGCCGCACCTGATTCTGAATGATATGCACCAGTTGACCCGGGTATCGAAGGGCACGCTGGTGTTGATCAGTAAATCCGGGGAGACGCAGTCGCTGATAGAAATGGCGCGTAACGCGCTGCGTAAGGGGCTAAAGATTATTGCGATTACTCGTCAGGGTTCGACGCTGGCCGGGCTTTCTACGCTGTGCTGGCCATTGTCGATTGATATGAATGCCGTCTCGTTATACCAGCGAGAGGGGCAGCTGGACCTGTTAAGCGCCGTCGATCGTATCGGCTGCAGGCTTCTGCAGCACGATACGGAGTAGGCAGGCCGTCAGAGCTGTTTCACGATACCCAGACGAATGGCGTAATCATTTTCATGATTGCCATCCTGAGTAAGGTAGGTTTTATCCAGCGACACCAGTTCGACGTAAGGCGTCCAGCCGTCGTCGAGCTTGTAGTTGAACGCTACGGTGTGCTCCCAGTAGGTATCATCCCCGGTTCCCTGATCGACATTATCCTGCCAGCGGAAGCGCGGGTTATAGGACATGCCGAATTTCCCGATGTTGTACGCGAACCACAGGTCGAACTGGTGTGACTCGCGGCGGGTGTAGCCGCTGCCGTCCAGGCGTTTGTCGCTGTGCGCATCGTTAACGGTGTTATAGCGGTAGCGGGCAGACAGGTTCAGGCCGTTATCGAACGTTTTCCAGCCCTGGATGAAGGGGCGGTAATGCGTATTGCTGGCGGTAAAGACGGTCACCATACCTGGCGCGATGGCGAACCCATTTCCCAGATCAAAACGCCAGCGCGTTTCGATTTCCTGTGCTGCCTCCGTTAACCCTTTTTCGTCCGGATTATATCGGTCGGTATCACCAAAGAACGTATCGTTATGGTTTTGCGCCGCTTCGACGGAGAAGTAAAAACCGTTATCAGCCTGATGCATCACTTTAATACGTGAATCATTTACGTCTGAGCGCGTATTATGACCAAAGCGAAGATCGACGGAGGTATTTCCGCACCATCCCTGGGTACTTAATAATAATGCGCTAATACATGTTGCTTTAATAATTGTCTTTTTCATAATGTCCTGCCGAGGTTATTTAAATGGCAGGGCTATTCTTATTTTGGCACACCGTGAAGTAAAAGTTATCGTCGTACATTTAGCGTATCGCTAAACATAAAAAAAGAGATACAGCTGGCTGTATCTCTTGAGGGTTATTCCTGTATCCACCAGATGGCTTCAAACGGGCGCAACAGCAGGTTGTCGGGCTGAGGGGGAGCATCCGCATAGTTGCTCAGTGCGACCCGCCAGGCTCCCTGTACTGACGCGGGAACCCATTGCTGGCGCTCACGGCTCAGGTTTGCCACCACCATCAGCGTCTGGCCCTGCGACCGCCGGCGATAGCACCACAGGGAAGGGTGGTCAGGCAGCAGGTCTTCATAATCTCCCCACGTCAGCACCGGCAGGGTTTTGCGCAGGCGAATCAGCGTCTGGTAGGTGTAAAACACCGAATCAGTATCGTCCAGCGCCGCACGGGCATTGACCGTCTCGTAATTGTCGCAAACGCCAATCCACGGCTCACCCTCGGTAAAGCCCGCACTGTGTGTGGCATCCCACTGCATTGGCGTGCGGCCATTATCGCGGGATTTACTCGCCAGAATAGCCAGCAATTCTTCAGGGGTGCGACCGTTGGCCCGCAGTTCAGCGAACATATTAAGGCTTTCAACGTCGCGGTAATCGGTTATACGGCTGAAGTGCGGGTTGGTCATACCCAGCTCTTCGCCCTGGTAAATATACGGGGTGCCCTGCATTCCGTGCAGCACCATGCCGAGCATTTTCGCGGCGTGGGGACGGTACTCCCCTTCATCGCCAAAGCGCGACACAATGCGCGGCTGATCGTGGTTACACCAGAACAGCGCGTTCCAGGCCTTGTTGTGCATGCCCTGCTGCCAGTGGCGGAAGAGGGTTTTCAGCGCCACGAAGTCCGGCCTGGCCAGGGTCCACTTTTCGCCGCCGGGGTAATCCACTTTCAGGTGGTGGAAGTTGAAGGTCATTGACAGCTCGCGCCCGTCGAGAGAGGCGTATTGCTGACAGTTTTCCAGCGAGGTCGACGACATCTCGCCTACCGTCATCAGGTTTCGCGGGGTAAAGACGTCGCGGCTCATCTCCTGAAGATACTCATGAATGCGCGGTCCGTCGGTATAGAAGCGACGGCCATCGCCCACGGCGTCATCCGGGAAATCCTGGTCTTTAGAAATCAGGTTAATCACATCGAGGCGTAAACCGTCCACGCCACGGTCGGCCCAGAACTCGCATACCTTTTTCAGTTCGGCGCGCACCTGCGGGTTTTCCCAGTTGAGGTCCGCCTGCTCGGGGGCGAACAGGTGCAGATAGTACTGCTCGCTCTCGGCGTGCCAGCGCCAGGCGTTGCCGCCAAATTTGGAGCGCCAGTTATTGGGCAGTTGTTCCGGCGTACCGTCGCGCCAGATGTAGAACTGGCGATACGGGCTCTCTTTATTCAGCGATTCCCGGAACCAGGCGTGCTGCGTTGAGGTGTGATTGAACACCATATCCAGCACGATACGAATGCCGCGTTGATGGGCCTGCGCGACCAGCTCGTCAAAATCATCCAGCGTGCCGTAGGCCGGGTCGATGGCGGTGTAATTCGCCACGTCGTACCCGTTATCTACCTGCGGGGAAATATAAAACGGCGTCAGCCAGATGGCGTCGATGCCGAGGGTTTGCAGGTAGTCCAGCCGCTGCGTGACGCCGCGTAAATCGCCGGTACCGCAGCCCGTCGTGTCCTGAAAACTCTTTGGATAGATCTGGTAGATAACGCCGTTCTGCCACCAGTGAGGAAGGGTATTCATAATGCGTTCCTGCAAATGCGAAGGGGCGCAACTGCGCCCCGAAAGATGAAGTTAAACAATCTGCAGCGCGCCCTGACGGTACTTACGCTGGTAAACCACGGTGGTGAGAGCCATTGGAACGACAATCGCGATGACCATCGCCAGGGAAAACACCTGCCAGAAAGCGGGCTGGATGGAGAGAATACCAGGCAGACCGCCGACACCGATCCCGTTCGCCATCACACCGTACAGACCGCATACCAGGCCTGCCAGACCGGAGCCGATCATCGCGCACAGCATCGGGAAGCGGTATTTCAGGTTGATACCGTACATCGCCGGTTCGGTAACGCCGAGGTAGGCGGAGATGGCGGCCGGAACAGAAATCTCACGCTCGTTATGCTTACGGCTGACCAGGATAATGCCCGTGACCGCCGAGGCCTGCGCAATGTTAGACAGCGCGATGATAGGCCAGACCGGCGTACCGCCCAGGCTCTGAATCATCTGCATATCAATCGCCAGCGTGGTCTGGTGCACGCCGGTGATCACCAGCGGGGCGTACAGGAAGCCAAACAGCATGGCACCAATCGGCGCGAAGCTGCCGGTCATCAGGTGACGTACCGCGAAGGCAACGCCGTCGCCAATCATGCGGCCAAACGGACCGATAAATGCATGGGCGAGGAAGACGGCCAGAATAAGGGAGCAAACCGGCACCACCACCAGATAGAGGTAATCCGGTACGATGCGTTTCAGGCGCGTTTCAATAAAGCCCAGCGTCAGACCGGCCAGCAAGGCTGGGATCACCTGCGCCTGATAGCCCACTTTCGCGATGGTGAACAGACCGAAGTTCCACACCTCAGGCACCTGCTGACCAAGTAAGTAAGCGTTCATTAACTGTGGAGAGACCAGCGTGACGCCCAGCACGATACCCAGAATCGGCGTGCCGCCCATTTTGCGCACCGCTGACCAGCAAATCCCGACCGGCAGATAGAAGAAGATCGCTTCACCAATCAGCCACAGGAAGTCGTAAACGGTTTTCAGCGCCGGGTACATCTGCGCCAGGGTTTTGCCGTCGCTCATCGGCACATCACCGATAACGTTGCGGAAGCCCAGAATCAGACCGCCACTGATCAGCGCCGGGAGCAGCGGGAAGAAAATCTCCGCGAAGTGGGAAATTAACTGCTCGTGCCATTTCATATTCTGGCGTGCAGCTTTCTTGGCTTGCTCTTTATCGGCTGAACTGTGCCCGGTTGTCGCCAGCAGAGCCTGATAGTAATCGCCCACTTCGGTACCGATGACGACCTGGAACTGACCGGCGTTGGTGAAGCAGCCTTTAACCATGGAAAGCGCTTCAATGGCTTTCGGATCGGCTTTGGCCGGATCGTTCAGCACGAAGCGCAGGCGGGTAATGCAATGGCTGACGGTCGCGATGTTTTCACGGCCGCCTACCAGGACAATCAACTGGTCGATATCTTCTTGTTTGACTTTACTCATCATGAAACCTCATGACCGATGGTGAGGGGGGTAATGACCTGAGCGCAAGCCTACTCCTTCAGCGTGACGGCGAAAATGGGAACGTTCCCGAAATCGGGCGAAGATCACAATAAACGGATAAACGAGGGTTATGAAAGGTGGGCAGGAATTACGATCTGACGCGGCTCAGCACGTCCGTTAATTTGCTCGATCAGCTGTGCAGCGGCCTGCCTGCCTGACTCGGCGTAGCCCGGGTCGACGGTGATAATCTCCGGGTGCAGAAACTTCATCAGCGGCGTACTGCCTACGCTCGCGATCTGCAGTCCCTCTATGCGTTGCTCCTGAAGATATTTACTCGCGCCCAGCGCCAGGGTATCGGTGGCGCACACCAGCGCCGTGGTCTGCGGGGTCAGCACGCTGGCGACCTGCTCGTAGCCCTGTTTCATTCCCAGACCCGGCAGAGACGCGACGGCGGAAAGGTTGTGCTGTTTACAGAAGGTCAGGTAGGCCTCGTGACGCCGTTTGCCGGTGGTAACGTCCGCATGCGGTACGCCGAGGTAGCTGATATGGCGATGGCCTTTATCGTACAGACGCTGCATCAGGGTAATAATCGCCCCCTCATCGTCGTAACAGACGGAGGCAAAACCGTGGGCATCGCGCGCCAGCATCACCATCGACGCCTGCCAGGGCTTCAGCATCTCCTCTTTGATGCCGGTAAATCCGAACAACACCACGCCGTCAATGTTGCGCCGCTGGAGCATACCCAGATGCTCTTCAACCAGCTGCGTGGAGAACTGGCTCTCCATCATGATTGGGTCGTAGCCCTGCTCATAAAAGGCGGGCAGCATGGTCTGAACGGCGAGGTTCTCGGACAGGGAATCCAGACGCGAGACGATAATGGCAACCACTTTGTCACTTTGCCCGCGCATGGCGCGCGCAGAGCGGGAAGGGGAAAAACCGTGCTGATTCATTACCGCCTCGACGCGCTCGCGGGTGCGTTCGCTGACACCGCTCTCATTGTTGAGCACGCGCGATACGGTGGATTTCCCCACGCCGCTTAAACGCGCGATGTCTTTTATCGTAAGGCGGTTCTGCATGCTGTATTCCCTGTAACAATGACAACGTGGTCAGTAGAGCCTAATGCTATAGCGTGTTTTCGCTATGGGCAAAGTCTGGTTTACGTTCGGTTTATTTGCGGGGGAGTATAATACCGCCCGAATCGCCGCAAACGGTACGGTTAAATCCTTATACTGCGCGGCGGCACCTTACTTTTTTACTTACCGGAGGTGACATGGATCCCGATCCCACGCTTCTCCTGAACGGGAGCGTTCTTTCTTTCCGGTAAGCCAGCCTTTGTGCTGTCTCACCGGTATGTGAGGCAGCAACGTCCTGCACGTTCCTGCTTAAAACATTAAGTGCCTGTCAGGTACGGCCTTGCCACGCCTGCAGGAAATACTGTGTCCGCGTTTGCGGGCGCGGGGGAATGACTATGTTTAAAAATATCACCCGGCAGCTGCAGGCGATGCTGAGCCGCCACCTGCCACATCGTCTTGTTCAGCGCGACCCGCTGCCAAATGCCAAAAATATGGCCTCTGCAGCGATCCCTGCTTCCCTAAGCCAACGCTGCCTGAACGTGGCGGCGATGGATGAAAACGAAGTCTGGCGTGCCTTTGGCGGGCATCCGGAGGGGCTGAACGCGGCGGAAGTGGAAAAAATCCGTGCCGTGCATGGCGATAACCAAATTCCAGCGCAAAAACCGGCGCCGTGGTGGGTGCATCTGTGGACTTGCTACCGTAACCCGTTCAACCTGCTGCTGACCGTGCTTGGCATTATCTCCTATGCCACCGAAGATCTGTTTGCCGCCGGGGTTATCGCCCTGATGGTGGGGATCTCCACGCTGCTGAACTTTATTCAGGAGGCCCGCTCTACCCGCGCGGCAGACGCCCTGAAAGCGATGGTAAGCAACACCGCAACCGTCTCGCGCGTCATTAACGATCTCGGGGAGAACGCCTGGGTTGAGCTGCCTATCGACCAGCTGGTGCCAGGCGATCTGGTGAAGCTGGCGGCCGGCGACATGATCCCCGCGGATTTACGTATTCTTCAGGCGCGGGATCTGTTCGTGGCGCAGGCCTCGCTGACCGGCGAATCTCTGCCGGTAGAAAAAGTGGCGCGCACCCGCGACCCGCAGCAGATGAACCCGCTCGAGTGTGACACCCTCTGCTTTATGGGCACTACGGTGGTCAGCGGCACGGCGCAGGCAATGGTCATCGCTACCGGCGGCAACACCTGGTTTGGACAGTTAGCCGGGCGCGTGAGCGAGCAGGAGAGCGAACCGAATGCCTTCCAGAAGGGGATTGGCCGCGTCAGCATGCTGCTGATCCGCTTTATGATGGTGATGACGCCGATTGTGCTGCTGATCAACGGCTATACCAAGGGCGACTGGTGGGAAGCGGCGCTGTTTGCGCTCTCCGTCGCCGTAGGGTTAACGCCTGAAATGCTGCCGATGATTGTCACCTCCACGCTGGCGCGCGGGGCGGTCAAACTGTCAAAACAGAAAGTGATCGTCAAACACCTGGATGCCATTCAAAACTTTGGCGCGATGGACATTCTCTGCACCGATAAAACCGGCACGCTGACCCAGGACAAAATTGTGCTGGAGAACCACACCGATATCGCCGGTAAAACCAGCGATCGCGTGCTGCACAGCGCCTGGCTGAACAGCCACTACCAGACCGGGCTGAAAAACCTGCTCGACGTCGCCGTGCTCGAAGGCGTGGATGAAGAATCTGCCCGCACGCTCTCCGGGCGCTGGCAGAAAGTGGATGAGATCCCGTTCGACTTCGAGCGCCGCCGCATGTCGGTGGTGGTGAGCGAGCATCCGGACGTGCATCAGCTGATCTGCAAAGGCGCATTGCAGGAGATCCTCAATGTCTCAACCCAGGTGCGCTATAACGGCGACATTGTGCCGCTGGATGAAACCATGCTGCGCCGTATCAAGCGCGTCACCGATAACCTGAACCGTCAGGGGCTGCGCGTGGTGGCGGTGGCGAGCAAATTCCTGCCTGCACGCGAAGGGGACTATCAGCGTATCGACGAATCCGATCTGATCCTCGAGGGTTATATCGCATTCCTCGATCCGCCGAAAGAGACCACCGCGCCTGCGCTGAAAGCGTTAAAGGCCAGCGGCATCACCGTGAAAATCCTTACCGGCGACAGCGAGCTGGTGGCCGCCAAAGTGTGTCATGAAGTGGGGCTGGATGCGGGTGACGTCGTTGTGGGAAGTGATATTGAGCCCCTCTCCGATGATGCGCTGGCGACGCTTGCGCAGCGCACCACGCTGTTCGCCCGGCTGACACCCATGCACAAGGAGCGCATTGTCACCCTGCTGCGTCGCGAAGGGCATGTGGTGGGCTTTATGGGCGACGGCATTAACGATGCGCCCGCCCTGCGTGCGGCGGATATTGGTATCTCTGTAGACGGTGCGGTGGACATTGCCCGTGAAGCGGCGGATATCATTCTGCTGGAAAAGAGCCTGATGGTGCTGGAGGAGGGCGTTATCGAGGGACGTCGCACCTTCGCCAACATGCTGAAGTACATCAAGATGACCGCCAGTTCCAACTTCGGTAACGTTTTCAGCGTGCTGGTGGCGAGTGCGTTTCTGCCGTTCCTGCCGATGCTGCCGCTGCACCTGCTGATCCAGAACCTGATGTACGATGTCTCTCAGGTCGCCATCCCGTTTGATAACGTGGACGACGAGCAGATCCAGAAGCCGCAGCGCTGGAATCCGTCCGATCTGGGGCGCTTTATGCTGTTCTTTGGCCCGATCAGCTCCATCTTCGACATTCTGACCTTCTGCCTGATGTGGTTTGTGTTCCATGCCAACACGCCGGAACACCAGACGCTGTTCCAGTCCGGCTGGTTCGTGGTAGGGCTGCTGTCGCAAACGCTGATTGTGCATATGATCCGTACGCGTCGCATCCCGTTCATCCAGAGCCGGGCCGCGTGGCCGCTGATTGTCATGACCGGTATCGTGATGGCGCTCGGCATTGCACTGCCGTTCTCGCCGCTGGCCAGCTACCTCCAGCTGCAGGCGCTGCCGCTGAGCTACTTCCCGTGGCTGGTGGCGATCCTCGCGGGCTATATGGTGCTGACGCAGATGGTCAAAGGCTTCTATAGCCGTCGGTATGGGTGGCAGTGATTTCCCCCCTCTCCCGGCACGGGAGAGGGGTACGTTTCCTCCCAAATTCAACAACCTGTGATCTCCGTCAGCGCATTCGCTTGACGACAAAATGAGCGCATGTTAACTGAATGTTTTGCCTTTATTTGGCCCGTCAGATAAGGAACATTCATGTTACGGTACAGTCTCTTAACCGCCGGGCTGATGCTCGGCGCGTCAGCGTTTGCCGCTCCGGCAGGCGACCTTCCCCTGATGCCCTGGCCTGCGAAGGTTGAACGTCCCGCGACGCAGGGCGCACTGGTACTCAACAACACCCTTTCCGTCAGCGTTACCGGAGACGACCTCGGCGACGCGGTCAACCGTCTGCGCCAGCGCATCGCCCTGCAAACCGGCTGGACGCTACAACCGCAGGCCGTTAAACCGGACAAGCCCACCATCCGCATTGCTATTACCAAAAAAGTGAAGCCGCAGCCGCTGCCGGACAGCGATGAGGGCTATACGCTCACGGTCGATGCCAGTGGCGTGGATATCACCGCCAACACCCGTTTTGGCGCGCTGCGCGCCATGGAAACCCTGCTCCAGCTGATACAAAACGGGGCGGAAAACACCTCTCTGCCGTGGGTCACTATCGAGGATTCCCCCCGTTTCCCGTGGCGTGGGCTGCTGCTTGACTCGGCACGACACTTTATCCCGCTGCCGGATATCAAGCGGCAGATTGACGGTATGGCGGCGGCAAAACTCAACGTGCTGCACTGGCATTTGACCGACGATCAGGGCTGGCGCTTCAGCTCGACACGCTATCCAAAGCTCACGCAACTCGCCAGCGACGGGCTGTTTTATACGCCGGAACAGATGCGCGACGTTGTGCGCTATGCCACCGAACGCGGCATCCGCGTGGTGCCGGAGATCGACATGCCGGGCCACGCCTCGGCGATTGCCGTGGCCTACCCGGAACTGATGAGCGCCCCGGGACCGTATGTGATGGAACGCCACTGGGGCGTGCTGAAACCGGTCCTGGATCCGACAAAAGCGGCGACCTATCAGTTTGCGGAGGCGATGGTCAGTGAACTGGCGGCGATCTTCCCCGATCCGTATCTGCATATCGGTGGCGATGAGGTGGATGACAGCCAGTGGAAAGCGAACGCTGCCATTCAGCAGTTTATGCGCGACAACACACTGGCAGACAGCCACGCCCTGCAGGCCTATTTCAACCGCAAGCTGGAAAATATCCTCGAAAAACACCACCGGCAGATGGTGGGCTGGGATGAAATTGCTCATCCTGATCTGCCAAAAAGCATCTTGATCCAGTCCTGGCAAGGGCAGGACGCGCTGGGGCAGGTGGCGCAGAAGGGCTATAAAGGCATTCTCTCGACCGGCTTTTACCTCGATCAGCCCCAGTCCACCGCCTATCACTACCGCAATGAAATTGTGCCGCAGGGGTTAAACGGCGAGGATGTGATTGGCGACACCGACAGCGCTCAAAGCTGGTCATTCACCATGCCGCGTCTGAAAGGCAAGCCGGTGAAGGGGAGTTTCACCCTGGTGAAAGGGGATTCCGGCTGGCGTGGATTTATTGATTTCGCCGGGAAATCCCGTCGTGCGGTACAGGATATTGCGTGGCGCGACGACAATCAGGTGACGTTTACCGTCGATACCTGGATGGGCGAAACGCGCCCGGTGGTGTCGGTGGACAACGATAAGCTGAGCGGCTATTTCCTGGTGGGCAATGCCCGCTATCCCATTGACGGCAAGCGCCTGGACGATATCCCCAAAGGCATCCCGCCGGTGGTACCGGACGCCGCTCATCAGGTCAACCTGCTCGGCGGGGAAGCCGCGCTGTGGGCGGAAAACGTGGTCGCACCGGTGCTGGATATCCGCCTGTGGCCGCGCACCTTTGCGGTGGCGGAGCGGTTATGGTCCGCGCAGGACGTTAACGATGTCGACAATATGTACACCCGCCTGCAGGCGATGGACAGCTGGTCGACGGTCTCGGTCGGGCTGCAGCAGCATACTCAGCAGCAGGTGCAGTTCACGCGTCTGGCGAATAACGCCGATACCCTTCCGCTGCAAATCCTCGCGCAGGCAATCGAGCCGGCGCAGTATTACACCCGTCAGCATCTTAAGTTCCAGGCCGGAAATTACCATCAGTTCGAACCGCTCAACCGGTTTGCTGATGCGCTCAACGCCGAAAGTGCCACGGTGCGCCAGATGAACAAATGGGCTGACCGCCTGGTCAGCGACGCGGAAGACACGGAAAGCGCCGACGCGCTGCGCCACGTCTTCAACCGCTGGCAAAGTAACACCAGCGATGCGCTGGCATTAAGTGAAAACAGCTACGCACTGAAGGCGATTAAACCGGTTATTCAGGAGGTGGATAAGCTGGCCTCGATTGGCCTGCGGCTGACGGATCTGGTGGCGCGTCAGGGGACGCTGGATGACAACGAGATTGCCTCTATTCAGGGCGAGCTGGATAACGCGGCGAAAATACAGGATGAAGTGGTGATTGCGGCGGTGTATCCGCTGGAAACGCTGCTACGGGCGACGCGGAATCAGTAGTAAAACGCCCGGTAGCGCGTTGCCTGCCGGGCGCAAAGGCAGCCTCGGCTGCCCCTGACTGAAACTTAGCGACGTACGGCGATCGCTTCGATTTCAATTTTCACGTCTTTAGGCAGACGCGCAACTTCCACACAGGAGCGTGCAGGGAAAGTGGCGTTGTGCTCAGTGAAGAACGCTTCGTACGTGGCGTTAACGGTCGCGAAATCGTTCAGATCTTTCACGAACACGGTGGTTTTCACGATGTCGCCCACTTTCAGACCCGCAGACTCCACGATAGCCTGTACGTTTTCCAGCGACTGACGCGCCTGCGCCGCCACGTCTACTGGCACTTCACCCGTTTTTGGGTTCACCGGGATCTGGCCAGAGGTAATAATCATGCTACCCAGATCAACGCCCTGAACGTATGGGCCGATAGCCGCTGGTGCATTTTCCGTCGCGAGTACTTTGGTCATGATTTCTCCAGAATAACAGCTGATTAAATGTTCCCGGCCATTATAGGGAGGCCGGGATCCTTTACCAACCTCAATTAGTTGGCCAGCACCACATAATGAGAAAACTCTTTTTCGCAGTATTTGCATTTGAGTGCGATGTCATCGGCACGTTTTTTCACTGCAAAACTGGACGAAACCGGCTCAGCATGACTGATGCAGTTGCTGTTCGGGCAGACCAGCACATTTTCAATGCGATCCGGCAGATTGGGACGGGATTTACCGACCACTTCGTACTCATCGATGCGGTTCACGGTGGCATCCGGCGCGTACAGAGAGAGCTGGTTAACCTGCTCGTCGGTCAGGAAGGTGTTTTCAATCTTGATCAGGTCTTTGCGGCCCATTTCACCCGACGGCAGGTTCAGGCCGATGGTGATGCGCTGGTCGGTTTCGGTCAGCTTGAACAGCGTCAGCAGCTTAAAGCCGATCTGGGCAGGGATGTGGTCAATCACGGTGCCACGTTTGATGGCTTCAACCTGGAGTTTGTTATCGTGTGTCATTGTCGTTTCCCCTTACAGAGCCAATTCGCGATTCAGAACCAGTGCCAGTAACGCCTGGCGGGCGAAGATGCCGTTTCCGGCCTGCTGGAAGTACCAGGCGTGCGGCGTTTTATCCACGTCGGTGGTGATCTCATCGATACGCGGCAGCGGGTGCAGCACCTTCATATTCTCGCGTGCGCCGTCGAGGTCGCTGGCGCGCAGCACAAACTGTGCCTTCACGTTGGCGTATTCAGACGGATCCAGACGCTCTTTTTGCACGCGGGTCATATACAGAATATCGACGTTGCCCATCACCTCTTCGATGCTGGCATGCAGACTCCACGGGATCCCTTTTTCGTCCAGCATGTCGAAGATGTACTGCGGCATCGCCAGCGCGTCCGGCGCGATGAAGAAGAAGTGGTTGCCGTTAAATTTCGCCAGCGCCTGGGTCAGCGAGTGAACGGTGCGGCCATATTTCAGGTCACCCACCATGGCGATGTTCAGGTTTTCCAGACGGCCCTGCGTTTCCTGAATGGTGAACAGATCCAGCAGGGTCTGTGTCGGATGCTGGTTGGCCCCGTCTCCGGCGTTCAGTACCGGAATACCGCCGGAAAATTCGGTCGCCAGACGCGCCGCGCCTTCCTGCGGGTGGCGCATCACAATCGCGTCAACGTAGGTACTGATAACTGAAATGGTATCCGCCAGCGTTTCGCCTTTTTTACCCAGCGAGGTATTGCTGCTGTCTGAAAACCCCACCACGCTCGCGCCGAGGCGGTGCATGGAGGTTTCGAAGGAGAGGCGGGTGCGGGTCGACGCTTCGAAGAAGCAGCTCGCAATCACCTTGTGCTTCAGCAGTTCCGGTTGCGGATTTGCCTTCAGTTTTGCCGCGGTTTCCAGAACCAGTTCCAGCTCTTCGCGGCTGAGGTCGTTTATGGAAATGATGTGTTTTTGATAAAGCGGATTCATGTTTATCTCCTGACGCCGGGCAAAAAAAAGCCCCTCAAATGAGGGGCTCTGGGAATAGATTGTGCAACGGGAAGAAAAACGGCAGGCCAGCGTCTGATTTCAGACGCGGTAAGACGTTATGTCGTACACGCTTGACCATGCTTCCTCCCGGCAAATTGTCGGGCATTATACGCAGCTCGATTTTCGGATCAAGGGGTTTAATGCACACTTTACTCAATGCAAACGGTTCTTTATGAATATTAATTCGTTCTGAGTAAATAATTAATTTGTTTATGCACCAGCGCAGTACGCTTCACCACCCGGGGAGCGACCCAGACGATACTGCTTCCGGCAACCACACCTAAAATTTCCGGTAACTGGTGATAATCCAGAATTCGCGCCACCGCACGGCCATATCCGGCCACGGTATGAACAAGGATAAATTCGCTATTATGCTCCACGCTCACCACCATTTCGGAAACGGTACGCGCGGCATCGGGGGCAGGGCGCAACTGAGGATTCAACGAATAAATCTTTAGCCCTTTGGCATTTCGAATTTTTATGACACCTAGCAATTTCAGCAGACGCGAAACGGTCGACTGGCTGATGCTGTCAAACCCTCTCTCCTGCAAATCGCGGCGGATTTCTTCCTGGGAGAGATAACTCTTTTCGGCGATCAGCTGCTGGCACACCGTTAGCTGCAGTTGTTCTCTGGGAGAGCAGTCTTCGTAATCCATCATATTTCCCATATCAGTTCCCGACATAACCGGTGGCACCGCACCGGTCCGTAGGCCGGACAGGCGCAGTGCCAGCCGGCAAATTACAACAAGGCACCCAGGCTTAACGCCACCATAATCACCACCGTCAGGATCGCCAGCAGCGGCGCAACCCATTTCAGGTAACGCACGTAAGGCACACGGGCAATCGCCAGACCGCCCATCACAACCGCTGAGGTCGGCGTGACCAGATTAACGATGCCGGAGGCCGACTGGTAAGCCGTAACCACCAGGTCGCGGTTGACGTTAGCGAAATCAGCAAGGGGTGCCATGATCGGCATCGTCAGAACGGCCAGGCCGGACGAAGAAGGCACAAGAAACGACAGCACGACCTCAAGCCAGTACATCACGTTGATAAACGCCACCGTGGACAACCCGCTGACCAGCCCTTCCGCGCTGTGCAAAATGGTGTGGGTAATCATGCCCTTATCCATAATGACTACGATACCGCGCGCAATGCCGATAATCAGCGCGACGCCCAGCAAATCTCGCGCGCCGTTGATAAACGTCGAGGTCAGCTCCTCTTCGCTCATGCGGGCAATCAGCCCGACGATAATGGCGCTGGCCAAAAATACCGCCGAGATCTCCGCCATCCACCAGCCCAGCACCGCTACGCCGTAGATCATCACCGCGAAGGCGAGGGCGAAGATCAGCAGAATGATTTTGCGCACCGGGGTAAATTCCAGCGACTGCTCGCCTTTATTGCCGAGGAAGTGGGCGAGGTTCTCTTCCTGCTTGTCTGCGACGATAGAGCATGACGGATCCAGCCGCACTTTACGGGCATAGCGCATCACCCATGCCACGCAAATGATCCAGCCGATCACCAGCAGCGCCACGCGCAGGGCGATACCGTTGGTGAAGGGGATCCCGGCGGCGTTAGCGGCGATCACCGTGGCAAACGGGTTGATGGTGGAGCCGAGCGTGCCGATCCCCGCCCCGAGCAGCACGGTGGATGCGGCGACAACCGGATCGAAACGGGCGGCCAGCATTACCGGGACCAGCAGGGTATAAAAGGGCAGGGACTCTTCGGCCATGCCGTAAATGGTGCCGCCAGCCGCGAACAGCGCCATCAGGATCGGGATCATCCATTCTTCACGTCCGCGAAGGCGGGTGGTTACGCGTTCGATCCCGGCGTCGATCGCCCCGGTTTTGGTGACGATCCCGAGAAATCCCCCGATGATCAGGATAAACAGCGCGACGTCGATCGCCCCGGCCTGGCCGGAAACGGGATCGTACAGCCCGGCAATGGGGGCCATCAGTACGGAAACCAGCCCCTGCGGATGCGCCGCCACGTGCGCGTACGTTCCGGCAATCGGCACTTCTTTACCGAGGGTTTCATTCATTGCCATCTGATACTGACCGGCAGGCACGACCCAGCTCAGTGCCGCCACAACGGCAATCAGAAAAAAGAGAATGGTGTAAGCGGAGGGAAACTTGAACTTGCCCATGATGTTCTCCTGTACCCGGCGCACCCCGTGGCGCGCCGGGCGGTGATTAGTCGCCGAGTGTCGCCACCATGACCGCTTTAATGGTGTGCATGCGGTTCTCTGCTTCGTCAAAGACGATTGAGTTCGGTGATTCGAAGACCTCTTCCGTCACCTCCAGCCCTTTCAGACCGTAGGCCATCTCGATTTCACGGCCGACTTTGGTGTGTTCGTTGTGGAACGCCGGCAGGCAGTGCATGAACTTGACGTTCGGGTTGCCGGTGGCTTTCATCACCTGGGCGTTAATCTGGTAAGGCTTCATCAGGCTGACGCGCTCGGCCCAGGCCTCTTTCGGCTCGCCCATCGAGACCCACACGTCGGTGTAGAGGAAATCGGCACCGTGTACGCCTTCCTCCACGTCGTCGGTGAGCGTGATGCGTGCGCCGGTCTCTTTGGCGATGGCGCGGCACTGCTCAACCAGCCCGGCTTCCGGCCAGAACGATTTCGGTGCGACGAGGCGGATATCCATCCCCATTTTGGCGGCACCGACCATCAGGGAGTTGCCCATGTTGTTCCGCGCGTCGCCAAGGTAGGCAAAGCTCAGGTCCGGCAGGGTTTTGCCCGGAGCATGCTCCAGCATGGTCATCAGGTCGGCGAGGATCTGCGTGGGGTGAAACTCGTCGGTCAGGCCGTTCCACACCGGCACGCCCGCATACTCGCCCAGCTCTTCCACGATGGCCTGGCCGTAGCCGCGATACTCTATGCCGTCGTACATCCGCCCCAGCACGCGGGCGGTGTCTTTCATCGACTCCTTGTGGCCAATCTGCGAGCCGCTTGGGCCGAGGTAGGTCACCTGTGCACCCTGGTCAAAGGCACCGACTTCAAAGGCGCAGCGGGTGCGCGTGGACGTTTTTTCAAAAATCAGGGCGATGTTTTTCCCGACCAGGGTTTGTTTTTCACGTCCGGCTTTTTTGGCGGCTTTGAGTTCGATGGCCAGGTCGATCAGGTACTGGATTTCTGCCGGGGTGTAGTCCAGCAGTTTGAGGAAATTACGGTTTTTCAGATTGATGGTCATTGGGTCGTCCCTTTTAAAATGGTGTTGTCTGGTGCCCTCACCCCGACCCTCGCCCACAGGGAGAGAGGGAAGGTGAGGGGAAAATACGGTTCAGTGGCGAATCAACGTGCCTTTCTCGCCCGCCAGAATGTCTGCCCCGTCGGCCAGCGCGCCGATCCCGGCGATGCCGTTGCAGGCCTCGACAAACTCGCGGCAGGCGGCCACTTTTGGCCCCATCGAACCGGCGTCAAACTGCATGCCCCTGAGCAGTTCCGGCGTGACCTGTGCCAGCGGACGCTGGGTTGGTTTGCCCCAGTCGAGGTACACCGCGTCGGCATCGGTCAGGATCAGCAGGGCATCGGCTTCAATCTGGCGCGCCAGCAGGGCGGCAGAGAGGTCTTTGTCGATCACCGCTTCAATGCCGTGATACCCATTGGCGTTTTCCACCACCGGCACGCCGCCGCCGCCGTTGCAGATCACCAGGTGATCGCGCTGTATCAGTGCCGTGATGGCGTCGCTCTCAACGATGCGTTTCGGCTGTGGAGAGGGAACCACCCGGCGGAAATAGCTGCCGTCGGCCTTGAACACCCAGCCTTTCTCCGCCTGCAGCGTTTTTGCCTGGGCTTCGCTGTAGACCGGGCCGATGTATTTAGTCGGGTTAGTAAATGCCGGATCGGCGGCGTCCACTTCCACCTGGGTGAGCAGGACGCTCACCTCACGCTGGGGCAGATTGTTTTTCAGCGCCTGCTGGAGCATGTAGCCGATCATTCCCTGACTTTCGGCGCCGAGGATGTCCAGCGGGTAGGGCGTGACTTTGTCGTACGCGCTGTTTTGCAGCGCCAGCAGCCCAACCTGCGGCCCGTTGCCGTGAACCAGTACCACGCGCCACTGTTCCGTCAGCCCGGCGATGGTGCGGGCCGCTAGCTCGATGTTCTGGCGCTGGATCTCCGCTTCCAGCGGCTCGCCGCGTTTCAGCAATGCGTTACCGCCAAGCGCCACAACCAGAGTGGGTTTTCGTTCCATGATGGCTCCTTTAAATTCCGTCGCGTTCCAGTGGGCAGCTCATGCAGCGCGCGCCGCCGCGGCCGCGTCCCAGTTCGTCACCCGGGATAGGCAGCACGGTGATACCCGCTTTGTCATATTTCTCGTTGGTCCAGACGTTACGCTCGTAGCCAATCACCACGCCCGGGCGGATGGTCAGCACGTTATTCGCGTCATTCCACTGTTCGCGTTCGGCTTCAAAGGCGTCGCCGCCGGTGGTGATCAGGCGTACCTGATTAATGCCGAGCGCTTTTTCAATGGCGTGCAGCAGATCCGTTTCCTGGGTGCGCAGCAGGCCACCGCGGCCGTCCGGGGTGAGCGTCCAGCACTGAGCGTCTTTGCGCACCACTTCCGGGTAGACGGAGAAGGTGTCCACGTCGATGTGGGTCATGACGGTATCGAGGTGCATGCAGGAGCGGTGTTTTGGCAGTTCCACAGCGATGACGCGCTCGGCCTGGCGGTGTTTGAACAGGCTATTGGCGAGGAACTCAACGCCCTGCGGCGTGGTGCGTTCAGACATGCCGATTAACACTGCGCCGCGGCCAATAACTAATACGTCGCCGCCCTCTAACGTGGCGTGGTCATAATTAATGTTCTCATCGCCGAAATACTTAATAAAATCGCCATCGGCAAATGCAGGGTGCCAGCGATATATGGCTCGGAGATTATTGGTTTCACGCTGGCGGGCTGCTTTGGCCATCGGGTTAATTGACACGCCGTTATAAATCCAGCACGAGGTATCGCGGGTAAATAAATGGTTAGGCAGTGGCTTCATAATAAAATCATTTGCCGTGTGGGTATCCACCACCATATTTTTAAAGGCCGCCGGAATTTCACCGTAGGTTAATCCGCCGCTTAATCTGCGTGCCAGTTCGCGGTGCGGCATATCTGCCAGCCAGCCGCGCACGTCGCCGGCAAAGGTTGGCCCGAGGCGATAGTCAGAGATTTGCGTCTCCAGAAGCCAGGTTTTGGCCTCCGCAATATCAAGCGCTTGCGTGAGAAGGTCGGTCAACAGCAGGACTTCCACACCCTGTTCGCGCAGGGTGTTAGCGAAGATGTCATGCTCTTCACCCGCCCGCTCAACCGAGAGCACATCATCGAATAGCAGCTCCTGGCAGTTCGATGGCGTTAAACGTTTCAGACTTAAATTTGGGCGGTGCAACATAACGCTACGCAATTGACCAATTTCAGAACCGACGTAATGCTTTTCCATAATTATTCCTTTAACTGTTTTTCAGAATAAAAAGGGCATGCGCCATGTGATGTCTTTATTTACATGGCGGCTAAGCTCAATTGATTTCGAGATTTATAGTAGGCGCTTAAATAATGAATATTGTGACGTCGCTCACGTGAGAATAGCTATTAAGGAATTTGTTTTCATTTGCATGATTCGTATCAGATAATGATTAATTTGATTATATTTGCGGGTGAATAGCTAAGCAGGATCCGTTGGCATTATTTGGAGTTGTTATTATTTTGTAGAATTTAATGTTTTGACATATTTAGTTATGATATTGATTTTAATGGTAATTGAACGGCGCGCAGAATGACTATGCACTATTATCCATTAACTATTTTTGACTTAAGAAAAATCAATAAATAATTATGGGATTTAATAGCAAATTACCAAAATGATAAAGTGTGAAGTCACAGAGAGTTTTGCTATGAAGCGTATACGATCAGTAAGTTAGCATCACGGCCTGAAAGCGGAGGGCTGAGGTTATGCATAAAGACTGCATAAATGCCTGTGAGCGATTAACAGTGGAGTAACACATTTCCCGATAAACATGCGCTCGCGCAAAACTCATCGAAAAAGCGGTGGTAGGACAGTCTGAATTCTCGTATAAAAGATTAAAATGAAACGCTGTTTTATATTGAGGGTTTATTTATGATCGCTGGCAACATCCATCATCTGCAGTCCTGGCTACCTGAAGAACTGCGTCAGGCTATCGAGTACGTCAAGGCGCACGTTACCGATGCTACCCCCTGTGGCAAACACGACATCGACGGCAACAGCCTGTTTTATCTGGTGTCTGAAGATATGACCCAGCCGTTTGCCGAGCGCCGCGCTGAGTATCACGCCCGCTATCTGGATATTCAGATAATCATGAAAGGCCAGGAGGGGATGACCTTCAGTACCCTGCCGCACGGTACGCCGGATACCGACTGGCTGGCGGATAAAGACATCGCGTTTTTGCCCGATGGCGGGCAGGAGAAAACGGTGGTGTTAAGTGAAGGTGATTTTGTGGTGTTCTATCCGGGCGAAGTGCACAAGCCGCTGTGCGCGGTGGGCGCGCCTGCGAAGGTGCGTAAAGTGGTGGTGAAAATGCTGGTGGGGTAAGCCCTGTTAGCGTAAGAGAAGGGTGAAACGTTCCCTCTTCCGGTGGGAGAGGGTGAAAGCATCAGGCCGCAGCCCGTCATTATGTGATCCAGCTTAGATTTTCCGCACTCCCTCATCGCCTCCCATTTACCTGCGCTTTTTCTGCGTCATAGTATGATCGTTAAATTAATGAACGATGTTCTATAATGTAGAACAAAATAATTCAGCAAGGAGATCTCATGCCGCAGACCGCGTTGTTCACGGGAATCATCCCCCCTGTCTCCACCATCTTTACCGCCGATGGACAGCTTGATAAACACGGCACCGCCGCGTTGATCGACGACCTGATCGCCGCAGGCGTCGATGGCCTGTTCTTTTTGGGCAGCGGCGGCGAGTTCTCCCAGCTAAACGCCGAAGAGCGTAAAACCATTGCCCGGTTTGCTATCGATCATGTCGATCGCCGGGTGCCGGTGCTGATTGGCACCGGTGGCACCAACGCCCGGGAAACCCTTGAACTGAGCCAGCATGCGCAGCAGGCCGGCGCCGACGGGATCGTGGTGATCAACCCGTACTACTGGAAAGTGTCCGAAGCGAATCTGATCCGCTATTTCGAACAGGTGGCAGACAGCGTCACGCTGCCGGTAATGCTGTATAACTTCCCGGCGCTGACCGGGCAGGATCTGACTCCGGCGCTGGTCAAAACCCTGGCCGACTCGCGGAGCAATATTGTCGGCATCAAAGACACGATCGATTCCGTCGCCCATCTGCGCAGCATGATTCACACCGTCAAATCTGCTCATCCGCACTTCACGGTGCTGTGCGGCTATGACGATCATCTGTTTAATACCCTGCTGCTGGGGGGCGATGGCGCGATCTCGGCCAGCGGTAACTTTGCTCCGCAGGTGTCAGTGAATCTGCTGAAGGCCTGGCGTGACCAGGAGGTGGCGAAGGCGGCCGAATACCACCAGATCCTGCTGCAAATACCGCAGATGTATCAGCTTGATACGCCGTTTGTGAACGTCATTAAAGAGGCGATTGTGCTGTGCGGCCGCCCGATCTCCACGTACGTGCTGCCGCCCGCGTCGCCACTGGATGAACCGCGTAAGGCGCAGCTGAAAACCCTGTTGCAACAGCTCAAGCTCTGCTGAGCCGGAAGACGACGATGACCATTGAGAAAATTTTTACCCCACAGGACGATGCGTTTTATGCCGTCATCACCCATGCGGCCGGGCCGCAGGGGGCGCTGCCGCTGACCCCGCAAATGCTGATGGAATCCCCCAGCGGTAACCTGTTTGGCATGACGCAAAACGCCGGTATGGGCTGGGACGCCAACAAGCTGACCGGCAAAGAGGTGCTAATTATCGGTACGCAGGGGGGCATTCGCGCCGGGGACGGGCGACCTGTTGCGCTGGGCTACCACACCGGGCACTGGGAGATTGGCATGCAGATGCAGGCGGCGGCGAAGGAGATCACCCGTAATGGTGGGATCCCGTTTGCGGCCTTCGTCAGCGATCCGTGCGACGGACGCTCTCAGGGCACCCACGGCATGTTCGACTCCCTGCCGTACCGTAATGACGCGGCGATCGTGTTTCGTCGTCTGATCCGCTCCCTGCCGACGCGGCGCGCGGTGATCGGTGTGGCAACCTGCGATAAAGGGCTGCCCGCGACCATGATTGCGCTGGCCTCCATGCATGATCTGCCGACCATTCTGGTGCCGGGTGGGGCGACGCTGCCGCCGACCGTGGGGGAAGATGCCGGAAAAGTGCAGACCATTGGTGCGCGTTTCGCTAACCATGAGCTGTCGCTGCAGGAGGCTGCCGAGCTGGGGTGCCGCGCCTGTGCATCACCCGGTGGCGGCTGTCAGTTTCTCGGCACCGCGGGAACGTCACAGGTGGTGGCCGAAGCGCTGGGTCTGGCGCTGCCGCACTCCGCGCTCGCCCCGTCCGGGCAGGCCGTGTGGCTGGAGATTGCCCGTCAGTCTGCGCGGGCGGTGAGCGAGCTGGATAACCGTGGGATCACGACCCGCGATATCCTGACCGACAAAGCCATTGAAAACGCCATGGTGCTTCACGCGGCGTTTGGCGGCTCCACCAACCTGCTGCTGCACATCCCGGCGATTGCCCATGCGGCGGGCTGCACCATTCCGGATGTGGCGCACTGGACGCGCATCAACCGTAAGGTTCCGCGTCTGGTGAGCGTGCTGCCAAACGGCCCGGACTACCACCCGACGGTGCGTGCTTTCCTGGCGGGCGGCGTGCCGGAGGTTATGCTCCATTTGCGCAAGCTGGGGCTGCTGCATGAAGATGCCATGACCGTTACCGGCCAGACGGTCGGGGAGAACCTCGACTGGTGGGAAAACTCAGCGCGTCGGGCGCGTTTTCGTCAGTGCCTGCGCGAGCAGGACGGCGTCGATCCGGATGACGTGATCCTGCCGCCTGAACGCGCCCACGCGAAAGGCCTGACCTCGACGGTCTGCTTCCCGACCGGCAATATCGCGCCCGAAGGGTCGGTGATCAAAGCCACGGCCATCGACCCGTCTGTTGTGGATGACGATGGCGTTTACCGCCATACCGGACGGGTGCGGGTGTTTGTCTCTGAAGCGCAGGCTATTAAGGCCATCAAGCAGGAGGCGATCCAGCAGGGCGATATTATGGTGGTGATTGGCGGAGGCCCGTCCGGCACCGGCATGGAAGAGACCTACCAGCTGACTTCCGCGCTAAAACATATCTCGTGGGGCAAGACGGTATCGTTGATCACCGATGCGCGCTTCTCGGGGGTATCAACCGGGGCGTGCTTCGGCCATGTGTCGCCGGAAGCGCTGGCAGGTGGCCCCATCGGCAAGCTGCGCGACAACGATATCATTGAGATCAGCGTCGACCGCCTGTCCTTAACGGGCAGCGTTAACTTTATCGGCACGGCGGAACAGCCGCTGAGGCCGGAAGAGGGGGCGCGCGTGCTGGCGTCGCGTCCGGTGCATCCTGACCTGCACGCCCACGCATTTTTGCCGGACGATACCCGCCTGTGGGCGGCTCTGCAGTCGGTGAGCGGCGGCACCTGGAAAGGGTGTATTTATGACACCGATAAAATCATCGAGGTAATTAACGCCGGTAAAAAAGCGCTCGGTCTTTAATTATATTTCTGGCTCTTGTCGTCTACGGAAAATATTCCGTGGACGGCTTTTGCATGTCTGTTTTTTATTATTGCGTAAATAATCTAATTACATGAAAAGAAAGGTCTTTAAATGATATCAGGATGTCGAGTGGCGTCACAAAAGCAAAATATCATAATTCAGAAATAAGATATGACCATTGTCGGTTAATTGAACACTTAATTACACTCTATTAACACGATGTTGTGAATTCAGCACACGAAATAAGGGTGTATTCCTGATGATGCACCGGGCATTTATTTGCCTGAATCAGGACCCTGGCGTTTGCACTGTTCCACGTACTGCCGTTGGGGGTAATGATGCAATTAACCATGAAAGATAAAATTGGCTACGGGCTGGGTGACACCGCCTGCGGCTTTGTCTGGCAGGCCACCATGTTCCTGCTGGCCTATTTCTATACCGACGTGTTTGGCCTGTCGGCGGGCATTATGGGGACGCTGTTTTTAGTTTCCCGCGTGCTGGATGCCGTCACCGATCCGCTGATGGGGCTGCTGGTTGACCGCACACGCACGCGTCACGGCCAGTTCCGTCCGTTCCTGCTGTGGGGCGCGATCCCGTTTGGGATTGTCTGCGTGTTGACCTTCTACACGCCGGACTTCTCCGCGCAGGGTAAAATCATCTACGCCTGCATAACCTACATTCTGCTGACCCTGGTTTACACCTTCGTTAACGTCCCTTACTGCGCCATGCCGGGCGTCATCACCGCTGACCCGAAAGAGCGCCACGCGCTGCAGTCCTGGCGCTTTTTCCTCGCGGCGGCGGGATCGCTGGCCATCAGTGGCATTGCGCTGCCGCTGGTGAGCATCATTGGTAAAGGCGATGAGCAGGTCGGCTATTTCGGCGCCATGTGCGTGCTGGGGCTGAGCGGCGTGGTGCTGCTCTACGTCTGCTTCTTCACCACCAAAGAGCGCTACACCTTTGAGGTGCAGCCGGGGTCGTCGGTGTCGAAAGACCTCAAGCTTCTGTTCGGCAATACCCAGTGGCGCATTATGTGTGCGTTCAAGATGATGGCGACCTGCTCCAACGTGGTCCGCGGCGGGGCGACGCTCTACTTCGTGAAATACGTCATGGATCACCCGGAGATGGCGACGCAGTTTCTGCTTTACGGCAGCCTCGCCACCATGTTTGGTTCGCTCTGCTCATCCCGCCTGCTGGGGCGCTTTGACCGGGTGACCGCCTTCAAGTGGATAATCGTGGCCTACTCCCTGATCAGCCTGCTGATTTTCTTCATCCCGGCCGAACATATCGCCCTGATTTTCGCCCTTAACATTCTGTTCCTGTTCGTCTTTAACACCACCACGCCTCTGCAGTGGCTGATGGCCTCTGACGTGGTGGATTACGAGGAGAGCCGCAGTGGACGCCGCCTCGACGGGCTGGTGTTCTCCACCTACCTGTTCAGCCTGAAGATCGGTCTGGCGATTGGCGGCGCGGTGGTGGGCTGGATCCTGGCGTATGTGAACTACTCCGCCAGCAGCAGCGTGCAGCCGGTCGAAGTGCTGACCACCATTAAAATTCTGTTCTGCGTGGTGCCGGTGGTGCTCTACGTGGGCATGTTCATCATGCTGTCGTTCTACAAACTCACCGACGCCCGCGTGGCGGCCATCAGCCAGCAGCTGATTAAGCACCGTGCAACGCAGGGTGACGCCGTGCCCGACGCTGCGACAGCCGCATCCCATTAACAGGAGGCAACATGACAACGATAACAAACCCGATCCTCACCGGCTTCAACCCGGACCCGTCCCTGTGCCGTCAGGGGGAGGATTACTACATCGCCACCTCGACGTTTGAATGGTTTCCGGGCGTGCGCATCTACCACTCCCGCGACATGAAGAACTGGTCGCTGGTCAGCACGCCGCTGGACAGGGTGTCGATGCTGGACATGAAGGGCAACCCGGACTCCGGCGGCATCTGGGCGCCGTGCCTGAGCTACGCCGATGGCCAATTCTGGCTACTGTACACCGACGTGAAAATTGTCGATTCGCCGTGGAAAAATGGCCGTAACTTCCTCGTCACTGCGCCCTCCATCGAGGGGCCGTGGAGCGAACCAATCCCGATGGGCAACGGAGGGTTTGACCCGTCGCTGTTCCACGACGACGATGGCCGCAAATACTATCTCTACCGGCCGTGGGGGCCGCGCCATCACAGCAACCCGCATAACACCATCGTGATGCAGGAGTTTGACCCGCAGACCGGCACCCTTTCGCCCGAGCGCAAAACCCTGTTTACCGGCACGCCGCTCTGCTACACCGAAGGGGCGCACCTTTATCGTAAAGAGGGCTGGTACTACCTGATGGTCGCCGAAGGTGGCACCAGCTATGAACACGCGGTGGTGGTGCTGCGCTCAAAAACGCTCGACGGGCCGTACGAGCTGCATCCGGACGTGACGATGATGACCAGCTGGCATCTGCCGGAGAACCCGCTGCAGAAGAGCGGCCACGGCTCGCTGCTGCAGACCCACACCGGGGAGTGGTATATGGCCTACCTCACCAGCCGACCGCTGCGCCTGCCGGGCATACCGCTGCTGGCCTCGGGCGGGCGCGGCTACTGCCCGCTGGGACGCGAGACCGGCATTGCGCGCATCGAATGGCGCGACGGCTGGCCGTACGTTGACGGCGGCAAACACGCGCAGCTGACCGTCCCCGGCCCGCAGATAGCGGAGCAGCCCGCCGCCTCCCGGGACCGCTGGCGGGAGGATTTCGACGGCAGCACGCTTGACCCGGAGCTGCAGACCCTGCGCATTCCGTTCGACGACACCCTCGGCTCGCTCAGCGTGCGCCCGGGGTATTTGCGGCTTTACGGCAACGACTCGCTTAACTCGACCTTTACCCAGTCGACCGTGGCACGCCGCTGGCAGCACTTCGCCTTCCGGGCAGAGACGCGCATGCAGTTCTCGCCGGTTCACTTCCAGCAGAGCGCCGGGCTGACCTGCTACTACAACAGTAAAAACTGGAGCTACTGCTTTGTGGACTACGACGAGGGGCAGGGCAGAACGATCAAAGTGATCCAGCTTGACCACAACGTGCCGTCGTGGCCGCTGCATGAACAGCCGATCCCGGTACCGGACAGCGCAGAGAGCATCTGGTTACGGGTTGACGTCGACACCCTGGTTTACCGTTACAGCTACTCGTTTGACGGTGAGACGTGGCACACCGTGCCGGTGACGTATGAAGCGTGGAAACTGTCGGATGACTACATCGGTGGGCGCGGCTTCTTTACCGGCGCGTTTGTCGGCCTGCACTGCGAAGACATCAGCGGTGACGGCTGCCACGCTGACTTTGATTACTTCACCTACGAACCGCTCACGAAATAGCGGCTCAGGCCGGGTAACCCAGCGCGCGTGAGAGCTGGAGCCCGGCCTGCTGAAGCTGCTCGCGGAAGCTGGCCAGTTCGGCGTCATCCACCCGCGACGTCAGCGTCGACAGACTCAGGGCGGCAATCACGCGGGATTCATGGTTCCACACCGGTACCGCCACGCAGCGCACGCCCTGCTCGTTCTCTTCGCGGTCGAAGGCGTAACCCTGCTCGCGGGTCTTGGCGAGGGCCTCCAGCAACGCGTCGCGGGAGGCAAGGGTGGAAGGGGTATAGGTGGTGTACTGATAGCCCTCAAGCAGGGCGTTCAGCTCGGCCTCGCCAAGCCAGGCAATCAACACCTTGCCGATGGCGGTGGCGTGAACCGGCAGCCGACGACCAATGCGTGAATAGGCGATAGCCGCCAGCTTGCCTTCAATCTTCTCGATATAAACGCCTTCACGGCCGTCCAGGATCCCCAGATGGGTGGTCTGCCCGGTACGCTGCGACAGCTCCGTCAGCCAGCCTTTGGCCTTCTGACGTATATCGATTGAGCCCACCACAAAATGGCCGCGCTCCACCAGCTTCATGCCGAGGCGATATTTACCGTTTTCCGGGTTCTGATCGATATAGCCGTGAAGCTGCAGGGTTTTCAGCAGCGAGTGGAGGGTACTTTTGCTCAGCCCCATCAGTTTGCTGATGTCGGTGATCTTAAGCTCGGTGGCCTGCTCGTTAAACAGGTCGAGGATCTGCAACGCACGTTCAACAGACTGAATAATCGGCATAATGCTGGTATGTCCACGCAGGAATTAAGGCGAAAACGTACCTTTTTCAGGCGGAAAAATCAATGAAGTGGCGCCGGTTTACGCCCTCTCCCGGTGGAAGAGGGCCGGGGGGAGGGCACAAGACTACAGAGGATCACTCCCCAAGCGTCGCCACCATCACCGCCTTAATGGTATGCATCCGGTTTTCCGCCTGGTCAAACACAATGCTCGCCGCCGATTCAAACACCCCGTCCGTCACTTCCATCCCGCCGTGCAGATCGAACTCTTTCGCCATCTGCTTACCCAGCGTGGTCTGGTCGTCATGGAATGCCGGCAGACAGTGCAGGAACTTCACGTCCGGGTTACCGGTCAGCGCCATCATCTGCGCGTTCACCTGATACCCGCGCAGCAGGGCAATCCGCTCGGCCCACTTCTCTTTGGCCTCGCCCATCGACACCCACACATCGGTATAGATGAAGTCCGCCCCTTTCACGCCGGCCGCTACCTCTTCCGTCAGGGTGATCTTCCCGCCATTCTTCTCCGCCAGCGCGCTGCACTCCGCCACCAGGCGCTCTTCCGGCCAGCAGGCTTTCGGTGCCACGAGACGCAGATCCAGCCCGGTTAACGCTGCCGCTTCCAGCATCGAGTTACCCATGTTGTTACGCGCATCGCCCGCATAAACCAGCGTCATCTCGTTAAACGCTTTGCCCGGCAGGTGCTCCTGCATGGTCAGCAGATCCGCCAGCAGCTGCGTCGGGTGGAACTCGTTGGTCAGCCCGTTCCACACCGGCACGCCTGCATACTGCGCCAGCGTTTCGACCACGTCCTGGCCGTGACCGCGATACTGAATGCCATCGTACATCCGCCCGAGTACCCGCGCGGTGTCCTTAATTGATTCTTTATGCCCAATCTGGCTGCCGCTAGGCCCTAAATACGTGACGCGCGCGCCCTGGTCAAATGCGGCAACTTCGAAAGAGCATCGTGTACGGGTTGAGTCTTTTTCGAAGATGAGCGCGATGTTTTTGCCAGTAAGCTTTTGTACTTCCTTACCCTTTTTTTTATCGGCTTTAAGCTGAGCGGCAAGGGTCAGCAGGGAATTGAGCTGTGCAGGGGTAAAATCGAGCAATTTCAGAAAGTGTTTCTTGTACAGATCAGACATTTTATCCTCACATGGCAAACGCCACTTATTGAATTAAAATTCACTTTATATGTCTAATTATTCATTTGCAACCCCGTTTCACAAATCTTTCCAACAAAGGTGGAGGCAAACCCGTCCGTGTGTGAAAATAGAAGTATCTGCCGCACTTTAAAGAGGAATGAGCCATGGCAAACCCGGAACACCTGGAAGAGCAACGCGAAGAGACGCGCCTGATTATCGAAGAACTGCTGGAAGACGGTAGCGATCCGGACGCGCTGTACACCATCGAGCACCATTTCTCTGCTGACGATTTCGACGCGCTGGAAAAACTGGCGGTAGAAGCTTTCAAACTGGGTTACGAAGTGACCGAGCCGGAAGAGCTGGAAGTGGAAGAGGGCGACACCGTCATCTGCTGCGATATTCTGAGCGAAGGCGCGCTGAAAGCAGAGCTGATCGACGCTCAGGTTGAACAGCTGATGAACCTGGCCGAGAAGTTTGAAGTGGAATACGACGGCTGGGGAACCTACTTCGAAGATCCGAACGGTGAAGACGGCGAAGAAGGCGACGACGAAGATTTCATCGACGAAGACGACGACGGCGTGCGTCACTAAGCGTTTCAGGCGGTGGCGCGTGCCACCGCTTTTTCAAGGCAGAACCATGGATTACCCGCAGATACTCGCCCCCGTTCTTAACTTCCTCCAGTGCCCGACCCCGCCAGCATGGATTGATCACGCCCGCGACCCGGCAAACCTGCCGCTGTTGCTCACCGACCACATGGTGTGCGAGCTCAAGGCCGCCCAGACCGCGCTGCTGCTGGTGCGCAAATACGTCGCCGATGAAAGCGGTGCCGACGCGCTGCTCGACTGGCTCAGACCCTACGAAGCGTTCACCTTCCGCGAAGGCCCGGAACCGGATTTTGTGGCCCTGCACAAGCAGATTGGCAAAAGCGTCATGCCAAAAACCGACGATCCGTGGGGCCAGGCGCTTATCGACAGCATGGTGCTGCTGATCAAAGAAGAGCTGCATCACTTCTGGCAGGTGCGCGAGGCGATGCTGGCGCGCGACATTCCGTACGTCAAAATCACCGCCAGCCGCTACGCCAAAGGGATGCTGAAAGCGGTGCGCACGCACGAACCGCTGACGCTTATCGACAAGCTCATCTGCGGTGCCTACATCGAAGCCCGCTCCTGCGAGCGTTTCGCCGCGCTGGCCCCGTTCCTCGACGAAGACCTGCAGAAGTTCTATCTCTCGCTGCTGCGCTCGGAAGCGCGCCACTATCAGGACTACCTGACGCTTGCCCAACAGGTGAGCGACGACGATATCTCACCGCGCATACAGCTTTTTGGCGAAATTGAAGCCACACTTATCTCGACACCGGACCACGAGTTTCGCTTTCACAGCGGCGTGCCGGTGTAAACCGGCATAGCGAAAAGAAAAGGATGCGAGATGAATAAAACGTGGATCCGTATAGTCGTGGTGACTCTCCTGGCCGCCGTCGTGGCGTTCTGGGTCTACTTCGACAAACAACGCCAGCACACCCCCGAACAGCAGCTTGATACCACCCTCAACGCAATGCCCGCCTGGCAGGTGATTAAAGAGCAGGAGCCTGTGCTTCATCAGCGCATTCTTGACCAGATGGCGGCCCTGCAAAAAGCCGGCGAGCCGGAACAGAAGATTATCGACACCATCCAGCCGCAGATCCTGCATCTGCAGATGTCGCGTCTGCAAAACGCGCCGGACGCTAACGTGGTGAACTATATGACGATCAACATGGAGCAGACCGCCGCCATCCAGAAGGTGAGCGACGACGCCTGTTTCCGTTTCCTCTACCCGGCGGTAAAAGGGGGCGTCAACCCGATGCGCATGCTGGATAAAGACCTGATGACGCGGCGCATGCAGGCCGACGCCGACATGATGCGCGCGGCCTATGGCAAAAATCGCCATACCGTGACCCCGGAAGAACGCGAAGCCGCGGTGACGGATGTCCGCCCGATTATGAAAACGCTGGCCGACAAATACGGCGAGGACATCCAGCTGCTGCAGATGCCGGAGAAGGCGGTGGGCAAAGAGAAGCTCTCCTGCGACATGGTGCAGGAGATGTGGGCGAAGGTGCTGGCGCTGCCAGAGCAGAAGGCGGCAGGCGTGATTCGACTGGCGGTTTCCGAGGTAGAATGACAGGGCGCTGGTTTTTTGGGCACTTAGCGTAGGTTTAGCGCGTCGCCGCTTGCATGGCGGCGCGCGACAGGTATAATCCACAACGTTTCCGCATCCCCTTCAGTGCCGAAGTGGCGAAATCGGTAGACGCAGTTGATTCAAAATCAACCGTAGAAATACGTGCCGGTTCGAGTCCGGCCTTCGGCACCATCGGAACATCAATAGACGTCAACGGACGTCTTTTTTTGTGCCTGAAATCCAGTATCCGCAAGGCTTTCCTCGCTTTTTCACTCAACCTAAGTCAACCTGATTCAATCTACATCAACTTACTGATGCGGGTACAACTGCGGGTATATACCGGTTCGATTATGCTTGTACCCACACAGAACCCTTGAAAGGATACTCATCATGGCTCTGAGTGATGTGAAGGTTCGTTCGGCTAAGCCTGAAGTAAAAGCCTATAAGCTAACTGACGGCGACGGCATGATATTGCTGGTTCACCCGAACGGCTCCAAATACTGGCGGCTTCGCTATCGCTTCGGCGGCAAAGAGAAAATGCTGGCATTGGGAAAATATCCTGAAGTTTCGCTTGCGGATGCCAGGGCACGCCGGGATGAGGCCCGTAAGCTATTAGCTAATGGTGTTGATCCCAGTGAGAACAAGAAAGCCGTTAAGGTAGAGCAGGAGCAAGAGGCGATAACGTTTGAAGTGGTCGCCAGAGACTGGCATGCCAGCAACCAGAAATGGTCGGCATCGCATAGCGCTCGTGTATTGAAGAGCCTAGAGGATAATCTCTTTGCTGCCATTGGTAAGCGGAATATTGCGGAACTGAAGACTCGGGATCTGCTTGTACCCATCAAAGCGGTGGAGTCATCCGGACGACTCGAAGTTGCGGCTCGTTTGCAACAGCGAACTACTGCGATTATGCGGTTTGCCGTTCAGAGCGGCTTAATCGACTACAACCCCGCGCAAGAGATTGCTGGTGCGGTTGCTACGGTTAAAAGAAAGCACCGTGCGGCTCTGGATCTTGAACGTATTCCCGAATTACTTCACCGCATAGATCACTATTCTGGCAGACCCTTAACTCGATTGGCTGCTGAACTCACTTTGTTGGTCTTCATCCGTTCAAGTGAGCTGCGTTTTGCCCGTTGGTCAGAAGTAGACTTTGAAACGGCCATGTGGACGATCCCCGGTGAGCGTGAGCCACTGGAAGGAGTCAAGCATTCTCAGCGCGGTTCGAAGATGCGTACTCCACATCTTGTTCCCTTGTCGCGCCAGGCGCTGGCCATTCTGGAAAAGATCAGAAGTATGAGTGGGAACCGTGACCTGATCTTCGTAGGAGATCACGATCCGCGTAAACCCATGAGTGAGAACACGGTGAACAAGGCTCTACGAGTGATGGGCTATGACACGAAAACGGAAATTTGTGGGCATGGATTCAGGACTATGGCGTGTAGTTCACTTATTGAATCAGGATTGTGGTCGAGGGATGCGGTGGAGAGGCAGATGAGCCATCAGGAGCGTAGCTCTGTTCGGGCAGCTTACATCCATAAGGCGGAGCATTTGGGAGAGAGGAGGCTGATGCTACAGTGGTGGGCGGATTATCTGGATGCCAATCGGGAGAGGGGGGTTAGTCCGTTTGACTTCGGGAAACAGTTTCTAAGATAAAAATAATTGTTAAATAGATGTGGATCATTTAACAATGCGGGCGGATCAGAATTCGCCATGAAGAAACGAAATAATTCTGGTACTAGAATTGCAAAACTCGTCTTTACTGGATCTCGTTGAACATTTTAGGGCGTGAAACGGACTTTACGCCCATGTAATTTTCGACTTTATAGCGAAGGTAAAATCTCAACACAAAGTCGTCGTTGCGCCTAGACTGTTTATTTGACAATTAATAAGTACTATTTTTAACCCTATTATCTATAAAGACAGGAATGAAAACTAATAAAGTACCCTGTCGTAAAACTATTTTTTCCTATTTGCTATTGTGATTTTTCTACAATAAGTGCGAGTTGAGCATTATGAGGCCATTCTCATGGCTACACCTAGAACTGCCATACACATACTACTCGCAAGTAAAGCAACAACTGAATAGGTATATTTATTATATTTAACAAACATCCATATAAATCTCATTAATGAAAGTGAGGCAATTGAAATGGCAGAAATAAACATTAAAAAAACATATATGCCGGAAATAACCCATCCAGTTACCTCGTAAACTTCCTTCATTGTAAAAAGTAGGATGGACAAGTAAAACGCAGATAAAGCAAGGCCGCTTAAAAAGTCATATAAATCAATATACGTGATGTTTTTATCCGATTTTGGTAGAGCGATAAATTTATTTAACCTTTCATTACCTACACGTGATAATAACCGACTTATAAGTGGGGAAAGAATTGCAAATATCATAATCAAGTGTATAAATAACAAAGCTAGCTTAACTCTATTATCAATTGATTGATTCTGCGGCCAACTAGATAATATTGAATAATCCATTTTTAATAGTAAAAAAAAGCATATAACTGAGGGGGTGCAATCTGACAATAAAACTTTCCGCATCCATTTAATCATTTACATTACTCCTCTATATCATTTTAAATAAAACAGTATTAACTAAACTTTTAATCTAATTTTGTTTGACTATCATATGAACATGAGGCTAACTAAAATATACCCTAAGAGAAACAGCTCATTACCTCCTTAATTTGTTTCTGTAGGTTTGTGACGATCATGACGAACTGCACAATGATAAAAATATTTTTTTGAGCAATGTCAATTTCTGGATCTAAACTTCAGCTTGTACTTTTCAACTTAGAGCAAGGCATCACGCAACACATTAAATGGATCCAAAGTTAAAATGATTAGACATACCCACATTTTGCTCAGAAAGACGGCATGTTGAATAAGCTGCCTTTTGGGTTTTCCTTAACGTGCTAATTGTCGATGTTTAAATTCTGGGTGTATCATCTGCCCCGAATATTTAAGTACTAAAACACATCTGGTTTTGATAATTTCCGATAAATACTGTTGACGGTTGCAGTTATCTCCTTATAAAAAATGCATTAATTGATCCGTGCCCAGTAAGCAACCGAAGCAAAATGAAAGGCTTTTGAAGCCCTCACCCTAACTTAACCATCGCAGTAGCTTGGCCCAAATGCTCTCTCGGTTAGCCATCGTCCCAGCAGGCCCATTGGTAGGTTTCGGTTTCAACTCTTTCTGAGCCCCAGGAGATTCAATTTGTGAGTAGTAGCGCGCCTTAGCCGCTTTGTCGCGACGCCTCTCTGCATCAATCTGAGCTTTGTCCCAATGCCCAGCCTCTACCACTCGATTACCTTGAATCACATAGTGCGATCGACAGGGTAAATTCCAGTTGCCTACCGATGGCCAAAGCGAAATTGCTTCCCCATCAAAGGTTAGACGCCAGTCTGTTGGAGTCAGAGGTGTCACTACTTCAAGGCCACAGCCACAACAGCAACTGTGGACCACGGTACCGTATTCCATTGAAACGTACAAAATGCCAGGTTCAAGTATACGCGGTACCCCCTTTACAAAGCAGGGGGTAAGCTGGTTATGACGAATCATAGCGAGTCACCATTCAGCAGCATATTTCCGTCGGTTGTATAGGAACAGTGATGTTCGTTTTCTAGGTCACGATAAAAGCCGAGGAGTTTCTTCCATTTAATTACGGCAAGTGCCGCGTTCATCATATTTAGTTCTGCGACTTGGATATTTGACGCGTAAAGATTTTCAACTCCCCCACCTTCGAAAGACACGCGCTTGCCAAAGTGATCGCGCTTATTGGGGGTACTTGCCGTCACACGGAGGATACCACCAAGCGAGCCGTTTACTAGCTCGAGGCCCATTCCCACGTCTACGAAGGATACTCCCATATCCTCTAGCCTCTGCACCGCCAAGCGCTTCGGCTCGCCAGCGTCCATGCAAAGGAAGGCGAAGTTGATTCCGTCCAGAAGGTTGAGATTATCTATGTCCATTTGCACTGCATGTGGCACGATATGGCGGTGCATATTACTGTAGATACCCGCTAGGTAATCCACTTTCTTTGGCACCTCACGGAGAGTGTCTATCGACGGCGCGCCTGGGGCACGAAAAGCGTTGTGTTGAAGAAAATCATCACCGTCGATGAGGCGTATCTCACTCACTGGAGTTTTCGCCAACTGGTCCAGCACATAGGATCCTGTTCCACCAGTGCCAAGGATAGCGATACGTTGACCTTCAAGTCGTGCGGTCAACGCCCCTATTCCCACTCGGTCTGAAGCAGTTTCCAGATAGTTAAATACACAGCCATCCTCCTCGTCGGGATTTTTAAACACACGTGGAGTAGCGTCAGGTCTGAGGATCGCTGCGTGGCCAGAAATGATTGTCGCGTACGTCGTCATCTTCTGATGATAATCGCTGTAACCCTCTGGCCCGGGTTTACTGGAGAACATGTGCTGAGCACTCAACCCATGTCCCAGATCCACCGCCACGCTCTGATGTGCAATAGCTTGGATGGGCGCACCCTGGGAATTGCACGGATAGTCTCCATCAAAGTGAATCGTGTGCGGCTCTGGCTTTTGAGTAACGTTTCCAGACATGCAAAGACTTGAGATGAGCGTGCCGGTCTTAACTTCCAACTGCGCGTTAACATACGGCACTTCACGCATCACCAAGAAGCCACCCACGATTTGTACGTAGTATCCTTCCTCACGCAAGCGCTTAAGGTCGCTATTAAGATTGAATGGTGCGGCTGACATTGATCACGCTCCCATTTTTTACCTCAACAAAGCCACCAGCGGCCAATTCACCACTATGTGGCTTTGAGGCTACGCCGCGATATGTAATTGAGTACACAATCTCAGGTGCTGGAGCTTCACTAGGGTAAGCGATAGCAACTAACTGCTCGAAAGTTTGGTGACTATCACATACCTGGACTTCGCGACCATTGACTACGATGTCAATCTTCGGTTTGCGCTTTGGTGCAGTGATGAAGTGTTCAACCCCCGGGGCGGTAAGATCTACGGCCTCGTTCGGTTCAATCTGACGATCGTTTCCACCACGAATAACCATGAAAACGGCATCTCCGTCGCTGGGTTTCGCCAGGTCGTATAACGCGGAGCCTGAAATTGCGGGCTTGCCCCATGATACTTGACTCTCATTAATCGTCAGTTTGAAATCGCGATCGGTCTGGAAGGCCACAAATCGCTCTGCGCCTCGACCGCGTAAATCGAAGGGTTCATCAAGGCGCAAGTCTTCGAAATCCCCCGTTTCCAGAATGGCAAACAGGCTATAATCATCATTTGCACGTAGGCCAGCAGCAATCAGGATTTGACGACCAAGTGGCACAGGATCATTGACTTCGATTGCGCGAAAAGCCAGGTTTTCTTGGGCAAACAAGATGCGGTATGCGCGTGCTGAACGCAGAGCACGGCCTTCGCGAATTGCTTCTCCGACATCGTCAATATCGTTTATATTTTCAGTATTCATTTTGCATCACCTTTTGAGTTTGGCCAGACGGTGTCTGGCTCTACTACTCAATCGATGCAGGTCAATCAGACCGGTAAATTTTTTTTAGATTTTTTTTGAAGCACGCCTGCAGGCGTCAATCCGCAGACGAAAAATGCCGGGCAGGAGGGGCATACTCGAGATGATGGCTCTGCTGGAAAGACTCCTTTAACTATTGAGTCAAGGGTAGTAAGAATTTTTTTATACCTGTTATCCAACTGCTTAGCGGTCAGATTGATTGGTGTCACTGTTTGGTCAGAAAGGTGTACTAACTCCATCATTGCATCTGGAAAAGCCTGCCGTGCTGCGAGTACAAAGGCAGCCGCGCCTAAGTCCGATTCTTCTTTATCTCTTTTATGTCCTGTTCTCACCCGGCGAAATGTTTTACGTCCATCTGGATGAACCAATACATCGTCAGGTTGTATGGTGATAAAGGTTTCCCCAAGCTTTATTGTGAAGACACAGGTTGCTTCAGAGTTGTGGCTTTCCCTAATCGAAGCGAAATAGTTAACCATGCCAATTGCTAGTGACTTAAATTCAGGAGCGTAACCGTGTTCAGCTAGGCCTTCGATAGTAAATGCCTGCGTGACCCTATCTTCTATGTCCGTTATTTTTACGGGCGCAGTGTTGGCCAATTCCTGGAATACATTGCGAACAGCATCATGCATCTTTAGGAATGGCGTTGGAGTACGCCGTCCTCCAATTTGGAGAATGTGCGTATAGAAGAAACGGCGAGGGCAGGACTCATACAGGGAAATCTGAGCACCACTTAGAACTAGGTCTCCGCTGATAACCCAATCCACAGGTAATGACTCGGGCTTTTCGATTACCGCATGTAGAGGCTTTACGTTATTTTGAACTAAGCTGGGCCCTATACGGTTTAAAAAGTCAGATAACTTTCGAGTGCTGCCAGCAGCATTCCGCGTAGTAGCATAGAGAAATAGCCGATCTTCAGCTCTGGACAACGCAACGTAGAATAAGCATTCTCTCTCCGCCTTATACTCCAGATTAAATTGTTCCTTGGCATTGGACCCACCCCCTGCAATCATGCCATTGGGTGGTGGGCAAACCTGCTTCTGCGGATTACCTGGTAAAGTATCTGCGTTCATACCGGGTAAGTGAATCACAGGGAATTCGAGTCCCTTTGCTCCATGAATGGTCATGAGACGCACTGCATCAATGCTTTGTGCTGCCGTCGGAAGCTGCCGAAGATCGCGATCATCCCCTAGCCGAACCAAACGACGGATGCGATCTAATGTGCGAGTGATAAATACCCCTTCCCCGCTAAGGGGTTGTGCTCGTAAAAAATTGAGCAACTGCCAAGTTGCGATACATTGGGAGCGGACACTGCAGTCTGTTGATGTTGCCATACGGGCCGCGATTCGCGTCCTGTCTAAAAGTACAGTTGCCAGCACGCTCCAAGGGGAGTCATTTGCACTAAAACCGCTAAGTGTTTTGACAAGCCGATTTAAGGCTGTGCGCCCATCGTTTGAGATCTGAAAGTCATCGATTTTGGTTTTCCAATCACTTCCGGTTTCATCTTCACGCAGATGTGTAAGGATACTGCCAACATCATCCAGTGACATCGTAAACTCAGGCAGGCAAGCTATTCGCACCAAGCCCATTGCACGACGATCTACTAAGAGGGAGAGCAGTGTCAGCCAATCCTTTATCTCGGGGCGTTCAAATACACTACCCAAGTAAAGTACAGGGATGCCTAAGAGCTCAAGTTGTTGCCCGATTTCTGAAAGCTTCTCATTGCCCGTGCACAGGATTGCCTGATCACTGTATTTGTAACCGGAGTTCTGCATCTCCTTTATCGCGTCCGCAATTGAGGGCGCTTGAAGAAATCCTTGATCTACGCAACGCAGCTCAGGTTTCTGGGCATCACTTTTCCGTTCTGCGTTTAAATCACTGTCAGCATCCCCTACAGCCATATTCAGCGCAAAATTTGAAAATGCCGACACTATTTCGGGTACAGACCGGTAGTTCGTTTTTAAACGATATCGCAACCCGCCTGGGAAATCCTCATTCCCAAAACGAGTCATGTTGAATGACGAAGCGCCTCTGAAGCGATAGATTGACTGCTTAGCATCTCCAACCACCCACAAGTTTTCGCCATCGCCACAAAGGGCTTTTAGCAGTCGTACGCTACTATGGTTCACATCCTGATATTCATCGACTAGAACGTGCTCATAAGTGGATTGGATGTGAGATCGAATGGCTTCATTTTCTTCAAGAAGCGTCACTGGCAATGAAACCAAGTCCCCAAAGTCAATGCATCGAGCCTGCTTTTTGAGGGTTTCGTAAGTGGCGTATACTTTGGCGACTTCAATGGCTTTTTCTGCCGTTGCTATATCTTCAATACCAACAGCTCTATCGCGCATGGCCTGTGCCAACGCGAGGTAGGTTTTTGCATCGACTACCTCGTCCTTGGCACGAGAGATGCCGGTGAGGATGTCAGCAATCATCCGGGTTGGATCGTAAAGATTGCGATAATGAACCAGATCTAATACAGGAAACTCATGTTCCAGCAGTTCTACTGCTTCCGTCCGGTCCAGCAGTCGAGGGTCGAGCGGCAAATTCAGTTCGTCATGAAATCGACGAATCAGATCGAGGCCGAATGAGTGGAAAGTGCCAATCCACATTGCAGCTGCAGCTTCCGTGTCAACGCGAGCTATCCTTTCAGCCATTTCCCCCGCAGCTTTGTTAGAGAACGTCAGCAAAAGAATTTTTCTTGGATCTACGCCATCGGAAAGCAATCCTTTTACCCGTCCCACTAGAGTCTGAGTCTTGCCCGTACCAGGCCCGGCCTCAAGCAGAAAGGCCGGGCCTCGATGGGCGGCGGCTTTATCCTGCTCTGCGTTCAATGGGTATTCAATCGCGGGCTCTGTATCTTCAGGTAAAGGTGAGGGTAGTAACAATGCATCAAATATCTGTTGCGCAACCACATCGAAGGGAGCACCAAGCTTCTCTGCAATACTTAACGCACTCATCCCTTCCAGATAAAGCGCTTTTACTACATGCCGGGGGAGCAGAAACTCACGCGCGAATAGATCCATTTGGACCTCTCGACGCTGCCTGCGACTATAGTCAACAACCCGCTCAGCCCCCATCGGAGAAGATTCGGAGGTTCTTGTTGGGTCTATAGTATAACCTTGGTCATCCTCTTCAATGTCGTCGCCAAGTTCAGCGTGACCTATTTCATGGGCAACTAGGAACGCTTGTTCAAAAAGGGTTGTGCATTTTTCGTGGAGGATGAACTTCTCCATTGGGAAGAAACGTGCTCGCGCCCCTCTGAGGCTAGGTGAGCCTTTCTTTGTGCCCTCTACGTCAAAGCCTCTTCTGTCAGCCTCTGCAACAGCAAACTCGTATGGTCTCCATGGGTCATGTCCGGAAGCTACAGCTTGATCATGTAGAACAGCAGCGGCCTCGCGGGCCAATTCCACGGCTTGCACGTTAAATGTCCTCTTCCATTAAGGTAGCGATATCTTCTTCAGACAAATCAGCATCTCGAAGGAGTTGTTCGAAAGTAATCTTCTGCACATTGCACGGTTTCCCGTCGGACTTATAACTTCCTGCAACCGCCATGGGGGGCTTTTCAAGTGCGGTTGTGAGATGTTGTACACTGCTTTGCAGCAGTTCAGCGAATCTGCTTAAAAATCGCTGAGGAATAGATCCTGGAGCTACGGTTCGCTCCCTAAATGCCATGACTACCTGTCGAGGTAAGTTTAGTGTTTTGGAGATATCACGCATTTTTTGAACTGAGAGATCAGCGAATGGATCTATCATCGTTTTTCCTGGAGCATTTTGGATGCGTGTGACGGCCGAACTGATCAAGCAGCGATCATATTCAGATAGCGGTTCCTCATCCTCTGCTAATGTTCTTGCCATTTCACGAGATAGATCTATGATTTCATTTGAAAAATGTGGATATGCAGCAAGATATTTTTGCAAGGTTGCTGTACCTACATCATGCTCTATAGAGAATGACTCTAGTACCTCTTCCAGGGATGCTTGAGGTGAAAGTCCTGTCATCATAGGTCCCCTTGAAGCAGTATACGAAGACTTGCGAGTGCCTTCTTTTTTTGATTACGAATGGTCTTTTCAACCTTATCGAGTGCCCTGGAAATAGTCATCTCATTTGGGTCAATCGAGTCTATTGGAATATCTAATCGGGTCATTTCAATGATTCTCTGCTGTAGTTCAGGTAGAGTCTCAATCGCCGCATCAAGCCTACAACGGTAACGATAATTATCGATATCTGTTGCCTCAAAAGGATCATACCCCTCAGATGCAGTCTCAACTTCTGGATTAAGGTCGGCCGAATCATCATTAAATCCCAAATCGGTATTTCTATTCTCAGCCCGATAAAATTTCCTTTGAGCGTCTTTTTTTAATCTCGATAAAGCCAGATCAAAACGCACTTCGAACATGTCCAATCGTTCTTCGTAGCCTGCTTTGTCGATCATAAGCATCTCAATGAAGCGGTCATACACACCTTCTCGGATGTCGCTATTTGTCATTGATACAGTAATTCCGCCTTGGCTTTCGGATCTCGGAAGCTTCCTAAGTATTCGTTCTGAAAGAACCTTGAAGAGCTGTTCAAAAAGGGATGGGTTAGTTGATGCGCAGCGTCGGACGTAGTAAAGAAGACATTCGATGGGAACGTATTGCGGATGTGTCCTACTCTGCCGACACAGCTCTACCAGATCTCCATCTGAAACAGAGCTAAGTTCCACCAACCTGATTTCATTTTCAGGTATACGTGTGTAAGGCTTTCCAGCCTCAGTTTTTTTTTGAAGTGGAACGATCAATGCAACCTCCAATAGATTACTCGTCCATAGAACAGATACCATAGCTAGGCTCAACCAAATTTTAAAGCTACGATCACGTTAACCCAATGGTTGCTTCATACGCCAAAATATTGGTGAAAATCACAACGTATTTTAAATAAATTCCTTTTTATTCAATTTGTTAGGTTTTTTTGGTTATGCGTCTCAAGCAACGGTGACATAAGTCAAAAGAGCCAGCTTACAAGCAGGTTTTTTATAGGCAAATTTTTTCCATGAGCTCACGAGAACGTCAGCAACGCAGGCTTAAGTAAGTCATGCGCTTTCAGAGGATTAATAGCTTACGCTAACTTTTCACCCTAATCCGTTTTGGACATCACGCAAGTGATTCATCTAAGGTTTGTTCAAACTTCAAAGCATCCTTCCTCATTATGTGGTCAATACTCCTAAATTCATCCCGAAGTTTTAAACGATAAGAGATTTTTGTCGGAAGATCCTTACCCATAATTACGTTAGTCAAGAGTGCCAATGCGACATCAGATAACCTGGGATTGTTCTCAAGTTTGATGTAACAACGTACGACCACTTCCAGCAGATATCTCTTGAATGCAGGAGATAATTTCTCGCTTGGGATGATGTATTCGAGCATTACCCCAAGGACTTTGGTCGCTTCTTTAGAAATATAGTGTTGGTCAAATTTATCAGCGGAGCGTGTCGCCTCCGGAATCTCTGAATCATCAATGAGCGCGCACTGTTCGGCCCAATCGGTAGCGATACTAATTAAGCGGTAAAGAAGATAATGAAAAGGTGTAGGCCATTCCTGATAGATTTCTTCATCGGGTGACGTATCCATTTGCTTCAAAATTTTTTCCGCGAAGTGCCCAAAGTAATGCAACCACATATGGTCTTGCAGGCCCTGATGAATACCCTCATGGACCATGATCTCAAAGAGCGTTAAGCCCGAATTGATCGGGCAACGAAATCTTCCTGAGTCATAGTAGGATCCCAATGATTTGTTCAACCTCTCGGCTAGTTTATTATCTTCATCCAGTCGCCGACACACCGCAGTGCCAATGGCATTATCCAGACCGTTATTCATCGCCAAAGCTGCATCGGCGAAGAAGAATCGAAGTAATCGGTTGTTCTCCGGTAGCAGCAGACGATTTCCACGAAGCAGATTTTGGTTATTCTTTAACTCCACGTAGAGGCGGCTTCCCGGTGCATCGAGTAACGCATCCATGTAGTTTTCAATGAAGTCGGAGCGTATCACTTCGTCGGCTTGAAGGAGCTTAAGACAAAAATGTGGGTGGCTAAGAGCCAGGTGAATTGTCAGCTCAGGAGAGGTGACTAGATTTAAGAGGATTTCACGGGCTTGTATATTGGCCTCTGTGCGAGCCAAACGGCACGACTTCAAATACTGGAGTAAAGGGCTTATGTACACGCGCCAAGCTGGTCTTGCTTGAGGTTTAATCCCGTCAAATAGAGCAGACATGTCAATGTTGGGTTTGTCTAGATGATTAATTATGCGAACAAGCCAAGATTGCTGCTTAGTTAAGGAAATAAGTTTCGACAATTGGGGTTCAACTAGCAACACCAGCTCGTCGTAACGCTTTGTAAGATGCAAATTTTCAATTAGCTCGCGGAAGATGCGAACTCTTCCTCTGGCCAGTTTAGGAGACCTTGTGCGCCAAAAGTAGTATAAGGCGACAGAGAGAAGAAGTAGGTAAACCGCACTTGAGCTATTGAGCCCCCATTTCCATGGCCCTAGGCTGTAGTACAGCCCAAGCTTCTCTAAAACAGGAGCAAATACTAAATAGTGAATGAAGAGAAAGACCACGCCACCGATACACCAATCCCACCAAGCCATGCAGAATCGAAGTCGTAGTCTGCTAGTAGGAGATATCAACGCCCATACAGCGGCGATGACGCCCAGTATTGTGAGTAAGCTGGTTGTGTCAATTTGGGAAGGTGCTGTCATGGCGTTTTTATTTATCCTTTCGTTAATTTGGAGAGATTACACCCAGTTAGCGCGGGAGACATGCATTAAGTGTGTGAAGCGTATAGGATCATTTAATGCTCATTTTATCCCAAGACTCTAGTAGGAGTTGTAAGCTCATCAGAGCCTTTTCAGCTATTTGGCATCAAGCAAGCGTCCTCATGAAGTTTTCTACATTCTTGGTTGAAATTTGAGCTTCAGAGAATTTGTACCCATTTTGGCCTACGGCAATTAAATCCGGATGCATTTATGGGATAATCCCAGCCAATATCACTTTGTATACATTAGCGACCACTCGCACAGGGATTAACCCATAATGAGGTTTCTGCTCATCAGGGCTTAGCCCAAAATCGCGGGAATCCGGTTGCTTTTCATTAGAAAAAGAGAACACATTTACATGGCTAAATCACCAACCAAGAAAGCTGGCAAAGGCTTCGAAGAAACACTTTGGGATACCGCCAACCAGCTGCGTGGCAGCGTGGAATCCTCCGAATACAAGCACGTAGTGTTGAGCTTGGTATTCCTGAAATTTATCAGCGACAAGTTCGAAGCCAAGCGCAAGCAGTTAATCGACAACGGCCAAGAAGCCTTTGTCGATATGGATGTTTTCTATCAACAGGATAATGTCTTCTTCCTGCCACCAGATGCCCGCTGGTCTTATGTTAAAGCCCGCGCAAAGCAAGATGATATTGCGGTGATCATCGACACGGCCCTTTCTACTATAGAGAAACGCAATGCGTCGCTAACCGGTGCTCTGCCGGATAACTACTTCTCACGCCAGGGATTAGAGGTGAAAAGGCTCGCTTCTCTCATTGATAGCATTGAGAACATCGATACGCTCGCCAACGAATGCGAACTGACCGAAGAGGACTTGGTGGGCAGGGTCTACGAGTATTTCCTTGGCAAGTTTGCTGCCAGCGAAGGTAAAGGTGGTGGTGAATTCTATACCCCTAAAGCAGTGGTGACTTTGCTTGCTGAAATGCTCGAACCCTATCAAGGTAAGATCTATGATCCCTGCTGTGGCTCAGGCGGTATGTTTGTGCAGTCCCTAAAATTTGTTGAAAGCCATCAAGGTAAGAGTAAAGACATCGCTATTTACGGCCAGGAGTTGACCAGCACCACTTATAAGCTGGCCAAAATGAACCTGGCTGTGCGCGGACTTTCCGGCAATCTGGGAGAGCGCCCGGCTGATACCTTTTTTGCCGATCAGCACCCAGATCTCAAGGCTGATTTCATCATGGCTAATCCACCTTTTAACCTGAAGGACTGGCGCAACGAGGCGGAGCTCACCAACGATCCGCGCTTTGCAGGTTTTCGCACTCCTCCTACCGGCAACGCTAACTATGCTTGGATCCTGCACATGCTTTCCAAGCTGAGTGAAGACGGCACTGCGGGCTTTGTGCTGGCCAATGGCTCCATGAGTTCAAATACCAGCGGTGAGGGAGAGATTCGCCAAAAGTTGATTGAAGATGATCGTATCGAATGCATGATTGCCCTGCCAGGACAGCTGTTCTTCACCACCCAAATTCCGGTCTGCATGTGGTTTATCAGCAAAAGCAAAAAAGCCAATCCTCAATATGGCTACCGCGATCGTCGCGGCGAGACCCTGTTTATTGATGCTCGCAATCTTGGCACGATGGTGAGCCGTACCCAAAAAGAGCTGACTAAAGAGGATATCGCTACCATAGCCGATACCTTCCACGCCTGGCGCAGTAGCGAGAGCGAACTCAAGCGTCGTATCGAGGCCAATGAAATCAGTGTCGAGCAATATCAGGATCAAGCTGGTTTCTGTAAAGTCGCCACACTTGATGAAATCAAGGATAATGACTTTGTTCTGACTCCGGGCCGCTATGTGGGGGCAGTTGATATTGAGGATGATGGCATCGCTTTTGAAACCAAAATGCACGAGTTGACTAAGACCCTCTATCGCCAGTTGGATGAAGCGATAAATCTGGATCAGACTATCCGTTCCAATATGGAGGCGCTGGGGTATGGGGAGTAATTGGAAAACGACAAAGCTGCTTGACCATTACGATATTCGTTCTGGGTTATCAAAACCAGCAAAGGACTTTGGTAGTGGGCATCCATTTCTGACATTTAAGGATGTTTTTTACAACTACTTTACTCCGGACGAACTGGGTGATTTAGTACAGTCCAATGACAAAGAACGAGAAAACTGCTCTGTTAAACGTGGTGATGTATTCCTAACGCGTACTAGCGAGACAATGCATGAGCTGGGCATGAGCTGTGTTGCTCTCCAGGATTATGAAAACGCGACCTTTAATGGTTTTTGCAAACGCCTTCGCCCCCATCAGAACAGCGAGTTAGTGCCTGAATATGTAGGGTATTATCTGAGGAGTACTAAATTTCGACAATCCATGCTCGCTTTTTCAACGATGTCGACACGAGCAAGTCTTAACAACGAAATGATTGGCAGGCTAGAAATATCTTATCCTCCTGAAGAGGAACAGATTGAAATTGCAAGAGTATTAAAAAACCTCGATGACAAAATCACTCTAAACCGCCAAATAAACCAAACCCTGGAGCAGATGGCGCAGGCACTATTTAAGTCCTGGTTTGTAGATTTTGACCCCGTGGTCGATAACGCCTTGGATGCAGGTTTTTTCGAGCAGGATTTAGAGTTTTCTGATGAGTTACTGCGCCGTGCTGAGTTCCGTAAAGCTGCGCGTGAAAGCAGCGATTTCAAACCATTATCGAACGATATTCGTCAGCAATTCCCTGCCGCTTTTGAAGAGTGCGTCGAGCCTTCATTGGGTTTGGAAGGATGGATACCTAAAGGTTGGCAGGCTGGAGAACTAGGTGATGTTCTTTTACTAAGAAATGAACGGATAAAACCATCGAGTGAAACTAAACGTATTCCATATGTACCAATTGAATGCATTGGTACAAAGGAACCACTCCTTTCAAAATCAAAATCTGGTGAAGAAGCTAACAGTAGTCTGATTTTGTTTAAGGAAGGGGATATTCTATTTGGAGCAATGCGTCCATATTTCCATAAGGTATGCATTGCTCCATTTAATGGAGTTACTCGCTCAACAGTTTTTACTCTCACAGCTAAAGATTCGGAATCCCTATATTTCTCTTTTTTCCAAGCATATCAGGAATCAACTGTGGAATATGCAACCCTTCATTGTGAAGGATCAACCATCCCATATGCTAAGTGGAAAGGTTCGCTAGACCGAAAACCTATAGTTTTGCCTACAAAAGAAGTACAACATTTGTTTCATCAGCGGGTCAAATCATTTATTGAATGGGGCAACTCGAGTAATGAGCAGTCTCAAAGTCTTTTAAAAGTACGAGATACTCTTCTACCCAAACTGATTTCTGGTGAGCTTCGCCTCGATGAAATTGAGACCGAACTCGTCAGTTAAGTACGCGGGCCGATCCTGTGGGGCGATGTAGCGATGGGTTACGTAGCCCTATAACCATTAACAACCGAACAATAAGCCATTGCCATGAGCCATATTTTCACGGAAGCGAAGCTGGAACAGGCCATTATCTCCCTACTGGGACAGCACTCGAATGCGGAAGGCCAACCCTGTTACCCTCATTTTGTCGGTAGCAATGTGCCGCGAAAAGAGAAAAGTGAGGTGCTGATTACGGATGACCTGCGCCAGTATCTGGCCAACCAGTATCAGACTGAGGGGATCACTAAAGGGGAGATTTCTCACATCCTCCATCAGTTGCAGGCTCTCCCTGCCAGCGATCTCTACCAGAGCAATAAAACCTTCTGCCACTGGCTCAGCAACGGCTTTTTACTTAAACGTGAAGATCGTAATAAGAAAGACCTCTATATCGAGCTGATGGATACCAGCACCTTATCAGAGCAGTTAGCTAGCTTATTCACAGGGCATGGCGAAGAGATTGCCGAGGTGGGCAATAATATCTACCGGTTGGTTAATCAACTGGAGATAGAAGGCCAGGCCCGGGACGGCGGACTGCAACTGCGTATCCCCGATGGTATCTTGTATGTGAACGGCCTGCCGCTGGTAGTCTTCGAGTTTAAATCGGCGGTACGTGAAGAAGAGGCCACCACCTACGACGCCTGGCGCCAACTTTGTGTACGCTACAAGCGCGATATACCTAAGCTGTTTGTCTATAACGCGCTGTGTATTCTCAGTGATGGGGTGAACAATAAGCTGGGAAACCTGTTTGCCCCTTACGAGTTCTACTACGCCTGGCGCAAGGTGAATGGTAACGAGTCCGCCGAGCAAGATGGCATCAATGGTCTTTACACTCTGATCCAAGGGCTTTTTCATCCTGTCCGTTTGCTGGACGTGTTGAAGAACTTCGTTTTCTTCCCAGACACCAGCAAACAGGAAGTGAAAATCTGCTGTCGCTACCCGCAGTATTACGCCGCCCGCAAGCTTTACTACAACATTAATAAAGAGCGCAAGCAGATAACGGCTAACGGCGAGAATATCGGTGGCACCGGTAAAGGGGGAACCTACTTTGGTGCTACTGGCTGTGGCAAGAGCTATACCATGCAGTTCCTTGCCCGGTTGTTGATGAAGAGCGTCGATTTTGCCAGTCCGACCATTGTTCTCATTACCGACCGCACCGATCTTGATGAACAGCTCTCGAAGCAATTCTGCAATGCCACCGCTTTTATCGGCGATGCAGTTATTGAACCGGTCACCAGCCGTCAGGATTTGCGAGACAAGCTGGCCGGATGCGCTAGCGGCGGGGTATTCCTGACCACCATCCACAAGTTTACTGAAGATATCCAACTGCTCTCCAATCGCAGCAATATCATCTGTATTTCTGACGAAGCCCACCGAAGCCAGATCAACCTCGACCTGAAGATCAGCATCGATGCTGAAACCGGAACGGTGAAAAAGACCTACGGCTTTGCTAAATATCTACACGACTCGCTGCCTAACGCTACCTATGTTGGCTTTACCGGCACCCCTATCGACGCCACTCTGGATGTATTTGGCCCCACCATCGATAGCTACACTATGACCGAGTCGGTTAACGATGAAATCACGGTGCGGATTGTCTACGAAGGGCGAGCTGCCAAAGTGGTGCTTGATAACAGTAAGCTGGAAGAGATTGAGCAGTATTATCAAGAATGTGAAAAACTGGGTGCCAGTGAACACCAGATTGAAGAGAGCAAGAAAACCACGGCCAATATGAATTCCATCCTGGGCGATCCGGATCGCATCGAGGCATTGGCCAAGGATTTCGCCCAGCATTACGAAAAACGGGTGACGGAAGGTTCGACTATCAAAGGCAAAGCGATGTTTGTCTGTGCCAGCCGCGAGATTGCCTACGATTTCTACAAGAGTTTGAAGCTACAGCGCCCCGATTGGTTCGAGGCGAAACAGGCTATCGATGGTGTCGCCCTTACCGAGCAAGAGAAAAAAGAATTGATGAGCCTTCCTCTGGTCAACATGGTAATGACCCGAGGCCAGGATGATGAAGAGGCCATGTATAATTTGCTTGGTACTAAGGAGTACCGCCGGGAGCTGGACAAGCAGTTCAAGAACCCTAAGTCCAACTTCAAAATTGCCATTGTGGTGGACATGTGGTTGACTGGTTTTGATGTGCCCGAACTTGATACTATTTACATCGATAAGCCGCTGCAAAAGCACAATCTGATCCAAACTATTTCGCGGGTAAACCGACGCTTTGAGGGTAAGGAAAAGGGGTTGGTAGTCGACTACATCGGCATTAAAAGCCGGATGAACATGGCATTGGCTATGTACTCAAAGGCTGATAAATCTAACTTTGAAGATGTCCAGCAGTCACTGATTGAAGTGCGTAACCACCTGCATCTGCTTGCTCAGGTTTTCCATACGTTCGACAGCCGCGATTACTTCTCTGGTGCACCGACCCTACAACTGGAATGCCTCAACCGGGCCGCCGAGTTTGCCCTGCAGACTAAGAAGATTGAGCTTCGCTTTATGGGATTGGTGAAACGCCTGAAAGCCGCCTATGACGTTTGCGTTGGTAGTGAAGAGATTACTCAGGATGAGCGAGAGCGAATTCATTTCCATTTGGCCGTGCGTTCTATCGTCTTCAAGCTGACTAAGGGCGATGCGCCAGACACCGCGCAGATGAACCAGAAAGTGCGTGAGATGATTGCCGAGGCACTTAAGGCTGAGGGAGTAGAGGAGATATTTACTTTAGGCGAAGATAAAGCTGAGACCATCGACATATTTGATGATGAGTACATGGCTCGCATTGGCAAGATCAAGTTGCCCAACACCCGGATGCAACTACTGCAAAAAATGTTGGCAAAAGCCATCAGCGATTTTCAAAAGGTGAACCAACTTCAGGGGATCAACTTCTCCAAACGTTTCCAAGCTCTGGTTGAACAGTACAACCAGCGTAAGGAGAACGACGTGCTCAACGGTGAAGAGTTCGATACATTCACCAAGCAAATGGCCGACATGATCTACGACATTAAGACCGAGATGATGTCGTTCGCCGATATTGGCATTGACATGGAAGAGAAAGCCTTTCTCGATATCCTAGCGCATATGTGCGAGAAGTACGATTTCACCTATGACGACGATAAGATGTTGGAATTGGCCAAAGAGATGAAGGTGATTGTCGATGACAGTGCCCAGTACCCCGATTGGAGCAACCGCGATGACATTAAGGCCAAGCTGAAAGTAGACCTTATCCTTCTCCTGCACCGCTATGGCTTCCCCCCGGTAGCCAATGATGAGGTCTACAAGAGCGTGCTGGAGCAGGCGGAGAACTTTAAGAAGTACTTGCATAGCTGATTTATCAAATTGAGGGAACCCTTTCCTCGGAAATACTCAGCAATCTAAACCCGTTTCACCGAGCTTTCTGCTACCGTACGAAGTAATCTCGGTGACACGGGGTTGTCAGTAGCCTGACGTTATTGTAAGTCTGTCCCGAGCCTCCATAACGCAAAGAACTATGCTGGTATCGTATTGTTCACGGGCTTGCCGTCCGCGATCTGGATCAGCAGCTACCGCCTGACCTTTTACGTTTCTATCGGTATCTAGAAGGGTACGTCCGTGGTTCATTCATTTCGGATAGGGTCATTCTATCTGAAAGGGGAAGTGCGAAAATGATGTTGATGTTGATGTTGATGTTGATGTTGATGTTGATGTTGATGTTGATGTTGATGTTGATGTTGATGTTGATGTTGATGTTGATGTTGATGTTGATGTTGATGCTTAGGATGGCGAGGCTGTCTTTAGATTCAGTTCTGTGCTGTAAATGCCAGTGCCAAAGGTTCGACAGTGTCTTTCTCCATCATAATCTCTTTTGCACAAAACGCAGTGCCACGACAAAACCATTGGTGCAGGCTCCACGGCTGCCAGCATCAACTTCAGCTTTCTTTGTCGAGCGTCTTCTTTCACCTCTGGGTCGAGATATGAGCATCCCATCAGCAACTTGTTGGCGACATTGAGCTGGTCATGTTCAAACCAGGCTGCCTCCTGTTGTGAGCCTGCATGAAGGATGAGTCCACAACCGCAGTGAATGCAGCTCCAGACTCTGGGGCTGGTGTTGACAGCATCCTCAGCGGTGATGTGATGGCCCAGGGGCGTAATAGCGAGATGGCATTTCAGCATTCTAATATCACCTCTCCCATACTTGCTATGGAAGTGGCCACGATGCTGAACTTTCCGGTTTGGCAGTTCAGGCAATAACGTTCCCCATGGTAATCACCAGAACATTGCGAACAGTGCCAGTCAGCTTTCCTGACCTTTGGACGGGCGTCAGGCACAAACCGTTGCAGCCGGTTTATCAGCCGGGTTTCACTGCTTTCCGGATTCACATAAGGGCAATGCTGCCTGCCATTCTCCGTCAGGCCGCCGTCAGTGTGCCCGAACCACGGACGCTCAGTTTCGTATCCAGGATGGTATTGCAGCACGCTACCGCAGAGGTGGCAGATATAGCGGTCATAAGGGGCGGTCTGCGCAGTTTGAGCACCGGACAGACGACCATTCTCGTCGAGATCGATCCAGGATTTGGCAAACATTGTATTGACTCCAGTCAGACAACACGCAGGCGTAAGCCGTCCCCGAGGAGCAGACGGACATCATGTGGTTGAGTGATTTAAAGGGGGAAAGGGGGATAGTACTGCGGTTGTCACACTATGGCGTTCTGGCGTAAAAACAGTCAGACATCTCGGCATTTATCAACTCGTCCAACGCTTCTTTGAAATCTGCAGGATGGGTTCAGTTTTAGATGGGGGCGTGAAGACCCCCGATTTATCGTTCTCAGAATTGTGCTGTGTAATTCACGAATGCCAGCTTGTTGCCATCGGGGTCTCTGACGCAAGCACTGTAGAAACCTTCGCCGTAATGCGGACGCAGGCCAGGTGCTCCCTCGTCCGTGCCGCCGTGGTTTAAAGCGAGCGCGTGAAGCTGCTGGATATGCTTGGCTGAGCGGGCAATCCGGGCGATCAGCACACCATTTCAAATCACTCGTCCGCTTTATGAGCCCAGGCGGGCATTGCCGTCAGATAACGTTTTGCCCGCTTCTGTGCTTCTTCCGGGCCGACTTTTTGCCAGGAATCAAGGAAGCTGGCTAAGCCTGACACCGCTTCTTCCCAGGGTTTGAGATTGCCGTTGCTGTCGCTGCAGTACGCACAATAGTGATCGCTGGCACTGTGTGCATCGGGTGCCGACATCGGCATTCCGCAAGCCTGACAGAACTGTTCATGTTGTGACATATGATGCTCCTTATGGCGACGTCCTGATTAATAAACATACTGAATATGCATTGTGCAGGTGATGCATCAGATCAAAGCAAAGGCGAAGCTCCCGGTATCTCCAGTCAGAAATACCGGGAACCTGTTCTTACCTGGCGATGAGCGCGAACACGCCCCAGCCAAAGTATTCCCGCGCGTACGTTACGTGACGTTTTGGCGAACGTGTTAGCTCGGCCCTGACTTCCGCTGCGAAGTCGTCGTCAGGGTTGGCTTCCAGCCAGCGGCGCATGGTCAGCCATTTCGCGGCCTCATACCGGTCCCAGCCTTCCTGGTCCGCCAGTACCATTTCCACCACGTCATAGCCGAGTTCATCGAACGCGCTGACAAGCCCGGGAAGCGTCAGGAAATCAGCCCGCGAGCTGACGCCACAGGCCTGGGCAATCTCGTCTGTTGCGGGAAGCTGACGCCAGTACGGTTCTCCGATGAGCATGAGCCCGCCCGGTTTCAGGCTCTTAGCCAGCAGCCCGACGGTCCCGGCAAATCCGCCGGCAATCCATGTCGCGCCGACGCAGGCGGCCACATCGCACTTCTCTTCTGCAACGTATCCGGCGGCATCGTTATGAATGAACTGAACCCGGTTGCTGACGCCGAGTTCCTCCGCGCGGCGTCTGGCCTGCTCGCTGAACAACTGGCTCATGTCGATACCGACCCCGGTAATGGCGTGATCACGGGCCCAGGTGCAGAGCATTTCTCCCGAGCCGCTGCCGAGATCAAGAATGCGGGTATCCGGTTTCATGCGCAGCACGCGACCCAGCGTGGCGTACTTCTCTTCGGTGAACGGGTTGTGGATGCGGTGTTCGCTTTCACTGATAGTAAAAATACGTGGGATATCCAATGTGGAATTCCTTATATTGCGTTGTGTATGAAGAGGAGGCTCCTCTGAGGGTTTGGCTTTTTCAGCCAGCAGAACAAACAGCTTTCCTTCAAATGTCTCGCTGACTGGCCAGTCGTGGCTTTCAGGAGGAGGAAGCAGGGTAAAACCGACATTCCCGAGCAGGCTGACGTACTCGTCATCGCGCCAGGCCGTCATCTGGCTGCCGAAACGGGTGGTGTGACCGTTTGCTTCTATGGCCCAGAACTGTGTTGAGCTGGTCTGTGCTTCCTCATCCCAGCCATGCTCCGTCAGCAACAGGTGAGGGACGTCAAGAAACAATCCGTCCGGACAGCGTTGCCAGCTCGGTTCAGCCATTCCCTGACGTTTAACTTCGTCGAAAGTATGGACTTCAGTGAGCAGCCTGCCACCCGGCTCCAGTCACAGCGCGCAGCGGCTGACGAGTGAGCGCGCATCTGCCGTGCTAAACACATTCAGTTCCCCGAATGTCATCATGATGAAATCGAACGATTTATCCGGCCAGTATGCGCGGACATCCTGCTGAACATAGTCGATATTCATTCCTGCGTTCTGCGCCTGCTGACGGGCCCAGCTCACGGATGCCGGTGAGAAATCAACGCCGGTGCAGTGAAATCCACGCTCCGCTAAGCGGTGGGTATAAAACCCGGGGCCGCAGCCAAGATCGAGGATATGTGCGCCAGGGGATAACTGACTGGCGATCCACTCGACCTGCTGCTCAATGACCTCCTGCCTACGGCTGGCCCAGTCGTGATCCTGCGACAAATGGTTCGCCAGCATGCGCTGGCTGAAGGCCGGTTCGTCCCAGGGGATTTTGCTTTCCTCCGCCGACAATTGAATGTGCCGGGATGAGCAAATAAGGGTGCTGATATCCATCAAGCTCTCCTTAGCGGTTATCAAGCTGTGCGCGAACGTTATTCAGCCCGGTGGTGTTGATGCGGTAGGGCTGACCGTTGACGGACTTGATCAGTTTTTTGGTTTTGAGTTTTTTGAAGGTGGCGAGGGTGCAGTCGGTGAGCAACAGCCCTTCGCGGGTGTAGCATTCAACGGCGGTGACGCGGCCAGACGTATCACGAACGTACTCAATACGACCACCTTTGGCGAGAACGTGTAAGGTACGTTGTTCCTGACGGGATAAATTCATACTGGAAAACCTGTTTAATCATCATGTGCAAAACGTGCAAACACACAGCGGTGTCCGCATTCGATTTCGGCGCATTGATAATCAGTCCGGCCTGAAAAGGTCGGGGAGCTGATTATCGGATGATTACATTCTCCAGCATCAAAGCCTCAGGTTGAGTTGAAAGGTATTTACGGGGTGAATGATAACACCTGATTTTAGTAAGTGAATACCCAAGGATGAAAAGTGTGATCCCGATGGGAGCCTGTCAGGGCTCCCTTATTGAATCGCCTTGCCTTCTTAGCCGTAAAGCGCCGCCTTGCCGATGGAGGAGAATAAATCCATCTTCTGGATCACAATCTCTTTCGCTGCATCCATTGGCTTAAGGTATAGAGCGTTAGGTTCATGACTTCCTGATTTCAGTTCTTCTTCCAGTGCAATATAGAATGCTTTTTTCATATCGCTGGAAATGTTGATTTTGCTGACACCGTGCTGGACAGATTCTGCCACCTCAGCATCTTTGTTACCTGAACCACCGTGCAGAACCAGAGGAATGCTCAGTCGCTGCTTAATGGCTTTCAGTCTCTCGATATCCAGTTTCGGCTGTTTTCCTGCCGGGTATAATCCGTGTGAGGTTCCAATCGCAACCGCTAGCGTGTCGACTCCTGTCTCTCTCACAAACTGTTCAGCCTGCTGTGGATCGGTATAAAGGATTTCAGCGTGTCCGCCTTCGCTGCTGCCCTCAGCCACACCTATCGTGCCGAGTTCCGCTTCAACAGATACGCCCGCAGCATGGGCCACTTCGGTAATATGGCGGGTGATCGCAATGTTTTCCTCAAATGGAAGGGCTGAGGCGTCGATCATGACAGATGTATAGCCGGTGCGAATGGCCCGCATAACCTGTTCCAGTGTCTGCCCGTGGTCCAGATGGATGACGACGGGCACCGTTGCCTTAATCGCCAGTTCGCGAAGATAGTAAATAAAATCATCCCCGGTAAATTCATGCTCATCAGGATGCACTTCAAGAATGACGGGTGAACGAAGTTTTTCTGCAACCTCAATGACGAGCCTGGCAAACTCGGCAGAGGCAATATTGAATGCGCCAACGCCAAATTTATTTTGCTGAGCTATGGATAAAACGTCTTTCATATTCATAAGCATGGTTACATCTCCTGTACAGTTTCAGGACTGTCTTTCTTAATAAAACGAAGAATAAGGGCCGTCAGTAATGCGCCTGCAGCAATAGCAGCGATATAGCTGACAACATGGTTGATCACATTCGGAATAAACATGACAAATACGCCACCGTGCGGGGCTCTTGATGCACATCCCAGCGCCATAGAGAGAGCCCCTGCAAGCCCGGATCCTGCAACAATGGCAGGGATGACACGTAGCGGATCAGCTACTGCGTAAGGGATTGCACCTTCCGTGATAAAAGACAGGCCAAGAACATAGGTGACTTTGCCGGTGTCTCTTTCCTGACGGGTAAACTTACGACCAAACAGCGTGGTGGCGAGCGCAATGCCTAACGGCGGTACCATGCCAGCAGCCATGCAGGCGGCAATCGGTTCATAGATACCTGTCGACATCAGGCCGATAGCAAACATGCAGACGGTTTTATTCAGCGGTCCGCCCATGTCGAAGGCCACCATCATGCCTATCAAAAGTCCCATGATGGCTGCGTTGGTATTCCCGAGGTTCTGAAGAAATAAGGTTAGCGAGTCGAGAAGAAACTTAATGGGCTCGCCAATGACTAACACCATCAACGCACCGGTAATAAAAACGCTCAGTAACGGGACGATCAGTATCGGCTTCAGGCCTGCCAGGGACTTAGGGAGATTGATATATTTCACAATCAGCAGCGTGATATATCCCGCCAGGAATCCGGCCAGTAGTGCTCCGAGAAATCCCGAGCCCGTTTGTATTGCCATCATGCCGCCAACGGCCCCGGAAACCATACCCATATTGCCGCTAATCGATTTACTGATGCCAAGTGAAAGAATGGGCAGCATCAGTGCAAAAGCGGCACCTCCACCGATATCAGAAAGCATTTTTGCAACGGGGCTGAAATTTGGATCTCCAGGTGTTGCAGCGGTAATGCCAAATGAGAAACTCAGGGCAATCAGAATGCCACCGGCAACCACGAACGGAATCATCAAGTTAACGCCGGTAATAAGATGAATATAAATCTGGGAAACGAGAGATTTATCCGTATCTTTTTGTGACTGCTTTTCCGAAATATCTGACGCAAGATACCGTTCAGGCTGTAATTTTCCAGAAACGATATCATCCAGTAACCCAGAAGCATCTTTCGCTGCACGCGTTACCGAGACGCGGATAATGTTTTTATTATTAAAGCGCGAGAGATCAATAACCTTATCGGCGGCGATTAAAACTACGTCCGCCTGCCTGATATCATCCTCTGTAAAAATATACTCACTTTCAACAGCGCCATGCGTTTCAACAAGTAAGGGAATGCTTTTTTTACAGGCGTTCTTTTTGAGGTTTGCTTCAGCAAGGTATGTGTGTGCAACGCCAGTGGGACAGGCGGTAATTGCAATGATTTTCATTTTATTCTCCTTGTAAGGATGCTACTCCCCGGTATTGCTGAGAATTAACCGGTACAGTTCCTCTTGTGAGCTGGCATTAAGTAATTTGTCGACGACGTCATCATCTCCTAATGCAATTGATATACGGGCCAGCACTTTTATGTGTCCCGCTCCGCTGTCGACGTCTTTCACGGCAAACAGAATCACCAGTTTGACATCGGAACTATCCATGGTTTCCCAGTCAACAGTCTCCTTTAGCCTGGCAACAGCAATTCTTGTTTCTTTAACCCACTGAGATTTTCCATGTGGAATAGCAATCTGATTTTCGAAACCCGTTGACCCCAGTGCTTCTCTTGCAAGCACGTCAGCGATAAAACCTTGTTTATTATCGATTACACCTTCTTCGCATAGCGACTGCGTCAGTTGCTCAATGACATCCATTTTACTGTTCGCCTGCATATCAGTTATCACGCAGGCTTTGCTTAATAGATCACTTAAAACAATTTTATCTAACATGTTATTTCTCCTGAGAGTTGCGTTCGGTGAATAATGTTTCCGTCACGCGAATAATATCTTTTGCTGAAAAAAGAGCGGATACATATGCCACAGGGATCATCATTTCTTCTATCCTCACCGTTGAAATGATTAAGTCACACTTCTTTTCAGATAATGTTTTTTTAAGCCTGCTTCCAGGCACAATGTCGACAATCTCCCAGTCCGGGAATGCTTTGGTGATCCGGCTATACAGAAGCTGCGATGTGCCGACTCCACTTGAACAGACAAGGATAATTTTTTTGTTCTCTTTAACCTTTTCTATTGCTGCCTGAATATAAACGCTTAAATAAGCAACTTCATCCTCTGAAGGGGGATCGTGTTTATCATAGTTATTTATTTTTATAGTGGCGCTTCTGACAGCAGCGAAAACATCTGAGAGTTCTTTTTTTATTTCATCAAGAAGAGGGTTGTGAATAATTATCCGATAAGTTAGTCGGTTTAGCATCGGCTTAATATGCATGACCAGAGAGTTCAACAGTGTTTTGTCTGATATCAAATCACATTTAAGCGACTGAGAGATGTCACTTGTCAGATTTATGGCATAACTTACCGCCTCTTTATCCTGAAAATCATTATCTGGAAGGTTGGTTAAGGTCGTATCTTTTCCAGATGAAATCAGATACTGATAGATGTAGTTAATTTCAATCTCTGGAAAGGAAAATGTATATTTTCCCTCTAGCCATGATATTGCTTTAACTGCAACTTTCCATTCTTTATTATCATGAACTGGAACCTTCTCGTTATCGGTATGAGGATGACACTTCTCCATTCGTCTGATGGTGACCAGTAAATGTGAAAAAAGATTGGTGTAGTAGGGTTCACTGATTGCACATGCTAATTCATCTTCTATGAAGGTGATGAGGTTGATACAGTTCGCGACGTTTTCTTTACCAAACTCTTTTATGAGTTGTACACGAGAAAATCTGTCGATTCGACTATCGGTCATCTGATAATTACATAATACGCTATGTGTTACGATCTCCTTGAGAGCCATGCGAATATCATAGTCATTCCCTTCAACATACGTTCCCGTATGATTCTTTATCATCACCAGTGAAAAACTGCCCAGCCATTTATCAATTTTATTTAAATCCTCTACGATTGAGGAGCGGCTGATGAAATACTTGTCTGACAAAAAAGTAATGGATAATGGCGTGGGTGAGTGCGTCAGCAAATCAGTGATGATGCCAATGAGTCTTTTGCTTTTTAATATATTAGCAACATGTTCGTCTGGAGATGTGACTGGCAAAGACACTATTTCACTTGCATCCAGCCTCATGCCCAGGCCAGGTCTGCAGAGTATGTGATTGCCTTTATCAGCGAAAAAGTCGTTGATAGCATCAACATCTCTTCTGAGGGTGCTCACTGAGATATGAAGGATTTTCGCGGCCTGAGCCGTGCTTAGCCAGCCATCTTCCTGAGCTAATCGATTTACCAGTAATATTTGTCTTTTGCTCAGCACTTTCATTATCCACTCCTTCGAAGAAATGTTGGCGCTTCAATGATGTTAGTTATAACGACTCTCATAATTGAAGGAAATACCATGTAATGAACGCATGTATACCATCACAATGAACAGCACGTTATTCGGGAAAGGCGTGATTATACGCGGTCATTTGTAAGTTAATGTCCCTAAGAGAAAAGAATAGGGTGGTTAACTGGTTTAATGGATGGGTATATTAATAGCGTGAGCTTGATGTTAATTCTATTTTCAAAAAAAACACAATTTGGAGACGAAGTTAAATGAGTCATATACAGAAAATGGCATAGCAGGATTTGCATTTTGAAATAATGTATTTCTAAAAAATACTCTGGCTGATATGTCATTCAGTTGAAGGTTTTTCTGTAATGGTAAAAGGAAACAGAGGGCAGGGGATTACCCTCTGTTTGTGTTGTGACTCTGGATTAAGGCGCTGTACTGAAAAACTCCCCAAACTTCACAGCCAGCCAGCCAACTGGTGTGGTCGCCCCCCCGACAATATTGGTAATTTCAGACATCCCCTCCGGAACCGGAATGCTGGAGTTAACCGCCGCCTGAGTGTATTCCTTAGAAATGTCCGTTCCGACGTACAAAATGCAGCTGACGATCAGCGTGCCGCTAATGAACATGCGGAACATATTGCGTTTACAGAATGGTGTGACCATCGCCAGCAGGAACATCAATGAAGCGAGGTCGACAAATGGCAGAACGCGGTTACCGGGCAGAATGATAGACAGCACTACGGCCATCGGGATCAACAGCAGTCCGGTGGCTAGGACTGAAGGTTCGCCAATCAATAACGCGGTATCCATGCCGATATAAAAGTCACGGTCAGGGAATTTGGCCTTCAATTTTGCTTCTGCGGCATCACGGACGATAAGCAATCCCTGCACCAGTATTTCAATCATTTTTGGCAACAGCAGCATCGCCGCGGAGACCTTGATTGCCAGCGAAACGGCAGCCGAAACGTCATACCCGGCAAGGAATGCCAGCAGCAATCCCAGTACGAAACCCAGCGTTAACGGCTCACCAAATACACCGAACTTTTTATTAATGCTTTCCGGATCAAAATTAATTTTATTGATAAGCGGAATCTTATCAATAATGTAATTACAGGCTATGCCAAAGGGGACGTAGGCTATACAGGTAAGGTGAGGGAAAGAAATCCCTTTTAGATTATAATTTTTTTGTAAATACGGGGCGGTTAAATCTGCTGCCAGTAACGTTAAGACAAAAATACCAAATGTTATGCCAACAGAAAGCCAGTAGTTACCGGTTCCGGCATACACGACCGAGCCCATGATCAGGAATATCCAGTAGTTGAAGATATCGATATTCACCGTTTTGGTTAATTTGAGCAGTAGCATGGCCAGATTGATGACAATAAAACCGACCACGACAGGCAGCATCAGCGGAGAGCCCCAGCCAATCGTTGAAGCGGTCGGCCACCCGGTGTCGACGACATTCAGCTGCAGGCCGATGCGCTCGACCATTGCCTGAGACGCCGGGCCAATGTTCGTCAGCAGCAGACCAATCACCAGACCGACGCCTTCAAACCCAATACCGACCAGCATCCCGGCTTTAAATGCCGTGCCAATTTTTACCCCAAAGCAAAGTGCTATGATAAAGAATATTACTGGCATCATTACTGATGCCCCCAGACTAATAATGCTGTTGATAATATCCATAATAATTCCTTAAAAAGGCGGCCGAATTGGGCGCGAGCGAACCCGTGCCCAATGGGCTGTATAAAAACCTTAAAGGTCTTTTTTAATATTTAACTGAGTTTCTTCAGCAAGATCTCAGCAAATAGTTTGGGTGAATTGCTGAAGGCGTCGAGAGTACTTCCCGCAATATGCGGGGTGATGGTGACGTTATTCAGCAAATAAAAAGCGCTGTCATCAGGTAACGGCTCATCGTCGAAAGTATCCAGCGCCGCTCCCATAATTTTCCCGGCCTGTAGAGCGTCAATCAGATCGCGTTCATTGATTAACCCGGAGCGCGCAGTGTTAACAATAATGGCGCTGCTTTTCATTAACCCGAAATGATGCGCATTGATCAGGTTTTCGGTTTCCGGCGTCATACGTGCATGGAGTGATACAACGTCAGCCCGCGTTACCAGTTCGTCGAGAGTATCGACTTTCTCATAGCGTTCGTGGCCCGATACGTACTTATCATAAAAGATAATTTCTGTGCCAAAGCTGCTAAGAAAGCCCGCGACCAGTTGGGCGATATGGCCCAGGCCAACCAGACCGACAACCTTACCGCCAAGCTCAGGAATAGCCTGATGATTAGGGCTGTCTTTACGCCAGAACTTATCGCGTAATGCGTCATGAGAACGGGCAATATTGCGCATTTCAGCCAGCATCATCCCGACCGTAAACTCCGCCACGCTGCGGGCATTGCGCCCCGGCGTGTTCATTACCTCAATTCCTCGGGCCAGTGCGACCTGCTGGTTTACGTTTTCAACGCCCCCTCGCAATACACCAATGTATTTGAGCTTTGGCAGTTTATCCAGTACCGCTGTATTGACCGGGGCAAACTGGGTTATCAGGATTTCAACGTCGTCAGCATCCTGGAGTAAGGCTGCGGGTAACGCGACCGCTTCTGCGCCTTCCTGCTCGACCCGCAGATTATCCTCCTGCAATTTTTCGACTGATTCATGTGACCATTCACGAACTTCAACGTCGATACCTTTATCCCTGAGCGCGTTAAGACCTGCATCCATCATCGCTTTGTTGATAAAAAGATCGGCTATCGCCAGACATTTCATAGTGATTCTCCATAGATTAACGCATCAACATACCGCCGGTGACATCCAGAGTTGCTCCCGTCATATAGCTGGTTTTAGGAGAAACCATGAAGACCCCGATGTCGGCAATTTCATTTGGCTGAGCCACCCGACCTACTGGAATCCGGCTGACGTAATAGGCTGGGTCCTGTTCAATATTTTTACGGATCATCGCGGTGTCCATAATCCCGACGGCGATGTTGTTCACGTTGATTTTCTGTTTTGCTACTTCCCTTGCCAGCGAGATAGAGAAAGCCACCAGGCCCGCTTTACTCGCTGCATAATGGGCATGGCCGGTTGTGGAACCATGGAACGCGGCCTGTGAGGTAATATTCAAAATGCTGCCTGCCTGATCTTGTTGCAGGCAGTGGTTCACAAACAGCTGGCTTAAATGGAATACCGCTTTCAGGTTCACGTTCATTACCAAATCCCAGTCCTGCGGGGTTATCGCGGTGACGTAACCACTGAGCCAGATACCGGCGTTATTGACCAGAATGTCAGCCTTTCCCATTTCCTCAATGCAGGCCGCAAAGAGACGCTCCCGGCTTTTCTCATCGGCAAGATCGGTTTTCACCGCAATAATTTTGACGCCAGCGGTGGATTTCACCTGTTCAATCAGTAGCTCCGGGCACTCTTCATCACGCATGTACGTGAAACAGATATTGACGCCTTCTTTAGCCAGGGAAAGGACAAACTCCCGGCCAAGTCCCGTCGCACCACCGGTGACGATAGCTGTGCGGTGTTTCAGATTTAGATCCATTCATTCCTCACTTAATGCGTGATGTAGTTACTGCAGCTTTTCCATGGGGACTGCATTTCAGATAACAGGTTTTTGTAGAGCTGATATTTGTCCTGGTACACTTGCTGATGGGCCGGATTCGGTGTCACGGTACGCGCGACGCGCACCATTTCATTGGACGCGGCAAAGACATCATCAAACCAGCCAATCATTACAGCGGCTGTCATTGCGGTACCTAGTGTGCCGTGCTCTTTGACATCGACAATCTCAAGCGTGCACTGGAAGATATCGGCAAAGACCTGTAACCAGACTGGAGAGTTGGTGACTCCGCCAGCAATTCGGATGGTCCGACTCAAATCCGGATTGATGTTCCGTAAACGCTCGGTGTGATAGAGATGGCTGAACGCCACACCTTCGTAAATCGCGCGCAGGAAATGCGCTTTTTTATGGAAACTGTTCACCCCAATAAAGCCTGCTGAGGCATCGGGAATGGTGTTAGAGCCAAATACGAAAGGAAAGAACAGCAGATGGCTCTCTTCTGGCGTCGTGGATAAGACCAAGGTATTGCACAACTCATAGACGGAAGAGCCCTGAGCAGCAGCAGTTTCCCGGTCGTTCTCCATGAAATTATTGATAAACCATTCAAGATTACTAGCAGACGTAGGGCTGGCTTCGGTTATCAGCCATTTACCGTCGATCGGGTAAATCGAAGTCATAAACAGATCTTTATCGATAACCGGATGGTCAGTCACATATTCATTGATGCTCCAGGTTCCGGTGATAATAGCCAGCTTATTGAGGGTATTGATCCCGGAGGCGACAGACGAGGCGGAAATATCGAACACGCCGCCAGAGACGGGCGTGCCCGCGCACAAGCCTGTTTGACGGGCGACTTCATCGGTTATCCGACCGCAGCAGTCCGTGGACAGTTTGACGGGTGGCAATTTCGCGCGCAGGTCAGCAAGCCCCCACCATGCCAGTAGCTCATCGTCATACTTGCGGTCACGTACGTTAATCAGGTTGGTCCCGGATATGTCAGTAAGCTCAAGATAAGCCTCTCCGGTCAGGTAGAAGCGGATCAGGTCTTTTACCATAAAAATGGTATGTGCTTTCTGCAGCACCTCCGGCTCGTTATCCTTCAGCCATGCCAGCAGAGCGATGGGTTGTCCGGTCCAGATTGACTGCATGGTTTTAGGCAGGATGTCGGTCAGAAACTCGGGTGAGTTTTGCCACTTTTCCACGTACTCTTTTGCCCGACTGTCGGTTGAGATAATGCCGTTGCGGGCCGGGTTGCCAGCTTCATCTACCAGATACAAACCGTTCCCATGTCCGGTGACGGCGATTCCTTTGATTTGACTGGCGTCGATCCCTGATTGCTCAATCGCTTTTTTGATGACCTCGATGTTAGCCGCCCACAGTTCGGTAATATCGCGTTCGGTATGAAATTCCCTGGGTGTCAGCATCTGGGTGGATTTTGACGCGATAGAAACCACGCTGCCGTTGCGATCGTAGATAGCCGCCTTAGTGACTGTCCCGCCATTGTCGATACCCATTACATATTCATCTTTCATTACCGTGGACTCCTTATTGGTTACCATAAACCCGGCTCGCTGGTGGTTATTCCTTTAAACCCGGCATGGAATATTTTATCTACAAGGTATTTCCGCTTTACAAAGCCTCCGGCGATGAATATCACGTCAAAGCCATTCAAATTTCGGCTAATCAATTCCAGACACTGGCAGGCATATTCAGCAGGTAAGATTTCTATTGCATCCGGCGGGTTATGTTTAACGATATCGATAGACTGATCCAGCGATCGAGAATCGATAAGTAACACCCGAAAAATAGTCAATAACCCCTCTTTTTTTGCATAGCGCAGGGCGGAGAGATTGGAAGAAATAACACCATCAACTTTATAATAACTTTTCAGTAGATTGATCCCAGCCTGATCGGGTTTAAACCCGCCGAGTAACTCCAGATGGACCAAAACCTTCTTACCACTTTGATGACATTTGCCTATCAGTGATTGCAGATTGCCGATATTGGCCTCTGACAACAGAACATATTCCGATGCACAGGATAATGCCTTGTCAAAATGTTTATACTTTCTAACTGAAGGAATGATGGTGTTATTTAAAAACATATTAGTATCCGATGTTATTTAGCCATATAGAGGCTGTATGCTTCTTCCGCAGAGGCATTTTCGTGGACGATAGCATTCAGGCCTGCGACCACTCTGTCTGGTCGCGGGTCCTGAGTGATATTTCGACCCACTGCCACCCCTTTAGCCCCAACCTGCATACAGTGCTGAACAAACCTGAAGTAACCATCAATGCCGGTTTTTGGGCCACCAAGTGCAAGGACGGGAACGCCTGCCGCTTCGACGATCAAGCGGTCTTCCGCTGTACCTGTAAAACGTGTTTTGATGACATCGGCCCCCAGCTCCACTGCGGCTCGAGCCGAGGCGGCGATAATCGCCGGGTTGTTCGAGTCGTCGCTGGTCACGGGGTAGCCATATGGAAGTGATTCGACAATCAGCGGAACGTTCCAGCGGTCTGCGGCTTGTGCCAGTTGCATTGCCATGATGTGCGTTTTTTCTTCGTTGAAAGCACCCGGGAAGGTCATGCAGACGACACCTTCAGCGCCGACTTTCAACGCATCTTCAACGGTAAACATCGGGGTAGTATCGGGAACGGTATTATCAAAAATACTGACTGTACTATCGACGCGTAATACAACAGGGACAGAATTTAATGGCTCACGAAAATTTTTCAGCATACCGTACGTGACCAACGCACAATCCAGCCCTTGTTCCACCAATGCAGGCAGTTGGTTAATCGTATTATCAATACCATTTGTTTTCGTGGAAAAATAGTAACCATCCAGCGCTAATGTCACTGATTTACCATCTTTTGCAAAAATCTTTGAGAGACGGCGTTCTTTAGACATTTATTTACTCCTTAGCAAGATAAAAAAACAAAAAAAGCCCTCAGAGACTCATGTCTCTGAGGGCTTTCTATTCACATACCCTTGTAATAATGGTTTAGGAATCTAAATCATTATCAGTTAATTTGTTTTGCAATTTGAGAGGGATTTAAACTTTTTTATATTTAAATCCGTTCTCTTGCGTGCTTAAATAACTAACATGCTCAGGATTAGCTTGTCTAGCTTGAGTACCAAAACTGAGAAGCTGATCACGTCAATTTTAAATCCTGTAAGAATTAACGATGCTCCGATTAAATGCAACCAGTTGAAATAAAACAACTAAACTATCTCGTCGAAAATTTTCTGACGGATGAGTTATTTAGCCCGGAAGGCTTTTGATACCACATCCTTTATTCCACCAAATCGTAGAATACAAACGCCAGCTTATTGCCATCCGGATCGCGTACATAAGCACTATGGAATCCTTGTCCGTACTGCGGCCTGTGATCCGGCGCACCTTCATCCACGCCTCCCAGACTTAGGGCAAGCGCATGCAACTGTCTGATATGTTGAACAGAGCGGGCGTTCAGCGCCACCATCGTGCCATTACCAACCCCGGCGGGCTGCCGATCAAAGGGCATGCCAACGCAGAGTCCGATGGTATGGTTATCGCTGAACGTCCCCCAGGACGCGCCCTCTTCATTACGGCCTGCCTTTGGATGTCCAAGCAATTCCATCAGGGGATCGTAGAACCTTATAGCTCTCTGTAGATCGTTAGTACCCAGCATCACGTAAGAAAACATAAATACTCCTTAATCTCTTTTGTATTATTGCTCCTGACAGCCAGCCGGTGATACTGACTGGCTCTGATGCTGTCCACGCAGTATAAGCAGGCGGGCAACTGATATGATTACGCCTATACCGGCCAGCAGCGCTGCACCGTGGAAAGCAATCCTGCCGCCGGCATGGAAGTAAACCCAGCGTGTTATTTCAATACTAAGGGCAATTATGCTGAGCGCCAGAATATTCAGCGTGGCAGAAGCGGTGCCTTTTGGCAGGTTATGAGAAAAGAGCGTGAAGCGAAACAGCACCGGATAGAGCAGTCCAATACCCAGGGCATAAAAGCTCGTTCCCACTACTGACCATAGCCAGACGTGTGGCCATAGCAGGTTGCCGGCCAGCAAAGCCAGCAAGCCAGCAAACTGTATCGGGACAGTACCCCAGATAAAACGCGGTGAAGTCGGGTCTTTGATAAAATTCGCTACGATCGCACTGGCGATAATGATCCCACTAAACACGGGCACCTGTGTCCAGGCATAGGTACCGGGAGACATACCCCCGTGCTCAATCAGGATCACGGGGGAGAGTGCCACCCAGGTGATGATTGGCAGGTTACCAAAAGCGACTGCCAGTGAGCCGGTCAGCACCACTGGATGGCGAAATGCCGCGATGAAATCTGACAGCACTTCACCCGGTTTGAATTCTCTTCCCTGAGATATAACTGTTTCCGGCATTTTGAACAGTAGTAAGAACCATGCTACCAGACCAAACACACCGATGATGGCAAAGAGCAGTTTCCAGTGAATGAACGCCATCAGCGCAGCGCCGGCCACCGGCCCGATAACTGGGGCGAGCAGAACAATAGAGGTCAGCGCAGCCATGATCCTGATGGAATCCTTTTCATCAAAGGCCTCCTGTATTGATACATAACCAACGGTAGAGATGAAGCAGATACTGGTTCCCTGTATAAAACGGGCAATAAAGTACTGTTTGATCGAGGTGACAAACAGCATGCTCAGGCATGCCAGGGCAAAGATCATTGCACCAGTGAGCAGGACGGGGCGGCGACCAATCCGGTCGGAGAGAGGACCCAGGAGCCACTGGAGCGCCAGTCCGCCTGCCATATACAAACTGACTGATGCTGGAGCCAGCGTAACATCCGCCTGTAACTCATTCATAATGTTAATGACGCCCGGCTGAATAAGGTCCGTTGTCAGGTAGGCTGAAAAATCGTAGATGATCATCGCCAGTGGAAATAATAGCACGCTGCCATACCTGCCAAGGCGTCCCGAGAATGGCTTCATAAACGGGTTCTCCGTTTTTTATTATTGAATGGTTATTATCAACTTAGATCGTGCAGTTCCTTATCCATCGCAGGAGTCAGTCTGAGATCAAGAAATTCTACCTCCAACCCCTTGCGCTGAGGTGTACAACACATGATGCCCGTTTTTACAGGGCCCGTAGGGAAATGGCATAAGCGAAGTAATGGCCAGTGCTGTCCATCTGAGGAGTACTGCAGTCGTAACACATCTTTTTTACGGGTCAGACGCAGCCAGAATTCCTTCGGATCTCCAGGAAAGAGTCCTGTAGCCCAGTCGGAATTTCTCATCGTGAGTACACTCCCGATTGCAGGTGCTCCATCGTTAAATTCGATGCCAGCTTTGAGCCAGTGCTGTTCGTCAGAGAGCATCATAATTCCGGCCTGGTCATAGAGTGTGGTGAAGTTTGCGCGGATCCTGACCTGAAAAGTAAAATCACCCGTTACATCAGTAGCGTAGATGTGGCCGGTAAAACGCTCAAACCCGTACCAGGTACGGCACCAGAAATCAGTATGCTCATCTGTGATTACCGACAGGGCGTTATTTTCGTAGCACCATACGGCGGGCTCATTGATCCATTCAAACCTGCAACTCATCATTGTTCTCCTGTCATGCGGAACGCAGCATAACGATAGTTTAAAATGTCAGTTCCATTTCAAACTGGCATAACGGTTCAGCCTGATAACCCGCCGCAGTAAATAATGGTGCCAGCGTTTCTGGGATCGCGGCTGATGTACCTATGCCAGGCCATTTGGCATTCATTTTCTGAAGCATTCTTTTAGCCCGTCCCTGGTAACGATACACCGGTTCCACAAACAAACAGCGGAGCTGAGGTTGTCCCATGAACTCCGCGACAGCACACCATGCATGTTCGTTATCCCTGAGGATGTCGCAGGGAATAGACAAGAGCTGCAGGGGACTGGCCAGCCAGGGAAGATCATCATCTGGTGCAGACCAGACGGTACGCAGGAAGTCATCAGCAGTCTTGGATTCCATATCCCCTGAAGGTATTTCCGGACGAGACTGTGGATCTCCCCGGTATTTGCACAGATGTCGGCGAACCTGAAAACCGAGCGCGTGATAGAGAGCGATTGCCCCGGTATTTTCGCGCATCACTTCCAGCCTCACGCTGGATAACTTTTTCTCTTTTAAGGAGGTAAACAGAGGAGTAAGCATCTGTTTTGCCAGTCCCTGGCTCCGGTACTCAGGCAACACACCAAATGCTGCCAGACGCGCTTTGTCCATTCTGCGGGTTACGATGGCTATTGCCGCCGGGTTATCATTGACCAGCCAGACAAACGAGTCTTCAAGGCTGAGTCCTTCTGAAATGAAACGTGAGGCAAACATTTCCGGTGGCAACGCAAACGGTGTCAATGATTCATTAAAGCTGTCTGCAAGAATACGGCACAGCTCAGTAATGCTGCATTCAAGGGCTGATACCGGAATAACGGTCATAGATAAAGCTCTCCATTGCGGTTACCGGGAGCTACAGGGGAAAATATGCTCCCTGTTTTCTCAGACAGTGAAGCTGATTTCTACAGAGCGGGCACTGCGATCGCCCTCACCATGGTAAACAGCTTCGATGTTGTTACCGTCCGGATCCAGAACAAAAGCGGCATAGTATCCGGGATGATAGGTTCGTTCGGCAGGTGCGCCGTTATCACGTCCGCCATGATTTAGTGCTGCGTGGTAAAACGCGTTCACCGATTCACGGTCTGCGGCCTGAAAGGCCAGATGGTGCCGTCCTGTAGGCACTCCGCCAGACTCCGAACTTTTTACCGACGAAATGACCAGTTCGTCAGCCCAGATATAATCGTCATCGGTAATAACCATGGGGATCGTAAGTTCCGCCAGAACAGCAGTGTAAAACGCTTTGCTTGCGGCAAAGTTGTTTACCACGAGCTGGATATGGTCGATAAGTCTGCCACGATGCAGCGTATAGTTATCCATGGTTCATTTCCTTATTCAGATTCTGTCAGTCAGGTCTTTACCTGTGAAACTCAACAGAGGCACAACTCTACGTAATGATTGTGTTGTTGGAAAAAAAATACATTAAGTTTTGTGCTCTGAACCCGACAGATATCAGAAAATCATTCCAGAATTGGTCTTTGTACAGGAATTGCTATTCCGTTATTCGCTTATGACCAGGCTCTCAATTGCCAGTTGTAATATAACGAGCAGGGATGAGATAAGAGCAAGCCATTTTACGGGGCGTAGTTTACGTTCAGGTATAGAGAGCGTGTGGAGTATGGCATGACGCTTCATTTTATTGAGTGGCATGCTGCCTCCTTAAAAAGAGCCGCCTGCACAGGCTGCTAAACAATGAAAAAGAATCATTCCACAAACAAGGCACTTGTGAGCAAGGTTAGTTGCCCTGGTGCTAACGTAACGGTAAAAACAAGCCACAAGTGGCTAACCGTTTTCCTTCCGGGTTGACAGTTTCCTCCTGTATAACTGTTCGTTTGTTAGCCAGAACAGGTTAACGGATAAAATCAGTATATCCATAATAAATAAATCGTTGTTTAGCGTTTATTTAAATAATGCCTTCCGAATAATACGCACTCAAATAATAAACAAGGTGGGACTATCCAGTACTGCTAATTGATAGGCGCTCATGAGAACTGGAGAGATAATTGCTTCTGATTAGCCATCAATGCAATTACATCCTAGGCGGGGGATTCCCGGGGGGTTAAGTAGCGTGATTAACCACCATAAATATTGATTGAACTCATTTACCTAAAAAGCGCCATTTTGATAACCTCGACTTATCTCGTTGAACATCTACAGGAATGTAACGTTGGAAATCTTTTTTTAACCTGCTGAAAAATATCTCTTAAATATTTTTCATACATAAAAATTTATGGTCCGTTCAGTACGGATCCGATTTTGTATGGGTTAAAAAAGGTACGTTATGAAAGTTACATGGACCGTCACGCCTGTGGGGTATCAGCGCATCGCGAAACGATGCCCTTCATGCAACATTAAACGGGACTTCACGCCGTCAGGTGCATTTCGGGTTAATTCGCAAAAGAAGGTGCTGGACGTGTGGAGTATCTATAAATGCACACACTGTGATTACACCTGGAATATCTCCCTGTTTTCGCGTCTGCACGTCAGCAAAATTGACCGCCAGCTTTATCATCGGCTAATGACAAACGATGCCGCCACGGTTCAACATTTTGCCTGTGATATCGCGACGCTGAAGCGGAACAACGCCGAGCTATCGGGTCGGCCTGATTTTACCGTTCAGGAGCGCTGGCCGTTAAGCATCACCGCCCACCAGCGGGTTCGCGTTAGTGTCAGGATCTCCCGTTCATTTCAGGTAAGTCTGCTGTCGATTTTGAAGCAACAGCTCATGCTGAGCGCTGGTGAAATTCTGAGAGGGTTGGAGTCAGGGCAGATCAGCGGCGTTACGATGAAGATGCTTAAATCGAGAAAGCTAAAGGCAGCGGAATATGAATTCCAGCTGTCTGCGGAAACGTTATATGCCAGGCGCAGGATTGTTCTGACGCATCGTTAAAATATTAAGCTCCCCTGAGGTAATAAACGCCCGTGTGGCAGCGGTTCAACATAATGCCAGATAGGCCGGGGATAGGGGAGCTTCAGTTTTTCAGCTTCAGAATTGAGAACTTTAGTTAATAGGGTGATAAACGATATCGCTTGAATTGTGCCGAGTCTAATGGTGCTTTAAGGATTGGGATATCGGGAAAGGTGTAGCTTAATTGAATGGGTTGTATCAATGACCGCGTGAATCGGCAATCCGTTGCTGTAACCATAATTCGACTTCACTTTGCTTCCAGCGGGAGCTGCGGCCCAGCTTAATTGGCTTCGGGAACTGGCCGTCTTTTATCAGCTTGTAAAACCACTTGTCCGTCAGCCCTGTAAGCTTAGTGATGAACCGCATATCCACCAGTTGGTCATCAAGCAAAGAAATTTGTTCTGTCATAATGCTGTCTTCCATTGTGGGATTATCCTGAGCTGGTGGTTGATTGCTCGTTACTACCAGCCCTTCCACATCAATGGATTGATACGTTAAAAAGTGCAGAACGTGAGTTACAGCGTGCGAGGACGCCCCAGTCCGCTGGGCGGCGGTACCTCACTGGCTCCGTAGTGATAGTGACCGTACTTTTGCTCTTCTTTGGCAAGGTAGCTGATGATGTAGCGCAGGTTATCGATGGCTTCGGTATCATCGTAGTTCACTGGCTTATCAATACTGACGTCATAAGTGGACTTGTATTCGCAGCGGTTGTAATAGCCTTCTCGTTGCGTTATTTCCCGCCATATTGTTCCTACTCTCTCAGCTATTGGGTAGGTGGCCTGGTTAAGGTGCCTGTCGAGATAGAACACGATATGGGCATGGCACCCGTGGTCTACAGAGTTCTCGAGTACCCAGAAATACCCTGTCAGATTTGTGTGCTGCAGGGTGCGTTCAACCAGCATGCGCACCTCTCGCTCTGTTTCATTCCAGGAATGACGTTTATAGCGCTCTGTACCTTTCTGATAGAACAGGTCGAGTCTGAGTGCCTGTATTCGGGAGTATCGGTTCAGTAGCTGATTCAGGTGGTCGTTGATTAGAGACAGTAGAAACCAGTTCATCGTGTATCTAGGATTAAAGGGGTAAGGTGTGTGCATTGATTTATCCTTTGTCAGGTGGAGTACAAAGGATTGGGATGAAATGTAATTTTTAAGAGAAGCGGGGATACGGCAGAAACAGGGAACTATGTATCCAGGGGGAATACAGGCAGAGTTGCTTGTTGGGTGAGGGCGCTGTGAACAAAGTGGTATAGAAACAGGAAGTGCCCCTTAATTATACTAAAAACCCAAATGTTCATTCTTGTTATTCTGCCTGTCCTGACAAAATTATACCCGGTATTTTACGTAGGGATATGTTACCATGAATCAACAGTTTAAAATAAACAAAGGTATTGATAATTAAGAAATTAATGTTAATTATTATGCAATTTTGATAAAGTGCTTAACAGGAGTTGAGGCATGTCAGAACGAATCACTTTCAATGTAACCAATTCTGAGACTTTGCGTGTTGTGGATGAATACAGCAAAAAACAGAAGATCTCACGATCACAGGTTATTTCCATATTGTTGGATGCTACCGTTCCGGTACTGAAAGATATTAATCGCTATTATCAGCTTGCGGACGAACTTAAGGCCCGGCTACTGTCTGGTGTCTATCAGCAGGATTTGCCTCGCCGAAGAAATGTTGTAGCTGCTGAAAAGTATTGTATGGAGATCTGGGAGAGCAAGCTTCAGGTTGGAAAAGTGTATGACTTTGACAGCGTTAATGGCAAGGCGCATGTCCGCGAACATAAGCGACACCACCGCCGGGATAATGCAGTTGGCAGGGTCGAAAATCGACATATCAAAGAGTTCTGTCAGTCGCTCCTGGAAAGGTCAGAACAGGATGCCCGCTATGCTTGTTTTATCTATACCGAAAGGATTGTTTTTGCTGATGTAGAAACCTCTGAACACTCTTCATCGCCAGTAAAACTGGCGGCAGGTGACGCTGTAATCTTGCTTGCAAAAGATGTGGTTTTTAACGAGTTTTTCTTTGATATAGGTAAGGCGCTTTTTATCAATGTGGTTGATCTTATGGCATACGGTACAAGTGGTATTCCGGAGACGACAGGAGACCCACGTGTTCACTGCTGGGTGCCAATCTTGGTTAGTGGGAAAAATGCCGTGATAGTCCCTGTGTACCTGATTGACCCTGCTATGGTCCCGACGTTAAGAAAACCAGACAACATCACAGTGGTCTACCATGGCAAAAAGTAACGTTGATTCTTGTTCCCTCTAGGTCATTATTTTGTCTATTCAGCGGCTACCTTAGCCTCATTTTGGTTTATTTACCAAGTGCGGATGAGAGTCAGCAAAGTGACAAAGAATATATCACGCTACAATGTAGACGCTCTGTCTAACATGAACCAGAAGTTCCGGGACATAGGTCTTCACATCTGATACGTACCAGTGCGTAAAGGCAGTTGGTGCGATCTAGATGTGGCGTAAAAAGATAGGTTTTCGTTGTACTCACCATCGTGTCGCTCCCGAAGAAGATATAATTTCTCTTGCCAAGACAGATGGCTTGTAGCGTTCATTCTGTCACGTTGTTGACTGGCTCTGTCAGACCTGTATTGGCTTAATGGTTACATACGGCACTGGGGTTAAATAATCGATTTTTCACACCTGTAGGTGCGTAGCGCCACGGGTCCTAAAGATACGATCTTATGTCAGATAATGCCGTAAGCTCTTAGACAGTGGCTCCTGATTGCATAGGTGTTCAGGGTATTGATAAATTCGCATAATTCATCCGTGTAAGAAAACCACTCTCGACCAAGTCCCTTCTGATCCAACCTGTATTTTTTAAAGAAAAGATGTAATGCGGATTCTGTCTCAATACCCCCTGCGGGTATTATGGAGATAAGACTCAGGCTGGTATTATGTTGTTGCTTCAAGGTATCCACGCGTTGCCTGAGATTACCTGATATTCCAATCTTGACTCTTTCCTGAGGTTCATCCAGTAAAAAGTACACATCCGTTTCACCATTGAGATAGGGCTCGTAATCAAGCCATGGAGCGGTGAATTCATTGTTATTACTGATGTCAGGTGACAGAAGCAGGGGAAGTGCTGCCTGCCAGGCCTGCTCCACACATTTTTCCTGCTGTTTTTGCAAAAAGGGTTGCATCAGAGCAGTACAAGCAACGTGGGTTCCCAGTGGTATGTAAGATCCATGACGCGAAGGAGCAAACTGTCCTGTTGGCATCCAGGTATGCCGAATTTCCAGCTTATCGCCAACCGTCTCCGGTACACTTCTCAGGCCGATCTCCTTGCCCTGATAGGAGGCCACTAGTTTCTGAGGCAAATACCATTTCAAAAAACTTAAAGGTAGATTGTGGGCATGCTGCTTTTCAGGCTGATGTTTTTTTATAAACGCCTGATATTCGATACTCCCCAGCGCTTGTGCAATAAATCGAATTTTTTCGCTATCGCTCTGTGCCTTTAGCCATGAATACGCTATTTTCCCGGCTTTGTTCATCTCATTTTCTTCCTTTATTCAATGAGGTCAATGCGGCAAACGGGAGCTCGATACCAAAATCATGTTTATGACCATTTTGACTAAACGACCACTTTTCTTCTCCCCCGCGATTAAGTAACTCTCTGTATAAGTGATTGAGCCCCACACGACCGTTGGGGGCTGCTTTTTTCTGATGGTAATCCAGCGCGCTATAATTATTAATGCAACAAATCTTAACGGTACCGTCGTAACCCAATCCGATAAATTGCTTCACGAGGTAGGCCAGATAGCCGATCATATAGTCCTGAAACCATGGGCGTGAAAATACTCTGTCACAGGCATGTGGCAGGTAGGCATCATGAATATCTAAATCCCACTCACGGCTTAAGATGGTGACCTGCTTGCCATTAAAGTGGTAATAGGCATAAAAGCGCACACCAAATACCCAAGGTTCCAGCCAGGGATTATTGGTCGGGATCTGTTTGTGATGTCCTGCTAATACCCGGCTGACCGTTTCATCATAAAATTCAAGCAGTTCAATGATGTCTTTAACTGTCGTGGGAGGAAAATCCTCGCATTCACGTATTACAGCCGACATGACTTTACCGGATACCCGGGAAATATGGCCTTCAGCGATCTTACGTATCAAGCTTTCCGGCACATGGCGGTCAGGATGAATGGCATTTTGCAATTCTGCGATATACGGTGCCAGAAGCTGGCTAAAAACACGCTTCTCTTCATGGCTGGCAAGGCCATAGAACGACATGTACTTATCGCTAAGCTGACCAAATACTGTGCTGAGTTCCGACCAGTTATGGCAGTTATAGCGTAATGCCACTGCATCCCGGGCGTAGCTTAGATTGATATTGAGCGACCGTGAAAGGTATTTAGCGTGGGCTTTTGCTTCAGCGCATGTAGGGAGTTGTTTCATGGTTTAAGTCTCTAATCTGTCTTATGTGCTCACGAACCATAAGAATCAAAGACACTTAACCAAAAAAGATTTGATAAGTCTGCGCTGCATTCCGCTTTGGCCGTGAGCTGCCGGGTCGCGCTAACCTTGTGCTTAACGTATTGGAAAGTGGCACCATTGTCAACAGAGCCACTGACCATGCCGGGCTAACAGAGAGGTTAGACATGAAGCGAGGTGCGATGCTGGCAGGCATCAGGTGAAGTGCTAAAGGTCCGCTGTGAGCGAGATATAGTCATTCGCACCCTGAGAATTACACTTTGAAGTGATTCAGGGTATGCGCTTACTGGTTACGAATATTGAGCGAGAATCATGCGATGATCGCCGCTTTTCTTTCGAGCCAGTAGGTGCTCCACGTTCGCTAACGAATACTCAGGGCATGCAGATAACTGCTGGCTATATTTCTTTCGAAGAGCGTGGAATGCATACCAATCCCCGATAAAAAGGAGTTGGTGATGACTGAGACTAATCAATTTGCTGCGCACGTTGGTCTGGACTGGGCAGATAAAAAGCACGATGTCTGTGTTCAGTTTAAAAACGGTGAACGCACATTCCATGTGATTGAACATACGCCGGAAGCGCTTGATGTCTGGCTTACCGAGTTACACCAGAAGGTAAAAGGCAGGATCGCTATCGCCGTTGAGCTGAAGAAAGGTCCCGTGGTGTATGCTCTTCAGAAATATCCATTTATCACCGTTTTCCCCGTCCACGCTTTGTCTCTGGCTCGTTACCGGCAAGCCTTCTCGCCCAGCGGTGCTAAAGATGACCCGCAGGATGCCGAGCTGGCATTAGAGTTAATGCTGCGTTATCCCCAAAAGATAAAAGCCATTGAACCCGACAATGCCGATATCCGGTTACTCCAGCAACTGGTTGAGCAGCGTCGTCAGTTGGTTGAAGATAAGCGCCGTTTTGTGAACCGGCTAATCAACACACTCAAACAGTATTATCCTCAGCCCCTGGAGTGGTTCTCACATCGGGGTAGCTTGCTATTGTGTGAACTGATTATGCGATGGCCCAGTCTGCAACAACTAAAACGAGCCAGGCGAGACACGATCCGCAACTTTCTCAATGCCAAAGGTGGCCGCGCAATGGCCCTTACCGAGCAGCGTGTTGTGAGTATTGATAACGCCATTCCGTTGACGACAGACCCGAGTGTTATAGAGGCTAATGCTTTGATGGCAACAGCACTGGCGACACAAATTAAAGTCGTGAGTGAAATCATCAAAACCTATGACGAACGAATCGAAACGCTGTTTGACACATTGCCAGATTCGGGGCTGTTCAAATCACTTCCGGGCATGGGGCCGTGTTTGGGACCACGAATGCTTGCTGCACTTGGTGATAACCGTGACCGGTTTAACAGCGCTGAAGAAATTCAAAACTACGCAGGTATTGCACCGGTGACAGAACGAAGTGGCCAGAAATCCTGGGTTCACTGGCGATGGCAGTGTGCCAAGTTCGTCCGGCAAACCTTTGTTGAATGGGCTGCCAAGACGGTTAACTCATCATACTGGGCCAGACTTTATTATCGGGGACTGCGAGAAAAAGGAAAATCTCACCAGTCTGCAATCCGGGCTCTGGCCTTCAAATGGATAAGGATCATTTACCGCTGCTGGAAGACCAAGACCCAGTACGATGAAGCGAAGTATTTGCTGGCACTGGAAGCGCGAAAGTCGCCCTTACTGAAGCCATAAAAAAGCTTGTCGAATGTCTCAGGGCGTGAAGCGGAC
>NZ_WCIM01000014.1:0-157399 GCF_009025585.1 Enterobacter sp. 198 | reverse complement strand
GAATACCTGCCTGTCACGCAGGGGGTCGCGGGTTCGAGTCCCGTCCGTTCCGCCACTTATTAAAAGCCCTGAGTTAACGCTCAGGGCTTTTTTCATATCTGTCTTATCATTATTGCCAAATCAGCAAAAATCCTCTGCGTTAAACGCTCTTTTTCTGCATAACGGCAGCAGCGATAATCCTCCTCAGTTAACAATCATTATGAATAACGAGGATTACATGACTATCCCTGCACTGGGTCTGGGCACTTTCCGCCTGAAAGACGACGTTGTTATCGCATCTGTTAAAACTGCACTTGAGCTTGGCTATCGCGCAATTGATACGGCGCAGATTTATGATAACGAAGCTGCCGTTGGTCAGGCTATCGAAGAGAGCGGCGTAGCGCGCAGCGAGCTTTTCATCACGACCAAAATCTGGATTGAAAACCTCAGCAAAGACAAATTGATCCCCAGCCTGAAAGAGAGCCTGGAAAAACTGCGTACCGACTATGTGGATCTGACGTTGATCCACTGGCCATCACCGAACGATGCCGTGTCAGTCGAGGAGTTCATGCAGGCATTGCGTGAAGCGAAAGAGCAGGGCTTAACGCGTGAAATAGGTATTTCTAATTTCACCATCCCGCTGATGGAAAAAGCCATTGCCGCCGTGGGGGCTGAAAACATTGCAACCAATCAGATTGAACTCTCTCCCTACCTGCAAAACCGCAAAGTCGTGGACTGGGCAAAACAGCACGGCATCCACATCACCTCATATATGACCCTGGCCTACGGTAAAGCACTGAAAGATGACGTGATTAATCGTATCGCAGAGAAACATAGCGCAACGGCTGCACAGGTGATTCTGGCATGGGCGATGGGTGAAGGTTACGCCGTGATCCCCTCTTCAACCCGACGTGAAAACCTGGCCAGTAACCTGTTAGCGAGGGATCTCCAGCTGGACGCCGAAGACAAAAAAGCGATCGCTGCCCTGGAATGCAACGATCGTCTGGTCAGCCCTGAAGGTCTGGCACCTGACTGGGATTAATATTGACCCTTTCCTCTGTAACCTGAAACCCTCACACAGCTCCCCCGGGAGCTGTTTTTATATGTTCGCTCAGGAAATCGATAAAGGCGCGTATGCGCGTACTTACCGCTCTGTCACTGTAATAAACTGCACTAAAAGGCATCTCCACAGGCAGACGTTTATCTGCCATCAGCTCTACAAGCTCACCGCGTGCAATTTCTTTATCAATCATATAGTCCGACAAACAGGCGATTCCATTCCCTTCGAGGCAAAGCTGCTTCAGCGTTTCTCCACTGTTGGACGATAACCCACTGGTGATTTCATGCAGTTGACCATCATGACAGGCCACAGGCCAGGTGTTCAGCGATACGGGCTCCGTGAAGCCCAGGCACAGGTGCTGCTTCAGTTCTTCAACCGTCTCTGGTTTGCCATGCTCTGCGATGTATTGCGGTGATGCGACTATCTTGCGGTAGCTGGCAAAAAGAGGGCGGGCCCGCAAGCTCGAGTCGGTCAGGGTGCCGGCCCGGATCGCCACATCCACTTTCCGCTCGATGAGATTGATAAACGTCTCTGAGGAAACTAACGAGAGCGTCATCTCCGGATAGCGTTCGCGGAAAGGCTTGATTAGCGGCATCAGAAAATGAAGAACAACCGGTGTTGCCGCATCAATGCGCAGCAATCCGCGTGGCGTACTACGGGTTTCCATAATCTCTGTTTCTGCCGCCGCCATCTCCTGCAGGACGGACTGCACACGGCGGAAGTAACGCTCGCCTTCCTCCGTCAGGCTCAGCTGACGCGTCGTTCGGTTGAGAAGACTGACGCCGAGCTTCATCTCCAGTTTTTTCACCGAGCGGCTGATGGCTGAATTAGCCTGCCCCAGCTGCTCGGCCGCACGGCTAAAACTGCCGCTTTCGACGACGGCGACAAAAATTGTCAGCTCTTCCGACGTTGCTTTCATTGTTGCACCACCTGCAAAATTCTATTGATATTTTGACCATTTTTGTTATTTAAGCACTGGCGCATACTGCCTGTCATCTTAATCCTGATGATATGGAGTTATTTATGCCACTGGCGCTACTTGCCCTGACGATCAGTGCCTTTGCAATTGGCACGACCGAATTTGTTATCGTAGGACTGGTGCCTACGATAGCTAACCAGCTTTCAATCTCGCTGCCTTCTGCCGGCCTGTTGGTTTCTATCTATGCGCTCGGGGTTGCCATCGGCGCCCCTGTCCTGACCGCGTTGACGGGACGTTTCCCGCGTAAGCCGCTGTTGGTTGCGCTGATGGTGCTATTCACCGCTGGCAATATTCTGGCCTGGCAGGCGCCGGACTACACCACGCTGGTGATTGCCCGGCTGCTGACCGGTCTCGCTCACGGTGTGTTCTTCTCCATTGGTTCAACTATTGCAACCAGCCTGGTTCCAAAAGAGAAAGCAGCATCCGCCATCGCGATTATGTTCGGTGGTCTGACCGTCGCCCTTGTCACTGGTGTACCGTTAGGAACGTTTATCGGACAGCACTTTGGCTGGCGCGAAACCTTCCTTGCCGTCTCTTTACTGGGGGTGATTGCCCTGGTTGCCAGCCTGCTATTGGTACCGTCGACGATTGCAGGACGTGCGAGTGCCAGCCTGAGCGATCAGCTCAAGGTACTCACGCATCCGCGTTTGCTGATCATCTACGCCGTCACAGCGCTCGGCTATGGAGGGGTATTCACGGCTTTCACCTTCCTGGCTCCGATGATGCAGGACCTGGCAGGCTTCTCACCCAGTGCAGTGAGCTGGATTTTGCTGGGGTATGGTATCTCCGTCGCCATCGGTAATATCTGGGGAGGGAAGCTTGCGGACAAACATGGTGCAGTGCCGGCCCTGAAGTTTATCTTCGCAGCACTGGTTGTTCTGCTGATGATTTTCCAGTTCACGGCATCGATGCAATACGCCGCACTGATAACGGTACTGGTGATGGGGATCTTCGCCTTTGGTAACGTGCCAGGCCTGCAGGTTTACGTGGTACAAAAAGCCGAACTTTATACACCCAACGCGGTAGATGTCGCATCGGGCCTGAATATTGCCGCGTTCAATATTGGGATTGCGCTGGGTTCTATCATTGGTGGGCAAACCGTTGAACATTTCGGATTAACCCAAACGCCATGGATTGGTGCGGTGATTGTTCTGGTCGCTTTCCTGCTGATTAGCCTGAGTGGGCGCCTTGATAAACCCGCTCGTGTAGTGCTGGGATAACATCAGTAAGTGCTTGCTTACAAAACTGGAAAGCGGTTTATCTGAAATTGCGTTGAAAGTGTAACCTAAAGTCCCTATAACATTAGAACCAGTCCGTTTTCCGGGCTGGTTCATGTTACAGAGGCCGTTTCCAAAAGTGCGAAAAAATACCTATGCCATGCGTTATGTTGCCGGAATGCCCGCGGAGAGGATCTTGCCTCCGGGGTCGTTTGCGAGCATAAGTCAGGCATTACCTGCCGGGACACCCTTAAGCAGCGATGAAAAAATCCGGGTGCTGGTGTGGAACATCTTTAAACAACAACGCGCTGAGTGGTTATCGGTACTCAAGAATTTTGGGAAAGACGCCCATCTGGTGCTGTTGCAGGAGGCGCAAACCACCCCCGAGCTGGTAAGGTTTGCTACGACTCACTACCTTGCTGCTGACCAGGTTCCCGCGTTTGTCTTGCCGCAACATCCTTCTGGCGTGATGACTCTCTCTTCGGCTCATCCGGTCTATTGCTGCCCGCTGCGCGAGCGCGAGCCGATTCTGCGTCTGGCGAAATCGGCGCTGGTAACGGTCTACCCGCTGCCGGACACGCGCATGCTGATGGTTGTGAATATCCACGCGGTCAACTTCAGCCTGGGCGTGGATGTGTATAGTAAGCAGTTACTTCCGATCGGTGACCAGATCGCCCATCACAGCGGGCCCATCATTATGGCCGGGGATTTTAATGCCTGGAGCCGTCCGCGCATGAATGCGCTGTATCGCTTTGCACGCGAAATGTCGCTGCGTGAAGTTCGTTTTAGCGATGACCAGCGCAAGAAAGCGTTTGGCCGTCCTCTCGATTTTGTCTTCTATCGTGGTCTGAACGTTCACGACGCCTCTGTTCTGGTGACGCGTGCCTCCGATCACAATCCTCTACTCGTTGAATTCAGTCCCGGCAAACCTGATAAATAATGGTATGTCAGGTCTGCCGTGGGGCAGGCCATTCGGGTGCTGCCCTTTATTTTTAACAACAAAAGGACAGTACGATGACAACAACACACTCCCATCATGACAACGTAGAAAAACAGTTTGGCTCCCAGGCAAATGCTTATCTGAGCAGTGCCGTGCACGCGTCTGGCCGTGATCTGGTCCGTCTCGGTGAACGCCTGACGGCAGTGCCGCACGCGCACGTCCTGGACTTAGGCTGTGGTGCCGGGCATGCCAGCTTCACGGCAGCACAGCAGGTGGCGCGGGTCACGGCCTATGATTTATCCAGTCAGATGCTGGAGGTGGTTGCAGAGGCCGCACAAGCCAAAGGGCTGAACAACATCGCAACGCGCCAGGGCTATGCCGAATCCTTACCCTTTGAAGATGCCTCGTTTGAAGTTGTTATCAGCCGTTATTCTGCCCATCACTGGCATGACGTCGGCCAGGCATTACGTGAAGTTAAACGCGTCCTGAAGCCGGGCGGGGTCTTTATCATTATGGATGTGATGTCGCCGGGACATCCGGTGCGTAATATCTGGCTGCAAACGGTTGAAGCGCTGCGCGACACCTCGCATGTGCAAAACTACTCCAGCGGGGAGTGGTTAGCGCTGATTACTGAAGCGGGGCTGATCACACGTGCATTGATAACGGACCGCTTGCCGCTGGAGTTCAGCTCGTGGATTGCCCGTATGCGCACGCCGGAAGCGTTAAGCCAGGCCATTCGGTTGTATCAGGATAGTGCGTCAGCGGAAGTGAAGGCGTACTTTGAATTGCAGGATGATGGATCATTTACCAGCGATACCATCATGGCTGAAGCGCAAAAAGCAGCGTAAAGAAAAAAGGCACCGAGGGGAATCGGTGCCTTTTTATCGTTAGGTCGTGTCATCAGGAGTCTGGCGTGGCGCTGTTTTTCACAAACAACGTTAGCTGGTCGCCTGGTTTCAGATTGTCAGTATCATTGTTCCAGCGCATCACATCCTTGATATTTACGCCGTGTCGTTTTGCGATACTGGACAGTGAATCACCTTTACGCACACGATAGGTAATGCTATCGCTGTTGCTGGCGAGACGCTGTGCACTGTTACCTGCACCCACCGTCAGAGTCTGACCCACTTTCAGGCCTGAGCTGCGCAGATTATTCCACTGCTGCAGATCGTTTGCCGTCACGCCAAGACGTGAGGCAATGCCCGAAAGCGTATCACCTGACCGAACCTTATAGCTGCGGCTGTTCACGGATGATGCATCCGCGATCAGTGTTGACTGAACAGCGGCAATTTCACCCGATGCTAAAGACTCACGTAACTGCTCAGCATGTTTCTGCGGAACCATTACATACTGCGGACCACTGGCCCCCAGCGTTGAGCCTTTAACGCCTGCATTAAAGGTTTTCAGTTTACTTACCGACATACCCGTCATATCAGCAACCTGTTGAATATCAACCGGATTGCTGAGGCGAACGCGCGCCAGTGCACGACTTTCGTCTGGTGTTGGCAGTTGTACACCGTAACGCTTGCTGTTCTTGAGAATATCGCTCAATGCCAGCATTTTCGGTACGTAAATCTTCGTTTCCTGTGGCAGTGAGAGCGACCAAAAATCGGTGGATTTACCCCGTGCTTTATTCGCTTTCATTGCCTTCAGTACACGACCTTCGCCACTGTTATACGCTGCGACCGTTAACAGCCAGTCGCCGTCGAACATCTTATTAAGACGTTCCATCATGTCGAGAGCGGCTGTCGTTGAAGCGACAACATCACGACGCGCATCATAGTTGCGGGTCTGTTTCAAACCATAGTTTCGCCCGGTGCTCGGAATGATCTGCCAAATGCCTGCGGCATTGGCGCCAGACGTCGCGTGTGGGTCAAAAGCGCTCTCCACTATGGGTAGGAGTACCAGCTCCATCGGCATGTTACGTTTCTTAACTTGCCCGGCTATCCAGTACATATACGGCTCTGCCCGTAAAGTTACATCGTGGAGATAGCTCTTATTTCTTAAATACTTTTGCTTCTGTTCGCGAATCCGGTTGTTTTCCGGAATTCCCATCTTTAGCTCGTCGCCAATAGAGGTCCACAAGTCTTCATCCTGTGCGAAAGACGTCCCATCGTCCATCCATCGCGCTGAACTTGTAAACTTCCCTGCTTCCCCTTGACCAGCTGCAGAAAGGCTCTGTGCGTGCTGTTGTACGTTGCTGCCGTTCTGCGACTGGCAACCTACAAGCAGGACAGAGGCGAGTAATATCGCTTTTGCCTTCATGTGTGTGTCAATAGTTGCTTAAAAGACGAGCGATGATAACGGCGAAATTTTGAAAAGGCAACCCGCAATTATCTGAAGTTATCTTTCTTTGACCTTAACCATGCAAATCGTTGTTCTGGTTGTGACAAATTTGTTTCTTTGTTAATTTCATCAATTAAATCAATATCATCTGTTCGTAAAAATAAATTAGTTTTACGCTCATTTTTCAGAATTACGGGGAGTGTTTTTTGGTTTTTTGCACGTAACTCCTTCACTTTGTGATAATAATCTTGAATCGCCCGATCCTCTGGCAAGATGCTCGCCGCAAACTTCATATTTCCTAATGTATACTCATGTGCGCAACAAATAAGGGTATCGTCAGGTAATGCGCTAATCTTCTGTAATGACTGGTACATCTGGGCTGGGGTGCCCTCAAAAAGTCTTCCACAGCCGCCGGAGAACAGCGTGTCGCCGCAAAAAAGATAAGGTTTGCTGTAGAAACAAAGATGTCCCAAAGTGTGACCTGGTGTAGCAAATACAGAAAACTCCCACTCGCGTATGAGGATATTTTCACCTTCTTCGACTACCTGCGTTGTTCCCTTATCTTGTGTCTCTGCCGGTCCGTAAACCACCAGATGCGGGAATTGGGCACGAAGGTCAGCAACGCCGCCGGTGTGATCGTTATGATGATGGGTCAGAAGGATGGCCTCTGGTTGCCAGCCGTTCTCTTTTATCGCGTCTGATACAGGAGCCGATTCTCCAGGATCGACAATGACGCACCGACGCTCGTCATCGACTAAAACCCAGATGTAATTGTCCTGAAAGGCGGGAATACTGATAAGATTCATAAATTACCTCTTATAGCGTGGTGGGTGTGTTGATGAAACCGGCAAGGATACCTCAGATTGTCCCGGCACCTGAACGTTGGGCCGAATTGCCCTGGGGTGAATACTATCGCGAGAACCTGGAACAGCAGCTTAAACCCTGGCTCGCGAAAATGTATGGTTTTCACTTGCTTAAGATTGGCAATCTCAGCGCGGAAATCAATACCGAAAGCTGCGCTATCTCACATCAGGTTAATGTCTCTCTTGGCGCATCACCGGTTCAGGTGAAAGCGGATCCTTTGCATCTGCCGTTTGCGGAAAAGTCCGTTGATGCCTGCCTGCTGGCACACACATTGCCCTGGTGCAGCGATCCTCATCGCCTGCTGCGCGAGGCCGACCGCGTCCTGATTGATGATGGCTGGCTGATACTCAGCGGGTTCAATCCGCTGAGTCTGATGGGGCTGCGCAAGCTGGTTCCGGTGCTTCGCCGGACACCGCCGTATAACAGCAGGATGTTCACGATGATGCGCCAGCTTGACTGGCTTTCACTGCTGAACTTTGAGGTGCTCTGCTCGGGCGGTTTTCAGGTACTTCCCTGGGCGCGGCAGGGGGGCGTTGTTCTGAGCACCCATCTGCCGGCATTAGGCTGCATGCAGTTTATTGTCGCGCGTAAGCGAACCATCCCCCTTACGCTTAATCCGATGAAGCAGAGTAAATCAAAATCGCCCATTCGCCAGACCGTGGGCGCCACGCGGCAGTACAGAAAACCCTGATCAGGATTCGGGCTGATAGCCTGTGTCTTCATGGGCGGGGTTTGATGCCGCTGCCCGTGCCAGTTCGTCACAACGTTCGTTTTCGGGGTGGCCTGCGTGACCTTTAACCCATTCCCATTTAATCTCGTGCTGGCCCAGCGCAGCATCAAGACGTTTCCAGAGATCGACGTTTTTGACCGGCTTTTTATCTGCCGTTTTCCAGCCGCGTTTTTTCCAGTTGTGGATCCACTGGGTGATCCCCTGGCGTACGTACTGACTGTCAGTGCTCAACACCACATCGCAGTGTTCTTTTAGCGCTTCCAGCGCCACAATGGCGGCCATCAACTCCATGCGGTTGTTGGTGGTCAGAAAATAGCCTTCGCTAAAAGTTTTTTCATGCTCGCGATAGCGCATAATCGCGCCATAACCGCCAGGCCCTGGGTTGCCGAGGCAAGATCCATCGGTGAAAATTTCTACCTGTTTACGCATCTCTGGTAGACTTCCTGTATTTGAAACGTTCAGTTAAACGATAAGTCTGACATAAATGACCGCTATGAGCACTGCAATTACTCGCCAGATTGTCCTCGATACCGAAACCACCGGTATGAACCAGATCGGCGCGCACTACGAAGGGCACAAGATCATCGAGATCGGTGCCGTTGAAGTGGTAAACCGTCGTCTTACGGGGAACAACTTCCATGTCTACCTCAAACCCGACCGGCTGGTGGACCCAGAAGCGTTCGGCGTGCACGGTATCGCCGATGAGTTCTTGCTGGATAAACCGACCTTTGCGGAAGTGGCAGACGAATTTCTGGAATATATCAAAGGCGCCGAGCTTATCATTCACAACGCGTCGTTCGATATCGGCTTTATGGACTATGAGTTCAGTAAGCTCCATCGTGATATTCCGAAAACGAACACGTTCTGTAAGGTGACCGATAGCCTGGCGCTGGCAAGGAAAATGTTTCCTGGCAAGCGTAACAGCCTGGATGCGCTCTGTTCTCGCTATGAAATAGATAACACCAAGCGAACGCTGCACGGCGCATTGCTCGATGCCCAGATCCTGGCGGATGTCTACCTGGCGATGACCGGTGGTCAGACGTCCATGAAATTCAGCATGGAAAATGAATCGCAGCAGACGCAGGGTGAAGCGGGGATTCAACGTGTTGTTCGCCAGGCCAGTCGTTTGCGGGTGGTTTTAGCCAATGATGACGAGTTACTTAACCATGAATCCCGTCTTGATTTAGTGCAGAAGAAAGGCGGAAGCTGCATGTGGCGGGCCTGAAAAAGGGCCGGAATGCCTGTAAAATCATCGTTTGGGTGAATTTTGCAGCAAACGATTCAAAACGTGAGAAAAAGCGTTGACGAGTCCGGAGGCAAACCGTAATATGCGCCTCGTTCCCCCAGCGGGAACAGTGGAGCGGTAGTTCAGTCGGTTAGAATACCTGCCTGTCACGCAGGGGGTCGCGGGTTCGAGTCCCGTCCGTTCCGCCACTATTCAGAAGGCCTGAATCAGAAATGATTCAGGCCTTCGTCGTTTCTGCGTCTGCAAATCTTCTTTATCCGCCCCCCTGTCTTTATTAACAAAAAGTTAATATCTGTGGTGCAATTAATTAACATTTGATCAATGATAGTGCACAATTTGCACCGTATTTGTGCATTTTGCCACCGATTGTCTTTTTGGCAGCGGAGCAGATGTGTAATTTTGTAAAAAATAATTCACAGAAAATCATTCGCTTATCTCAATCCCTTCAGAAAGTTCATGAACCAATGCTTTATTGGTTCGTTTATTGCTTAATCATTAGCACGGTAAGTAGCACGTCATATCAATAACTTATCGTTAATAAAAATAAAGTAATGATGATAGCGAGCGAACCAATATGGAAAAACCGTCACGGTTTCTGGCCAATTCCAGCACCGCGCTTGAGCAGCTGCGCGGACTGATCAACCAGCATGAGTCAACACCAGGCACTCCGCTGCCCACGGAACGTGAGCTGTCGGAGACTCTCGGCGTAGGACGACGTGAAGTACGTCGTGCGCTGGATGTGCTGGAAGAGGAGGGGCGGATCTGGCGTAAACAGGGCAAAGGGACCTTTATAGGCCCGTCAGCACCTGTTGAACCTCTGGCCCTTCAGGGATTGGTTCAGCAAACCAACCTTCTGGAAGTCATGGAAGCTCGTCTTCAGCTCGAACCCGGCTTAGCCCGGCTTGCGGCACTGCGTGCCACCAGGGAAAACCTCGCGCTTATGCAGCGCATGCTGGAACGCATTGATAAGGTCAGCCCGGACGACCGCGATCTCAACGAACTCTGGGATAGCGCATTTCACCGCGCCATTGCCGAGGCTGCCGGTAATCGCCTGATGCTTGGCCTGTTTGATGCCATTGATGCCGTCAGACGTGAACCGGGCTGGCAGCATTTGCGCGAATTAGCCCGTACACCCGAGCGGGTTGATCACTATAACGACCACCATCAAAAAATCATGTCTGCGATTATCCATCGCCAGCCTAATGAAGCAGCGGCCGCCATGCGCGAACACCTGCTTAGCCTGCAGTCAGCCCTGATTCAGGCTATTCACCTTGAGGACGACTTCACGCTATGACGACGATCCCGTTTAAGGACCCCACGCCTGTACTGCGGCTGCAAAATCTTAACGTAACGTTCGCCGGCTCTCCGGTGAGCGTGCTTGATGGTATTTCACTGACGGTCAACGCGGGAGAAACGCTGGCGCTGGTGGGGGAATCCGGCTGCGGGAAAAGTATCACCTCATTAGCGCTGATGGGCTTACTGCCCGCCAGCGCACAGATCGTCAGCGGCGAGATGCAGTTCCGTCGTCACGACTTACGAAAGCTTTCACCGCGGGAATATGCCGATCTTCGCGGCAGCGAACTGGCAATGATTTTCCAGGAGCCAATGACCTCGCTCAACCCTGCCTTCACGCTGGGAGACCAGCTCAGTGAAGCGGTGATGCGCCATCAGAAACTTTCTCGTGCAGAGGCGATGAAGGTTGCGTTGCAGATTCTGGAGAAGGTGCAGATTCCGGCAGCAGAAATGCGCCTGAAAGCGTATCCGCACCAGCTTTCCGGGGGGATGCGTCAGCGCGTGATGATTGCGATGGCGCTGATTAACCATCCACGTTTGCTGATTGCCGACGAGCCGACAACCGCGCTGGATGTGACCATTCAGGCGCAGATCCTCGCGCTGCTTAATACCCTCAAAGAAGAGACCGGTACGGCGGTGTTAATGATCACCCACGATCTGGGCGTGGTGGCGGAAGTCGCGCAGCAGGTGGCGGTAATGTATGCCGGACAGGTGGTAGAGCAGGGGAGCGTGGAGGCCATTTTTGCCGACCCGCAACACCCGTACACCATAGGACTGATGGGCTCGATTCCGTCCCTCGGCGCGCGTAAAGGTGCGCTTTCCACTATTCCCGGAGCCGTTCCGCTGCCGGAATCCATGCCCAAAGGGTGCCGGTTCGCTACCCGCTGCCCCTTCGCGCAAACGCGGTGTCATGACGAAAAGCCGTCGCTGACGGCGATGGGGACCGACCATCAGGTGGCCTGCTTCCGCGTGCCGCTGGAACAACATATTGCGCTGGGAGAAATTGCATGACGACGCCCATTCTTGAAGCCCGGGACCTGAGCAAGCTTTTTCCCGGCCCTAAAAAACTGTTTACCCCAGCACGTTTTGTCACCGCGGTCGATCGCGTCTCCCTCTCCGTCATGCCTGGTGAAACGCTGGCGATTGTGGGTGAGTCCGGATCCGGAAAATCGACGCTGGGCCGTCTTCTTCTGCGGCTGCTGGCGGCCAGCGAAGGACGCGTATTTTATCAGGGTGAAGAGATCACTCACGCCTCGGGAGCACGTCTGAACCAGCTGCGGCGGGAGCTGCAGATCATCTTTCAGGATCCTTTCGCATCGTTAAACCCGCGCATGACGGTCGAGCAGATCGTCGGTGAGCCGCTGTGGCTACACCAGTCGATGAAGAAAGCCGACAGGCAATATCGGGTGGCGGAGCTGCTTAAAACCGTAGGGCTGCCAGCGGCCTGGGCACAACGTTATCCGCACGAATTTTCCGGAGGGCAGCGTCAGCGAATTGGTATTGCGCGTGCGCTGGCCTCCGGTCCAAAGCTGTTGCTCGGGGACGAGCCGGTCTCCGCGCTGGATGTCTCGGTTCAGGCGCAGGTGGTCAACCTGCTGGAAAGCCTGAAGCACCAGCTGGGTCTGACAATGGTGATTGTTGCCCATGGCCTGGCGGTTATCCGCCATATGAGTGACCGCGTGGCGGTGATGTATCTCGGTCAAATTGTTGAGCTTGCGACAGTCGACGAAATCTTTGATGCCCCGCTACACCCTTATACGCAGGCGTTAATCGCCTCCGCCCCCCAGATGCAGCCAGGCGCGCCGCGTGTGGCACCTCTGCTGCAGGGGGATTTACCGAACCCGGCCAGCCCACCGTCAGGCTGCCGTTTCCATACCCGTTGTCCGTATGCCACGGATGAATGTCGCCAGGTCGAGCCGATCAATCAGGTGCTGGCCGGGGGACGCCAGATTGCCTGCCATCGCTGGCAGGAGATTAACCGCGATCGCAGTGTTATCCAGATAGCACCGCCATCCGCAGCCTTTCTGCGCCGCCGCGCGCTGTTTGAACACGCGGCCACTCACTCCTCCCTTCCTTCAAGGAACTCATGATAATGACAATGCGTAATTCTCTTTTGACCGTACTGGGAAGTGTTATGTTGCTTGGCGCGGCGCTGCCCGCCCATTCTGAAAGCGTACTGCGAATTGGTCTGGGGGCGGATCCGGACATGCTCGATCCGCATCTTGCGCGCACCTATTATGGCCGTTTCGTCTTTGCGTCTCTGTGCGACCGGCTGGTGGACGTGGATGAGCATCTGAAAGTGGTTCCCGGGCTGGCGAAATCGTGGGCCTGGAGTGACGACGGCAAAACGCTGACCATGGATCTGCGTGAAGGTGTGACCTTCCATGACGGTGAAAAATTTGACGCCGCCGCGGCAAAATACAACCTCGACCGCGCGCTGACGTTAAAAGGTTCGCTGCGTAAAAGTGAAATCTCGTCCGTTGAGTCCGTTGAGGTGACAGGCCCGATGCAGATTGTCCTGCATCTGAAAACACCTGATGCCGCACTGCTGATGCAGCTTACCGATCGCGCCGGGGCGATGATGGCACCCGACGCCGCGAAAAAGCCTGACTTTGCCGCACATCCTGTCTGCTCTGGCCCCTATAAGTTCGACAGCCGCGTCTCGCAGGACCGTATCGTTCTGACGCGTTTTGACAACTACTGGAACAAAGGCGCTTACCACTTCGATAAAATTATTTATCTGCCGATCCCGGATGCCTCCGTACGTCTGGCTAACCTGCGTGCAGGGGATCTCGATCTGACCGAAGGCATTGCCGCAAGCGACGTTAAAACCGTAGAAGCCGACAGCAAACTGGCGCTGGCGAAGGTGACCGGTCTGGGTTATCAGGGCATTACCTTCAATATCAATAACGGCAAGGTCCCGGCGAACGATCCGTTTAAGGATGCCCGCGTGCGTGAGGCATTTTCACAGGCAATCGATCGCGATGCGTTAAATCAGGTGGTCTTCGAGGGGCTGTACACCCCGGCAAACCAGGCGTTTTCTACCGTAAGTCCGTATCACGTTAACCTGCCGGTGCCACCACGCGATGTCGACAAAGCCAAAGCGCTGTTGAAAGCGGCAGGCGTCACTACGCCGCTGAACGTCAATCTGCTGGTGCCCAACAACCCAACTTCACAGCAGGTCGGTCAGGTTCTGCAGGCGATGGTCGCAGAGGCTGGCTTTAACCTGAACCTGCAAATGACCGAGTTCGCCACGCTGCTCGACCGCCAGCAAAGTGGTGATTATCAGCTGAGCTTCTCTGGCTGGTCGGGTCGTCCGGATCCGGATGGCAGCATCTACGGCTTCATTAACAGCAAAGGCACCCTTAACGACGGTCGTTACAGTAACGCGCAGGTGGATGAATGGCTGACGCAGGCGCGCCTGAGCAACGACAAAGCCGTCCGTCAGCCGCTGTACGACAAGGTGGTGAAACAGCTGCAGACGGATATGCCCATCGCCTACCTCTATTTTGAACCGCGTATTTTTGGTCTGAACAAGAGCGTGCAGGGCTTTAAACCGTATCCGGACGGCATTGTGCGTCTGGCTGGCCTGACGCTGGCGAAATAACTGGCCTGAGGAGAACCCATGCTGGAACTGATTTGCAAACGTCTGCTGCTGGCCATCCCGACCTTACTGCTGGTGAGCATGATGGTGTTTGGCCTGCAAAAACTGCTGCCCGGCGATCCGCTGATCGCCATGGCCGGGGAGGAGCGCGATCCGGCGGTGATCGCCCAGCTGCGTGCTGAGCTCAATCTCGATGCGCCCATCCCTGTGCAGTACTTCAACTGGCTGACGCGCGCGCTGCAGGGCGATCTTGGTGTCTCCTTACGCACTCACGAGCCGGTCACCCAGCTCATTGCCAGCAAACTGCCGGTGACGCTGGAGCTGTCGCTGCTGGCGATGATCATCGCGCTGGTGTTTGGCATCAGCATGGGGATCCTCGCGGCGGTCAACAAAAACAGCTGGGTCGATCACGGTGCCAACTTTGTGGCGATCTCGGGGATCTCGATACCGCATTTCTGGCTCGGGATCCTGTTGATTCTGGTCTTCTCGGTCAATCTGCAATGGCTGCCAGCGTCGGGTTTCGTGCCGTTTAGTGAAGATCCGATCCAGAACCTGCGTACGCTGTTGTTGCCTGCCTCGGTACTGGGAACGGGGCTGGCGGCCACGCTGATGCGCCATACCCGCGCCTCCATGATCGCGGTAATGAAGGCCGATTACATCCGCACCGCACGGGCTAAAGGGCTGTTGCCAAACGCGGTGATTTTAAAGCATGCGTTTCGCAATGCGCTGGTTCCGGTGATCACCCTGACCACGCTGCTGTTCGGCGAACTGCTGGGGGGCGCGGTACTGACCGAACAGGTCTTCACCATTCCAGGGTTCGGCAAGATGATCGTCGATTCGGTCTTTAACCGTGACTATGCGGTGGTGCAGGGGGTGGTGCTTATCGTGGCGATCGGTTTCCTGCTGCTGAACCTGCTGGCCGACGTGCTTTACGTTCTTATCAACCCGAAAATGCGAGGTTAAGCATGGCGGAACTGACAACTCAAACCATTGCCGCGGTTCAGCCCCGAGCGCAGAACCGGGTACTGAAGAAATTTCTCGCCAATAAAAGCGCGGTGATGGGTGCCGTAGTGGTGGGCTTTTTTGTGCTGGTGGCACTGCTGGCACCGTGGATCGCGCCTTTTGATCCGGTGAAAGCCAATTTCCTGGCGGTGCGTAAAGCGCCTTCGGTGATGTACTGGTTTGGGACCGATGAACTGGGCCGCGATATTTTGTCCCGCATTATCTGGGGGGCGAGAACGTCGTTGATGGCTGGCTGTATGTCGGTGGTGATCGCCGTGGTCATTGGCGTTCCGCTGGGGCTGGTGGCGGGTTACTTCCAGAAGATGTGGGACGGCGTGATCTCGCGTTTTATTGAAGCGCTGCTGGCTTGTCCGTTCCTGATCATGGCGATCGCGCTCGGGGCGTTCCTGGGCCCAAGCCTGACCAACGCCATGATCGCCATTGGCCTCTCCGCAATGCCGATCTTCGCCCGCCTGACGCGCGGCCAGGTGATTGCCATTCGCAACGAAGAGTATATCGACGGCGCGAGGGCGATTGGCCTGCCGGATCGCTGGATCATCATTAAGTATGTGCTGCCCAATGTGATGTCTCCGATTCTGGTGCAGGCCACGCTGGCCATTGCCTCGGCAATCATTGCTGAAGCCAGTCTGTCATTTCTGGGGTTAGGCCAGCAGCCGCCGAACCCGTCATGGGGCTCAATGCTTAATACCGCGAAAAGTTTCCTTGAGCAGGCTCCATGGATGTCTGTATTCCCCGGTGTGGCGATTTTTCTTGCCGTGCAGGGCTTTAATTTACTCGGCGACGGGCTGCGCGATGCGCTCGATCCGCGCCATGACTAAGGAGTCATGATGACCAAAGCGCTTGATTTCACTTCCGGTTACGATTCACGACGCCCGCCGATGATGGGCCACAACGCCGTGGCGACATCTCAGCCGCTGGCGGCCCAGGCGGGAATGAAAATGCTGCAGCTCGGCGGGAACGCGGTTGATGCGGCGGTTGCAACCGCCATGGCGTTGACGGTGGTTGAACCCACCGGCAACGGTATTGGCAGCGATGCCTTTGCCATCGTCTGGGATGGTGAAAAACTCCACGGCCTGAACGCCTCTGGCCGCTCGCCTGCCAGCTGGCACGCGGATCTGTTTGCCGGGAAAACCGCGGTGCCAGAAATTGGCTGGGACGCCGTCACCGTGCCGGGTGCGGTATCGGGCTGGGTGGCGCTGGCAGAACGTTTTGGCACGCTGCCGCTTACTACGCTGGCGCAACCGGCCATCGAGTATGCGCGTAACGGTTTTCCGGTCTCCCCGTTGATTGGCCATCTCTGGCAGCGGGGTTATAACAAGCTCAAAGATCAGCCAGGCTTTAGCGCCTGCTTTGCTCCGGAAGGGCGTGCTCCCCGGGTTGGCGAGATCTTCCGTAACCCGGCGCAGGCTCATTCGCTGGAGCTGATTGCCAGAACCAACGGTGAAGCGTTTTACCGCGGCGAGCTGGCGCAGAAAATTGCCGCTTTCGCGAAAGAACATGGCGCGCACCTGACGGCAGAGGATTTGGCCAATCATCGTGTGGACTGGGTAGAACTGCTGTCGCGTGATTTTGCCGGTGGTTCAGTTCAGGAGCTGCCGCCAAACGGGCAGGGCATCGCCACGCTGATTGCGCTCGGTATTCTGGAGCAGTGTGGAATTGAAAAACATCATCCGGATTCCGTGCAGTCGCTTCATCTGTCTATTGAAGCGATGAAACTGGCGCTGGCGGATCTCGATCGCTACGTCGCTGATGAAGAACACATGGAGTTCGCGGCCCAGGCGTTGCTGAGCGATCGTTATCTGGCGTCCCGCGCGGCGCTTATCGACCCCGATAACGCCTCCGATTTCGTCTACGGTTCGCCGACGCAGAGCGGCACGGTCTACCTGAGCGCTGCAGATTCCAGCGGTATGATGATCTCGTTTATTCAGTCCAACTATATGGGCTTTGGATCCGGGATTGTGGTGCCGGAGACCGGGATCAGTCTGCAAAACCGCGGCTGTGGCTTTGTGCTGGATCCAAACCATCCGAATGCGCTGGCGGGCAGTAAGCGTCCGTTCCACACCATCATTCCGGGCTTTGCGATGGACGGCAACGGCAAACCGCTGATGTCCTTTGGCGTCATGGGCGGCCCAATGCAGGCGCAGGGGCATATGCAGATGGCGCTGCGCATCATGCTGCACGGGCAAAACCCGCAGGCGGCAATTGATGCGCCTCGCTGGCGCGTGGTGCAGGGCAGGGAAGTGATCGTCGAATCGACGTTCGATCGCAATACTATCGCCGCACTGCGTGAGCGTGGGCACCAGATCGTGGTGGAAGATCCGCTCCAGGATTACAACTTCGGCGGCGCGCAGGTGATTTATCGTATGCCGGAAGGGCACTATGTGGCGGCGACAGAGAGCCGCAAAGACGGGCAGGCGCTGGTGAGTTAATGATGTCCCCTCCCTCTTCCTGTGAGAGGGAGGGGAAACCGTTATCCAATGCTAAACGGATCCGCATCCTGCCAGGCCGGAAACTTCTCGCGATATTCCTTCAGGGCCGTCAGTGACAACTCAGCATCAATGCGCGTTGCCTGATGCGGCTCGGCGGTGGCAATAATTTCACCCTGCGGGTTCACCACCCGGCTATCCCCCCGATAATGATGTCCATTGCCATCGGTCCCCACGCGGTTACAGCCGACCACATACGCCTGGTTTTCAATGGCGCGTGCGACCAGCAGCGACTGCCAGTGCAGGGAGCGCGGGGCAGGCCAGTTGGCGACATACAGCGCCAGGTCGTAATCGTTGCGGTTGCGTGACCACACCGGGAAGCGCAGGTCGTAGCAAACCAGCGGCAGAATACGCCAGCCGCGCCATTCGAACACCACGCGTGTATCACCCGCTTCATAGTGATGATGTTCATCTGCCATGCGGAACAGATGGCGTTTATCATAGAAATGCACTTTCCCTTCCGGCTCGACCAGCAGGAAGCGGTTGACCGGCCCGCGTTCGGTTTGCAGCGCAGCGCTGCCGGCAATCAGCGCATTGGTTTGCTGTGCTTTGGCGTGCATCCAGGCGACCACCTCTTGCTGTGGCATTGACTGTTGCGCCGCTTCCATGGCGAAGCCGGTAGTGAACATCTCCGGCAGGACAATCACATCACGCCCGGTAATGCCTTCCAGTTGACGATCAAAGTGGCGCAGGTTGGCAGGGCCGTCCATCCACACTAAAGGTTGCTGCAAAATCGAAATCTTCAGACCAGGCACAATTCAGACTCCTCAAACGACCACTTTTTGACACTGTAGCACGACATAAAGAGAAAATGTGGCAATAAAAAACCCCGCGCGTGGCGGGGTTTGTAGAAGCGAAACGCGTTATGCAGCTTCAGGTTTGCGGACCTTCTCCGGCAGCTTTACCGGCTGTGTCGCCAGCTCATCCGGGTCGAAATCATCCACGTTAATGCTGCGCAGACGGCTCTCTTCGGCTTTCACCAGCAGAGCGGCTTCATCATTGTTGATGATCCCGCCCGTCAGGGCCTGTTTCGCCAGTTCATCCAGGCGGGTGAACGGCAGGTTTTTGCCCAGCTGTTTGCAGATCTTCTGGTGGATGGGATCGGCAGCCATCACGTCCAGCAGCGCTTCTTCCAGCAGACCAACCGGGTTATGCGGCGTGGGAGCCAGATACTGACCGCGGCCGATACGGGAACGGGTTGCGCTCGGTACCTGCAGGATCTTCGCCACTTTGTGATCCAGTTTGTCAGACGGGGCCAGATGATGACGACCGGTCGGGAAGATCACCACGCGAAGGGCGCCTGCAACAAAGCGGTTCGGGAAGTTCGCCAGCAGATCGTCAATGGCCTGTTCCGCCTGATACATCGCATCCTGAACACCCCAGTGAACCAGCGGCAGATCGGCTTCCTGACGGCCTTCATCGTCGTAGCGTTTCAGGACCGCAGAGGCCAGGAAGATTTGGCTCAGCACATCACCCAGACGGGCAGAGATACGCTCGCGACGCTTCAGGCTACCGCCCAGCACCGCCATAGAAACATCTGACAGCAGAGCGAGGTTGGCGCTCAGGCGGTTAAGATGCTGGTAATAACGCTTGGTCGCATCACCGGTTGGCGTGGTGCTGGTAAGACCGCGCGTCAGACCCAGCCAGAAGCTGCGTACTTTATTACTGCCCACGTGACCGATATGTTTGAACAGCAGCTTGTCGAAGGCATCCACGTCGTTATTCTGCGCGGCGGCCATCTCTTCCAGCACATAAGGATGGCAACGGATTGCCCCCTGGCCGAAGATCATCATGCTGCGGGTCAGGATGTTTGCCCCTTCAACGGTGATGGCAATCGGTGCGCCCTGGTAGCCGCGCGCCAGGAAGTTACCCTCGCCGAGCATGATGCCTTTACCGCCCGCGATATCCATTGCATCAATGATTGACTGCTGTGCGCGGTGGGTACAGTGATACTTCACGATAGCTGACAGCACGGCCGGTTTTTCGCCCAGCATAATGCCGTAGGTAATCAGGGAGGCGGCAGCATCCATCACGTAGGCGTTGCCTGCGATACGTGCCAGCGGCTCTTCGATCCCTTCCATCTTGCCGATAGAGATTTTGAACTGACGGCGGATATGGGCGTATGCACCAATCCCCATCGCGACAGATTTCAAACCACCGGTCGAGTTCGACGGCAGGGTAATACCGCGGCCAACCGACAGACATTCCACCAGCATGCGCCAGCCCTGACCGGCCATTTTTGGACCACCGATGATGTAGTCAATCGGTACAAAGATATCCTTGCCGCGGGTTGGGCCGTTCTGGAACGGTACGTTCAGCGGGAAGTGGCGACGACCAATTTCAACGCCTGGGGTGGAGGTTGGGATCAGCGCACAGGTAATGCCCAGATCTTCTTCACCGCCCAGCAGTTTTTCCGGATCGGAGAGCTTAAAGGCCAGTCCCAGCACGGTCGCGATAGGGGCGAGCGTAATATAACGTTTGTTCCAGGTCAGGCGCATACCCAGCACCTGTTGGCCCTGCCATTCACCCATGCAGACGACGCCGGTATCCGGGATCGCACCCGCATCGGAACCCGCTTCCGGGCTGGTCAGCGCGAAGCATGGAATTTCCTGGCCGCGTGCCAGACGCGGCAGGTAGTGATCTTTCTGCTCTTCAGTACCGTAGTGTTGCAGCAGTTCACCCGGGCCTAACGAGTTCGGCACGCCAACGGTGATCGCCAGGATCCCAGAAACGCCTGCCAGTTTTTGCAGGACGCGTGCCTGAGCGTAAGCGGAGAACTCCAGACCGCCGTACTCTTTCTTAATGATCATCGCGAAGAAGCGGTGTTCTTTCAGATACGCCCACAGTTCTGGCGGCAGGTCCGCCATTTCATGGGTAATCGCGAAGTCATTTGCCATGCGGCACGCTTCTTCCACCGGACCATCAATAAAGGCCTGTTCTTCAGCGGTCAGACGCGGTTGCGGATAGTTGTGCAGCTTTTTCCAGTCCGGGTTGCCCTGGAACAGGTCGCCTTCCCACCAGGTGGTACCGGCATCAATCGCTTCTTTCTCCGTACGCGACATGGGCGGCATCACTTTGCGGAAGCCTTTGAACACCGGCGCGGAGATCATCGATTTACGCATCGGCGTAAAGTTAAACGGCAGAAGAATGATAGCCAGCGGGACTAAAAGCCAGATATTCCACAGGCCAGCGACGCCAAGCGCAGCCGTCCAGGCCAGCAGAATCAGACTGCTCAGGAATAAACTCACCCGGTGATAGAACAGCACACCGAGCAGAACAACGGTTGCGAGAATGCTCAAAATCATCATAAAGAAAAGCTCCCTTGCTTGTAGGAGGTCTGACCACTTGTGATGATATGGTTGTAGTTGATGTTATTTCCTTTAGCAATGTGTTTACAAAATAATTACAACCTGGTTCACATTGTTCAGGTTTAAGCCGGCACGAAAACGCAAAACGCCAGACGATTCGCATGGCTTTAGCTTCTCGCTTTTCCCGCTATCCGGTACACTCCACTGTGTTATTTCATCAATACTGAAGGATTATCCTCATGTACCAGGATCTTATTCGTAACGAACTGAACGAAGCGGCGGAAACGCTGGCTAACTTTCTGAAAGATGATGCCAATATTCACGCTATTCAGCGCGCAGCGGTCCTGCTGGCCGACAGTTTCAAAGCCGGCGGTAAAGTGCTCTCCTGTGGTAACGGTGGTTCCCACTGTGATGCGATGCACTTTGCAGAAGAGCTGACCGGGCGTTATCGTGAAAACCGTCCGGGCTACCCGGCGATTGCGATTTCCGATGTGAGCCACATTTCCTGCGTCAGTAACGATTTTGGTTATGACTATATCTTCTCTCGCTACGTTGAAGCCGTGGGCCGTGAAGGTGACGTGCTGCTGGGTATTTCGACGTCCGGAAACTCGGCTAACGTGATCAAAGCGATTGCCGCAGCGCGTGAAAAAGGGATGAAAGTCATCACCCTGACCGGTAAAGATGGCGGTAAGATGGACGGTACGGCGGATATCGAAATCCGTGTTCCACACTTCGGTTATGCTGACCGCATTCAGGAAATTCACATCAAAGTGATCCACATCCTGATCCAGCTGATCGAAAAAGAGATGGTTAAGTAAGACTTCGCTGGGGGCATGATTGCCCCCGCTGTTGTGGAGGTGATGTATGTGCGAATTGCTCGGGATGAGCGCCAATGTGCCAACCGATATCTGCTTTAGCTTCACCGGGCTCGTTCAGCGCGGCGGGGGCACCGGGCCGCATAAAGACGGCTGGGGCATTACCTTCTACGAAGGCAAAGGATGTCGCACATTCAAAGATCCCCAGCCCAGCTTTAATTCCCCGATTGCCAGACTGGTGCAGGACTATCCCATTAAGTCCCGCTCGGTGATTGCCCACATCCGTCAGGCAAACCGTGGGGAAGTGGCGCTGGAAAATACCCACCCGTTCACCCGCGAGCTGTGGGGCCGTCACTGGACCTACGCGCACAATGGCCAGCTCTCCGGCTATAAGTCGCTGGAGACGGGCAATTTCCGTCCGGTCGGTGAGACCGACAGCGAAAAAGCGTTTTGCTGGCTGCTGCACAAGCTGACGCAGCGTTATCCGCGCACGCCCGGCAACATGACCGCCGTCTTCAAATACATTGCGTCGCTGGCATCAGAACTGCGTGAGAAGGGCGTGTTCAACATGCTGCTGTCTGACGGGCGTTATGTGATGGCGTTCTGTTCGACCAATCTGTTCTGGATTACGCGCCGCGCGCCGTTTGGCGTCGCCAAGCTGCTCGATCAGGATGTGGAAATTGATTTTCAACGAGAGACCACACCGAATGATGTGGTCACAGTGATCGCGACCCAGCCACTGACGGGCAACGAAACCTGGCAAAAGATTATGCCAGGCGAGTGGGTCTTATTTTGTCTCGGGGACCGAGTAGTTTGATGCCAGCTGTGGCTGGACGACTTCGTGGCTCAGCGGCTTGCTGACCACATAGCGGCCATCGACAACCGAGACAACCGGCGGCTTGTGCGTCTGCTCAAAGTAGTCGTAACCCGGTTTCAGCTGTTTCCAGAAATCCGCGTAGTAGGAGTACTTGTGACGCGCCATGTTGGCATCGGTCATGCGGAACGGGTAGATGCTGACCTGAACGTTCGGCTGACCAAAGACCAGTGCGCCGGTGACAAACTGGAAAATCTCATCAATGCCGGTATCGGTCATCGCATAACAGCCGATAGACACGCATGCACCGTGGATCATCAGGTATTTGCCTTCATAACCGTGGGCACGGTCATAGGCGTTCGGGAAGCCAATGTTAATGGCTTTATAGAAGCGGCTGTCAGGTTTTAGCTGGCTACGCTGAACGTTGTAAAACCCTTCCGGACTTTTGAAATCGCCCTGACGCTGTTTTGGCCCCAGACCACCGGAGTAGTTACAAATCTTGTAACTATCAAGCAGCTGATATGTCTCGCCCATTTTTACAAACAGATCGAGTGTGCGTTCTTCCTTGAAGATTTGAATATAAACCGGTGATCCCATTAACTGCTGTTTATATTCTTTGCTGACCGGCGTGGTTGAGCTATTGCTGCTGAGCAGCCCGGCAAACGATACGCACGGAATCAGGAGCATCGCAATGAACAATGCGATTTTACGCATACTACTAGTTCCTTGATAAAACTAAGACCAAATTGCCAGGACGGCAAAAGAGACCCGAAATCAGATTATTCTGTTAGGTGCGCTCACATTAGCACCGCCATAGATTTTCGCAAGAGCCGGACGGTGAGTTTACAAATTAGTTTTACTTTATAAACCATCAAAATCGCGTTGGCTCCAGGAACTTTGCGTAATACCTCGCACTTTAGCGCCTGCAACCGAGGTTTTGGTGCCCGAAAAACAGCGAAAATGGTACACTTCGCCCCCTCTGGATTGAAGTTCATGGAAGCTTGCTAACCACATGTTTAAAATCAGAAAAGGACTTGATCTGCCGATTGCAGGCGTGCCCGAGCCGCACGTTTCGCCTGGCGCAAGTGTCCGCCATGTCGCCATTTTGGGCGACGACTACCTGGGAATGCGTCCCTCAATGCTGGTGCAGGAAGGCGATCGCGTCATTAAAGGACAGGCGCTCTTCGAGGACAAAAAAAATCCTGGCGTAATGTTTACGGCCCCCGCGAGCGGTACCGTGGTGGCAATCAATCGCGGTGAACGTCGCGTCCTGCAGTCGGTGGTTATCCGTATTGAAGGCGACGAACAACGTGAGTTTTCCCGTTTCGACGCAGCAGACCTCGCCGCCCTGAGCCGGGAAGCCGTTCAGGCACAACTGCTGGCGTCCGGCTTGTGGACGGCGTTTCGCACGCGACCTTTCAGCAAATCGCCTGTTCCGGATACGCTTCCGGCCGCTATTTTCGTCACTGCCATTGATACCAACCCGCTCAGCGCGGACCCGGAGCCCATTATTCTGGCGCAGCGTAACGCGTTTGATGCCGGGCTAACCGTGTTAACCCGTCTGACCTCGGGGAAGGTCCACGTCTGTCAGGCGGGCGGCGGCAAACTCGGGGGTCATCCGCAGGGGCAAGTTACGTTTAATGCGTTTGCAGGCCCGCACCCGGCGGGGTTAGTCGGAACGCATATCCACTTCCTGGAGCCGGTGAGCCTGACGAAACAGGTCTGGCATCTGAATTATCAGGACGTGATTGCCATTGGTAAGCTCTTTACCACCGGTGAACTGTGCGCTGAACGGGTGATCGCCCTCGGCGGGCCACAGGCAGCAAATCCACGCCTGGTGAAAACGCTGCTGGGTGCGGACATTAATGAACTGCTTGCCGGTGAAACGAAAGAGGGTGAAAACCGCCTGATTTCCGGCTCGGTGCTCAGTGGCCGTCATGCGGATGGCGCGCAGGCGTATCTTGGGCGCTTCCACTTGCAGGTCAGTGTGGTTCTGGAAGGTCGCGAGAAAGAGCTGTTCGGCTGGGTTCTGCCGGGCGCTGAGAAGTATTCCGTGACCCGCACTACCCTTGGGCACTTCCTGCGTCGCAAACTCTTTAATTTCTCGACCAGCACCCACGGCGGAGAGCGCGCCATGGTTCCGATTGGCAACTACGAGCGCGTTATGCCGCTGGATATTCTGCCAACTCTGCTACTGCGCGATCTACTGGCCGGCGACACCGACAGTGCCCAGGCGCTGGGGTGCCTCGAGCTTGACGAAGAAGATCTGGCGCTCTGTACCTATGTCTGTCCGGGAAAATACGAATATGGACCGGTATTGCGCGAGGTGTTAACCCGCATTGAGCAGGAAGGATAACTGATGGGCTTAAAACACCTCTTTGAAAAAATAGAGCCGCACTTTACGCACGGGAAGCTCAGGAAGTACTACCCGCTGTATGAAGCAACGGCGACCATTTTCTACACGCCGGGGCTGGTCACAAAAGGGGCGGCACACGTCCGCGATGCTATCGACCTCAAACGAATGATGATTCTGGTCTGGTTTGCGGTCTTCCCGGCCATGTTCTGGGGTATGTACAACGTTGGCCTGCAGACCATTCCGGCGCTGCATCATTTATATGATGCCCCACAGCTGGCTCAGGTTATCCAGTCGGACTGGCACTACCGACTGGCTCAGACATTGGGGGTCAGCTTTGCAGCCGATGCCGGCTGGATAAGCATGATGACGCTGGGAGCCGTATTCTTCCTGCCAATCTACATCACGGTGTTTATCGTGGGGGGCTTCTGGGAAGTGCTGTTCGCCATCATTCGCAAACATGAGATCAACGAAGGCTTCTTCGTGACGTCGATTCTGTTTGCCCTGATTGTTCCACCAACGCTGCCGCTTTGGCAGGCGGCACTGGGGATCAGTTTTGGCGTGGTGATTGCCAAGGAGATCTTCGGTGGCACCGGGCGCAACTTCCTCAACCCGGCACTGGCCGGGCGAGCTTTCCTGTTCTTTGCGTATCCGGCGCAAATCTCGGGCGACCTGGTGTGGACGGCCGCGGATGGGTTCTCGGGTGCGACGCCGCTTTCGCAGTGGGCCGCGCACGGGGGCGAAACGCTGGTTAACAACGCCACGGGTCAACCCGTGACCTGGCTGGATGCCTTTATTGGCAACATTCCTGGCTCTGTTGGGGAAGTTTCCACGCTGATGATTTTACTCGGTGGCGCCATCATTCTCTTCGGACGCGTCGCGTCGTGGCGCATTGTCGCAGGGGTAATGATTGGCATGGTGTTAACAGCCACGATGTTTAATTTCATCGGTTCCGCCACCAACCCGATGTTCTCCATGCCCTGGTACTGGCATCTGGTGCTGGGTGGGTTCGCTTTCGGCATGATGTTCATGGCTACCGATCCTGTCTCTGCGTCCTTTACCGACAAAGGTAAATGGAGCTATGGCGTGCTCATTGGTGCGATGTGTGTCCTGATTCGCGTGGTCAACCCGGCTTATCCGGAAGGGATGATGTTGGCCATTCTGTTTGCCAATCTGTTTGCGCCGCTCTTCGACTATCTGGTCGTGCGCGCCAACATTAAGCGGAGGAAAGCGCGTGGCTGAAAGCAAGAATAACGACAGCATCGGCAAAACGCTGCTGGTGGTGCTGGTCCTTTGCCTGGTCTGTTCCATTGTCGTGGCTGGCTCTGCCGTGGGATTAAAACCACGGCAACAGGAGCAGCGTGCGCTGGATAAACAACGCAACATCCTGGCTGTGGCTGGGTTAATTCAGGAAGGGATGAGTACAGACGACGTGGCTGAACTCTTCGCGGAGCGCATTTCGGCGCGTCTGGTGGATTTAAAAACCGGCCAGTTGCTGGATAAAGACCCGACGAAATTTAACCAGGCGCTGGCACTGAAAGACCCTGAGATGAGCCTGACGCTGGAGGCATCGCAAGATCCCGCTGGCATCAAGCGTCGCAGTAACCTCGCCGAAATTTACCTTGTGCGCGATGAGCAGAAGCGGGTGCAGGAGGTCGTGCTGCCGATATACGGTAACGGGCTGTGGTCGATGATGTACGCCTTTGTGGCACTCGATACGGATGGCCGCACGGTGAAAGGGATTACCTATTATGACCAGGGCGAAACGCCGGGGCTCGGCGGTGAGGTTGAAAACCCTAACTGGCGCGCGCAGTTTGTCGGCAAGAAAGTGCTAGACGATAACGGCCTGCCTGCCCTGAAGGTGATGAAAGGGGCTGCGCGTCCGGGTGACGAATATGCCGTAGACGGGCTTTCCGGGGCAACGCTCACGTCAAAAGGGGTGCAGCACAGTTTTGATTTCTGGATGGGCGAGCTGGGCTTTGGTCCTTTCCTGAAAAACGTACGTGAAGGAGCGCTGAACAATGGCTGATACGGGTGAACTGAAAGAAGTCAAAAAGGTGCTCATTGGCCCGCTGCTGGCGAATAACCCTATTACCTTACAGGTCCTGGGAGTCTGTTCGGCGCTGGCGGTCACGACAAAACTGGAAACCGCGCTGGTCATGACCGTCGCGGTCACGCTGGTGACGGCATTTTCCAGCATGTTTATCTCCATGATCCGCCACCACATCCCGAATAGCGTGAGGATCATTGTGCAGATGGCGATCATCGCGTCGCTGGTGATCGTGGTCGATCAGCTATTGCGCGCTTTCGCGTATGAAACGTCAAAACAGCTCTCGGTGTTTGTCGGCCTGATTATCACCAACTGCATCGTAATGGGGCGTGCCGAAGCTTATGCAATGAAAATGCCTCCGCTGGCGAGCTTTATGGACGGGATCGGTAACGGTCTCGGTTACGGCGTTATCCTGCTGACCGTTGGGTTCCTGCGCGAGCTGATCGGCAGCGGTAAGCTGTTTGGCATCACGGTGCTGGACACGGTACAAAACGGCGGCTGGTATCTGCCAAACGGACTCTTCCTGCTGGCCCCAAGCGCATTTTTCATTATCGGTTTGCTGATCTGGCTGATTCGTACCCTGAAGCCAGAACAGCAGGAAAAGGAGTAACCGACGATGGCTCATTACCTGAGTTTATTTGTGCGCGCGGTGTTTGTTGAAAACATGGCACTCGCGTTTTTCCTGGGCATGTGTACGTTTCTTGCCGTTTCCAAAAAGGTATCGACGGCGTTTGGTCTGGGTGTTGCGGTCACGGTGGTGCTCGGCTTATCTGTACCGATTAACAACCTGGTGTACAACTTTGTGCTGCGCGACGGTGCGCTGGTAGACGGTGTCGATCTCAGCTTCCTGAACTTCATCACCTTTATCGGTGTGATTGCAGCGCTGGTACAAATCCTGGAGATGATCCTCGACAGGTATTTCCCGTCGCTATACAACGCGCTGGGGATTTTTCTGCCGTTGATCGCGGTGAACTGCGCCATCTTTGGTGGCGTCTCGTTTATGGTTCAGCGTGATTACAACTTCAGTGAATCCGTTGTGTATGGTTTCGGCTCCGGCATCGGCTGGATGCTGGCTATCGTCACCATGGCGGGGATCCGCGAAAAAATGAAATATGCCAATGTGCCTGCGGGTTTACGTGGCTTAGGGATCACCTTTATCACCACCGGGCTGATGGCGCTGGGCTTTATGTCCTTCTCCGGTGTGCAGCTATAAGGGCTAACAGATGGAAATTATTCTTGGCGTGGTGATGTTCACGCTGATTGTACTGGTGTTGTCAGGGCTGATTCTGGCGGCACGCGCGAAGCTGGTGAATTCCGGCGACGTGGTGATTGATATCAACGGTGAGCCGCAAAACCAGATCCGCACGCCGGCGGGGGATAAACTGCTCAATACGCTCTCCGGCAACGGGATCTTTGTCTCCTCGGCCTGCGGTGGCGGTGGCTCCTGCGGTCAGTGCCGCGTCACGGTGAAAGAGGGGGGCGGGGATATTCTGCCCACTGAGCTGGCGCATATCACGAAGCGTGAGGCGAAAGAGGGCTGCCGTCTGGCCTGCCAGGTCGCGGTGCGCCAGGACATGAAAATTGAGCTGCCGGAAGAGATCTTCGGGGTCAAAAAATGGGAGTGCGAAGTTATCTCTAACGATAACAAAGCGACTTTCATTAAAGAGCTGAAGCTGCGCGTGCCGGAAGGGGAAGATGTTCCGTTCCGGGCCGGGGGATACATCCAGATTGAGTGCCCGGAGCACACCGTGGCGTATACGGACTTCGACGTTCCGGATGAGTACCGTGCCGACTGGGACAAATTCAATCTTTTCCGTTTTGTGTCTGACGTTAAAGAACCGACGCTTCGCGCCTACTCAATGGCCAACTACCCGGACGAGAAGGGCATCATTATGCTCAACGTACGTATCGCCACGCCGCCGCCGAGTGTGCCTGATGCACCCCCAGGCGTCATGTCGTCGTATATCTGGTCCCTGAAGCCGGGTGATAAGGTGACCATCTCCGGTCCGTTTGGCGAGTTCTTTGCTAAAGAGACCGAGGCTGAAATGGTCTTTATCGGTGGTGGCGCAGGCATGGCACCGATGCGTTCGCACATTTTTGACCAGCTCAAGCGCCTCGGGAGCAAGCGCAAAATCAGCTTCTGGTACGGGGCACGCTCGCTGCGAGAGATGTTTTATGATGATGAGTTTGAGCAACTGGCGCGTGAAAACCCAAACTTTACCTTCCATGTGGCCCTCTCCGATCCGCAACCGGAAGATAACTGGACCGGCCACACGGGGTTCATCCACAACGTGCTTTATGAAAACTACCTCAAGCAGCATCCTGCGCCAGAGGATTGCGAATTTTACATGTGTGGGCCGCCAGTGATGAACGCTGCAGTCATTAAGATGCTAAAAGATCTGGGTGTGGAAGATGAGAACATCCTGCTGGATGACTTCGGGGGGTGATGATGCTGACGTTTCTGGCTACTTTTGCGGTTTTTTTGCTTGTTGTACTCGGCATGTCTCTGGGCTGGATCATAAAGCGTAAAAGCATTCAGGGCAGCTGTGGTGGTATCTCCGCGCTCGGGATGGAAAAAGTGTGCGACTGCCCCGAACCCTGCGACGCCCGTAAAAAACGCATGGCGCGCGAGGCCCGGCGGATCCTGTAGTGAGTCCGGTGTTTACCCTCTTCCTGGAGGAGAGGGGAAACACACTTCTCAACTCTCATTTCTTTACTGTATACTTATCCAGTGATGAGTGAGGGCTTACTATGCGCAAAATAATCCATGTCGATATGGACTGCTTTTTTGCCGCAGTGGAGATGCGTGACAATCCGGCGCTGCGGGATATACCTATTGCGATTGGCGGTAGCCGTGTCCAGCGCGGTGTGATCAGCACCGCCAACTACCCTGCGCGCAAATTTGGCGTGCGCAGCGCTATGCCAACTGCCATGGCGCTAAAGCTGTGCCCTCATCTCACGCTGTTGCCCGGCCGATTTGAAGCCTACAAAGAAGCCTCCCTGCATATCCGCGAGATCTTCTCTCGCTATACCTCGCTGATTGAACCTCTGTCGCTGGACGAAGCCTACCTGGATGTCACTGACAGCCTGCACTGCCACGGCTCCGCAACGTTAATGGCGCAGGAGATCCGCCGGACTATCTTCAACGAGCTCAATCTGACCGCTTCCGCGGGCGTCGCACCGGTGAAATTTCTCGCCAAAATAGCGTCTGATTTGAATAAACCCGATGGTCAGTACGTCATCACTCCGGAAGAGGTTCCGGCGTTTTTAAAAACGCTGCCGCTCGGCAAAATCCCCGGCGTGGGGAAAGTGTCTGCTGCAAAGCTGGAAAGTATGGGATTACGGACCTGTGAAGATGTACAGCGAAGCGATCTGGCCATGCTGCTTAAGCGTTTCGGTAAGTTTGGTCGCGTGCTGTGGGAGCGCAGTCAGGGAATTGATGAGCGCAGCGTGAGCAGCGAGCGGCTGCGTAAATCGGTCGGGGTTGAACGCACGCTGATGGAAGACATCCATGACTGGTCCGAGTGTGAAGTCATTATCACTGACCAACTTTATCCCGAACTGGAGCGGCGGTTAGCGAAAGTAAAACCCGACCTGCTGATTGCCCGTCAGGGCGTTAAGCTGAAGTTTAACGATTTCCAGCAGACGACGCAGGAGCATGTCTGGCCGCGACTGAATAAAGACGATCTTATCGCCACTGCGAGAAAAGCCTGGGAAGAGCGGCGGGCAGGGCGGGGAGTCAGGCTGGTGGGGTTACACGTGACGCTGCTGGACCCGCAACTGGAGCGGCAACTGGTATTGGGGTTATAACAGGCGGATTTGTCAGCCCGGCAGGCAACGTGCTACCGGGCATCATACGGCGAATTACTTAGCAGGGATCGCTTTCAGCAGTTCAGTCAGCAGAGTCCAGTAATGACCCACGCTTTCAATATGAACCTGCTCATCCGGCGAGTGCGGACCGGTAATGGTTGGCCCGATAGACACCATGTCCATGTTCGGATACGGTTTCTTGAACAGACCACACTCCAGACCAGCGTGGATCACCTGAATGTTCGGGGTACTGTTGAACAGACGCTGGTAAGTTTCACGCACCAGCGCCATCACCGGCGAACTGGCATCCGGCTGCCAGCCTGGGTAGCTACCTTTTGCGGAGGTGTGCGCACCCGCCAGTTTACCCAGAGACTCCAGCATGCTCACCACATACTCTTTACCGCTGTCGATAAGCGAACGGATCAGGCAGATGATCTCCGCGCTGTCATCGCTCATGGTGACCACGCCCACGTTCAGGGAGGTTTCGACCACGCCTTTCGCGACGTCTGAATTACGAATCACGCCGTTTGGCGTCGCGTTCAGCAGCTGAACGAAGGCGTCACGAGACGGGGAGGTCAGCGCCGCTTTGTCGGTAGTCACGGACTCCAGCACCACGGTCAGGTTCTTCTCTTTCGCTGACAGTTCGTTTTTCAGGATATCCAGATACACGCTGGAAAGCTTTTTCAGCTCGTCAGCTTTTGCAGCGGGTACTGCCACGGTCGTGAAGGCTTCACGCGGAATGGCATTGCGCAGTGTGCCGCCGTTGAAATCCACCAGACGCAGATCCAGCTCAGCCGCGTGGCCAGCCAGGAAGCGTGCCAGCAGTTTGTTGGCGTTGCCCAGACCCAGGTGAATATCACCACCGGAGTGACCGCCTTTCAGCCCTTTCAGCGTCAGCTTGAAGGTCTGGAAACCAGCAGGGATCGCTTCGCGGGACAGTGGCAGGGTCGTGATGAAATCAATCCCGCCGGCGCAGCCCATGTAGATCTCACCCTCTTCTTCAGAGTCGGTGTTGATCAGAATATCCGCCTGCAGCCAGTTCGCCTGCAGACCGAACGCGCCGTCCATGCCTGCTTCTTCCGTCATGGTCAGCAGCACTTCCAGCGGACCGTGTTCAACGCTGTCGTCCGCCAGGACGGCCAGAGCAGACGCCATACCAATGCCGTTATCTGCACCAAGGGTCGTGCCGCGCGCTTTCACCCAGTCGCCATCGATGTAAGGCTGGATAGGGTCTTTGGTGAAGTCGTGAACGGTGTCGTTGTTTTTCTGTGGAACCATGTCCAGGTGCGCCTGCAGCACAACCGGTTTACGGTTTTCCATGCCTGCGGTCGCCGGTTTGCGGATCAGAATGTTGCCAACCTGGTCGCGTTCAGCATGCAGACCTTTTTCCTTCGCCCAGCCCATAATATGTTCGGCAAGCTGTTCTTCATGGTAGGAAGGGTGGGGAATGGAACAGATTTTGGCAAAAATATCCCACAGTGGCTGTGGAGATAATTGAGACAGTTCAGACACGATAAGTCTCCTTGTCGATGCCCTGCAAAGCGAGTTGCAGGTCACAGGGTTAGCAGGTTAATAGTTACCACAAGACAGGCTTGCGAGATGCAACTGAGAATACCACTTTCTCCGGTGGCTGGTAGCATAAAGCATGTAAAAACTCAGGCTCCGGGCGCTAAACACTGGTTTTTAGTGCGTCAGATCTCTATAATCTCGCGCAACCTATTTCCCCCTCGAACACTTTTTAAGCCGTATACAAACAGGCTGGGACACTTCACATGAGCGAAAAATACGTCGTCACCTGGGACATGTTGCAGATTCACGCACGCAAACTGGCTGCGCGTCTGATGCCTTCCGAACAGTGGAAAGGCATTATTGCCGTCAGCCGTGGCGGTCTGGTACCGGGGGCGCTGCTGGCACGTGAGCTGGGTATTCGTCATGTCGATACCGTATGCATCTCCAGCTATGATCATGATAACCAGCGTGAGCTGACCGTGCTGAAACGTGCGGAAGGCGACGGTGAAGGCTTCATCGTTATCGACGACCTGGTTGATACCGGCGGTACCGCGGTGGCTATCCGCGAAATGTATCCAAAAGCCCACTTCGTCACCATCTTCGCGAAGCCAGCAGGCCGTCCGCTGGTTGACGATTACGTGATTGATATCCCTCAGGATACCTGGATTGAACAGCCATGGGATATGGGCGTGGTATTCGTACCGCCAATCTCTGGCCGTTAATTCTCTTACGCACTTATTTAACGCCCGGTGATACCGGGCGTTGTTTTTTTTAGTCTGACGCGCGTTACAATGGTCTCTATATGACGTATTCATGGAGGCAACGTAATGACGCAGGCGAATCTCACCGAGACTCTCTTCAAACCCCGTTTCAAACATCCTGAAACGTCGACGCTGGTGCGCCGGTTTAATCCGGGGACCATGCCTGCCGTCCAGTCTGCATTAGACGGTAAAAACGTGCCCCACTGGTACCGCATGATTAACCGTCTGATGTGGATCTGGCGCGGTATTGATCCCCGTGAAATCCTTGATGTGCAGGCGCGTATCGTGATGAGCGAAGCCGAGCGCACCGACAGTGAACTCTACGATACGGTCGTGGGTTATCGCGGGGGAAACTGGATCTACGAATGGTCTAAACAGGCGATGCTCTGGCAGCAAAAAGCCAGCCAGGAAGAGGACGCCACGCTCAGCGGCAAACACTGGCTGCATGCGGCCAACCTCTATGCTATTGCCGCATACCCGCATTTGAAAGGTGATGAGCTGGCCGAGCAGGCTCAGGCGCTGGCGAATCGCGCCTACGAAGAGGCCGCTCAACGCTTGCCGGGCCGGATGCGCGAGCTGGAATTTACCATCCCGGGTGGCGCGCCCGTCACCGGGTTCCTGCATATGCCAGAAGGCGAAGGCCCGTTCCCGACCGTTCTGATGTGCGGCGGGCTAGATTCACTGCAAATCGACTATTACAGCCTGTATGAGCGTTACTTCGCACCAAAAGGGATCGCGATGCTGACGCTGGATATGCCCTCAATTGGCTTTTCATCCAAATGGAAACTGACTCAGGACTCGAGTCTTCTGCACCAGCATGCGCTAAAAGCGCTGGAAAACATTCCATGGGTTGACCACACGCGTGTTGCTGCATTTGGCTTCCGCTTTGGCGCCAACGTCGCCGTGCGTCTGGCTTACCTTGAAGCTTCACGCCTGAAGGCCGTCGCCTGTCTCGGTCCGGTGGTGCACGCTCTGCTCAGCGATCCGACCCGGCAGGGCCGCGTGCCGGAAATGTACCTTGATGTGCTGGCCAGCCGCCTTGGCATGCATGATGCATCAGACGAAGCGCTGCGCGTTGAACTCAATCGTTACTCGCTAAAAACGCAGGGGTTGCTGGGACGGCGTTGCCCTACGCCGATGATGTCAGGGTACTGGAAAAACGATCCCTTCAGTCCCGAAGAGGAGTCACGCTTAATCACTTCGTCATCTGCGGATGGCAAATTGCTTGAGGTACCGTTCAGCCCGGTGTACCAGAATTTTGACAAAGCATTGAGAGAGATCACACGCTGGATCGCGCAGAGATTGTGTTAATAGATTGCTAAATTTTGCTGGTTTGGTAAAACAGTGGCTTCACAAAAGGAGATCGCAATGACGTTACCGAGTGGACACCCGAAAAGTAGACTGATCAAGAAGTTTATGGCTCTCGGCCCGTATATTCGAGAAGAGCAGTGTGAAGAAAATCGCTTTTTTTTCGACTGCCTGGCTGTATGCGTCAACGTGAAGCCTGCACCCGAAAAACGTGAATTCTGGGGCTGGTGGATGGAAATGGAAGCGGAAGAAAAACGTTTTACGTATAGCTACCAGTTCGGCCTGTTTAATAAAGACGGCTACTGGCAAACAGCCCCAATCAAAGACCAGGAAGTGATCGACCGCCTGGAGCATACTTTGAAAGAGTACCTCGAAAAGGCAAGAGCACTGCTGGCCACCCTGGATCTGAAGCTTGAACCCGCGGATAACTTTTCCAGCGAAGCGGTTAAGCTGACGGCGTAATCGCGATATTTCTCCCTCTCTCTTCGCGAGGGATGGGGTGAGGGCAGTAAACCCGACCCCCTCCAGGCAAAAAAAATCCCGGCATCTGCGCCGGGATTTTTTATTTCAACAATATCAGAACTGATAGGTCATACCCAGAGCAACGATGTCATCGCTGCTCACGCCCAGTTTATTGTCGTCATCAATCTGGTTGATTTTATAATCAACAAACGCTGACATATTCTTGTTGAAATAATAGGTCGCGCCCACGTCGATGTATTTCACCAGATCTTCGTCACCCACACCTTCGATATCCTTGCCTTTAGACTGGACATAACCCAGGGACGGACGCAGACCGAAATCGAACTGGTATTGTGCAACAACTTCAAAGTTCTGAGCCTTATTCGCAAAACCACCCGAAATTGGGGTCATATTACGGGTTTCAGAGTACATCGCTGCCAGATAAATATCGTTAGCGTCATATTTCAGACCGGTTGCCCATGCTTCTGCTTTTTTACCTTCGCCGCGCGTCAGCAGGTTTTGTGCGTTAGTACGGTCAGAGTTGGTGTAGGCACCGCTGACGGCGAAGTCGCTGCCACCGAAGTCATAGGTCAGAGAGGTACCGAAACCGTCACCGTTCTGTTTTTTGACGTCGCGGTTTTCGTTTTTGCCCTGATACTGCAGGGTCATATCCAGGCCATCAACCGCACCGAAGAAGTCGGTGTTACGGTAGGTGGCAAGACCGCTCGCACGTTTGGTCATGAAGTTATCAGTCTGGGCTGAAGAGTCACCGCCGAACTCAGGGAACATATCGGTCCAGGCTTCAACGTCGTACAGTGCGCCCAGGTTACGACCGTAATCCAGAGAGCCAATGTCTTTCAGTTTCAGACCAGCAAACGCCAGACGCGTTTTCTGTGTAGAGTCGCTTTCGGCTTTGTTACCGGCAAATTCAGCTTCCCAACGGCCATAGCCCGTCAGCTGATCGTTAATCTGTGTTTCGCCTTTAAAACCGAAACGGACGTAAGTCTGGTCACCATCTTTAGCGTCATCATCGCTGATGTAGTGCATTGCTTTAACTTTGCCGTATACGTCCAGTTTATTACCGTTTTTATTATAAACTTCGGCTGCGTGTACAGATGCGGAAGCCACAACGCCCATTACCACTAATGCCAGTGTGCTCTTTTTCATTTTCGATCCTGTCTTATAAACGCGCTAAAAAAATTCGCTGGACGATAAGCTCATGCTTAAGTCCCGTGAAAAAACAGAAAGGGTTTTAACGTTACGCAATGAAACTTTTATGACAAATTAAGAATAATTTTAAAAAACTGTGATTTATTATTTCGGTAATAAAACTGTCAAATTTTGCCGCTACGCTTCCTGATCCCGCGCAACAAAGTGTTTCGCGATGTGCTAAGGCAGTTGGCAACGGGGCTGACACCTGTTAAAACGTTCGTTTGACATCATTTTCCCTTATCGTTGAACGGCAGAGAATCATGAGTGACAGCCAGACGCTGGTGGTAAAACTCGGTACCAGTGTTTTAACAGGCGGATCGCGCCGCCTTAATCGCGCCCACATTGTTGAGCTTGTACGTCAGTGCGCTCAGTTGCATGCCGCAGGGCATCGTATTGTAATTGTGACCTCCGGGGCGATTGCCGCCGGGCGTGAACACCTGGGTTACCCCGAACTCCCCGCGACGATCGCCTCGAAACAGCTGCTGGCCGCCGTGGGACAAAGCCGACTCATTCAACTCTGGGAACAGCTGTTTTCTATCTATGGCATCCACGTCGGGCAGATGCTGCTGACGCGTGCGGATATGGAAGACCGGGAGCGTTTCCTGAACGCGCGCGATACGCTGCGCGCGCTGCTGGATAACAACATCGTTCCCGTCATTAACGAAAACGATGCCGTTGCCACCGCTGAAATCAAAGTGGGTGATAACGATAACCTCTCGGCGCTGGCCGCAATTCTGGCAGGCGCTGATAAATTACTGCTCCTGACCGACCAGCAGGGGCTCTTCACCGCCGACCCGCGTTCAAATCCGGATGCTGAACTGATTACCGATGTACACGGTATCGACGATGCGCTACGCGCCATCGCAGGTGACAGCGTTTCAGGCCTCGGGACCGGCGGGATGGGGACCAAGCTGCAGGCTGCCGACGTGGCATGCCGTGCCGGTATCGACACCATCATTGCCGCGGGCAGCCGTCCTGGCGTGATTGGCGACGTGATGGAAGGCATCTCCGTGGGAACCCGCTTCCACGCGCAGGCCTCCCCGCTGGAAAACCGCAAACGCTGGATCTTTGGCGCACCGCCGGCAGGCGAACTCACCGTTGATGAAGGGGCGACCGCCGCAATTCTGGAAAGAGGGAGCTCATTACTTCCTAAAGGAATTAAAAGCGTGACAGGCAACTTCTCACGTGGTGAAGTGATCCGTATCCGTAATCTCGAAGGTCGTGACATCGCCCACGGCGTAAGCCGCTACAACAGCGATGCCCTGCGCCGTATTGCGGGTCACCATTCACAGCAGATCGACGCCATTCTGGGTTATGAATATGGCCCGGTTGCCGTGCATCGTGATGACATGATTATTCGTTAAGGAGCCAGAAAATGCTGGAACAAATGGGCGCAGCCGCGAAGGCCGCCTCTTACAAACTGGCGCTCCTTTCCAGCCGCGAGAAAAACCGCGTGCTGGAAAAAATCGCTGATTATCTGGAATCGCAGTCGCAGGAGATTCTGCTCGCCAACGAGCAGGATCTGCTGGAAGCGCGTCGCAATGGCCTGAGCGAAGCAATGCTCGACCGCCTGGCGCTGACCCCGGCACGTCTGAAAGGCATCGCTGACGATGTCCGCCAGGTCTGCAATCTTGCCGATCCGGTAGGTCAGGTCATTGATGGTGGGCTGCTCGACAGCGGGCTGCGCCTTGAGCGTCGTCGCGTGCCGCTGGGCGTGATTGGCGTGATCTATGAAGCCCGTCCCAACGTTACGGTTGATGTCGCTTCCCTGTGCCTGAAGACCGGCAACGCCGCCATTCTGCGTGGCGGGAAAGAGACCTGGCGTACCAACGCCGCGACCGTAAACGTTATCCAGCAGGCGCTGGAAGAGTGCGGCCTGCCGGCAGGTGCCGTACAGGCAATCGAGAGCCCGGACCGTGCGCTAGTGAACGAGATGCTGCGCATGGATAAATACATCGACATGCTGATCCCACGCGGTGGCGCGGGCCTGCACAAGCTGTGCCGTGAGCAGTCGACCATCCCTGTGATCACGGGCGGTATCGGCGTGTGCCATATCGTGGTTGATGACAGTGCCGAGATTGAACCGGCGCTGAAGATTATCGTCAATGCCAAAACCCAGCGTCCAAGCACCTGTAATACGGTTGAAACGCTGCTGGTGCATCAGGGCATCGCCAATACCTTCCTGCCTGCGCTGAGCAAACAGATGGCCGAAAGCGGCGTGACGCTGCACGCGGATGCCAACGCGCTGGCACTGCTGAAAGACGGCCCGGCGACGGTGGTACCGGTGAAAGTGGAACAGTACGACGACGAATTTCTGTCGCTGGATTTGAACGTGAAGGTGGTTGCGAGCCTTGACGATGCCATTGCTCACATCCGTGAACATGGTACCCAGCACTCGGATGCGATTCTGACGCGTACCCTGCGCAATGCCGATCGCTTTGTGAATGAGGTGGACTCCTCCGCCGTGTACGTGAATGCCTCAACCCGCTTCACCGACGGTGGCCAGTTCGGCCTGGGCGCAGAAGTTGCTGTCAGCACGCAAAAACTGCATGCAAGAGGCCCGATGGGCCTGGAAGCACTGACCACTTACAAGTGGATCGGCTTCGGTGATGATACGATTCGTGCGTAAATAATCACGGGTGATGCAAAAATAGCCGTTTGATTCAAAAGGGCATTGACGCATCACCCGGTTAGATCTAACCTTTTGCCCCGTGGTTACGCTCGTAACCGGCCTTTCAGGGCCGATATAGCTCAGTTGGTAGAGCAGCGCATTCGTAATGCGAAGGTCGTAGGTTCGACTCCTATTATCGGCACCATCCTCTAGTTTTCTCAAGTCAACTCACATTAATAAAATCCTTTTAAAACCATAGTGGTTATGCTTTTTTAGGTCGTTTGAGGTCAACTCCTATCACTTGAAATAAATACAAAATCCCTTCTTCTGGCAGGCAACAGAGGTTTAGCTATGCGAGTGATGAAAATTTACTGCTCGGAGTGTATGTCTGCGGCAACGGTGAGGAAAACAAACCGAAAGCACCCCAAATTATCAGATGTGTACTGTTATTGCTCAAATGTAGAATGTGGGCATACATTTGTGATGAACGTTTCCTTCTCACACACGATTAGTCCCAGCGCTTTGAGCGGACAGGGACGGATTAAAGAGCTAATGAATGCCTTGCCACCGGACGAGCGACAAAAAGCATTAGAACTCCTGTTGGCAGCCAAAGAAAGCTACTGAACGGTTCGCCGGAAGTAACCAAAATTTTCCCGGCTTCGGTTCATTAAATTTCAGCTGCTTAAGAAAAAATGTCTATAAGAATCAGTTTGTTAACTTTTAGGTGTGCCGTCAGTTATCATGAAAAATCTCACCTAAAATTTTATATCTCTTTACTATCAATAGCTTAATTCAAGTGGTTACGATGTTGGAGTATAGCTAAACTGAAAAAAGCTGAAATTCTTTTCACTCTTTTCAGTTCACTACTCGCTGTAAATCCCAAGTTGTGGCGCGGTCTGGCGCAATCATTTGTAAAAAATCCCAACTGAAAAATTTTTGCGATCTGAAAACCGCAGGCGGGTGCGGTGTAGTGCGATTTTGGTCCACATCAGGTTTATGCGCTTTAGAAGTTCTGTCATAAATGAAAGTTAGCACCGGAAAGAGCCTTTAAGTTAAACTTTGACTCTATGTCAATAAAATGTGTAGATATCATTGACAAAGGAAAAATGAGAAGTAATTATTAATCGTACTAAAATAATTAACTAATTCAGTTAATACATCTAAAAGATAAATAATTTTTAGGAGGTTTTTTTAAATGGCTACAGTTGTTTCTATGATTAATATGAAAGGCGGTGTTGGAAAGACAACGCTAACATTTAATTTGGCTTGGTATTCTGCATGGATCCGTAATCTCAGAGTTTTAGTAATTGACTTAGATCCACAAGCAAACTTGAGTCAATATTTGATGGGGGCGGAAAAATATCTGGATTTTTTGAATAAACAAAATAAAACGGTAGTAGATATATTTGAGCAATACTCAGCACCTGATAGACTAACTGGGTCTCCTGTTATAACAAACCCGGATGATATGATTCATGAGTTTAAAGATTGGCATGATGAAAGTTGCATTCATTTAGTTGCTTCTCGATTAGAGTTAGCGTGGACTTTAAAAAACCCAACAGAAAAAGCCAGCCTTTTGCCTCAGTTTATAGCAAAGGTGGCGGATAGATATGATTTAATACTTATTGATTGTGCACCTACTGAATCTATACTTACTACAGCAGCTTATCTCTCCAGTCGTTATATATTTGTTCCTGTGAAACCTGAATTTCTTGCAACAATCGGTCTTCCATTGTTAGCTCGTTCTATGAGTGAGTTTAAACAAAGGAATTCTCAGCAAAGCTTAGACATGGCTGGGATTGTTTTTAATGATTCTAAAAGAACGGGAACTACTCCTGAACATTTAGAGTCGATAAGAAACGTCAAAAAGCTTGCTGATGAGTTCAATTGGCCAGTCTTGACTAATCAAGCCTACCATTCCGATTCCTATCCAACAGGATCTCGAGATGGTAGCCCAATTTTTAGGACTAAACATGCAAGAGACTACGTGAAAGATGAGTTTCATCTGGTTGCAGAGGAGTTTCTAGATGGAGTTGGGCTATGATAAGTAAGAAAGAAAAAATTGCTTTGCTTCATATGCTGGCTATCAAAGAAAGTTTAACAAGTACGGAATTTAATAATGTACTTAGGGAAGTCCAAAATCTTTCATTGGACTTGTTTTTTTCGATGAAATCTAATGAGGTTAAAAATAACTCATCATTAGCAACCAAAACTAATAGTGTTTCATCATCAAAACCAAAAAGTTTAGATTTTATTTTGAAAAGCCTTAGAGTCCAAGACGCTGAAAAGTATGAATTATTACAGCAGCTAAGATTAAATTTACGGTCTGGTGCAGTACTTAAAAACTTCAGCGACATCAAAGACCTTTTGGCAAAATTAGATCAAGCGAGCTTGATAACTAGCAGTAAAGCTTCAACAATAAATAATTTATTAATGTTTCTCTCTAAGAAAAAATCTAATGAGATCAGGGATATTATAAAAAATCATATCCGTCCAAATGTGACACATGATGATAAAGGTTTCAATGAGTTGGCAAATTACATTATTGATCCTACTAAGAAGTAGTTAAGGTGCTTACTGCCATTGTGTTTTTTTCATTCAATGGCAGTGTATTTAATATGTGATAGTTTGGGGGCATTTTTGGGGGCATGCTTGTAATGGTTAATGAATGTTTTTATTGCATTCAATAGCTTATGTTATTTGTTGATTCCTATTATCGAATCGCCACGTACTATGTCATTCAGCACCTTACCTGAATATAAGTAAAATAAAAGGCATACAAGAATCCAAATGTGCCTCAATATCGGTTTTCTCAACGGGATCAATTAAACCAATCGCCGCCTGCCGAAGAGGTTCGGCGACACACATGGCGAGTATGACTTTGGCACTGATATCTGCAGGTAACATCGGCAACCAGCCCTGTTTTTGCTGTCGTGTAATCCACTCAGTGAGTAATTGTTGGCCACGCGCTATGCCATTTTCATTGTATTTCTTGAGGAGATCATCTTTACCAGGAAATTCAGTATTGAGAAGACGAAACATTTTCACGGCGGTTACTGATAGCGCCTGACCACAAATCGCAGCCAGTAATTTTCTTAGCGCCGGTAAAACGTCATTCTTATCTGTCGGATCGCTCTGCAGGAGTGGGGCATAGTTATCCGTCCAGTTTCGAACCGAAAGGCCAAGCAATTCCTCCCTGTTTTTCGCAAAGCGATAGACGGTCTTTTTGGCAACGCCTGCATGCGATGCAACCGCCTCAATTGTTGTGGCGTCATAGCCTTTGTCAAAGAGCAAGGCCATCGCGCTACCAATGATTTGTTTCTTCACCTCTTCCTCAGGGACTGAGGGGCGTCCGCGTGGTTTGGTTGGTTGGGTCATCCTTGAGATTCCTTTTCGCTTGTCATACGACCATTCTATCGGTAATGTTTAGGAAACGCACTTAGTTTCCTAAATGGTTCGAACTTCCCAATGCTAATGGAGAAAAAAATGCGACAACACGATATTGCCAGGCCCTGGCTGGATTATTCGGCATTGCTTGATCCTTCTCCCATGCCGCTGGAGACAGGTATTAAACGTCTGGATGACGGGAGTTTGCTGGTCGCCGTACGCACCGATTTACATGGCTGCAAAGGACGTATGATTAACTGGTGGTTTACCTTCTTTGAAACGACGCAGCATATAAAATGGTGGCATCCCGTTGATCATGTTGAGCATCGTGGATGGGATGCCAACTGGAAGCGTGGGGAAAGTTTTTACGGCGCAAGCATCCATGCAGTTGAATCATTAGCTGAAATCCCTCCCATTCCCGCGCGCCTTAAATTCCATCACCCTGCATCGGTATTTGGCGAAATGGCTGTCGACAAGGCAATGGCGGATGGGAGTGTCTCGGCAATCATTGCCGCAAGGATAGGCTTCGGTGAAAAAACTGAACTGGATAGTCAGGGCGACCCGCTGGACGGACAAATGCTACATGTTGTCCGGGATACGCCTTTTGGGTGTGTGCTGCGTAGCCGGTTTATTCTGGGTATGAGTAATAACGACCACGCTGAACCTGCCGATGACGTTGGATTAGCGCTTATGCGACACTGTTATACAGAGTTCACGTTCTTGTCTCGTTTCCTGCCTTCTCTGTATTACGGCGAGAAAGCGAATGATGAGAAAATTGCGCTTCCCTGGTAACACGCGGGTTTAACTGCTCAAGTAAACATGTCGACGGGGGTAATCATGCCCACCGTGTATTACCGGGCCAGACCAACGTTATCTCAAGCGTGACGCACACTGGCTAAGCAGTGATGCCTGGTTTAACCAACGCGTAGCCAAACCGGCATCACTTCATATCTGAAATGAATTCAGCGTAATAAAATCAATCGACGGATTTTACTGTGATTCCAGTTATGCTGAAATCGTTACCATCGCCGCTGGCTTTATGGCTGAAAATTTCCAGCACATTATCGCCCTGCGCCGCCGTAAACTCACCTGACAGCGTGACCCACTCGCCTTTCACGGAAAGTGCTGTAACCGAGGTAATATCCTGGCCTGCCACCCGCAGTGACAGTTCGGGTATCACCTTATAGTCATTGTCCCTGCGAGCCTGAAGGCTGAAGCGATAGCGTTTCCCCGGCTGGAGTTCCGAATAATGTTTATAAAGCAGCACACCATTGTGTGTCCGGCCTTTAACATTGGTGGTCGGAAAACGAATCATGGTCGCGCCACCTTCTGAGTAAAACTCATGCTCAGGCGTTGCCGGTCCAAACTGCCAGTGATTCAGATGATTATTCGTAAACTTACTCTCATCCAGGAATGGTTTTGCTGGCGGCTCGGGACTGACAGGGGGAGTGTCCGGCGCAGCGGGGGGTGAGGAGGGGGACACCGGTTTGTTGTGATGTTTCTGACACGGGCAAGGGGGTGTATTCTCTTTGCAACGACAGTCGCTGGCGCAAGCGTCAATCAGGTTCTTAAGCACATCAGCAAGCGTATTCACCGCCCGGACAATCTCAGGGGCCTGTGCGCACAGATCGCTGCCATTACCAGGCGTCTTCGCTGGCGTTTTGCCTTCCAGCGCATCTGCTTCTTCTTTTTTGTTCGCCACGCTGTCCTGTTGCGTGGCCTTACTGGCGCAAATGGTGCTTTTTAAAACCGAGGCAAAATCGGCAATGCCGGAGGTGTAGATATAATGCTCACCACCCGTACGAAGCGCCAGGCGCTTGTATTCCCGAACCATGGCTTTCTCATCATCCGGGGTGGGATAAGGTAATGAGGCATGAGGCGTGCCCAGATAGGAGTGGATTTTGACGCCGTACTCCAGGGCGATGGCAATGGCATCATCGCAGGCTTTGATGCGGCCCGCATCCAGGGTCATCTCTCCGCCTTTCAGACTTTCGTCTCCCAGCACAAAAACATTCTTTTCAGTGCCGTCACGCCAGTTGTAATGACGGATAACGTCCTCCGCAGCAGGCGCCACATCTTCCTGAGCGGGGTTCCCCTCTTTGACATACTCTCTGCCTTTCAGGGCGGACGGGTTAGCACCGGCCTCGCTCGTCAGGAACTGACGGACCGTTTTATTAAATTTGGTGCCGGCAAAAACGCCTTCGATACCCAGAAAATCCGTTCGTAAATCCGAAGGGCAGGCTTTTCTGGCCTCCTCAATGGCGCTCTCAAGTTTTGCACAGAGCGCTTCCGCTTCATCCTTCATTGAAAGACTGCTGTCGATGATGAAAACCAAATCAACTTTTTTATTGTCCATAATGCTCATATCAGGGGCTCCATTAACGTTCATTTTTGTTTTCCAGTGAACCGGCAGGGAAGGCCGTGAATGGCACGTTGCCTCCCTGCGGGCATTTCAACCGAGCACAACAAACCTGACGTCATAACCTCCCGTATTATTGGCGTATTCAGACGCAACATTTGTATCGTTAAAAATGAATGAAATTTCGCCATCAGCAGGGACTTCCCAGTCGCTACCGCCGCTTCCGATACCGTAAATATGCTCACCCGCTTTGATCAGTAATTTCCCCGCCAGTGCTTCTGGCAGGACAAAAGTGGGATCCGGTTTTTGTGCTGACGGATGCTGGCTGTCGCCGTCAGGTCCAAAGCTGCGACCGCGGCTGTCGTACTGAGCGGTACCGGCAGCAATCAGCATCACCTTGTCCCCTTTGCTCACGGATACGCCGGTGTGGGTCCAGTCACTGCGCGTTGCGGGAACATGACCTTTCCAGTCCGCCTTTTGAGCCGCCGCTTTCTTTTCGTCTTCAGCGATATACACAACCGCGCTGAAAGCGCCGCTGTTGTCGCGATGTGAAGAGTCGCTGACCACGAGAATCAGCTCACCGTCTTCCGGTACTGACCACTGGTAAACACCACTGCCAATGTCATAGCTTTTTCCGGATGCACTGAATCGGGCTTTCAGCACCTTATCGTTCCGTAAGACAAAGCCCTCTTTTAGCCTGCCGTATGGCGATGCCAGGGCGTAGTCTTCCTTACCGTATTTAATCCATCCTTCCGCAATAATACTGATTTTTTGCCCGGCTTTTAGTTTAAGTCCGGTATTAATGCCCGTGTCAGCAGTTGCGTCAATATTGCCCGACCATGCAGGTGAAACAGTCATATAATTCTCCGTAATCGTGACAGCGTAGAGCGTCCAGCTTGTCAGTGGTATGAGGTAATAAATAGCCTATAGATAATGTTTTTTGTTACTCAGGGGTACGGCATTCACAATCAGAATATAAACAGATACGCCGCTCAGCAAATAATATTCTGGAAGTGATGCTGATGATTTCCGCTCGTCTCCCGTCTGCTGCAGTTCTGCGAATTAAATATTAGGATTAATCTCATGCTGTGTTTTGTTACTCCAGAGCGGTAATGTGTGCGCGTGAGAGGTATATGTTGAAACCAAAAAAGTAATACACAGGGTAACTAAGTGGATATTTGTTAACCCATTCGTTTTCCGTCTGAGAGGCGAGAAATTAAGTGGAAAGGTTGAGGTTTTTTATTGGGCGGATATCGTGGCAGGCGGTGCCGCAATGCACCTTCTCACTGCTTTGCGTACCTATTATTACCGCCATTCGAGTATGGTAATTAATTTACTAAAGGTATAATTACAGTCATGATTAAAAGTGCGATTACTCCTATAGTTAACATTAAAATCAATTTCAAATCAGTTACTTAGTGTTTGGTTGTGTTGGTGGATTTATATAAATCGCAGCGTAAAAAAAGAAATAGCATTATTCTTTCGACATAAGTCTGGGAAGGATAAATATATTCATATGCATCCATGATGAAATGTTATGAATACTAAATGTGATGTCTGTCACATGCAGGGGAGTTTTGTCTTTGATTGATGAAAAGCACGCATCAAATGTAATGTTAATGAAGTTTGATAAAGGAGAATAGCATGACGGCTAAGCCAGAATGGTCCGGAGAAGTTCCTGCAAACATTCCTGCCGGTATTAATACAGGCCTGCAACTGAATGCCGGTGATGAGATAACGATAATGGCCTCTGGCTGGATTAAATACGGTAAAGAAGAATTTGCGCTGGCGGTGCCGGATGGCAGGGTGAAAGAAGGACTCATTACCTGCAATGATAAGGTGCTCAAGGCGAGATTTGATACTTCTAGCAAAGGTTATAATATAGGCGGTGGAGTTTATAAATGGGCGGCTCCCCAAAGCGGTATCCTGCATCTGTATATTGCCGATACAGAGGTTGGATACTCTGATAATACCGGCAATTTCAGCGTCAATGTATACCGGTAAGAACGGGTCGTTTCGGATACAGCGATTTCAGCCCCATTGATATGGCGGCAGGGATTATGTCCGGCGTTCTCAAACCGATATCTTATTCATTCCAATATTATTCGCAGAACTCAGCAGATGATAAGAAGACTAATCAACAATATTCTCTGGTACTCTACCGGGTGGGTGTTTTTTGGCCTGATAGTGCTCAGTGGAATCGCAGGGGGACTGGCGGCTTCAGTCCTGCATTTTACTACAACGGATGCATTCCTGGCCGCATTTTGCCTTTTTCTGTTGCTGTCATTGCCCGTTTGCTTCTGGCTGCACCGGTTATCTCGCATACACCGGCGTCAGTAATGTACACGCCCACAAGGAGAGTCCCTGTGAGCGTGTAGTGTTTCCAGTGCTGAGCATGCGCAGTCGCGTTACTGGCGCTTATCCTGCAACGCCTTCAGGGGTAAACGCCATACGTCATAGCGCTCCTGGCCAGGTTTGACCGCGCCAGCAAAATGGTCGTTCAGGCTGCTGGAGGTAAAGATCAGATCCCCGTCCGGATTGATGGCCGGCGTGTCCGGCCAGTGTACGCCGTCGTTTGACGCCATCAGAGTCATTGAGCCGCTCTTCGGTTCATACCTGACAATACCGTTGTGTGTCACATCGGTGATATAGAGGTTGCCTTTGGCATCGGTCACGATACCGTCGGTATTGCCTCCCACCGATCCAAGATCCCGGATCTGCGCCGCAATCTGCGTATCGTCAGCACCAGGCTTTCGCAGAATGTCAGTCGGTACCGCAAACGCATGGGTCCCTGTCGTCACCGTCCAGTAGAGCGTGCCGGTATCCGGAGACAGCGCAATACCGTTGATGCCAATCAGTAATGGATGACCTGGCCAGACTTCAGCCCCGTGCGAGACGACTTTCACACCCGGCTCAATCTGCAGGTCTGGATGACGGTCGAGCACGCGTCGGGCAGTGCCGGTTGCGAAATCGGCGATGATAAGACCGACGCGGTTCTCAGGCGCACTGCGCGAGCCGCTGTCGGAGATGTAGGCGACACGGCGCGTCTCATCAACAACCACATCATTGAGGAAGCTCGCCTTGCGGTCTGCCACGCCATCCAGTGGAATGCGTTTGATCGTGCGGCCGGTATTCAGATCCAGCACCATCAGTTTCTGCGAACCCACGGGGGATTCCGCTTCTCCCGCGACGAACCCCATATCCAGAGCCCACAGCCAGCCATTCTTACGGTCAATATAGAAGCCAAGCACGTTACGCAGGTTCTGATCGGGAGCGGTTTCCACCGCATTACCCTCGCGGGACGGAAATGCCGTGAGGCGCGCCGGTCCGGTCTGCACGGTCGTATCAAGAATACTTAACGTCGCGGGTGCACCGGCTGAAACCAGTCGAGGGGTACTGACAAAGGCTCTTCCCTTTGCATCAAAGTGGATGCCTGCGATGGGCGCGTTAACCGAGCCGGAAAACGGCGTCGGCGTTTCCCCCTTCTCAGGCGTATTCCAGGTTACGCCGGTATAGCTGCGCCAGCGCTCAAGAGGGGCCTGGTTCGCTGCGCTGGCTACGCTCGCAAAAGAGAACAACATTGCCATCGCGATGGCGGACATATTACGGGTACGTTTGAACATTTCTATGCTCCGGTAAATAGGGGAAAGCAGGGGACACTGGTTCCCCTCAGGTCATGACGGCTGCTGCATTAAAGAATGGAGCGGAAAGTGCCGCCTTCGACGCGCACCGCGGCACCGTTAGAGGCAGCGCCCAGCGGGCTCGCCAGCAGCGCGACCATCGCGGCTATCTCATCAGCATCGATCATTCGCGCGATAAGAGAGCTGGGACGGTAGGTCTGGAAGAAATTCGCTTCGATCTCCTGGTCGGTCATACCCGGTGCAGGTGCGGTCTGGCGCAGGTATTCGATAATGCCGTCGGAGCGGGTCGCTGAAGGCAGTACGCTGTTGACCGTAACGCCCGTCCCCTTCGTGAGTTCGGCCATACCGCGCGAAACGGCGAGTTGCGCCGACTTACTGACGCCGTAATGCACCATGTCTGGCGGCGTGAACGCGCCGACTTCGCTCGACATAAATATCACCCGGCCCCAGTTGCGTTCCAGCATGCGCGGGAAGTAATGCCGTGACAGGCGAACGCCGGACATGACATTGATGTTGAACATGTTCAGCCACTCATCATCGGTGATGTCGGCGAAGTCTCGGGCTTCGTAAAAGCCCAGGTTGTTGATGAGAATATCGGTGTCAGGGCAGGCCGCGATCAGGGCTTTTGCCCCCTCAGCGCTTGCCAGGTCGGCAACGATGGCGGTGACCTGCGCCTGAGGCTGAGCGGCGGTAATGTCTGCCACGGCGTTTTGCAATTTCGCGTGGTCACGACCAGTAATGGTGACGGCCACGCCTTCGCGCGCCAGCGTGCGGGCGATGGCCAGACCAATCCCCGCGGTTGCGCCAGTAACGAGTGCTGTCTTACCGGTGAGTTGAAGATCCATGATTTTACCCTCTGGTGATGAATGCGCACACTTTACTCATCGCCCAACTGGAGATAAATTAGCGGAATTGAAAAACATTTGTTCCTGAAAGAGCATAATGAGCAGAAAATTCGATTATCTTGGCGATGTTGAGGTCTTCATCGCTGTCGTTGAACACGGCTCATTTACTGCTGCTGCCGTTGCCCTGTCCACCACGCCCTCGGTGTTGAGTCGTGCGGTTTCTCGCCTTGAGACGCGTCTGGGACGACAGCTTTTACAGCGAACCACCCGTCGGGTAGGCCTGACCGAGGCAGGGCGAGTCTATCTGGAGCAGGCGCGCTCTGCTTTTTCCCTGCTGGATGAAGCCGAACGTGATGGGCAGGGCCAGGAAGGCGACCTGACCGGACGCGTGCGCATGAGTGTACCGACTACCTACGGGCACTATCGTCTGCCGCCCTTGCTGGCGCGATTCTCCCAACACTACCCGCGCGTTCAGGTGGATCTGAACATCACCAACCGCAACGTCGACCTGATTGCTGAAGGGTTCGATCTGGCGATTCGTTTGGGTCAGATGCCCGACAGTGGTTTAGTCGCGCGTAAACTGGAGGATGCCGCTTTGCTGCTGGTCGCATCACCCGCGTACCTTCACAGGATGGGGACTCCGCAAACGCTGGATGATTTGCACCGACACATGTGTCTGCCGTTTATTTTGCCGCGCACCGGTCGCATCGCTCCGTGGGTGTTTCGGGAAGACGAACGCGATGTGGACTGGCTACCCGCTTCAACTATCGAAACATCGGATGATGTGCTGGGCGTCGTCTCCCTGGCTGAACACGGTATGGGGATTTGCCAGAGCTATGAATTTATCGTTCGGGACAGGATACAGCGCGGTCAGCTGGTGGAGGTGCTTCCTCACCTTCGCGGGCGCTCGCGGCCGTTCTCGGTGATCTTCGCGCCACACCGGCGCCAGTCCGCTGCCACCCGCGCGATGATTGATCTCCTGACCACGCAATAACGACAAGGGAAGGGTGCAATATGAAAAAAACGTCTTATTCGTTTTTGATTCCAGCGATTGTTGGGGTATTGACGCTGGTAATTTGTTTTATTACCTGGCGCGTAGAAATTTACCGTGTGACATTTATTAACGCTCTCGCAATGCAATACATCGCGACCGGCTCATTGCTCTTGTCGCTGGCTTTGATGGTCATTTTTATCTGGAAGGGACGATTGAAAGGTTGGCCGTTTTCTGAGCGTCTAAAAGTGTTCATTGGCACCTTTATTATCAGCATGCCTCTCGCCATTTTCGTCGTCTTTACGGCGGTTTATTTACTGGATGGGAAAGTGTCGTCCTGGAGTGCTCCTTACAAATATAAATCTGTAGGCAGATATAATTGTGAAGGGGCTGAAGTATATGAACCTGAACTGAAAGAGAAGATACGTATTTGTCACCCGATGGGCGACTATCAACTCGATAACACCTTATATGTTGAAAAACGCAGTAATGCGCTGGGTATCGTGGTGCTTTGGGCTATCACGCGCTCATGAACAGGGGAAAGCATCAGTGGCGCAACAAGACGTCTAGCCCGCCTCCAGCATCCCAAAACTTACAATCCGCGATCGACCCAGTTCTTTAGCCCGGTACAAAGCCACATCGGCTGCACGCAGCAGGTTGTCACTCTGGGCGTGCTGCGGATAGCTGGCGATACCAATCGAAACATCGACTGGCCCAATCTCCGTGAGTCCATAACGTAGCGACAACCCTTGTACGCCGTTGTAAATCTGTTGAGCACAGTCATGCGCTTCTTCTTCATCAGCACCGGAAAGCAGTACTAAAAACTCCTCCCCGCCGTAGCGGAAAGCCATTCCGTTGTCATGGGTAGCCCGCTGAACAATCGTCGCTACGCTTTTAATAACCTGATCACCCGCTTCATGGCCAAACCGGTCATTAATGCTCTTGAAGTGATCGATATCGATCATCATGCAACTCAGCGGTTCGCCGTTACGAATGGCCTGTGTCATTTGGGTATGAAGCGTATCTTCCAGATGATGGCGATTACGCAAGCCGGTCAGCGGGTCGAACAATGCTTTTTCAAGCAACGCATCGCGTAGCCGCTGGTTTGCCAGCGCCAGACCGAGTGCTTCGGCCATCAGTTCGAGATAAGCACGGGCAGGGGCATTTTCCGCGGTGATATTCTGGAATGAGAGCAGACCAATGGCCTCGCCCTGGGCAATGAGCGGCACGCACAGCGAACGATACGCCAGTGATTCCGGCAGATGATAGCAGGCGATATCCGGCTTACCGCTGAATGGGGGATGGCTCTGACCACGCCTTACTGCCCAGCATTCGTCAGGATGAAACATCATCTCCTCTCCCGTGGGGGAGAGCCACTGGGCAACGCAGCGCATCTGCCAGGGATCGCGGTCAAGGACATAGAGCCGGCCAGGGACCCCCGGGGCGATATTGGGGGCAAACATCTCCGCCACGTTGATAACATCGGTAAAGTTCTCACACCCTTGCAGCCGCTGCGTCATGCGGGCCAGCAGTTCGCGGACAGCCCAGTCGGCGTCGCGCTCTTTTTCCAGCCGTTGCCGGGCAAGACCGTTTTCACGAAAAATACGGATCGCCTGCGCCATATCGCCAATTTCATCAATCTGATTAAAATTCGGCGTTTCGACGGCGTAATCCTGCGACGCCAGACGGTGTACCACGTCGCTCAGACGCACCACGGGGCGCAGCACGCGACGTTTCAGGATAAAGCCCAGGACAAACAGAAACAGCAGGGCGGTCAGGCCAACCATCAGTTCAGAGGCCGTACGCAGCGCTTTCGATTTTTTGGTGGCATCCTGCACGGACGCAATCACCCGCTTGTCGAGGATCTGGCGAAAGTGATCAATCTGGTTTTGTGCGCGTTCCAGCGCCTGCTCATAGGGGGCACCATAAAGCAGGGCAATGGCCTGAGCATCTTCTCCCCGCTCTGTACTGGTCAGGGCCGTCTGCTGTTCATCCTGTAGCGCATCGATAATCTTGAGACCTTCCCGCAGCAGGGCCAGCTCCTCATCAGACGCGCCGTTATCGCGCAGTTTATCCAGCCTCAGCTCGACATTTTTCAGGTTGTTCTCTGACTGGCTGTATTGTCTGAGGGTTTGCGGATCTTTTTTTATCACGTACAGGCGGGCTAAATCGGACTGCGTCCAGGCGTCGGTTTCAATATCCTCCGTCAGCTCATCAAAGCGCTGCCGCTGTTCAACGGCGTGACGTTCCACGGTGTCGGCATTGGATGCCATCAGCATGATGATGCCTGAGACAAGGGTCAGGCAGACCGTGGCACCATAGGCCCAGTTAGTTATCGTTGCGATTCGCACCTGTGGATCCTTTTACGACATGAGAAGGATGGCGTTCTTTCAAATTATAGAAAACGTTTGATTTAAGGCGAAAAAAAAGGCGGCACAGTGCCGCCTGGTGTGGTCTTTATCGTCATATCATCACAAATCTGGAGGGTTTTTTCCTTCCTCGATGAAATCCGCATCCAGCTCTTCGGCGTTACCCGCGTGATCGCGACCGGAGAACAGGTTCCAGCAGGCGATGAACAGCGCGGCGATCAGCGGCCCAATCACAAAGCCATTAATGCCGTACAGCTCCATCCCGCCAAGGGTTGAGATGAGGATCAGGTAGTCCGGCATTTTGGTGTCTTTCCCCACCAGCAATGGACGCAGGATATTGTCCACCAGCCCGACAATGATGACGAAGAAGCCAACGATAAAGAGACCCTGCCAGAGCTGATGCGTGGCGAACAGGAAGATGGCGGCCGGCACCCAGACAATGGCCGAGCCGACGGCCGGAACCAGCGAAAGGAACGCCATCAGCGCGCCCCAGAGTACGCTACCGTCAATGCCAGCAATGGCAAATGCAATCCCGCCGAGCGTGCCCTGAACCACCGCCACTACCGCCGTACCTTTTACCGTTGCCCGCGAGACGCCGACGAATTTGGCGAACAGATGCTGTTTGGCAAAATCAGACAGAGGAAGCGAATCAAGGATCTGGCGTACCAGATACGGGCCATCTTTTAGCAGGAAGAACAGCAGATAAAGCATGATGCCAAAGCTGATCGCAAAGCCAAACGTCCCTTTACCAATCAGAAACGCGCTGCCGGCCAGATACTGTCCGCCCTGCAGTGCTACATCGGAGAGTTTTTTCTGGATTTGCGCCGCGTTCGTCAGGTTGTGGTCCGCAAGGAAGCCGCTGGCCCAGCCTGGCAGGTGGTTAAAGATGCTCGCCACCACTTCCGGGAATTGGGTATTGTTCTCTTGCAGCTTGGTGTACACCACGTTCAGTTCAATGGCGAGCGATGAAAAGATCACCATCAACGGGATAAAGACGATGAGGCAGATAATGCCGATGGTTAACAGCGAAGCCAGTCCGTTGCGATCGCCCATCGCCGCGCGCAGCTTGTTTTTTACCGGGTTAAAGATAACGGTAAGAATGGCGGCCCATAAAATCGCAGAGAAGTAGGGGGAGAGCACGTCGAAGAAAGCCCAGGTGACAAGGGCGAGTATGAAGATAAAGAAACCTTTGGTCAGTCCGTTAAAGCGCATCAGTTGATCCTGTAACGATGAAACTGTGTCGACTATAGAACTGATTGAGGGATTTACCAAGAATTGCGCCGCTGTAAAATCCCGCGTATGAACCCGCTCCTTACGGATACCACTTTCGACTGACCGAAGAACGCCAGGGTCCGCGCCATGCTGAAAGTATCTGCTTGCGGAGGTGCTTATGGCCTGGCGTCCGTTCCTGTATGTGATCCTCACAACCCACCCCAGACTCAGCGCGCGGCGCGCCCGATTACGTCTGGTCATCTAGCTTTTTCTTAACAATCGCGGTATAACACACCTTCTTTGGATGTTTAGATGTCCATACGTATAGAAGGTAATATGCAAACACAACAAGAAAATGGGCAGCTTAAGCGCACCATGAAAACACGCCACCTGATTATGCTCTCGCTGGGTGGGGTCATTGGGACAGGGCTATTCTTCAATACTGGTTATATCATTTCAACGACCGGGGCCGCGGGAACGCTGCTGGCGTACCTGATTGGCGCGCTGGTGGTCTGGCTGGTGATGCAGTGTCTGGGCGAACTTTCCGTTGCGATGCCGGAAACCGGCGCGTTTCACGTCTATGCCGCCCGCTATCTTGGCCCGGCTACAGGCTATACCGTGGCGTGGCTTTACTGGCTTACCTGGACGGTGGCGCTCGGGTCGAGCTTTACCGCCGCCGGGTTCTGTATGCAGTACTGGTTCCCGCAGGTGCCCGTCTGGACGTGGTGCGTGGTGTTCTGCGTGGTGATCTTCGGCCTTAACGTCATCTCCACGCGCTTCTTTGCCGAAGGCGAGTTCTGGTTCTCGCTGGTGAAAGTCATCACCATTATTGCCTTTATTATTCTTGGCGGTGCTGCGGTGTTTGGCTTTATCCCGATGCAGGACGGTTCTCCCGCGCCGGGCTTAACCAACCTTACCGCCGAAGGCTGGTTCCCGCACGGCGGCCTGCCCATCCTGATGACCATGGTCGCGGTGAACTTCGCCTTCTCCGGGACAGAGCTTATCGGTATCGCGGCGGGTGAGACGGAAAACCCGCACAAGGTGATTCCGGTTGCCATTCGCACCACCATTGCCCGGCTGATCATCTTCTTTATTGGTACCGTATTTGTGCTGGCCGCGCTGATCCCGATGCATCAGGCGGGCGTGGAAAAAAGTCCGTTTGTACTGGTGTTCGAAAAGGTCGGTATTCCGTACGCGGCTGATATTTTTAACTTCGTGATCCTGACAGCCATCCTGTCGGCGGCGAACTCGGGCCTGTACGCTTCTGGCCGCATGCTCTGGTCACTCTCGAATGAAAAAACGCTGCCGCGTTGCTTTGCGCGCGTTAATAAAAACGGCGTACCCATGACGGCGATTTCTGTTTCAATGCTTGGCGGCGTACTGGCGCTGTTCTCAAGCGTGGTGGCACCGGACACGGTGTTTGTCGCACTGTCCGCCATCTCAGGCTTTGCTGTGGTGGCGGTCTGGATCAGCATCTGCGCGTCGCATTTTGTCTTCCGTCGTCGCCATCTTCAGTCTGGTCAGCCGCTTTCCGCTCTGCAGTATCGCGCGCCGTGGTATCCGCTGGTGCCGGTGCTTGGCTTTATCCTCTGCGTGGTGGCCTGTGTTGGTCTGGCATTTGACCCGAGTCAGCGTATTGCCCTTTATTGCGGGCTTCCGTTTGTTGCCCTGTGTTATGGTGCCTACTACCTGACCCGAAACATGACATCGCAGGAGCCTGAACATGTCGCAGAATAATCCGCTTACCGCCATCCTTGAAAAACAGCCATTTGTGGTGCTGGATGGCGCGATGGCGACGGAACTGGAAGCGCGCGGTTGTAATCTTGCAGACAGCCTGTGGTCTGCCAAAGTGCTGGTTGAAAACCCGGATCTTATCCGCGACGTTCATCTGGACTACTACCGGGCGGGAGCGCAGGTGGCAATCACCGCCAGCTATCAGGCCACGCCTGCGGGGTTTGCCGCACGAGGCCTGGATGAGGCGCAATCCCGTGCGCTGATTGGCAAAAGCGTTGAGCTGGCGCGTAAGGCGCGCGAAGCGTATCTCGCGGAAAACCCTCATGCAGGCACGCTGCTGGTCGCGGGATCGGTTGGGCCGTATGGTGCATACCTGGCGGATGGTTCTGAGTATCGCGGTGACTACGTGCGAAGCGCAGAAGCGTTTACCGATTTCCATCGCCCGCGCGTGGAAGCGCTGCTGGATGCCGGGGCAGATCTGCTGGCCTGCGAAACGCTGCCATCCTTTGCTGAAATCAAGGCGCTGGCGGCGCTTCTTGCCGAGTATCCCCGGGCCCGGGGATGGTTCTCGTTTACCCTGCGTGACAGCGAGCACCTCAGCGACGGCACGCCGCTGCGCGATGTGATTTCTGCGCTGGAACGCTATCCGCAAATTGTGGCGCTGGGGATCAACTGTATCGCGCTGGAAAATACCACCGCGGCGCTGAAACATCTTCACAGCCTCACCGCACTGCCGCTGGTGGTCTACCCGAATTCGGGGGAGCATTATGACGCCGTGACCAAAACCTGGCATCATCATGGCGAAGCCTGCGAAACGCTGGCGGGCTATTTACCCCAGTGGCTGGCGGCCGGGGCGAAGTTGATTGGAGGATGTTGCCGGACCACGCCGAAAGACATTGCGGAGCTAAAGGCGCAGCGCTGATGCCATGTGTCGTCTGATGCATTCACTTCATCCCTCTCCCGTCGGGAGAGGGAGCCAGAATAAACCCCACAAAATTCACTATCCTTTGCCACTTTTTTTCTAAAAACGAATCGGAATTAACGATTCTTTTTTATTCCTTTATCAAAATTCCTGCGCCGGAAATACTGCCCTCATAACAACAAGGGGAGCAGTCACAATGGCAATTTCATCGCGAATTACACTTCTCGGCGCGCTGGCGCTGTGGGCATTTCAGGCACAGGCGGTAGACGTTACCGTCGCGTATCAAACCTCTGCGGAACCGGCAAAAGTTGCGCAGGCGGATAACACTTTCGCCAAAGAAAGCGGCGCGAAGGTGGACTGGCGTAAATTCGACAGCGGGGCGGCCGTCGTGCGCGCATTAGCGTCCGGCGATGTGCAGATTGGCAATATCGGTTCCAGCCCGCTGGCGGTGGCTGCCAGCCAGCAGGTGCCTGTTGAGGTTTTCCTGCTGGCGTCACAGCTCGGGAATTCTGAAGCCCTGGTCGTGAAGAAAAACATCACCCGGCCGGAAGATCTGATTGGCAAGCGCATCGCCGTGCCGTTTATCTCCACCACCCATTACAGCCTGCTGGCGGCGCTCAAACACTGGGGCATCAAGCCGGGCCAGGTGCAGATCATCAACCTGCAGCCACCCGCAATTATTGCCGCCTGGCAGCGTGGGGATATCGACGGCGCTTACGTCTGGGCACCTGCCGTGAATGAGCTGGAAAAAGACGGCACCGTGCTGACCGATTCCGAACAGGTGGGGCAGTGGGGCGCGCCGACGCTCGACGTGTGGGTCGTGCGTAAAGACTTCGCGGAGAAACACCCTGACGTGGTGAAGGCGTTTGCTAAAAGCGCCATTGACGCCCAACAGCCTTATCTCAGCAATCCCGATGCGTGGCTGAAAGAGACGGGCAATCTGGAAAAACTGTCGCGCCTGAGCGGCGTTCCGGAAGCGGACGTGCCGGGGCTGGTGAAAGGCAATACCTATCTCACGCCTGCACAACAGGTCCAGCAGCTCAATGGGCCGGTCAATAAAGCGATTGTCGATACCGCTACGTTTCTGAAAGAGCAGGGCAAAGTGCCTGCGGTGGCGACAGATTACAGCCAGTACGTGACCGATCGCTTTGTGAAATAAGGGGGAAACGATGCTGAATATTACAAATCTGTCTGCTGATTACGGCGGTAAACCCGTGCTGGAGGAGATCAACCTGACGCTGGACAGCGGTGAATTGCTGGTCGTGCTGGGTCCGTCCGGGTGCGGCAAAACCACGCTGCTGAATCTGATCGCCGGGTTTGTACCGTATCAGCATGGCTCCATCCAGCTGGAAGGGAAACGGGTCGAGGGTCCGGGTGCAGAGCGCGGCGTGGTCTTTCAGAGTGAAGGTCTGCTTCCGTGGCGCAACGTGCAGGAAAACGTCGCCTTCGGCCTGCAGCTTGCGGGGATTCACCGTGAACAACGGCTGGCGACCGCGCGTGAGATGCTAAAAAAGGTGGGGCTGGAGGGCGCTGAAAAACGTTTTATCTGGCAGCTTTCCGGTGGCCAGCGTCAACGGGTCGGGATTGCCCGCGCGCTGGCGGCAAACCCACAGCTGTTGCTGCTGGATGAGCCGTTTGGTGCGCTGGACGCCTTCACCCGTGAGCAGATGCAAACGCTGCTTTTGCGCCTGTGGCACGAAACGGGCAAGCAGGTACTGCTGATTACCCACGATATCGAAGAGGCGGTGTTTATGGCGACCGAACTGGTGTTGCTTTCGCCGGGGCCGGGTCGTGTGCTGGAGCGGTTGCCGCTCAGCTTTGCCCGTCGCTATGTGGCCGGTGAACCGGTCCGCAGTATCAAATCCGATCCGCTGTTTATTGAACAGCGCGAATATGTTTTAAGCCGCGTATTTGAACAACGGGAGGCATTCTCATGAGCATTGTCTTCAGTGAAAAAACGCGCCGTCCTCGTCTCGCGTTACGCTGGCCGTTCTCTCGCCAGATCACGCTGAGTGCGGGCACGTTACTGGTATTGCTCGCGGTCTGGTGGGCGGTGGCAGCGCAACAGTGGGTAAGCCCGTTGTTCCTTCCGCCACCGGGACAGGTGCTGGCGAAACTCATCACCATCGCCGGGCCGCAGGGTTTTATGGATGCCACGCTCTGGCAGCATTTAGGTGCCAGTCTGGCGCGTATTCTGGTGGCGCTGCTGGCGGCGGTAGTGATTGGCATCCCGGTGGGTATCGCGATGGGGCTGAGCCCGACGGTGCGCGGCATTCTCGATCCGCTGATTGAGCTATACCGTCCGGTCCCACCGCTGGCCTATCTGCCGCTGATGGTTATCTGGTTTGGCATCGGGGAAACCTCGAAAATCTTGCTGATTTATCTGGCGATTTTTGCCCCGGTTGCTATGTCGGCATTGGCTGGGGTGAAGAGTGCACAGCAGGTGCGTATCCGCGCGGCGCAGTCGCTTGGTGCCAGCCGTCTTCAGGTGCTGCTGTTTGTGATTTTACCGGGCGCACTGCCGGAGATTTTAACCGGGTTGCGCATTGGCCTCGGGGTGGGCTGGTCAACGCTGGTGGCGGCTGAGCTGATCGCCGCCACGCGCGGATTAGGGTTTATGGTGCAGTCGGCGGGAGAGTTTCTGGCGACTGACGTCGTGCTGGCAGGGATCGCGGTGATCGCCGTGATCGCCTTTGGATTAGAACTGGGGCTGCGCGCGCTACAGCGACGTCTGACGCCCTGGCATGGAGAAATACAATGAGTGAACGTCTGACCATCACCCCGCTGGGGCCATATATTGGTGCGCAGGTCTCCGGCCTGGACGTGACCCGTCCACTGAGCGATAACCAGTTCGAGCAGTTGTACCACGCGGTGCTGCGCCATCAGGTGGTGTTCCTGCGCGAACAGGCGATCACCCCGCAGCAGCAGCGCGCGCTGGCTCTGCGCTTCGGCGATCTGCATATCCACCCGGTCTATCCCCATGCGGAAGGCGTGGAGGAGATCATCGTGCTGGATACCCATAACGATAATCCGCCGGACAATGACAACTGGCACACCGACGTGACGTTTATCGAAACGCCACCTGCCGGGGCGATACTGGCGGCGAAACTGTTGCCGGACACCGGTGGAGATACGCTGTGGGCCAGCGGTATCGCCGCCTTCGAGGCGCTGTCCGTGCCGTTCCGGACGCTGCTGAGCGGGTTGCGGGCCGAACATGACTTCAAAAAATCCTTCCAGGAGTACAAGTACCGGAAAAGCGAAGAGGAACATCTGCGCTGGCAGGACGCGGTCGCGAAACATCCGCCGCTGCTGCATCCGGTGGTGCGTACGCACCCGGTGACCGGTAAGCAGGCGTTATTTGTGAACGAAGGCTTTACGACGCGGATCGTAGACGTGACGGAAAAAGAGAGCGATGCGCTGTTAAGCTTCCTGTTTGCCCATATCACCAGGCCGGAATTTCAGGTGCGCTGGCGCTGGCAGGAGAACGATCTGGCGATCTGGGACAATCGCGTGACGCAACACTATGCGAACGCGGATTATCTGCCGCAGCGTCGGATTATGCAGCGGGCGACGATTTTAGGGGATAAACCGTTTTACCGTGCGGGCTGATGCCTTCACCTGACCCTCTCCCGACGGGAGAGGGGAAAGCAGGGTTACAAATGCGCCTCAATATAGCGCTGATAGCGATTCGCCTTCAGATAACACAAATCCACCAGCACCAGGCCATCAACGCAGTTGTTGAATGCCGGGTCGCTCCCGAAATCAATAAACTGTACGCCACCCGGTTCGCACAGCTCGGAATACTGCTTGTAGAGCGGCGGAATGCCGCAGCCCAGATTGCCGAGCAGGGATTTCAGCTTCGTCAGATCGTCGACATAATCCACGCCGCCAAACTGCGCCAGCACATCCGGAAGCGATGCCGGGTAGGGCTGGCGTGACGCCGCGAGCGGATGGCTTGCCGGGAACCAGAGGCGGTAAAACGCCACCAGCAGATCCCGCGCGGCAGGCGGTAAGCCGCCGGATATCGAGACCGGACCAAACAGATAGCGGTAGTGGGGATAACGCGCCAGATAGGCACCAATGCCTGACCACAGATAGTCCAGACCTCGGCGTCCCCAGTAGCGCGGCTGAATAAAGCTGCGCCCGAGCTCAATGCCGTGCTCCAGCACATCCTGCATTTTGTCGTCGTAGTGGAACAGGCTGTAGCTGTACAGTCCTTCCGGCCCCCGACGCTCCACTTGTCTGGCGGTGGGCATAAAGCGATACGCACCGACAATCTCCAGATCCTCATCGTCCCATAAGATCAGATGCAGATAATCATCATCGTAGCTGTCAGTGTCCCGGCGCTTACCGCTCCCTTCTTCCACCGCGCGAAACGCAATCTCACGCAGGCGGCCCAGTTCGCGTAGCAATGGCGCCTCTTCCTGGCCGTTACGCTGCCAGAGATAGATGGATTTTCCATCGCCGGTTTTGCCCAGATATTCAGCCTGCGCCAGCTCGCGTTTTAGCGTAGCCCGGTCTTCCGGACGGGCAATGGCGCACTGGGTTTTAAAGACGCCAGGCACTCCCTTGCCAAGACGTATCACGTGCTGACGGCACTTTTCGGCCATCTCACGCGACGAAAGGGTGGCGCTATACCAGTCACTCCAGGCAATCTGCTGACCGATTGTAATCGGCAGCTGGCTATGGCGACGGCGGAACATCTGCTGCATCAGCAGCAGCATGGATAACGTCGGCGACACCAGCGTGCTGGCATAAAAGAGAAGGCTGTTGTGCGCCTGAATATGTACCGGCAGCAGCGGGGCGCGCAGTTTAGTGGCGAGTTTGATAAATCCCGAGTGCCATTTTTTATCGCGAATGCCTTTTCGCGTCGGCCGGGAAACTTCACCCGCCGGGAAGAAGATCAGCACGCCCGCGTTTTGCAGATGTTGTTCCATCTGTACCAGCGACGTTTTTGCCGTTCTGCCGCCCATATTATCGACCGGGATAAACAGCGAGCTTAGCGGCTCCAGGTGGGTCAGCATCCGGTTGGTCACGACTTTGACATCGCGTCGCACGCGCGAGACGGCGTACATCAGCGCCAGCCCGTCCAGAGTACCTGTCGGGTGGTTGGCAATGATAACCAGAGGGCCATGTTCGGGGATTTGTTCGAGATCGCGGGCGGAAACGGTGCAGAGAATATCAAGGTGCTCCAGAACTTGCTCCACCATATCCAGTCCTTTCAGGTGGCGGTGTGCTGCGGCAAATTGCTGGAATTCTTCTTCGTAAAACAGCCTTTTTAACAGACTTTTTTGCCAGGGTGCCGGCCTCGCCTGAGGCCAAAGGTCATCGAGAACGCTATCGAGACTAAACATGATCACTCCTCCTGCCGTCTTGCGATGACAGTAGAAGGCGGAGATGTCGGTTGTATTGCAGTTTGGTGAAGTTTCGTGAGGCAGGGAGAGCAGGCCGGGTCAGGCGAAACCGCCCCCCGGCACCGTTGCGCCTTAGCGCAGAATTTTCTTCTCAGCCAGATCCAGCGCAAAGTAGCTGAAGATCAGATCCGCACCCGCGCGTTTGATCGCACCCAGGCTTTCCAGGATCACTTTCTCTTCATCGATCGCACCCGCCATGGCGGCGAATTTGATCATCGCGTACTCGCCGCTGACCTGGTACGCGCCCAGCGGCAGCGAGGTGCGTTCGCGAATATCACGCAGGATGTCGAGATAGGCTCCCGCCGGTTTCACCATCAGGGCGTCTGCGCCCTGGGCTTCATCGAGCAGGGATTCACGGATAGCTTCCCGACGGTTGAGCGGGTTCATCTGATACGTTTTACGATCGCCTTTCAGCGCCGTACCGGCTGCTTCACGGAACGGGCCGTAGAAAGAGGAGGCAAATTTGGTGGAGTAGGACATGATGGCCGTGTCGGTAAAACCGGCAGCATCCAGCGCCTGGCGGATAGCCTGCACCTGCCCGTCCATCGCAGCCGATGGCGCGATGAAATCAGCACCCGCAGCGGCAGCAACCACCGCCTGCTTACCAAGATTCAGCAGGGTAGCATCGTTATCCACACCGTGATCGCACAGCACGCCGCAGTGGCCGTGAGAGGTGTATTCGCAGAAACAGGTGTCGGACATCACGACCATTTCCGGCACGGTCTCTTTGCAAATGTGCGACATACGGGCGACCAGACCGTCCTCTTTCCAGGCATCGCTGCCGGTGGCGTCGGTATGATGGGAGATGCCGAAGGTCATCACCGAGCGGATCCCTGCATTGGCGATACGTTCAATTTCACGCGCCAGATGTTTTTCAGGAATGCGCATCACGCCAGGCATGGCTTCGATGGCCTTGTAGTCGTCAATCTCTTCTTCAACAAAAATCGGCAACACCAGATCGTTTAAGGTCAGTGTTGTCTCTTCAAACATAGCGCGTAGTGCGGGTGACTTGCGCAGGCGACGGGGACGAGCAATTAAATCGGTCATGGTATGCCTGAGGTTTGTGGAACAAAGAGGGTTAGTGTACCTCAAAGTGAAAGAAGGTGTTTTACCAAAGTGGGCATTTTGTCGAGGGGGAATCCCGATGCCAACGCGTCACGCGATCAATAATATTCTTCCTTCGACTGGCGTTAATTGTTCTCGAAATATTGGTTTTATTTCTATGATGAAGTAAATATATCATTGAAAATGATCTATTTATTTTTATTATATTTTTTATCTTTATAAGAGGGTGTTTTAACTGCCTGTTTTATAATGATTATTGATGGCATTGCATAGCTTCTGCATTATTTTCATGTTGTTTGTCTGAATGCGGACTTAATGGAATGATTCATTGAACCTTTTCAGATTGAAAATGCATAATTCCCTCCGCAATTAAGTATTGCAAAATCGTTAGATGGACAAACTTGCTTACGTCCCTGAGGAGGGATGACCCAATGCAAACATGGAAAAAGAAACTGGTTGTATCACAACTTGCATTAGCCTGCACCCTGGCTATCGCTTCTCAGGCCAATGCGAAGGATATTTCTGGTACGACATATAATACCTTCGGATATGATAATACGGCAGCAGCACCCTGGTATTATGGTTACGCTGACTGGGATTACTCTGATGCGACGCATGATGGTGATATTTATCCGGTGATTAATAAATCCACCGTGAATGGTGTTATATCAACCTATTATTTGGATGATGGTATCAATGGTCGGGCGAATGCGCTGAGCATTTCCAACAGCACCATTAATGGCATGATCACCTCAGAATGCATGACCGCGTCATGTGCTGATGGCGTGGATACGGACGGCACAACCCATTCTCAATACGACCGTTTTAGCCTGACCGTCGATAACTCCACGATCAACGATACTTACGAGCATTATGCGTATGACGTTGTGAACGGGGAAAATACGGAAACGCACTATCTGGACACCTATGCGCTGGGCAATGCAATTACCCTGGATGTGGAATCGGATATTGTTATTCAGAATAACTCTCACATCGCCGGCATTACCCTGACTCAGGGGTATCAGGAACAGGATAATACCCCGTATGACGGTGTGGAAGGTGTGGCGAACAGCAGCAATGTCTTTACCGACACGCTGCTGGTGAAAGACTCGGTGCTGACCTCTGGCGCATACAGTGACCTGGGCACCAGCGGGTTCTATGGTCAGACCGCGAAGCCGAGCGATTACGGTGAAACCAATGCCACTGCGGCTGACGACGCGGCACTGATTGTTGCTGCCAGTGCGTCTGACAACGCGATGCAGACCACCGCCACGTTCGATCACTCCACGATCACCGGCGATATCCTGTTCTCCAGTACCTTCGATAACAACTTCTACCCGAACGGCGATCCGGCAACCGATACGACGGCTGACGGTATATACAACCCAACCACCAACGGCTGGGATGACACCGATAAGCTGGACGTCACGCTGACCAATGGCAGCAAATGGGTCGGCGCAGCGCAGTCCAGCGTTGAGGCCATCGGCACCGCGCAGATGTATGGCCTGGGCTACAGTGACGTTGACTGGCGCACCCTCTCTCCAGATAGCATCTGGCCGGATTCCACGTTCGACAATAATGGACATGTCGCGGGTGAAGCGGTCTATCAGAGCGGTCTGTTCAACGTCACGCTGGATAACGGCTCTGAGTGGGATACCCGTAAGCTCTCTAACATCGACACGCTGACGGTGAATAATCATTCGCAGGTCAATGTTGAAAACTCGGGCCTGCTGGCTGATTCCATCACCCTGTCCAACGCTTCATCTCTGAACATCGGTGACAATGGTGCCGTGGCAACCGACAGCCTCTATCTGGACAGCGACAGCCGTGCGGCCCTGACAGAGGAAACCGCGGAGCTGTATGCCAATACTATTACCGTGGACAACGGTGCGGAGCTGTCTCTCGGCCTCGGCCAGGTGGATACGCACAATATGGTGTTAACGGATGGCGGCGTGCTGAACGTGGCCAGCCGTGATTACGTGTTGAACAGCGATCTGAACAACGCCCGCTATATCACCAATGATATGAGCAAAGCCGATTACGACTACGGCGTTGTGGCACTTAACGCTGACGGCCATCTGGCCGTGAATGGTGACGTGACAGGGAATTACGCCGTGCGTATCGACAACGCCACCGGCGCCGGCTCTGTTGCTGACTATAAAGGCCAGGAGATTATCCGTGTTTATGACAACAACACGGAGACCCGCGCCAGCTTCACTGCGGCAAATAAAGCCGATTTAGGGGCATATACTTATCAGGCGCAGCAGAAAGGCGACACTGTTGTTCTGCAACAGCAAGCGCTGACCGATTATGCCAACATGGCGCTGAGCATCCCGTCTGCCAACACCAACATCTGGAATCTGCAGCAGGATGCAGTTAGCGCGCGTCTGACCAACAGCCGTCATGGCCTGGCGGATAACGGCGGCGCATGGGTAAGCTACGTTGGTGGCAACTTCGACGGCGATAATGGCGTTATCAGCTACGATCAGGACGTGAGCGGTATCATGGTTGGTCTGGACACCCTCATTGACGGTAATAATGCGAAGTGGATCGTCGGTGGTGCGGCAGGTTTCGCCAAAGGCGATATCAGCGATCGCACCGGTCAGGTGGATCAGGACAGCCAGACGGCAATGATGTACGCGTCCGCGAAGTTTGCGAACGATCTGTTCATCGACAGTTCCCTGAGCTACACCCGATTCAACAACGATCTCTCCGCGACTATGAGCAATGGTCAGTATGTTGACGGTAACACCACCACCGACGCCGTTGGTTTTGGCTTGAAACTGGGCTATGACTGGAAACCAAACCTCTCTGGTTATGTGACGCCATACGCGGCCGTGTCGGGTCTGTTCCAGTCCGGTGATGACTATCGCCTCAGCAACGACATGCGCATGGATAGTCAATCCTATGACAGCCTGCGTTACGAAGCGGGTGTGGATGCCGGTTACACCTTTAACTACGGCGGTGACCAGGCGCTTACGCCTTACTTCAAACTCGCTTATGTCTATGACGACGCTGGTAACGATGCCGATGTTAACGGTGACAGCATTGATAATGGCGTGAAAGGCTCCGCAGTGCGGGTTGGTCTGGGTACCCAGTTTAGCTTTACGAAGAACTTCAGTGCTTACACTGATGCCACTTATCTGGGCGGCGGTGACGTTGACCAGAACTGGGGCGCAAATCTGGGTGTGAAATATACCTGGTAATAAATAAAAGCGGGGGATAAGCCCCCGCTTTTTTATAGATGGCAATAAAAAATAATAGTGAACCGACAAATACGGATGTCTTGAGGTCTGCATGAACGTTAATGCGAAACCACTTTCTGAATTAAGCCGGCTCGAAGCATGTTTGATAGCAGCCAGTACCCCGTTTAAATCTGCTCCACAGCAATTAATTACCTCGGGCAAGGGGAGTGAGCCTTGTACCTACGTATTCCAGACCGGCGTTATTGAAGTTTATCGTCATTCAGACGATCTGCTGGTTGGCATTGCGTCAGCCCCTTTTATTTTTGGCCTGTCTGCCGTAGTGATTAACCACAGTCAGGAATACAGAGTCACTGCCAAAACGGCCTGTACCGGTTTTTATTTGCCCGCGGCGACCACCCGTCAACTCATTCAACAGCATTCGCTCTGGAAAGACGCGTTTTGCTGGTTATCCTGGATAAATTACATTCTGGGCAAACGCGACAGGCAACTGGTGGGAAATAACTCCTATCACCAGATCCGCGCAATGCTGCTGAATATGGCCGAGTGGGATGAAACGCTGCGTTCAAAAATTGGTGTGATGAATCATATACAGCAAAGCACGCGTATTTCACGCTCTGTCGTTGCCGAAGTGCTCGCTGCTTTGCGACAAGGCAACTACATCAATATGAGCCGGGGCAAACTGGTCAGCATCAACCGTTTGCCCACGGAATATTAAGGCTGGATGGAGGCGGTGAGCACCTGGGCTTTATTGGCGCTCAGCTCAGCCACCAGGTTATTGATGCCATCGCTCATATTGACGAAACGCGTATTTGGAGAGCGGGTGACGACCACAAACGCGCCCACGTTGGACTGCGGGATCATCGCCATATAGGTGATGAATCCACCGCCGCCACCGGTTTTCTGAATAATGCCCGGTCGGCCATTTTTGGGTGCCATATAGACCCAGCCCATGCCCAGCGCGTCGGCTTTACCCGGTACGTCCATGCCGATCACGCGGTGCAACTGGCTACGCTGGTAAATCAGGGTCTGCATGCGATCGGCCTGGTGACTGCGCGCATAGAAATCTGATGAGAGGAACTGCTGCATCCAGCGCATCATGTCGCCTGGCGTTGAATAGACCCCACCACTGCCGATGGCTGCCAGGGTGTTATTACACGGGCTTGCGCCTTTCTCTGCCACCATCAGGCGTCGGCACTGATCCGGAGAAGGGGTAAAGGTGGTGTCCTTCATGCCGAGCGGGCGTGTTATCTGCTCTTCAAAGAGTTGCGGGTAAGGTTTGCCTGCTGCCGTCGAGAGCGCATCTGCCAGCAGGTCAAACGCCAGGTTTGAGTAAGATGCCTGTGAACCCGGGGCCGATTTCAGCGTGGCGGTGCTCAGGTAGTTCCAGCGCTGTTCGCGCGTTGGCCAGACAAAAACGTCACGGTGCGCCGCGCCGCCGGGTTGTTCGCGAGGCAGCGCGCTGGTATGGGTGGCAAGGTTTACCAGCGTGATGGGCGTGCCCTGATAGGTTGGAACGCGTGCGCCTGGCGGCGCATATTTGCTGAGCGGATCGTCGAGCTTGACCACGCCCTGATCGAGTAATTTCACCAGCATTTCGCTGGTCATCAGCTTGGTTAAGGACGCAATGCGGATCACGGAATCCAGCTGCGGGTGAACGTTATTTCCCGGTCGCGTTTCGCCAAAGCTGCGAAATACGCGCTGGTTGCCGTCGATGACCACCATCGCCATCCCGGTCGCGCCACTGCCGTAATAGATAAGGTTCGCGTAGCGATCGGCAATATCTGAAGCCAAAACGGGGGCCGTCAGCGGCTGAGCTGCCTGGGCGGTGGAGAAGCTCACCGCACACAGCGCGGCAAAAGAGAGCAGACAACGTTTCAACGAAAAGCATCCATGAATTGAATGAGAAAAGTAATGGGTATTTATACTACTAAAGCGCACCGTGCAATGCCCCGAATTGCATAACGATAGCGAGAAAAACGTAACCATGGGTAAATAAGCATAATTTCCTGGCGACCAGTCTCCCATTTTGTGACATCGGCCGTATGATAGAGGCCAGTGTCACTCAATCTTGCGGAGAACGATATGTCAGTGAAGCGTGTGGTTATGGTTGTCGATATGCAGCAAGGGGTGTTTGCAACGCCGCGTTACCAGCGCGAAAAATGTGTTTCGCTTATCAATCAGCTCACGCAGGCCGCCGAACGGGTGATTTTTATTCAGCATACCGGTGAAGGCGGTCTGGAAGAGGGGAGCGAAGGGTTTGCGCTGCTGCCTGAACTCCATCAGCCCGCTGACGCGCTTTACGTCACCAAGACTGCCTGCGATGCATTTTATAACACCGCACTTGAAGCGGTGTTGCGCGAGCAAGGTATTCGCGAGTTTGTCATCTGCGGCTGTGCCACCGATTACTGTGTCGACGCGACCATCAAGAACGGGGTCAGCCGTGGCTATCACATTACCGTGGCGGAAGATGCCCATACCACGGCTAATCGTCCGGCAGCCGACGCGCCCATTCTGATTAACCATTACAACGACGTCTGGCGTGACTTTATTGCGCCGGCCAATCCTCTCGCGGTGAAACGCACCGAAACAATTCTCGAAAACTGGAAAGCGAACTAATAATTAACCCTCGGGTCTGACCTTTTTGCCTGCGCCGTCTGGCTCAGGCGAGATTTTCGTGTGGTGATGTGTTGAGCACAGCAACAGCCATAACAACAAGAAGGATGCATTATGTTTAAGTCTTTTTTCCCAAAGCCGGGGCCTTTTTTCCTGTCGGCATTTATTTGGGCACTGATCGCTGTCATTTTCTGGCAGGCTGGCGGCGGGGCGTGGCTGGCCCGCATTACGGGTGCAACGGGTGACGTCCCGATCAGCGCCGCCCGCTTCTGGTCGCTTAGCTATTTGCTGTTTTACGCCTACTACATGGTATGCGTTGGCCTGTTCGCCCTGTTCTGGTTTGTCTATGCGCCGCACCGCTGGCAATACTGGTCGATTCTGGGAACCTCGCTGATTATCTTTGTGACCTGGTTCCTGGTGGAAGTGGGGGTGGCAGTAAACGCCTGGTATGCCCCGTTCTACGACCTTATCCAGACCGCGCTGAGTTCGCCGCATAAGGTAACCATTAACCAGTTTTACCATGAGGTGGGCATTTTCCTCGGTATCGCATTGATTGCGGTGGTGATCGGGGTGATGAACAACTTCTTCGTCAGCCACTACGTTTTCCGCTGGCGTACCGCGATGAACGAACACTATATGGCGCACTGGCAACACCTGCGTCATATCGAAGGTGCAGCACAGCGTGTGCAGGAAGACACCATGCGTTTTGCCTCCACCCTTGAAGACATGGGCGTCAGCTTTATCAACGCCATCATGACGCTGATTGCCTTCCTGCCGGTGCTGGTGACGCTCTCGGCTCACGTGCCGGATCTGCCTGTTGTCGGTCATCTGCCGTATGGGCTGGTGATTGCGGCGATTGTCTGGTCTCTGATGGGGACGGGGCTGCTGGCGGTGGTCGGGATTAAGCTGCCGGGGCTGGAGTTTAAAAATCAACGCGTGGAAGCGGCTTATCGTAAAGAGCTGGTCTACGGTGAAGATGATGCTAACCGCGCCTCACCACCAACCGTACGCGAGCTGTTTGGTGCCGTGCGTCGCAACTACTTCCGTCTCTACTTCCACTATATGTATTTCAATATTGCGCGCATTTTGTATCTGCAGGTCGATAACGTTTTCGGTTTGTTCCTGCTGTTCCCGTCCATCGTTGCGGGTACGATTACGCTCGGTCTGATGACCCAGATAACAAACGTTTTTGGTCAGGTGCGTGGCTCATTCCAGTATCTGATCAGCTCCTGGACCACGCTGGTGGAACTGATGTCCATCTATAAACGTTTACGCAGCTTTGAGCGTGAGCTGGACGGCCAGGAACTGCAGGAAGTCACCAATACATTTAGCTAATACAGGGAGTTGCTATGACCTTTGCCGTACCGCGTGCGTTACCGTTGTCCTTACTGGCCGCTCTGGTGCTGGTAGGGTGTGCCGAAAAAGGGGCTGCCCCGCTTAAAGAAGGGGAGAAGCCTGTTGATGTGGCAAGCGTTGTGCGGCAAAAAATGCCCGCCAGCGTGAAAGATCGCAATGCATGGGCGGATGCGCTGGCAAAAACCTTTGAAAGCCAGAAGATTGCCCCTACCGAGGAGAACATCTGCTCGGTACTGGCGGTGGCGCAGCAGGAGTCAATGTACCAGTCAGACCCGGTCGTGCCGGGTCTGAACAAAATAGCCTGGAAAGAGATCGACCGCCGTGCGGAATCAATGCATATCCCGGTATTTCTCGTGCATACCGCGTTTAAAATCACCTCGCCAAATGGAAAAAGCTACAGCGAACGGCTGGACACGGTAAAAACCGAGAAACAGCTCAGCGCCATCTTTGATGATTTCATCAGCATGGTGCCGATGGGGCAGACACTGTTTGGTTCACTTAACCCGGTACACACCGGCGGGTCGATGCAGGTCAGCATTGCCTTTGCGGAAAAGCATACCGACGGCTACCCGTGGAAAATCGACGGTACGGTGCGTCAGGAGGTCTTCTCCCTGCGTGGCGGCCTGTGGTTCGGCACTTATCATCTGCTGAACTATCCGGCGAATTACAGTGAGCCGCTGTACCGCTTTGCGGACTTTAACGCGGGCTGGTATGCCAGTCGTAACGCGGCGTTTCAGAATGCGGTCAGCCGCGCGAGCGGCGTGAAGCTGGCACTGGATGGCGATCTTATTGCCTACGGCAGCAGCGAGGCTGGCACCACGGAGCGGGCGGTGCGGAAATTATCGAACAGGCTTGGCATGAGTGAGAGCGACATTCGCCATCAGCTTGAGAAAGGCGATAGTCTGGCGTTTGAGAAAACCGATCTCTACAATAAAGTCTTTACGCTTGCAGAACAGAAAAGTGGGAAAACATTACCGAGGGCAATCCTGCCGGGTATTCAGCTGGAAAGCCCGAAGATCACGCGTAACCTGACAACCGCCTGGTTCGCAAAACGCGTGGATGACCGCCGGGCTCGCTGTATGGGGCTTTAAAAGCGACGGCGAAAACGCAGTACTAATGCCACAACGCCTAAAATCATACACCCTGCGAGGAAAGGAATGAGGCCAAACAGGGTGCTTACGCCAAAACCAATTTCCACTCGCGGGCGTCCGTTATCCTGCACCTGCATCAGGTGTTCATAGACTCCTGGTGCATGAACCAGCATATTGAGTAGCTGCGAACCCGCCCAGAAACAGAACAAGACAAACAGGGCATAAGCGATATTACCCGCCGTGGAGGTTTTTGGTTGTTTACCGCCAAAAATCGGTTTCGACAATGTAAAGTCAGCCATCACGACCTCCCGATAAATCACTCTGTTTTATATGCGTCTTACAAGGTGAGTTTGACAGGTCATAGCATTTGTCAATATCAGAATCGTGTTAATTTACCCTAAGGAATTCTCCTGGATTGTCGAATTCTGCAGCGCATCACAATTTCTTAACTTAATTGAAACAACAGCGTGTTTCAGAATTTCCGCATCAGCCACAGACCTCGTCATAAATCTGTGAGAGGATATCTTTTTTTCCTGCCGGAGTTGTCATGAAGCTCACTTCCAAACTACGCCGTGACTGGCATTACTACGCCTTTGCTATCGGGCTGATCTTTATTCTTAACGGTGTCGTGGGGCTGTTGGGATTTGAAGCAAAAGGGTGGCAAACGTATGCCGTGGGTCTGGTGACCTGGGTTATCAGCTTCTGGCTGGCGGGGATGATTATCCGCCGTCGTCCTGAAGAGACGACAGCGAATGAGACGGAAACGGCGAAGAGTCCCGATTAACCGTTTACGGAGCTTTTCAGGGCGCTGTCCGCAGCATGACGCTCCAGCGCCAGTTCAATCAGGCGGGTGATGAGTGCTGAGTAGCTAAGCCCGCTGGCCTGCCACAGCTTGGGATACATGCTGATGTTGGTGAAGCCCGGCAGGGTGTTGATTTCATTAATCACCACCTCGTTTTCAGGCGTCAGGAACACATCCACGCGCGCCATGCCGCTGCAGCCGAGCGTCTGATAAGCGTTAATCGCGATCGCGCGGATCTTATCGTTGATTGCCGGATCGATATTCGCAGGCACAACAACCTGGGCGCCTTTATCATCAATGTATTTGGTGTCGTAAGAGTAAAAATCACTGTTTAACACCACTTCTCCGCAGGTGCTTGCCTGTGGGAAATCGTTGCCCAACACGGCGCACTCAATTTCGCGGCCTTTGATGCCCTGCTCAACCACCACTTTATGGTCAAACTCAAACGCCAGGCTGACCGCTTGTGTGAACTGTGCTTCGCTTGTCACCTTGCTGACCCCGACGGAAGAGCCCTGGTTTGCGGGTTTCACAAACAGCGGCAGGCCCAGCTGACCGGAAATCTGAGCGAAGCTGTGTTGGTCACGGTTGGCGCGGGTGAGGGTGACAAACGGCGCAATATTCAGCCCCGCATCACGCAGCAGGCGCTTGGTGACGTCTTTATCCATGCAGGCAGCGGAACCCAGCACATCAGAACCGACAAACGGCAGGTTGGCCATGCGCAGCATCCCCTGCAGCGAACCATCTTCGCCAAGGGTGCCATGAACGATAGGGAAGACCACGTCAATCTGGGCGAGAGACTGCGCATTACCGGCGTCGATGAGCTGCCCTTGCACCACGCCGGGTACGGTAGCGACGCTGATTGCAGAAGGATTCAGAGCGATATGCGCCGGATCGTCAGCATTTAATAGATACTGGCTGGCATCGTTGACATGCCACTGCCCCTGTTTATCTATGCCCAGCAGCACCACGTCGAAACGGCTTTTATCGATTGCATCGACGATATTTTTGGCCGATTGCAATGAAACCTCGTGCTCCGCTGATTTTCCCCCAAAGACAATACCTACGCGCTGCTTTGCCATCTCACTCTCTTCCAGTCTGACGAAAAACCAATAACATACCACGATGCCCAGCGGGTTTCGCGGCCTTCTGCCATAATGTTTTGGGGATGTTAAGGGGGGAGCGTGAAAGGAAAAACTCTGCTGACCGTTTTCATTATTGCGGCTGTCGCAACGGTGGGGTATCGCTGGTTGCCGTCTTACTACAACCCTTTCACGCCGCTAGATCTCGACGACCCGCCAGGCCGCATTACCCAGTATAAGCTTCGGAACTTAACGCCCCAGGCGTGCGCGAGCCTGTTATCGCAGGCCAATCAACGCGCGCTTATCCGCACACAACCGGTCGCAGACAGCGGTGGGGAGTGTCCACTCCGTAACGTCGTCCGGGTACGTAACTTCGGTCCGGTCAGCCTGAACAGCAGTTTCCTTGCGAGCTGCCCGCTGGCGCTCAGTTCTGCCTTGTTTATCAGCCAGCAGGCCCGGCCACTCACCAGAAGCTATACGGGAAGTGAGCTGACGCGTATTGAGCATCTCGGCAGCTTTGCCTGCCGCAACATTTACCATCGCCCCGACGCGCGACGCAGTGAACATGCTACGGCAGAGGCGCTGGATATCACGGCGTTTGGGCTGGCAAACGGTGAGAAGGTCACGGTACAAAACGGCTGGAAGGCGACAAAAACGCAGCCATGGCTGAAAGGCATGCTGGCGGCGAGCTGCAGCTATTACGGTAACAGCCTGGGGCCAGAGTATAACGCCGCCCATGCCAGCCACTTTCACCTGGGGATGCGCGGTTTTGGTCTCTGCCGCTGAAGCATAATATTCCGTCAGAAAATGGATGATTTGTGACTTATTTCACAAATATGATGACTGGGAAGATAAAACACCAAAGTCGGCAAGGGCGCATCTCTGGTGCGACGTCATAACGCGTAACTTGCTAATCTGTCGGCGAATTCGCCTAAAAATGAAGACTATTTCTTTTATGGAATCCTGGAAAGTAAATCTCATCTCGGTCTGGTTCGGGTGCTTCTTTACCGGGCTGGCCATCAGCCAGATATTGCCCTTCCTGCCGCTGTACGTGTCGCAGCTGGGCGTTACCTCCCATGAAGCGCTCTCCATGTGGTCAGGTCTGACGTTCAGCGTCACGTTTCTGGTCTCTGCCATTGTCTCGCCGATGTGGGGCAGTCTGGCCGACCGCAAAGGGCGCAAGCTGATGCTGCTGCGCGCATCGCTGGGGATGGCGATAGCCATTCTGCTGCAGGCCTTTGCCACTAACGTATGGCAGCTCTTTTTCCTGCGAGCGGTGATGGGGCTGACGTCCGGGTATATTCCGAATGCCATGGCGCTGGTGGCCTCGCAGGTGCCCCGTGAACGCAGCGGCTGGGCGCTGAGTACGCTCTCTACTGCTCAGATAAGCGGGGTCATTGGCGGCCCGCTGCTAGGGGGCTTCCTCGCCGATCATGTGGGGCTGCGCGCGGTGTTTATCATTACGGCCATCCTGCTGGTGGTCAGTTTTCTGGTCACGCTCTTCCTCATTAAAGAGGGAGGACGCCCCGTCATCAGCAAAGCTGAACGCCTGAGCGGCAAGGCCGTTTTCGCCTCGCTGCCCTATCCGGGCCTGATGATCAGCCTGTTTGTGACCACCATGGTGATCCAGCTTTGCAACGGTTCGGTCGGCCCGATTCTGGCGCTGTTTATTAAGTCGATGGAGCCAGACAGCAATAATATTGCTTTCCTCAGCGGGATGATTGCCGCCGTCCCGGGCGTATCAGCCCTCATTTCGGCGCCACGCCTTGGAAAACTGGGCGACAGGATCGGCACGGCGCGTATCCTGATGGCCACGCTGATTTTTGCGGTGGTGCTCTTTTTCGCAATGTCGTTTGTCACTTCTCCGTTTCAGCTTGGCGTGCTGCGGTTTCTGCTGGGCTTTGCCGATGGTGCGATGTTACCCGCGGTGCAAACATTGCTGGTGAAATATTCCAGTGACCAGGTAACGGGCCGTATTTTTGGCTATAACCAGTCGTTTATGTATTTAGGTAACGTTGCCGGTCCGCTTATGGGAGCCGCTGTTTCGGCAATGGCCGGTTTCCGTTGGGTATTTGCTGCTACCGCTATTGTGGTGCTGATAAATATTATTCAACTGGCTATTGCACTGCGTCGTCGCAGACAAATGGCGGAGGCGAAGTCGGCGCGATAACCGTTTCGTAGATGTATTATATATTCTTATGGTCGCCGCATTTTTATATAACTAAATGCGGCGTTTTTTATAGAAAAACGTTTCGCTGAAAGCCGCGAGGAATCTATTTTTCCTGCCGCATCACTTTTGCATAACATAATAAATTTCTTCTCTTTGCATAATGGATTCAGAATGCTAAGTTCAGACAAAACGGATAAGGAAATAGCACCATGAAAAATCTCATTGCTGAGTTGTTGGTCAAGCTTGCACAAAAGGAAGAAGAGTCAAAAGAGTTGGTCGCCCAGGTTGAAGCGCTGGAAATTGTGGTCACCGCGCTGCTGCGACAAATGGCGAAAAACGAACAACAGACGTTGATTGAGAACGTTGAAGGCGCGCTGGAAAGCGTCAGACCCGATTCCCAGGTGCCGGTTGAGGATGCTGAAATGCTCCGCCAGTACGTAAAAAAGCTGTTAAGGCATCCTCGCAACTAAACCATCACGGAACCTGACGGCGTGTCATAGAATTGTCATGCAGGATGCCTATAGTCGCTCTGTTTTATTTTTTATGTATTTGTACATGGAGAAAATAAATTGAAACAGAGCGCACTTTTCATCGCATTACTTCCCCTGTTAATGTCACCCGCTATTTATGCCGACAATCACAATACCAGCGTGCTGGATAATCGTGCGGCCAAAGGGGATATCACCCAGCCTGGCGGCGCGCGCCGGTTGACTGAAGATCAAACCGCCGCCATTCGCGCTTCGCTGAATGAGAAACCCGCTAAAAACATTATTCTGCTGATTGGCGACGGGATGGGCGATTCCGAAATAACGGCAGCACGAAATTATGCCGAAGGCGCGGGCGGCTTTTTTAAAGGTATCGACGCACTGCCTCTCACCGGACAATATACCCATTACGCGCTGGATAAAAAAACCGGTAAACCCGATTACGTGACGGATTCTGCTGCCTCTGCCACGGCGTGGTCCACCGGTGTGAAAACCTATAATGGTGCGCTGGGTGTAGATATTCACGAAAAAGATCACCAGACCATTCTGGAGATGGCTAAAGCGGCGGGACTGGCTACCGGCAACGTCTCTACGGCTGAACTTCAGGATGCAACGCCAGCGGCGCTGGTGGCGCATGTCACCTCGCGTAAATGCTACGGCCCGTCGGTGACCAGCGAAAAATGCCCGACTAACGCGCTGGAAAAGGGCGGCAAAGGCTCGATTACGGAACAACTGTTGAACGCACGTCCTGACGTGACGCTGGGCGGCGGGGCGAAAACCTTCGCGGAAACCGCCACGGCGGGCGAATGGCAGGGCAAAACGCTGCGTGAGCAGGCGCAGGCTCGCGGCTATCAGCTGGTGAGCGATGCATCTTCTCTGGCGGCGATTACCGAAGCAAGCCAGGATAAACCGCTGCTGGGTCTTTTCTCCGATGGCAATATGCCGGTGCGCTGGGAAGGGCCAAAAGCGTCCTACCACGGCAACATTGATAAGCCTGCCGTAACCTGTACGCCAAACCCAAAACGTACCGACAGCATCCCGACGCTGGCGGCGATGACCGATAAAGCGATCTCACTGCTGAGCAAGAGTGAAAAGGGCTTCTTCCTGCAGGTGGAAGGCGCGTCGATCGATAAACAGGATCATGCGGCTAACCCGTGCGGTCAGATTGGGGAGACGGTCGATCTGGACGAAGCAGTGCAGAAGGCACTTGAGTTTGCGAAGAAAGACGGCAACACCCTGGTGGTTGTTACCGCAGACCATGCGCACGCCAGCCAGATCATCCCTGCGGATACCAAAGCACCGGGCCTGACGCAGGCGCTGAACACCAAAGACGGCGCGGTGATGGTGTTGAGCTATGGCAACTCTGAAGAAGAGTCCATGGAGCATACCGGAACCCAGCTGCGCATCGCAGCATACGGTCCGCATGCGGCAAACGTGGTAGGGCTGACCGATCAAACGGATCTGTTCTACACCATGAAAGCGGCTTTGGGGCTGAAATAATAAAAGCCCGGCGGAAATCACATCTGCCGGGTGGTTTTTTTCCTGTCACGAACCAGACTTACAGTGAATGTTCACAAAAGGATGGTGCAATGAAAACAACATTACTGGTTACTCTGCTCTCGGGTCTGTTTCTGATCTCATCGGCGAACGCGGAAGAGAAAACATTAACGCCGCAGCAGCAACGCATGACCACCTGTAATCAACAGGCGACCGCGCAGAGCCTGAAGGGTGATGCCCGTAAGACCTACATGAGCGGTTGCCTCAAAAACGGTGCCGCGAAACCGGGTGAGAAAAGCCTGACGCCGCAGCAGCAAAAAATGCGCGAGTGTAATGCGAAAGCGACCGAACAGTCCCTGAAAGGCGACGATCGCAGCAAGTTCATGAGTGCCTGTCTGAAGAAAAACGTGTAGTCCTATCGGGTGAGTGGCCCCGGCGGCTCACCCGAAATTTCATACTTTCCCCGTAAGCCCCCTCTCTATAATTTGGGAAATGTTTCAGAATATTCCCAAAAATGATGAATGATGAATCTTATTACAATATAAAGCGCATTCGGGAAGAGTGGAATATGACCCTTTCTCAGGATGACCCCCACCGTACCGGGATCCCGTTTGCCCGGCGAGCCCGGCTGGCGCGTGTTGTCGGACTGGCAGCGATGTTCTTCCCCCTCTCTGGCGTGCTGGTCACCTTTTCTGTATCCGGCGTCTGGTGGTTGTTCCTGGTGGGGTGGGCATTTGTCTGGCCCCATTTCGCCTGGCAGTGGTCCTGCCGTGCTGCTTCGCCTCATCAGCAGGAACGCTTTAATCTGAAGATTGATGCCATTATTGCCGGGCTTTGGATCGGCATGATGGGGATCAATGCGCTACCTACGGCAGCGCTGCTGATGATGGTGGGAATGAACATGATGGGGTCCGGCGGTTGTCGGCTGTTTTTTACCGGCATGATGTTAACCCTTCTGTCTTCCCTGGTGACGCTCCCCGTTGTGGGCCGGGTGGCTGTCTTCAACCCGGAGCCTCTGGCATGGGGCTTAACGCTTCCCGTGCTGGTGTTATATCCGATGCTTTTTGCCTGGCTCAGCCATCGTACTGCCATCAGGCTTGCAGAGCATAAACGGCGGCTGGAGCTGATGAGTACCCACGACGGCATGACCGGCGTCTTTAATCGCCGGCACTGGGAAGTGCTGCTGAGAAATGAATTTGAACACTGTCGCCGCAACCACTGCACCGCCACGATTTTGCTTATCGATATCGATCATTTTAAGAATATCAATGACACCTGGGGCCACGATGTGGGTGATGAGGCGATCATCGCCCTGACGCGGCAACTGCAGCTAACGGTGCGTTCCGGGGATGCGATAGGCCGTTTTGGCGGGGATGAGTTTGCGGTGATCATGTCCCGGACGGCGGCTGACAGTGCCATCGCCGTGATGTCACGCGTACATGAGCGGCTGGAAACGCTGTCGTTACCGTGTGCGCCCAAGGAATCTCTGCGTATTAGCGTCGGTGTCGCGCCCTGGGGACCGCAGTTCGGGCACTATCGGGAGTGGTTAAAAGCGGCCGATGTGGCGCTGTATAAGGCGAAAAATGCCGGACGCGGCCGCACCGAGGTGGCCGCCTGACGTCCGGATCAGATAATCAGGATTTACTCAGTTTCTCTGATTTTTCCATGCATTTTGTCATCGCTTCAATAACGGCCGAACGGAAGCCGCGCTCTTCCAGCACCCGCACCGCCTCGATAGTGGTTCCGCCAGGCGAGCAGACCATATCTTTCAGTTCACCCGGATGTTTACCGGTCTCCAGCACCATTTTGGCAGAGCCCATCACGGCCTGTGCAGCGAATTTATACGCCTGCGCTCGTGGCATACCGCCAAGCACAGCGGCGTCGGCCATCGCTTCTAAAAACATAAAGACATACGCAGGCGCTGAACCGCTCACTCCCACTACCGGATGGATCATGGATTCGGCAATGACTTCCGCTTCACCGAAGCAGCGGAAGATGTTCAGGACATCCGCCACGTCTTCCGACGTCACCAGCGCGTTAGGCGTGACGGAGGTCATGCCGGCGTTGACCAGTGACGGGGTATTCGGCATAGCGCGTACGATTTTACGGTCATGACCCAGCGCGCGCGCCAGCTGATCGAGCGTGACGCCCGCGGCAATCGATACGACCAGTGTCTCTTTGTTCAGGCTGGTGGTGATGTCGCTCAGCACTTTGATCATGATGTTCGGCTTGACGGCGCCAAAGACAATATCGGCTACCTGGGCCACTTCCTGCGCACTTTCAGCTGCGTTGATCCCGTACCGATCGCGTAACGCGGCGACGTTGTCCGGTGATGGGGTGTAGACCCAAATCTGACCCGGCAGCACCTGTCCGCTGGCGATCAGGCCACCCAGGATGGCTTTGCCCATGTTACCGCAGCCGATAAACCCGATTTTCTTATCCATCACGATTCTCCGTCATTATGCGTTGTTTTCTCTGATTGATAGCTTAACAACGAAATGCAGGCGACAATAGTCGGCAGAATCATTATGGGGAGACAATATGGCGATTTGGGTTGATGCGGACGCGTGTCCGAATGTGATTAAAGAGATTTTATTCCGCGCGGCCGAGCGCGTGCAGATGCCGCTTACGCTGGTGGCGAACCAGAATATTCGCGTACCGCCTTCCCGATTTATTCGCGCGTTGCGGGTTCCGGCTGGCTTTGACGTGGCGGATAACGAGATTGTGCGTCTGTGTAGCCCCGAGGATCTGGTGATCACGGCGGATATCCCGCTGGCCGCGGAAGTAATTGAAAAGGGAGCGGCGGCGCTGAACCCGAGAGGGGAGCGTTATTCGCCGGCGACCATTCGTGAAAGACTCACCATGCGTGATTTTATGGATACGCTTCGCGCCAGCGGCGTGCAGACCGGCGGGCCAGACAGCCTGTCCCAACGCGATCGCCAGCAATTCGCCGCAGAGCTTGATAAGTGGCTGCTCGAAGTCAAGCGTCGCACTGCGTAATGATAACCATTGTCACTTTGTGGTACAGTATGGCCTCCGCAGGGTTGTCATCCCGTACCGCTTTGCAGTAAAGTAAACGCAACATCTTCTGCAATTATTTCTTTACGCTCTTCGGCCATCCGGCATCAAGGGGAACACCTGGTTATGACCCAACCCATCTTTTTAGTTGGCCCCCGCGGCTGTGGGAAAACCACCGTTGGCCTGGAACTGGCACGCGCGTGCGATCGTCAGTTTGTTGATACCGACCACTGGCTGCAAACCGAAGCCGGGAAAAGCATCGCGGAAATCGTTGAGCAAGAGGGGTGGGAGAGCTTTCGCGCCCGTGAAACGGCCGCGCTGAAGGCGGTCACCACGCCGTCTGCTGTTATCGCAACCGGTGGCGGCATTGTTCTCGCCGAGTGTAACCGTCGCTTTATGCGTGAAAAAGGGATTGTCATCTACCTCAGCGCACCCGTTTCGGCCCTGGTAGGGCGGCTGGAAGCATTTCCGGAAGAGGGACAACGTCCTGCGCTGACCTCCCGGCCGCTCAGCGAAGAGGTGAGCGAAGTGCTGGCCGAACGCGATGCGTTATACCGCGAAGCGGCACACCACGTTGTGGATGCTTCCGCTTCACCCGAGGACGTGGTAATTCAGATTATTACCGCCCTGCGTTTGGCTTGTGCCAGCTAAGCGGCGTCTATACTTATAGCTCAGACATAAAAAAAGGATGAGCTATGCCAACCAGACCTCCCTATCCACGTGAAGCACGCATCGTTACCGTTGAAAAAGGCAATGGCGATCAAACCGTCACCTGGTATCAGCTGCGTGCCGATCACCCCAAACCAGACTCTCTGATCAGTGAACATGAAACTGAACAGGAAGCGCTGGATGCCAAACGGCGCTACGAAGATCCTGATAAGTCGTGAATGAATTCCTAAAGGGCTAAATACCGTGCCTGAATCACACTTTTTACTCATCGCAAATGTTAAGCAGGGGTTAATATTTAGTTATTACAGGTAACTCCGTAACGGGCAGGCGATCTTTACATTTCGCGATGGGGATCACCTGCTACGCTTGGTGCTGTTTTGTTGAAAAAACGAACTGTGCAGCGTAGTGAGCCTGTACCTGTGTGAAAGATTTAGCGGTAATGGAAGGCGATGAAGATGAAGGCGACGTTGGCGATCCTCACTATTGGTGTGGTCCCTGTAAGCGAAGTGTTACCGCTCTTAACCGAGCATGTATCTGAACAACAGATAACGCATCTAAGCCTGCTGGGGAAGATGAGTCGGGAAGAGGTCATGGAAGACTACGCTGTAGAGGCGGGGGAGGATCCCCTGGCGACGTTATTAAGTGACGGTAAACTGGCGCATGTTTCGCGTCAGAAAATCGAGCGCTCGCTGCAGAGCGTAATAGAAGTGCTCGATAATCAAGGCTATGACGTCATTTTACTGATGAGTACTGCACCTGTTAAGGGACTCATCGCGCGTAATGCGATTTTGCTGGAGCCGATGCGGATCATTCCGCCGCTGGTGGCCTCCATTGTTGACGGGCATCAGGTGGGGGTCATTGTTCCCATTGAAGAGCTTATGGACAACCAGACGGCAAAATGGCACGTACTCGAAAAAATGCCTTTGTATGCGCTGGCCAATCCCTTCTGGGACAGCGAGGCCGCGCTGATTGAGGCAGGACGGGAACTGCTGGAGAGAGGGGCCGATGTGTTGATTCTGGACTGCCTTGGATTCCACCAGCACCACCGTGATTTACTGCAAAAGGCGCTGGATGTCCCGGTGCTGTTGTCCAATGTTCTGATGGCCCGGCTGGCCGCAGAGCTGTTGATCTAATGATTTTGCGTGACAGGTGATGATCATGGCCCCTATAGTGAATTTTTATCTAAAAATATAAGGGCCAGTTCATGCTTCAAAGTAACGAATACTTTTCCGGTAAAGTGAAATCCATTGGTTTTACCAGCAGCAGCACTGGCCGCGCCAGTGTCGGCGTTATGGCTGAAGGGGAATACACCTTTGGTACAGCCGAAGCTGAAGAGATGACGGTGATCAGCGGTGCGCTCAACGTCTTACTGCCGGGGGAAACAGAATGGAAAGTTTACTCTGCCGGACAAGCGTTCAACGTCCCTGGCCACAGCGAATTCCATCTGCAGGTTGCTGAACCGACCTCTTATCTGTGCCGCTACCTGAAATAAAACGTTTTATTCCCTCTCCCTGCCGGGAGAGGGTCACTGCAGGCATTACCGCTGCGCTTCGCCGCCGAGGCCTTCCACCAGATTCTGAATTAACGCTGCCAGCTCTCCGGTCATCAGGATAAAGTCCGCGTCAAAGCGCTGGGCGTAATCTTCACGATCGATATCTTCGTTCTGATCGCGCAGCTCATCGCAGAATTTCAGACGCTTCACCGAGCCGTCATCGCACATCACAAACTGAATACGCTGCTGCCAGTCGAGTGCCAGTTTGGTCACCACTTTGCCCGCTTCAATGTGTACGGCGATCTCGTCGCTCACCAGATCCTGCTTTTTCGCGCGGATCACGCCGCCATCTTCGAGCAGAGCTTTGAGCTCGGCTTCATCAAGGATCTGGAAGCCCTGGGCCGCTGTACCGCTGCGCACCCATTCGGTCAGGGTCAGTTCAATCGGCGTTTCCAGCGCCAGCGGAACGACCGGTAACGAGCCGATGCTTTTGCGCAGCAGGGCCAGCGTATCTTCCGCTTTTTTGGCGCTGGCGCAGTCCACCATGATCAGCCCGTTAACGGTATCGATCCACATCATTGTCTGGCTGAAACGGCTAAAGGCGCGCGGCAGCAGAGAGTGAAGAACTTCGTCTTTCAGCGAATCTTTTTCGGTTTTTTTCAGCTTGCGACCCTGTTCGGCTTCAAGCTTGAAAATTTTCGCTTCGAGCGCCTGCTTGACCACCGGCGTGGGCAGAATTTTTTCTTCTTTGCGGGCGCAGACGATGATTTGACCCGTGCTGCTGGCGTGGGTCAATGCATCGCTTTGTGAACCCATTGGAGGAACCCAACCGGTTTTTGCCATATCCTGGCTACCGCAAGGGGAAAAGCTATAAGCGGCTAACTGTTTTTCCATCTCTTCTGCACGCAGCGAAACGTCGCGGCTGAGACGGTAAACCATCAAATTTTTGAACCACAGCATGATAATTTCCACGGCCTTGTCGTTAAATCAGCGGGCATGATAACGAATTGTCGCATCGCTTGCATTGCTAATCGGGAAGCGGGCTTCTACTCTGTTGATAATCAAAATAATGAGGAGTGTCTTGTGCGTATTGGGATTGATTTGGGCGGCACCAAAACAGAAGTCATCGCACTGAGCGAGCAGGGGGAGCAACTGTTCCGCCACCGTCTGCCTACGCCGCGCGATGATTATCACCAGACTATCGAGACGATTGCCCGGCTGGTCGACATGGCTGAGCAGGCGACAGGGCAGACCGGCACCGTTGGGATGGGGATCCCGGGCTCAATCTCGCCCTATACCGGGGTGGTTAAAAACGCCAACTCCACCTGGCTCAACGGTCAGCCTTTTGATAAAGATTTAAGTCAGCGCCTGAACCGGGAAGTGCGTCTGGCAAATGACGCCAACTGTCTGGCCGTCTCCGAAGCCATTGACGGTGCCGCCGCAGGGGCCCAGACCGTCTTTGCGGTCATTATCGGGACCGGCTGTGGCGCAGGCGTGGCCCTGGGCGGGCGCGCTCATATTGGCGGCAACGGTACGGCGGGCGAGTGGGGACATAACCCCCTGCCGTGGATGGATGACGATGAACTTAAATACCGCGCCGAGGTGCCGTGCTATTGCGGCAAGCAGGGCTGTATTGAGACGTTTATCTCCGGCACCGGTTTTGCCACCGATTATCACCGCCTGAGTGGCCAGCCACTCAAGGGGAACGAGATTATGCGCCGGGTCGGGGAACACGATCCGGTAGCTGAGCTGGCTCTCAGCCGCTATGAAATGCGGCTGGCGAAATCCCTGGCGCACGTGGTGAATATCCTTGACCCTGACGTGATTGTGCTCGGCGGCGGGATGAGCAATGTCGACCGTTTATATGCCACGGTACCGAATCTGGTGAAGCAGTGGGTCTTCGGCGGCGAGTGTGAAACCCCGATCCGCAAAGCGGTGCACGGGGACTCCAGCGGCGTGCGCGGCGCCGCGTGGCTCTGGCCGCTATAGCCATTCTCCCTCTCCATGCGTGAGAGGGGGCGGGATGAGGGTGCCCTCATGCAGGGCACCCTCACTCCACCGCAAACACCTTATCCAGCTTGCTATACCCCAGCCCGTTAATCTTCTTCACTTTGATCTGCACCGGGATCCGCTCTTTCATCGCCTCGACGTGGCTAATCACGCCAATGGTTTTCCCGGTGGCGTTCAGCGCATCGAGCGCATCCAGGGCGGTATCCAGCGTTTCGCTGTCGAGCGTGCCGAAGCCTTCATCCAGGAACAGCGAGTCGATGCGTGTCTTGTGGCTCACCAGATCGGAAAGCGCCAGCGCCAGTGCCAGGCTAACAAGGAAGCTTTCGCCGCCGGAGAGGGTACGGGTATCGCGCACCGCGTCCGCCTGCCAGGTATCCACCACTTCGAGTTCCAGCGCATCGCTGACCTTACGTTGCAGCAAATAGCGCCCGTGCAGGCGATTTAGCTGCTGGTTGGCAAGCCAGACTAGATTATCCAGCGTGAGCCCCTGGGCAAACTTACGGAACTTGTCACCGGTGCTGGAACCTATCAGCGAATTCAGATAGCTCCAGTCATCGGCCAGCCGCGCGGCCTCTTCAATATGCTGCATGAGCGCCAGCTGGTGCTGACGGTTATCGCTGTCCTGTTTAAGCTGCTGGCGGATCTCACCCTGATGAGTGGTGTTCTCCCGAAGCTGTTGCCCGAGTTGCTGTAGCTGCAACTGCAGGGTTGGCGCGTCGAGTTCCAGCCCTTCCGGTCGCTGCGTCTGATGAGCCTGCAGCTGCTGGTTTGCCTGTGCGAACAGCGCGGTTGCCTGCTGAAGCTGGTTTTCCAGGGTCTGCTTACGGTGTTCAAGACGGCGGATGGTCTCTTCATCAAGCAGTGCAGCCAGAAAGGCCTCCCGATCGGCGAAGCAGCTTGCGGTCAGTGCGGCGGTGAAGTGCGTCGTGGCGTGCTGCAGCCGTTCGCTTTCAAGGCTTTCCTGCTGTTGCAATGTGGCAAGCTGGCTCTGAAGAGAAACGCATTCGTCGTGCGTTTCGCGCCAGTTATCAGGAATGGCCGGTTCGGTTTCTGTGTCGTTTGTGGCGGGCAGGGTGTCGAGCAGCGGCATCAGAGCCGTCATGCGCTCCTGCATGACGCCATGCTGAGTCTGTTTTTCCTGCCACTGTGCAAACTCGGTTTCACGTTCGTTCAGCCAGGCAGCCTCTGTGCCTTCCTCCGGGACGTTGAGTGACAGCGTGAGCAGGGTCGTTTCCAGCGCCTGGCGCGTGGCCGTCAGCTGCTGTTGATACTGACGCGCCTGCGCGTCCTGTTCATTCAGCTGTTGCTGCAGCGTCAGACGCTGGCTCAGCTGGTAAAGCTGACGCTCATACTGCTCTTGTTCGTTCATCCACGGGGCAATATCTTCCTGAATATTCAGAGTGATATTCAGGGACGCGCAAACCGATTGCCACTCTTTAGTGAGCGCTTGCTCCTCCTGAGAGAGCGTCTGAGCGTCGTCTGTCTCACGCTGGATCTGCCGGGTCAGGGCATTCACCTGACCGAGAACTAACAATCCTTCCTCTTTAAGTGCAGCGACCTCTTTGGCTAACTGGTCGCGACGCTGCTGGTTGGCACTGAGCTCCAGCGCCTGATAGGCAGTGACCGCCGGGTGCGAGGTTGAGCCGCACAGCGGGCAGGGCTGTCCCGCCTGCAGCTGCGCACGCTCTGCCTCCAGACTTTTAATCTTCTCTTCCTGTCTACAGAGCGTTTCAAGATCCAGGTAATGTTGGTTTTTCTCTTTGTACTGCTGGCGACGCAGCGTCAGCGTTTCATTGAGTTTTACCTGCTCTGCCTGGGCTTTCTGCAGGCTTTCACCGTTCTGGCGCAGACGCTGTTGCAGCGGCAGATAACGGGCCTGAAGCGACATCAGCCGCTGGCGGAAAGTCCGTGACTGAGCCTGTTGCTCCATCGCCACGCTGACCTCGTCAGCCGTGAGCGTCAGGGCGTTTTCCGGCATCTCTGCCAGCTTCTGGCGTAATTCAGCAATGCGCGTGGAAAGTGTGGCGATCTGATTTTTATCGCGATTCAGCTGTGCAAAATGGGCGCGCCAGCCTGCTATCTCCTGGCCCCACTGACGAAACCGCTCGTGTTCTGCCAGCCACTGTGCCAGCGCCGTAAGGTCGGTCTGCAGTTGTGCATGGCTACGCTGGGCCGTATTACGGATACGCGAGCGCAGCGCGGTTTTTGCTTGTAAGCGAGCATTTACTTCAACAATGCGTTGCTTCGTTTGCCCCAGTCGGGTGGTTTGCTCTTGCTGGCTGTCCCACAGTGGTCGCAGCTGGGCGGCGGGGTGAGCAAGCTGGAGCGTTGCCAGCTCGGGCGCAGCCTCGGTCAGTGCCTGTTGCGCCTGTTGCTGCAAGGTGGCAACGCGCTGCTGCTCACGTATAAGCTCGTCATTGCGCGTAAGCCACTGAAAATCTTTCTGTTGATTCTGCTGTTGCGCCAGCAGCGTTTTTTCTTCGTCAGTAAGTGCCTGCAAACTTTGCTGTAACTGCTGCTGTTGCTCTTCACTCAACAATACGACGCCTGCAGCCTGTGCTTCATACACCTCAAGGGCGTTACGCGCGGCTTTGTGTTTCTCAAACACCATGGCGGAAATCTGCCCGTAGATCTCGGTTCCGGTCAGTTCTTCCAGCAGTTCGGCGCGGTCGGAAGGTCTGGCATTGAGGAAGGCGGCAAATTGTCCCTGAGAGAGCAGCATTGAGCGGGTAAAACGGCCATAATCCAGCCCGGTGAGGGCGGCCGTTTGTTCCAGTTTATCCGACACTTTGTCGGCCAGAATTTTACCGTCCTCACAGCGTGCCAGCTCGACGCGTGGGGCCTGAAGATTACCGTCGGGCTGATTTCGCGCGCGGTTCTGACTCCAGAAAGCGCGATAGGCAATACCTTTGACTTCAAACTCAACTTCGGCAAGGCATTCGGCCGTGTCGCGCGTCATCAAATCGTTTTGTGCCTGGGAGACTTTCTGCAGACGCGGCGTTTCGTGATACAGCGCCAGACAAATGGCGTCGAGCAGGGTCGTTTTCCCTGCGCCGGTAGCCCCGGTAATCGCAAACAGTCCGTTGCTGGCAAACGGCTCCGCGTTAAAATCGATTTTCCACTCACCCTTCAGTGAGTTGAGATTTTTCAGACGCAGGCTGAGGATTTTCATGCGTTTTCTTCCTCATCGTTCAGGGCATGCAGGGTGTGCGTAAACAGCTCGTTCAGCCGTGCGCGTTTCGCGTCGTCAATCTCCTCGTGGGAGAGCCGGCGTTCAAAGACCTCTTCCACCCTGAGTTCGCTGAGCGTTTCGCGCTGGGCGCTGAGCAGAATTTTCTCGCGCTGCTCGCGGCTGCGGCGCACCAGCAGTACCTCTACCGGCAGGTTTTCCGTGAGCACCTGAATTTTTCGGTGCACATCATGCAGGTAGTCGCCGCTGGCGATCTCAATATCCAGCCAGACCGGCGGGTTTTGTTCCACGCCGCGCCACTGTTCAAGCTGGGCGGTGATGGCGTCCAGATCGCCTTTCAGCACCGCCAGCGGTTGGGTGACGGGCACTTCCAGCGTGTCAACGGCGCTGAGCTTGCCGCCGCTAAAGCTGACCAGATGGACACTTTTGGCTTTGCCGGTCTCATCAAAACTCAGCGAGATGGGCGAGCCGCAGTAGCGAATGTGCTCGCAGCCGCCGATAACCTGCGCCCGGTGGATATGCCCGAGGGCAATATAATCCGCGGGCGGGAAGTTTTGTGCCGGGAAAGCATCCAGCGTGCCAATATAAATGTCACGCACCGCGTCGCTTTTGCTGGCCCCAACGGTGGTGAGGTGCCCGGTGGCAATCACCGGAATCGCCTGGTCGCCGCGAAGGGCACAGGCCTGGGCATGCTGCTGGTGGTAATAGTCGGTGATGGCCTGCAGCAAATGCTGCTGTTTTTCAGCGCCGGAAAGCCCCGCCTGGCTTTGGACAATATCGCGCGGGCGTAAAAATGGGATCGGACACAGTACCGCACCCGGCGTCCCGTCGCGCTTTTTCAGGATCTGCGGCGCATGTCCTGCGCTGGCCACCACGGTAGTATTGAGAAACGCCAGAATATCGCGGGATTCATTTAATGTTGCGACGGAATCATGGTTGCCGGCAACAATCACCAGATGACAGCCCGTTTGCTGCAGATTGACGACAAAACGGTTATATAACTCGCGCGCATAGCTGGGGGGCGAGCCGGTATCGAAGATGTCGCCCGCCACAATAATGGCGTCCACCTCATGAGAGCGGGCCGTATCCAGCAGCCAGTTCAGGAACGCTTCGTGTTCAGCCGCCCGGCTTTTGCTGTAAAAATTTTGACCCAGATGCCAGTCAGAGGTGTGTAGTATGCGCATTGCTGATCCGTGGCGAAAAAGAGAAAGCAGGATTATAAACTGTCAGGGAACAGAAAATAACCGCTGTAATAAAACAACAGTTTGCCCTTTATAGTGGTACTGTTTTTCATAAATCTGTCATAAATCTGACGCATAATGACGCCGCATTACAAACTTGTAACTTAAATAAGATAAAACAGGGCAAAGTATGGCGAGACGTATTCTGGTCGTAGAAGATGAAGCTCCGATTCGTGAAATGGTGTGCTTCGTGCTCGAGCAAAATGGCTTCCAGCCGGTTGAGGCGGAAGATTATGACAGCGCGGTGAACCAGCTGAATGAACCCTGGCCCGATCTGATTCTGCTCGACTGGATGTTGCCTGGCGGCTCCGGGCTGCAGTTTATCAAACACCTGAAACGTGAAGCGCTAACCCGCGACATACCGGTTGTGATGCTCACGGCGCGCGGTGAAGAAGAGGATCGCGTACGCGGTCTGGAAACGGGGGCGGACGATTACATTACCAAACCGTTCTCACCGAAAGAGCTGGTTGCCCGCATTAAAGCCGTGATGCGCCGCATTTCACCGATGGCGGTGGAAGAGGTGATTGAGATGCAGGGACTGAGCCTTGACCCTACCTCACACCGCGTCATGACCGGTGAAAATCCCCTCGATATGGGGCCTACCGAATTTAAACTTCTGCATTTCTTTATGACTCACCCGGAGCGCGTATACAGCCGCGAACAGTTGCTGAATAACGTCTGGGGAACTAACGTGTATGTCGAAGACCGGACGGTTGACGTACATATCCGCCGCCTGCGAAAAGCGCTGGAACTGAGCGGCCACGATCGCATGGTGCAGACGGTCCGCGGCACGGGTTATCGTTTTTCAACCCGTTTCTGAACAATGACAGGAGTGTGACGCGTGCTGGAACGTCTGTCATGGAAAAGGCTCGTCTTTGAACTGATCTTATGCTGTATTCCGGCCTTCATTCTGGGGGCCTTTCTTGGATATTTGCCGTGGTTTCTGCTGGCGTCGGTTACCGGGCTTCTGATCTGGCATTTCTGGAACCTGCTGCGCCTCTCGTGGTGGCTGTGGGTTGACCGAAGTATGACGCCTCCGCCGGGAAGCGGAAGCTGGGAGCCGCTGCTGTACGGTCTGCACCAGATGCAGATGCGTAACAAAAAGCGGCGTCGGGAGCTGGGAAGCCTGATCAAACGCTTCCGTAGCGGCGCTGAGTCGCTGCCGGATGCTGTCATTCTGACGACCGAAGAAGGGACGATCTTCTGGTGTAACGGCCTCGCGCAACAGCTGCTGGGCCTGCGCTGGCCGGACGATAATGGCCAGAACATCCTCAACCTTCTGCGTTACCCCGAGTTCACGCTGTACCTGAAAAAGCGTGATTTTACCCGCCCCCACAACCTGAAGCTCAATAATGGGCGCCATCTGGAAATCCGTGTGATGCCTTACAGCGACCAGCAGTGGCTGATGGTTGCCCGTGATGTCACCCAGATGCACCAGCTGGAAGGGGCGCGACGCAACTTCTTTGCCAACGTCAGCCACGAATTACGCACTCCGCTGACGGTGCTTCAGGGGTACCTGGAGATGATGCAGGAGCAAACGCTGGAAGGCGCGCCGCGCGAGAAAGCGTTGCATACGATGCGTGAACAAACGCACCGTATGGAAGGGCTGGTGAAACAGCTGCTGACGCTCTCGAAAATTGAGGCCGCCCCCTCGCTGGCATTGAATGACACCATTGATGTTCCGATGATGCTGCGGGTGGTGGAGCGCGAAGCGCAGACGTTGAGCCATAAAATGCATCAGCTGACCTTCGAGGTCGACAACACGCTCAAGGTGCTTGGCAGCGAAGATGAGCTGCGCAGCGCCATTTCTAATCTGGTGTATAACGCGGTGAATCATACGCCAGCGGGGACGGATATCGTGGTGCGCTGGCAGCACACGCCAACGGGCGCCGAGTTCAGCGTAGAGGATAACGGGCCGGGGATCGCGCCTGAGCACATCCCGCGTCTGACCGAGCGATTCTACCGGGTGGATAAAGCGCGCTCACGGCAAACCGGCGGCAGCGGTCTGGGGCTGGCTATTGTGAAACACGCGGTGAATCACCATGAAAGCCGTCTCGATATTCAAAGCACGCTGGGTAAGGGAACCCGCTTCAGTTTCGTTATCCCGGAACGATTAATTGCCAAAAAGATCGCCTGACGACAGGCGTGTCAGTTTACCTTTCCACGGGCCAGCCTTTGCTGGCCCGTTTGCTTTGCAGTCAAGCGAAACGCGGCTGAATATTATACGGCTGGCTGTTTTTTGTTCGCATGATTAGCCATGGGTTTTTCTTATAATTAGCGTATTGTGCTGGTCTGATTTTTGATGCTGGTATATTGTTCTGGTTTCACGATCCCATCTTGCCTTTAAACGTTATAAGCGTTTAAATTGCGCCCCAGATACTGTCATACCGACTGTATTTGCGTGGTAAATCGAAAAACTATTCTTCTCCACGCCAGGACGGGAGCATATCCCGCTGAAATTGAGCAAATTTTCCGCTGTATCGTCCCGTCAGAGATAGCGAAAATCTCAATGTTTTCAACACCACATCCACAGGCAGTAAGGTTTTATGACCCATCACTTAAAATCGCGTGACATCATCGCGCTGGGCTTTATGACATTTGCGCTGTTCGTTGGCGCAGGCAACATCATTTTCCCTCCAATGGTTGGCTTACAGGCGGGTGAACACGTCTGGACCGCTGCGTTTGGTTTCCTGATTACTGCTGTGGGTCTGCCGGTACTGACCGTCGTCGCGCTGGCGAAAGTCGGTGGTGGCGTTGATAGCCTCAGCACCCCGATTGGCAAAGTGGCCGGCATTCTGCTGGCGACCGTCTGCTATCTGGCCGTTGGCCCGCTGTTTGCGACCCCGCGTACCGCGACCGTATCCTTCGAAGTGGGGATTGCCCCGCTCACTGGCGATGGTGCGATGCCGCTGTTTATCTACAGCCTGATCTACTTCGCGATTGTGATTCTGGTTTCCCTCTATCCGGGCAAGCTGCTGGATACCGTGGGTAACTTCCTGGCTCCGCTGAAAATCGTGGCGCTGATTGTGCTGGCGGTTGCGGCCATCGTCTGGCCCGCAGGCCCGATTAGCGATGCGATGGACGCCTATAAAAACGCCGCGTTCTCCAACGGCTTTGTGAACGGCTACCTGACGATGGATACGCTGGGCGCAATGGTGTTTGGTATTGTTATCGTGAATGCCGCACGTTCCCGCGGCGTGACGGAAGCGCGTCTGCTGACTCGCTACACCATCTGGGCTGGCCTGATGGCCGGTGTGGGGCTGACGCTGCTGTACCTGGCGCTGTTCCGCCTGGGCTCAGATAGCGCCATACTGGTCGATCAAAATGCCAACGGCGCGGCGATCCTCCATGCTTACGTACAGCACACCTTTGGTGGTGCGGGTAGCCTGCTGCTGGCGGTACTGATTTTCCTGGCGTGCCTTGTCACCGCCGTGGGGCTGACCTGCGCCTGCGCTGAGTTCTTTGCTCAGTATCTGCCGCTCTCTTACCGCACGCTGGTCTTTATCCTGGGCATCTTCTCCATGGCGGTGTCAAACCTCGGTCTGAGCCACCTGATTCAGGTCTCTATCCCGGTGCTGACGGCCATCTATCCGCCATGTATCGTGCTGGTGGTGCTGAGCTTCACCCGCCCGTGGTGGAACAACTCGTCGCGAATTATTGCGCCAGCCATGTTTATCAGCCTGATTTTTGGTATCCTTGACGGGATTAAAGCATCCGCCTTTGCGCAAATACTGCCAGCCTGGACACAGCGTCTGCCGCTGTCCGAGCAAGGCCTGGCCTGGTTGATGCCTACCGTTGTTGCACTGGTTCTGGCCATTATCTGGGATCGTGCTGCAGGGCGTCAGGTCGCATCGAACGCCCATTAATCAACGGCAACAAACTGTTTAACCACGGGGCTTAAGGCCCCGTGGTTTTTTGTTTTTTTCGAGTTGAATGGCAAGATTTAAATGGAAAGCACTAACAAACTCAAACGTGGACTCAGTACCCGCCACATTCGCTTTATGGCGCTGGGATCCGCTATCGGTACCGGTCTTTTTTATGGCTCGGCAGATGCCATTAAAATGGCCGGTCCCAGCGTTCTGCTGGCCTACATCATCGGTGGCGTGGCCGCGTATATTATCATGCGCGCCCTCGGGGAGATGTCGGTTCACAATCCGTCTGCCAGTTCGTTCTCGCGCTATGCGCAGGAAAACTTAGGCCCGCTGGCGGGCTTCATCACCGGATGGACCTACTGCTTCGAAATTCTGATTGTGGCTATTGCCGACGTTACCGCCTTTGGCATCTACATGGGCGTCTGCTTCCCCGCGGTTCCGCACTGGATCTGGGTGCTGAGCGTGGTCCTGATCATCTGTGCCGTCAACCTGATGAGCGTGAAGGTGTTTGGCGAACTGGAGTTCTGGTTCTCCTTCTTCAAAGTTGCCACCATTATCATCATGATTATCGCGGGCTTCGGGATCATCATCTGGGGTATCGGCAACGGCGGTCAGCCAACGGGGATCCATAACCTCTGGAGCAACGGCGGCTTCTTCAGCAACGGCTGGCTCGGCATGGTTATGTCGCTGCAGATGGTCATGTTTGCCTACGGCGGGATCGAGATTATCGGCATTACCGCCGGGGAAGCGAAAGACCCGGAGAAATCCATTCCGCGCGCCATCAACTCAGTGCCAATGCGTATTCTGGTGTTCTATGTGGGGACGCTGTTCGTCATTATGTCCATCTACCCATGGAACCAGGTGGGCACTAACGGCAGCCCGTTTGTGCTGACCTTCCAGCATATGGGCATCGCGTTTGCCGCCAGCATCCTGAACTTTGTGGTGCTGACCGCCTCGCTTTCGGCAATCAACAGTGACGTCTTTGGCGTGGGCCGCATGCTGCACGGAATGGCGGAGCAGGGCAGTGCGCCTAAGGTGTTTGCCAAAACCTCTCGTCGCGGCACGCCGTGGGTGACGGTAATGGTGATGACCGTAGCCCTGCTGCTGTCGGTCTACCTGAACTACATCATGCCGGAGAATGTGTTCCTGGTGATTGCGTCGCTGGCGACCTTCGCGACAGTGTGGGTGTGGATCATGATCCTGTTGTCGCAGATTGCGTTCCGTCGCCGTCTGTCACCGGAAGAGGCGAAAGCGCTGAAGTTCAAAGTGCCGGGTGGGGTGGTGACAACCGCTGTCGGTCTGGTCTTCCTGGTCTTTATCATCGCCCTGATTGGCTATCATCCGGATACCCGTATCTCCCTTTATGTGGGCTGCGCGTGGATCGTCCTGCTGCTGCTGGGCTGGATGTTTAAATGCCGCCGAGACCGTCAGCTGGCGCAGGCACAGTAATCTTCCCTCTCCCCGCAGAGGGACTGGAAGGAGGCATCCGCTCACACTGATGCCTCCTCCCCCGTCCTCCTCCCTCAATAAACCTCGTCATGATGAGCTAACCTTAACCACCCTGTGGCAAGGTGACGTCAATTTAATCAAAGGGGATTCGTGATGTTAAACGCCTGGCACCTTCCGGTTGCCCCATTTGTTAAGCAAAACAAAGACAACCTTGTGATTACGCTCTGGCTGGCGGGGGAAAATCAGCCTGAACGCGTGACGCTACGCGCCGAAATTGATAACGAAGAGACCGCGCTGAAAATGCATAAGCAGCGCAGCCAGCCGCAGCCCGGGATCACGGCGTGGCGGGCAAACATCGATTTAACCCGTGGACAGCCGCGTCGTCGCTACAGTTTTAAACTGCTGTGGAATAACCGCCAGCTGTGGTTTACCCCGCAGGGGTTTAGCCGTTTTCCGCCGGCCCGGCTGGAGCAGTTTGCCGTCGATTACCCGGACAATGGCCCGCAATGGGTTAACGATCAGGTGTTTTACCAGATTTTCCCGGACCGCTTTGCCCGCAGCGAAAAGCGCACTGCAGACCAGGACAAGGTTTATTACCACCACGCAGCAGGTCACGACATTATCCTCAAAGCATGGGATGAACCGCTGACCGCGCAGGCGGGTGGCTCGACGTTTTACGGTGGCGATCTCGACGGGATCAGCGAAAAACTCCCGTACCTGAAAAAACTGGGCGTGACGGCGCTGTACCTTAACCCGGTGTTTAAAGCCCCAAGCGTGCATAAATACGACACCGAAGATTATCGTCATGTTGATGAGCAGTTTGGCGGCGATGCCGCGCTGCTGCGCCTGCGACAGAACACTAAAAACGAAGGGATGCGCCTGATTCTGGACGGCGTGTTCAACCACAGCGGGGATTCGCACGCGTGGTTTGACCGTCATAACCAGTCGATGAGCGGGGCATGCCATAACCCGGATTCGCCGCAGCGTGACTGGTACAGCTTTAATGAAGAGGGCTACGCGCTGGACTGGCTGGGCTACCCAAGCCTGCCGAAGCTGGATTTCCAGTCGCCTTCTCTGGTCAACGAAATCTACGGCGGTGAAGACAGCGTTGTCCGCCACTGGCTTAAGGCACCATGGAACATGGACGGCTGGCGTCTTGACGTGGTGCATATGCTGGGTGAAGCGGGCGGAGCGCGTAATAACCTTCAGCACGTTGCAGGTATCACCCGCTCAGCGAAAGCCGCGCAGCCGGAGGCCTTTGTCTTTGGCGAGCATTTTGGCGATGCACGCCAGTGGTTGCAAGCCGATGCAGAAGATTCGGCCATGAACTACCGCGGTTTTACCTTCCCGCTATGGGGATTTCTGGCGAACACCGATATCTCTTACGATCCGCAGCATATCGACGCCGAAACCTGTATGGCATGGATGGATAACTACCGCGCCAGCCTGTCGCATCAGCAGCAGTTGCGGATGTTTAACCAGCTGGACAGCCACGATACCGCACGTTTTAAATCCCTGCTTGGCAAGGATGTGGCACGTCTGCCGCTGGCCGTTACCTGGCTCTTCACCTGGCCTGGCGTGCCGTGCATTTACTACGGTGATGAGGTGGGGCTGGAGGGGAACAACGATCCCTTCTGCCGCAAAACCTTCCCCTGGGATCCGGCGAAGCAGGACAAGGCGCTGCTCAGCCTGTACCAGCGTCTGGCTAAGCTTCGTAAACAGAACCAGGCGCTGCGTTACGGTGGCTGTCAGGTGGTGTATGCCCACGATAACGTGGTGGTGTTTGCCCGCGTCTACAACCAGCAACGCGTGCTGGTCGCCATCAACCGCGGAGAAGCCTGTGAAGTGGTGCTGGATGACTCTCCGTTGCTGCACGTGAAGGCGTGGCAACGCAAAGAGGGTAAAGGCACGATTCAGGAAGGCATTCTCTCCCTACCGGCCATTTCCGCCTCCGTCTGGTTCGGAAATTAATCGTCATCAGCAACCGGTTTATTTCCCGGTTGCTGAAAATTCCCCTAAGTTGTTCGGTTAATTTCAACAGAGGGGACAAATATCTTTACTATCCGCTCAATCAATTCTCGCTATACTCAAATTGCTTTATCAGTCAGGGCCCTTTCTCATATAGCACACCAAAACGTTGGCTTTTAACACATTGATTAAAAGGTACTTTTATGTCTATTCGTGAACTGATTGACCCGTCCAATTCCGTACTGATTTTTATCGATCACCAACCGCAAATGTCTTTTGGCGTGGCAAATATTGACCGTCAGTTATTAAAGAATAATACGGTGGCTCTGGCAAAAGCAGGCAAAATTTTTGATGTTCCGGTTATCTACACCTCTGTCGAAACAAAAAGCTTTAGCGGATACATCTGGCCAGAATTGCTGGCGGTTCACCCGGCGGTTAAACCGATTGAACGTACCTCTATGAACTCCTGGGAAGACGATGCGTTTGTTGCGGCAGTGAAAGCAACGGGCCGCAAGAAACTTATCATCTCAGCCCTGTGGACCGAAGTTTGCCTGACCTTCCCGGCGCTGATGGCTCTGGATGAAGGGTTTGAAGTTTATGTAGTGACCGATACTTCCGGCGGTACCTCCGTAGATGCCCATGAACGTGCGATTGACCGTATGGTTCAAGCGGGCGCGGTTCCTGTGACCTGGCAGCAGGTGCTGCTTGAGTATCAGCGCGACTGGTCTCGCAAAGGCACTTACGACGCGGTCATGGACCTGGTCCGTGAGCACAGCGGCGCTTATGGCATGGGCGTTGACTATGCCTACACCCTCGTTCACGGTGCGCCAGAACGCAAAGCGTAAACCTTCCAGGGCGGGGTTCTCCCGCCCATTAATGACCAGGAAACTATTATGGCGCACACATCGCATGTCACGCTGGTGATCACCCACACCTTGCTGCCGGGTCAGGCTGAGCGATACGAACAGTGGCTGGGTAAGATCATGCCCATCGCGGCGGAATTTCCGGGGCATCTTGGCGCGAACGTCATCCGCCCGACCGACGGACAACATCTGTGGACGGTGATAATCCGTTTCGACACCCTCGAACACCTCTCTGCGTGGACCCAGTCCGATACCCGTAATGCGCTGGTAAAAGAGATTGAACCGCTGCTGGCGGAAGGCGATAAAACCGAAGTGCGTACCGAGGCGGCGTTCTGGTTTACCCCACCGGAGCCTCATGTGCGTAAGCCTAAACAGTGGAAACAGTTTCTCATTACCCTGCTGGTTATCTTCCCCAGTACCAACCTGGTGCCGCTGGTCACCGGTGCGTTGCTTCCTGGCCTGAAAGGTACGTTGTTGCTGCATCTGATTAACGATGCCTGTGTGGTCGCGCTGGTGGTCTGGCTGTGGATGCCCATCGTGACCCGTCTGTTTGCCGGATGGCTCAAAAAAGCCTGATTCGGCTGAAAGGAGTACGTTATGTCTCAAACTGCCACACTGATCTTAACCAAAGGTAAGATCCATACTCTCGATCGCGAAAACCCGCTCACGGAAGCGGTGGCTATTGCTAACGGCAAGATTCTGGCGACGGGCAACCACGATCGCATTATGAGCTATGCGACGCAGGGAACGCAGATTGTCGATCTGAAGGGGAGTACGGTGATCCCCGGGCTTAACGATTCGCACCTGCACCTGATCCGCGGCGGGCTGAACTACAACCTCGAGCTGCGCTGGGAAGGCGTACCGTCGCTGGCGGATGCGCTAAGGATGTTGAAAGATCAGGCCGATCGTACACCTTCACCTCAGTGGGTTCGGGTGGTGGGCGGCTGGAGCGAGTTTCAGTTCGCCGAACGCCGGATGCCGACCATCGAAGAGCTTAACGAGGCGGCACCGGATACGCCGGTGTTTGTCCTGCACCTCTACGATCGCGCCCTGCTTAACCGCGCCGCGTTGAAAGCTGTCGGCTACACCAAAGAGACGCCAAACCCGCCGGGCGGGGAGATTGTGCGTGATAACCACGGCAACCCGACCGGGCTGCTGATCGCTAAACCTAACGCGATGATCCTCTACGCCACGCTGGCAAAAGGACCGAAACTCCCCATTGAGCAGCAGGTTAACTCCACGCGCCAGTTTATGCGTGAGCTTAACCGTCTGGGGCTGACCAGCGCCATTGATGCCGGCGGCGGCTTCCAGAATTACCCGGAAGATTACGAGGTGATTGCCGAATTGCACGCCAAAGAGCAGATGACGGTGCGTATTGCCTACAACCTCTTCACCCAGCGCCCTAAACAGGAGCTGGAGGATTTTGAGCGCTGGACCGATATGCTCAAACCGGGGCAGGGCACAGACTTTTATCGTGCGAACGGGGCAGGAGAGATGCTGGTCTTCTCGGCGGCGGATTTTGAAGATTTCCTCCAGCCGCGCCCGGATCTGCCGCAAGGGATGGAAGACGAGCTGGAACGCGTGGTGCGCCACCTGGTGGAAAACCGCTGGCCGTTCCGGCTGCATGCCACCTATGACGAATCCATCAGCCGGATGCTGGATGTCTTTGAGAAGGTGAACCGTGAGATTCCGTTTAACGGCCTGCAGTGGTTCTTTGACCATGCGGAGACCATTACCGAGCGTAATATCGAGCGCGTCAAAGCGTTGGGGGGCGGTATTGCGGTGCAGCACCGTATGGCGTTCCAGGGCGAATATTTCGTCGACCGCTACGGCAAAGAGGCGGTGAAACACACGCCACCCGTGGCGAAAATGCTGGAACTGGACGTGCCGGTTGGGTTAGGAACCGACGCAACCCGTGTGGCGAGCTATAACCCGTGGACGGCGCTCTACTGGCTGGTCTCCGGGCGAACCGTCGGCGGCCTGGCGATGTATGACGACAATAACCGCCTGCCGCGTGAGGTAGCGCTGGAGCTGTGGACCGCAGGCAGTGCGTGGTTTTCCAGCGAACAGGGTAAAAAAGGCCGTCTGGTTGAAGGGCAGCTTGCGGACCTGGTGGTGCTGTCGAAAGATTACTTCAGCGTGACGGAAGAGGAGATCAAGGGCATTGAATCGGTGCTGACCGTTGTGGACGGCAAGGTCGTGTATGCCGCCGGTCATTTCAGTCCGCTGTCACCGCCGCCGATCCCGGTTGTGCCGTCGTGGTCACCGGTCGTGAAAGTCCCGGGGCATTACCGCTCTGCGCCGCCTGCAGCCAGCAAAGTGGGGGCGGTGGTGCAGATGCACCAGTGTATTGGTAGCTGTGGAGTGCATGGCCATGCGCACGGCATTGCGCGGCAATCGGATATCCCGGTATCTGATGACCAGGCATTCTGGGGCGTGCTGGGGTGTTCGTGCTTCGCGTTTTAACGTGTGAAGAGTGAGATCGTACAAAACAAAAAGGCCCGCTGATGCGGGCCTTTTCCGTAAACCGTGCCGATTACAGGCTGGATACGTTCTCAGACAGGTATTTAGCAACGCCGTCCGGAGACGCGTTCATACCTTCTTTACCTTTTTCCCACTGAGCCGGGCACACTTCACCGTGCTCTTCGTGGAACTGCAGCGCGTCAACCATGCGCAGCATTTCGTCGATGTTACGACCCAGTGGCAGATCGTTAACAACCTGGTGACGAACGATGCCGTTTGCGTCGATCAGGAAAGAACCGCGCAGTGCAACGCCAGCGTCCGGATGTTCGATACCGTAAGCCTGCTGGATTTCGCGTTTGATGTCCGCAACCATTGCGTATTTCACCGCACCGATGCCGCCTTTGTCGACAGGGGTGTTACGCCATGCGTTGTGTACAAATTCAGAGTCGAAGGAGACGCCTACAACTTCTACGCCACGCTTCTGGAATTCTTCGTAACGTTTGTCGAATGCGATCAGCTCAGACGGGCAAACGAAAGTGAAGTCCATTGGCCAGAAGAACAGAACGGTCGCTTTACCGTTGGTGTGCTGTTTGAAGTTGAAGTTTTCAACGATTTCACCGTTGCCCAGAACTGCTGCAGCTGTAAAATCCGGAGCCGGACGAGTTACCAGAACCATGTGATTCTCCTGTAGATACTAAGGTTATTTGGAACGCAACGCCGCCCAGTATAGAGAGTGTTCATTGATAAGACAAAGAGGCGCTAACAATCGTTCAGCAAGCTTTCACCTATCAATGGCATTTCTGTTATAGCTGTTTGTTTTTCGCCTGGGTCATCATACGCGGGTAGAACTGCCAGAACCGCGTCTCCAGCGCCTCGTAGTGGGTGTCCAGGTCATGCCAGGAGTCGCGCAGCGCGTCGAGTCGCGGTCGGCGACTCGCCATCCCGTTTAACACATTCTGTATAAAGTCCATCTCGCGATAGCGCTCAAGCCAGCGTTCTGACCAGAGATAGTTATTCAGATTCACAAAGCGCGGCGGCGAGTCCGGCAAAATAATGGACACCTGCTGGTGGGCATAACGCACGAACGCGTTAAGGGGCATCTCGGGAGAGAGTGTTTCCCAGTGCCGCGAGAGGAAATGGTCCCACATCACATCGAGCGTGATTGGCGCGACGCGCCGCGTTTCAGGGCGGAACCACGCTTTGGCTTCCTGGACTTCCGGCAGGTTATCGGTCAGCACGTCGATACGGCGATGCATAAAAATCCCGTCGACAACCTCTGCGGAGTACGCGTCGGCGGGATTACCGCGCACGAAATCGGCCAGCAGATTGCCGGAAAGAGAGCTGTCAGCGAGATGAGCAAGATGCAGGTGAGCGAGAAAATTCATGCGTTTTATTTGTCCAGGGGCGGCTAGTTGTTGCAGCAAAAGGGTGTGAGCACTAGACTATGCCGCCTGTTTTTAAGTCACGAGTATACGTCATGCGCGTCGCCGATTTCTCCTTTGAACTACCTGAATCCCTGATTGCTCACTACCCAATGCCTGAGCGCAGTAGCTGTCGTTTGCTGTCACTGGATGGGCCGACGGGCGAGCTGACGCACGGTACTTTCACCGATTTGCTCGACAAGCTCAACCCTGGCGATCTGCTGGTCTTTAACAATACCCGCGTGATCCCGGCGCGTCTGTTTGGCCGTAAAGCCAGCGGCGGCAAGATTGAAGTGCTGGTCGAACGTATGCTTGATGATAAACGTATTCTGGCACATATTCGCGCCTCTAAAGCGCCGAAGCCGGGTGCAGAGCTGCTGCTTGGCGATGATGAGAGCATCCGTGCAACCATGACCGCGCGTCACGATGCGTTGTTTGAGGTGGCGTTCAATGACGAGCGCACGGTGCTCGACATCCTGAATGCGATCGGCCATATGCCGCTGCCCCCTTACATCGAGCGCCCGGATGAAGAGGCTGACCGCGAGCTGTACCAGACCGTTTACAGCCAGAAGCCTGGCGCGGTCGCCGCGCCGACGGCGGGCCTGCATTTTGATGAACCGCTGCTGGAAAAATTGCGCGCGAAAGGTATCGAGATGGCCTTCGTGACCCTGCATGTCGGGGCGGGTACGTTCCAGCCGGTGCGCGTGGACAGCATCGAAGACCACATCATGCACTCCGAATATGCCGAAGTGCCGCAAGAGGTGGTGGATGCCGTTCTGGCCGCCAAAGCACGCGGTAACCGCGTTGTGGCAGTGGGCACCACGTCGGTACGCTCCCTTGAGAGCGCCGCGCAGGCCGCCAAAAATGACCTGATTGAGCCTTTCTTTGGCGATACGCAGATCTTTATCTACCCGGGCTATCAGTACAACGTGATTGATGCCCTGGTAACCAACTTCCATCTGCCTGAATCAACGCTGATTATGCTGGTGTCCGCTTTTGCGGGTTATCAGCACACTATGGCGGCGTACAAGTCTGCGGTAGAACAAAAATATCGCTTTTTTAGCTACGGGGACGCGATGTTTATCACGTACAATCCGCAGGCTTTGAATGAGCGTGTCGGGGAATAAGTCCGCGGCACCGTTTTACAACGTTGGACTGTTTTTCTGACGTCGGAGAAAAAATGAAATTTGAACTCGATACCACCGATGGTCGCGCACGTCGCGGCCGCCTGGTGTTTGATCGCGGCGTGGTGGAAACCCCCGCGTTTATGCCTGTGGGCACCTACGGCACCGTAAAAGGGATGACGCCGGAAGAAGTGGAAGCCACTGGCGCACAGATTATCCTCGGCAATACCTTCCACCTGTGGCTGCGTCCTGGTCAGGAGATCATGAAGCTGCACGGCGATTTGCATGACTTCATGCAGTGGAAAGGCCCGATCCTGACCGACTCCGGTGGTTTCCAGGTCTTCAGCCTGGGCGACATCCGTAAGATCACCGAGCAGGGCGTACACTTCCGTAACCCGATCAACGGCGATCCGATTTTCCTCGATCCTGAAAAGTCTATGGAGATTCAGTACGATCTCGGCTCTGATATCGTGATGATCTTCGACGAATGTACGCCATACCCGGCCGACTGGGATTACGCGAAACGCTCCATGGAGATGTCGTTGCGCTGGGCGAAGCGTAGCCGTGACCGCTTTGACTCCCTGCAGAACAAAAATGCGCTGTTCGGTATTATCCAGGGCAGCGTTTACGAAGATTTACGCGATATCTCTGTTAAAGGTCTGGTAGAGATAGGTTTTGATGGCTACGCTGTCGGCGGTTTGGCTGTGGGTGAACCGAAGGAAGACATGCATCGCATTCTGGAGCATGTCTGCCCGCAAATCCCGGCAGATAAACCCCGTTACCTGATGGGTGTGGGTAAACCTGAGGACCTGGTTGAAGGTGTGCGCCGCGGCATTGATATGTTCGACTGCGTTATGCCAACCCGCAACGCGCGTAACGGTCATCTGTTTGTGACCGATGGCGTGGTGAAAATCCGTAACGCGAAGCATAAGAGTGACACCAGCCCGCTCGATTCCGAGTGCGATTGCTACACCTGTCGCAATTATTCTCGCGCGTACCTGCATCATCTTGATCGTTGCAATGAGATTTTGGGCGCGCGTCTCAATACCATTCATAATCTTCGTTATTATCAGCGCTTAATGGCTGGTTTACGCAAGGCTATTGAAGAGGGTAAATTAGAGAGCTTCGTGACCGATTTTTACCAACGTCAGGGTCGAACCGTTCCACCTTTGAACGTTGATTAATTTTAATAATGAGGGAATTTGAATGAGCTTTTTTATTTCTGATGCGGTAGCGGCAACAGGTGCTCCGGCGCAGGGCAGCCCGATGTCTCTGATTCTGATGCTGGTTGTGTTCGGTCTGATCTTCTACTTCATGATCCTGCGCCCACAGCAGAAGCGTACCAAAGAGCACAAAAAGCTGATGGACTCCATTGCCAAAGGTGATGAAGTGCTGACCAACGGTGGTCTGGTCGGTCGCGTAACCAAAGTGGCTGAAAGTGGCTACATTGCTATTGCCCTGAACGACACCACTGAAGTGGTTATCAAACGTGACTTCGTAGCTGCCGTTCTGCCGAAAGGCACCATGAAGGCGCTGTAATCCCAACTTTTCCCAAAGGGAACTGCCGTGTTAAACCGTTATCCTTTGTGGAAGTACATCATGCTGGTCGCCGTGATTCTCGTCGGCCTGCTGTACGCGCTTCCCAACCTGTATGGTGAGGATCCGGCTGTTCAAATCACTGGCGCGCGCGGTGTCGCCGCCAGTGAGCAAACGCTGATCCAGGTCCAGAAATCGTTACAAGAAGAAAAAATTACCGCTAAGTCTGTGGCTCTGGAAGAGGGCGCAATTCTTGCTCGCTTCGACACCACCGACACGCAGCTCCGCGCTCGCGAAGTGCTGATGGGCGTGCTAGGTGATAAATACGTCGTGGCGCTTAACCTTGCTCCTGCAACCCCGCGTTGGCTGGCTGCGTTGAATGCAGAGCCAATGAAACTCGGTCTTGACCTGCGTGGCGGTGTTCACTTCCTGATGGAAGTGGATATGGATACCGCGCTCGGCAAACTGCAGGAACAAAACATCGACAGCCTGCGCAGCGATCTGCGCGAAAAAGGCATCGCTTACACTACCGTTCGTAAAGAAGATAACTACGGTATGAGCATCACGTTCCGCGACAGCGCGGCGCGCGATCAGGCTGTAGATTACCTGACTCAACGTCACCGTGACCTCGTGATCACCTCTCAGGGCAGCAACCAGCTGCGCGCGGTGATGACCGATGCTCGCCTGAAAGAAGCCCGTGAATACGCCGTTCAGCAGAACATCAATATTCTGCGTAACCGTGTAAACCAGCTGGGTGTTGCTGAGCCACTGGTACAGCGTCAGGGTGCTGACCGTATCGTGGTGGAACTCCCGGGGATTCAGGACACGGCACGTGCGAAAGAGATTCTGGGGGCAACTGCCACGCTGGAATTCCGTCTGGTTAACTCCAACGTCGATCAGTCCGCTGCCGCCGCTGGCCGTATTCCGGGCGATTCGGAAGTGAAACAGACCCGCGAAGGTCAGCCAGTTGTGCTGTACAAACGCGTGATCCTGACCGGTGACCACATCACCGACTCCACATCCAGCCAGGACGAATACAACCAGCCGCAGGTTAACATCTCGCTGGATAGCGCGGGTGGTAACATCATGTCTAACTTCACCAAGGACAACATCGGTAAACCGATGGCAACCCTGTTCGTGGAGTACAAAGACAGCGGTAAGAAAGACGCAAACGGCCGCGCGGTGCTGGTGAAAGAGGAAGAGGTGATTAACATCGCCAACATCCAGTCTCGTCTGGGTAACAGCTTCCGCATTACCGGTATCAACAACCCGAACGAAGCGCGTCAGCTTTCGCTGCTGCTGCGTGCCGGTGCGCTGATTGCACCAATTCAGATTGTTGAAGAACGTACCATTGGTCCAACGCTGGGGATGCAAAACATCAAGCAGGGTCTGGAAGCGTGTCTGGCCGGTCTGGTGGTCTCCATCCTCTTCATGATCTTCTTCTATAAGAAGTTTGGTCTGATTGCGACAAGCGCACTGGTTGCGAACCTGGTGCTGATTATCGGCATCATGTCTCTGCTGCCGGGGGCGACGCTGACCATGCCGGGGATTGCCGGTATCGTCTTAACCCTTGCGGTGGCGGTCGACGCCAACGTACTGATAAACGAACGTATCAAAGAAGAGTTAAGCAACGGTCGCTCTGTTCAGCAGGCGATTGACGAAGGCTACAAAGGGGCATTCAGCTCCATCTTCGATGCGAACGTAACAACACTGATTAAGGTTCTTATCCTGTATGCAGTGGGGACTGGCGCTATCAAAGGCTTTGCGATCACCACCGGTATCGGTGTTGCAACGTCAATGTTTACCGCTATTGTCGGCACCCGTGCCATCGTGAACCTGCTGTATGGCGGCAAGCGCGTCAAAAAGCTGTCTATCTGAGGAGTGCGTTGTGGCACAGGAATATACTGTTGAACAATTGAACCACGGCCGTAAAGTCTGGGACTTTATGCGCTGGGACTACTGGGCTTTCGGCATTTCAGGTTTACTGCTGATCCTCTCCCTTATCGTGATGGGCGTGAAAGGCTTTAACTGGGGTCTTGATTTCACCGGTGGTACGGTAATTGAGATCTCCCTGGAAAAACCGGTCGATATGGACCAGATGCGCCAGTCTCTGCAGAAAGCGGGCTTTGAAGAGCCGTTGCTGCAGAACTTCGGCAGCAGCCGTGACATCATGGTGCGTATGCCGCCGGTGCACGATGCGAACGGCAGCCAGGAGCTGGGCAGCAAGGTTGTTAACGTGGTTAACGAAACAACCAACCAGCATGCGACGGTTAAGCGTATCGAGTTCGTCGGGCCAAGCGTAGGTGCTGACCTGGCGCAAACCGGTGCGATGGCGCTGCTGGTGGCTCTGATCTCCATTCTGGTGTACGTCGGTTTCCGCTTTGAGTGGCGACTGGCGGCGGGTGTGGTTATCGCCCTGGCGCACGACGTGGTGATCACCATGGGCATACTGTCTCTGTTCCACATTGAGATTGACCTGACAATCGTGGCATCCCTGATGTCCGTTATCGGTTACTCACTGAACGACAGTATCGTGGTATCTGACCGTATTCGTGAAAACTTCCGTAAGATCCGTCGCGGTACGCCGTACGAAATCTTTAACGTGTCGTTGACCCAGACGCTGCACCGTACGTTGATCACATCCGGAACCACCTTGATGGTGATCCTGATGCTGTTCCTCTTCGGTGGCCCGGTACTGGAAGGCTTCTCGCTGACCATGCTGATCGGTGTCTCTATCGGTACGGCTTCGTCTATCTACGTCGCCTCCGCACTGGCACTGAAACTTGGCATGAAGCGCGAGCACCTGCTCCAGCAGAAAGTCGAGAAAGAAGGGGCGGATCAGCCGTCTATTCTGCCGTAAGACGACGTGTCGTTCGTTCCCGAAATCCCGGTCTGTTGACCGGGATTTTTTTTATCTGCTCCTGCCAAACACTCCTGACAGTATGCTGTCAGGAGCCCTGTCGTAGACTCTTTTCGAACCCAAACAACAGGCAGGAGGATGTATGAAGAGTGTAATTAACTGGTTTGAAATTCCGGTCGCCGATATGGATCGCGCTATCAAATTTTATGAGCCCGTGATGCAGGTACAGCTGAGACGAGAGAAAATGGATGTGGCTGAGTTAGCCGTTTTCCCGCATGACGATCCGGCCACCGGCGGCGCGCTGGCAAAATTTGAGGGCATTACACCGTCCGTACAGGGCGCTATTATTTACCTGCATACTGACAACCTGGCGGCAACGCTCGATCGCATCGCGTCTGCGGGTGGCGAGTGCGTGTTTGGCCCGCTGGAATTGCCGCGTGGCATTGGCACCATAGCCTTGTTTACCGACAGCGAAGGTAATCGCGTCGGCCTCCATCAACCTGCCTGAGAGCTGAATACGATATGACCCGACGCGCTGACCGTTTGTTTCAGATTGTGCAGATCCTGAGAGGCAGGCGTCTGACAACGGCAGCGCATCTGGCGGACAGGTTGAGCGTATCGGAACGGACCGTATACCGTGATATCCGCGACCTGTCGCTTTCCGGCGTGCCGGTGGAAGGGGAGGCGGGAAGCGGCTATCGGCTGATGTCGGGTTTTGACTTACCTCCGCTGATGCTGACGAACAAAGAATCTGAAGCGCTGATGGTCGCCATCCGTCTGCTGAAAACCTGGGGGGGCGACTCGCTCTCGCGTGAGCTTGAGTCGGCGCAGGAGAAGGTACTGGCGATCCTGCCCGAGGAGAGCCGACGTAAGGCGGAGCAGACGCGAATATATGCGCCGGATATTGCGCTTCAGCCGCATTCGCGCAGCGACTTTGATGTTATTCATCAGGCTATTTCTGCCCAGTGCGTACTGGCGCTGCATTATCGTGATGAAGCCGGGCATCTGACATGGCGCGACATTCAGCCGCTGGGGCTGTTCTTCTGGGGAGAGCATTGGCTGCTGGCCGCGTGGTGTGAACGGCGTGATGACTACCGCTGCTTCCGGCTCGACAGGTGTCTGAATATTACGCTCACGCAGAGGCGTTTTAGCGAAAGCGCGGAGCGATCGCTGGCGGATTTTCTGCGTAAGGTGAAGCAATAAAAAAGCCAGCATATCAGCTGGCTTTGTCCGTTTTTGCCTTCTTTCACATCAGAAGTTGTAACCGACAACCAGGTAACCACCCCAGCCGGTAGAACGTACGCTGAAGTCGCCATTGCCGAAGTTCAGGCTTGCGTCATCGTTCCACTGACCGCCGTTATGCCAGTAACGCGCAACAACGGAGTAGTGCCAGTGATCGTAGTTCAGCGCCAGGATGTGGCTGGAGGCGATGGAGTCGTTGGTACGCGCTTTCTTACCGTTCAGATCACGGAAGTCGTTGTCGCCCAGGTCTGAACCCCAGTCAAAGTTGGTGAAACCGATATAGCTCAGGTTACCGCCCCACAGCTGGGTAATTGGTACAAAGTATTTCACTTTGAAACGGTAGCCATCCCACTCGTTTTCGTTCGCGGCACCGTAGTTCTGCCACTGGTATTTCGCATAGACGTTCAGGGACAGGCTCATTGGCAGACCGGTATCGATGTCGGTACCCAGACCCATATACCAGGTGCTCTGACGACCGGACGCGTTACGGCCCATGTCGTAGATGTAGTTGTTCGAGAAGTACCACTCTTTGAATGGACCAAACGCCAGGCTGGTGCCCGTCAGCTTATCAATGGAGAAGCGGGGTTCGATCTCCATGAACAGGGGGGAACCGTGGTTCCAGATACCTTTCGCATCGGTGTTACCGCCGAAGAAGACCGGCGCATCCATATAGCCGTAGAAATCGAACCAGTCTTTCTTGGCGAAGGCTTCGTACTCCAGGTAGGTATCGTTGCGGATCTGTGGTCCGAAACGGGTGTGATAGCTGCCGACCACGTTAACGCTCTGGTGCCACCAGTCGGAGAGGTATTGTGGTTTATCGTTTTCCGCTGCGTTAACAGTGAAAGTGGAGGAGAGTGCCAGCACGGCGCCAGCCGCTAGTAATGTTTTTTTCATAATCATGCCACTGATTGAAATTCCCTTCCGGGAGTGAAAAATGCGCGAATTGCGTTTCTAAATATTTCGTGTTTCTGCGGAGCCTATTATAGGAATCCTTGCTCACAAAAATATGTGTTGTTTCACATATCTCTCACACGCGTAATCGATTGCGTTCACGTTTGCGTACTTTAAACGGCGGGGATTGTAGCGGCAATGATTTCTGTTGCCAATCTTTGCGGATTGTAAATGTTAGCGGAGTGACATTGCACTCCGCTGAAAGGGGATTACTGCGCGGCGGGCTGGATATCGTGAATGCGGATGAAACCTAACTGATCCGGCGTAAGTCCGTTCAGCTGGATCGGAATGTCAACATCGCTCGGGGCCAGCACGCTGGCGGGAGCGGTGAACAGCTGGCTCTTCACGTTCACTTCCTGATAGTTCTCGGTGGTGCCCTGAATCTGCCCCCACTCGACGGTGCCGCTAAAGGCTGGCAGAGGATCGTTGGATTCCCCCTGAATGCGTAATGTTGCGCGAGTACCATCCGCATTGGCTGCCACGTTAACCAACGACATTTTCAGCGTGCCAATCTGGCTGCTAAGGCGCGCCGGGGTGTTAGACCCGGGCAGCAGATAAACCCCGCTGCTGGATTTGGCATTCAGCGCGTTTTGCTGGGTGATCTTCACGGTTTCTTTGTTCAGTTTGTCCATCGCGGTATTGAGCGTATTCACGCTTTGTTTCATTTGACGGACTTCGGTTTGCTGTGCACAGGCGCTAAGGGTAAACAGACTCCCCACCAGCAATATTTTCAGGTAACGTCTTGTCATTGCGTTTATTTCCTTGAAATAACGGATCTCCGTAATGGTAGCCAGCATCACATCAACAGGCATAGATCCTTTGTCTCAAAAAGCTCTTCCTTTGTTGTCAGGCCAGATCAGGGTAAAATGAAAATCAGTTAACCACATAACAGGGATACCGTATGCATTGCCCATTCTGCTCCGCTGTGGATACCAAAGTTATCGACTCTCGCCTTGTGGGCGAAGGGTCTTCCGTACGCCGCCGCCGGCAATGTCTGGTGTGCAACGAGCGTTTCACGACCTTTGAGGTTGCAGAGCTGGTAATGCCGCGCGTGGTAAAAAGTAACGACGTGCGTGAGCCGTTTAACGAAGAGAAACTGCGCAGCGGGATGCTCAAGGCGCTGGAAAAACGCCCTGTCAGTGCAGATGACGTCGAAATGGCGTTAAACCACATAAAATCGTACCTTCGTGGTTTGGGTGAGCGCGAGGTGCCAAGCAAGATGATTGGCAACCTGGTGATGGAGCAACTGAAAAAGCTCGATAAGGTCGCCTATATCCGCTTCGCCTCTGTGTACCGCAGTTTCGAAGATATCAAAGAGTTTGGCGAAGAGATCGCCCGCTTACAGGATTAAGCTCATGCAGGATGAGATTTACATGGCGCGAGCCATGAAGCTGGCGCAGCGCGGTCGTTTTACCACCCATCCCAACCCTAACGTCGGGTGCGTCATTGTCAACGATGGCGAGATCGTGGGCGAAGGGTTTCACTACCGTGCCGGTGAGCCCCATGCCGAAGTTCATGCCCTGCGCATGGCCGGCGAAAAGGCGCGCGGTGCAACGGCCTACGTGACGCTGGAACCCTGCAGCCACCACGGCCGTACCCCGCCGTGCTGCGAAGCACTCATTGCGGCGGGTGTCGCGCGCGTTGTCGCGGCGATGCAGGATCCCAATCCGCAGGTTGCCGGACGCGGCCTGTATCGACTGCAGCAGGAAGGAGTTGATGTCAGTCACGGTCTGATGATGCAGGATGCAGAAGCGATCAACAAAGGCTTCCTGAAGCGCATGCGCACCGGGTTCCCGTACATTCAGCTTAAGCTTGGGGCCTCACTGGATGGTCGTACGGCGATGGCGAACGGCGAGAGCCAGTGGATCACCTCTGCGCAGGCAAGGCGCGATGTGCAACGTCTGCGCGCGCAAAGCCATGCTATCCTCACCAGCAGTGAAACGGTTCTGGCTGATAATCCTGCCATGACCGTGCGCTGGGATGAACTGAATGCCGATACCCAGGCGTGCTACCCGCAGGAAAACCTGCGTCAGCCGCTGCGTATTGTCATCGATAGCCAGAATCGCATCACGCCTGCGCACCGCATCGTGCAACAGCCGGGCGAAACCTGGATTGCACGCACGCAGGACGATGCGCGTGAATGGCCGCAAGGCGTACGCAGCATCATGGTGCCAGAGCATAACGGGCACCTCGACTTAGTGGTGCTGATGATGCTGCTTGGTAAGCAACAGGTGAACAGTATCTGGGTAGAAGCGGGGCCGACGCTGGCCGGCGCGCTGCTGCAGGCCGGGCTGGTGGATGAGCTGATTGTCTACGTAGCACCTAAACTGTTGGGTACCGATGCGCGTGGTCTGTTTGTGCTGCCGGGTCTTGAAAAACTTGGCGATGCACCACAACTCAAATTTAGCGAGATTCGTCCGGTGGGCCCGGATGTCTGCCTCCATTTAACGCCAGCGTAATTGCTCCTGAAATAGGGAAGCAGTGCGCAAAGTATTATGATAAAATCCGCCCCCCTGCGGGGCCAAATGAACCCGTAAAGGAAGAGTATGAACATTATTGAAGCTGCTGTAGCTACCCCGGACGCTCGCGTCGCCATCACCATTGCGCGTTTCAACAACTTCATCAACGACAGCCTGCTGGAAGGTGCCATTGACGCCCTGAAACGTATCGGCCAGGTTAAAGATGACAACATTACCGTTGTTTGGGTTCCAGGTGCTTATGAACTGCCACTGGCAGCGGGCGCGCTGGCGAAAACCGGTAAATACGACGCGGTGATTGCGCTGGGTACCGTTATTCGTGGCGGCACTGCACACTTCGAATACGTTGCAGGCGGTGCAAGCAATGGTCTGGCACACGTTGCGCAGGATGCAGAAATTCCTGTCGCGTTTGGCGTGCTGACTACCGAAAGTATTGAACAAGCCATTGAGCGCGCTGGTACCAAAGCCGGTAACAAAGGTGCAGAAGCTGCACTGACCGCGCTTGAAATGATCAATGTGTTGAAAGCCATTAAGGCCTGATTTTTTTGTAAGGGGAATTCCGTGAAACCTGCTGCTCGTCGCCGCGCCCGTGAATGTGCCGTCCAGGCACTTTACTCCTGGCAGTTGTCCCAGAACGACATCGCTGATGTTGAATACCAGTTCCTGTCAGAACAGGACGTGAAAGACGTTGACGTTCTGTACTTCCGTGAACTGCTGTCGGGAGTGGCGACTAATAGCGCGTATCTCGATGGTCTGATGAAGCCATACCTGTCCCGTCTGCTCGAAGAGCTGGGTCAGGTTGAGAAAGCAGTGTTGCGTATCGCGCTGTTTGAGTTGTCTAAACGTGATGATGTGCCGTACAAAGTGGCCATCAACGAAGCGATCGAACTGGCGAAAACCTTCGGCGCTGAGGACAGCCATAAATTTGTAAACGGCGTGCTGGATAAAGCCGCACCTGCGATCCGTCCCCACAAAAAGTGATCCGCAAACCGGAGTTTTGCATTGCCTGCCGGGCAGTGCGGCTCCGGTTTTTTTATTTAATTTGCTGAGGCATAACGTATGGCATGCGGCGAATTCTCCCTGATTGCCCGTTATTTCGACCGTGTCAGAACCTCTCGTCTTGATGTTGAAACCGGCATTGGCGATGACTGCGCACTTCTCAATATTCCCGAAAAACAGACGCTGGCAATCAGCACCGACACCTTAGTGTGCGGACGTCATTTTTTACCTGATATCGATCCCGCCGATCTGGCGTATAAAGCGCTGGCGGTCAACGTAAGCGATTTAGCGGCCATGGGCGCCGATCCCGCGTGGCTGACGCTGGCGTTGACGCTGCCCGAGGTGGATGAAGACTGGCTTGAAGCCTTTAGCGATGCGCTGTTTGATCAGCTCAACTACTACGATATGCAGCTGATCGGCGGTGACACCACTGCCGGGCCGCTGTCGATGACGCTTGCGATCCACGGCTATGTCCCGCTGGGCCGGGCGCTTAAACGCTCGGGCGCAAAGCCGGGTGACTGGATCTACGTGACCGGCACGCCGGGCGACAGCGCCGCAGGGCTGGCGATCCTCCAGGACCGCTTACGCGTCAAGGATACCGACGATGCGGCATATCTGGTGAAACGCCATCTGCGCCCAACGCCGCGTATTTTGCACGGCCAGGCGCTGCGCGAGCGGGCAAGCTCGGCTATCGATCTCTCTGACGGGCTTATCTCCGATCTCGGCCATATTCTGAAGGCCAGCGGTGTGGGCGCGCGCGTAGATCTGGATCTGTTCCCACTGTCAGAGCCATTGCTTCGCCATGTGGAACCTGAGCAGGCTCTGCGCTGGGCGCTCTCCGGCGGCGAAGATTATGAGCTGTGCTTTACCGTACCGGAGCTGAACCGGGGAACGCTGGACGTGGCGCTAGCTCACCTTGGGGCGAAGTTTACCTGTATCGGACAGATTATGCCGGAAAGCGAAGGGCTGAAATTTGTGCGTGATGGCGCGCCGGTTACGCTTGACTGGAAGGGTTACGACCACTTTGCGTGATTCGTCTGCCGGGTAGCGCTGCGCTTACCCGGCCGAGGGGTTTTGTTCCCTCTCCTTTTGGGAGACGGGCAGGGCGAGGGCTTACTTAAACCCTACCACCGGATGCTGCTGGTACGGCGTTTCCAGCTCGGCGACTTGCTCAGGCGTCAGCGTTAAATCAACGGCACTCAACAACTCATCCAGCTGTTCTTCCCGCGATGTACCGATAATCGGTGCCGCGACTCCGCGTTTGCTCAGCAACCACGCCAGCGCTACCTGCGCACGCGTGGCACCGGTATCATCGGCAATCCCCGCTAAACGTTCGGCGATCAACGCATCGCTGGCTTCCGTACCTTCGTATAAGGTTTTACCGAACGCATCCGACACCGAGCGGGCAGTGGTCTCTCCCCATGGTCGGGTGAGGCGTCCGCGCGCCAGGGGACTCCATGGGATCACCGCTACACCTTCCTGATAGCAGAGCGGCAGCATCTCGCGCTCTTCTTCGCGATAGATAAGGTTGTAGTGATCCTGCATGGTGACAAACCGTGCCCAGCCATGCTGCGCCTGAAGGTCAAGCGCTGAGGCAAACTGCGAAGCGTGCATAGACGATGCGCCGATGTAACGTGCCTTCCCGGCCTTAACCACATCGTTAAGGGCTTCCAGCGTCTCTTCAATCGGCGTGTTGTAATCCCAGCGGTGGATCTGCAGCAGGTCGACATAATCCATATTCAGGCGCCGGAGGCTGTCATCAATGGATCGCAGGATTTGCCCACGGGAAAGGCCTTCAGGCAAATCACCCACCTGGTGATATACCTTGGTGGCGACGACCACATCGTCACGGCGGGCAAAATCGCGCAGGGCGCGGCCGACAATCTCTTCGCTGCTGCCGTCGGAGTAACTGTTGGCAGTATCAAAAAAGTTAATCCCGCCGTCGAGTGCGCGTTTGATGATAAGGCGGCTGCTCTCTTCCGGCAGCGTCCAGGCGTGATTTCCCCGGTCTGGCTCGCCAAAGGTCATGCATCCCAGGCAAAGTCGGGAAACCTGAAGGTCTGTTTTTCCTAATGTCGTGTATTGCATGGTTCCGCTCCTGCTTTTTTAAACAATACGTTTAAGCATAGCAGGAGCGGAAAAGGGGAGGGATCAGGCAAGCCAGGAACGGATTTTCGACTCAATGCCGGCCGCATCCAGGCCAATCGCCGCACGGGCTTCGTCCTGGGTGCCTTGTGGAATGAAATGATCCGGCAGACCAAGGTTCAGTACCGGCACGGCTTTACGGTTAGCCATCAGCACTTCGTTTACGCCGCTGCCCGCACCGCCCATGATGGCGTTTTCTTCCAGCGTGACCAGCACGTCATGAGATTCCGCCATGCTCAGGATCAGGGCCTCGTCGAGCGGCTTCACAAAGCGCATATCCACGAGGGTCGCATTCAGCGCTTCAGCCACTTTCGCGGCCTCCGGCATCAGCGTACCAAAGTTCAGGATCGCCACTTTCTCACCGCGACGCTTCACCAGACCTTTACCTATCGGCAGTTTTTCCAGCGGCTGCAGTTCAACGCCGACGGCATTGCCGCGCGGGTAGCGCACCGCACTAGGGCCATCCTGATAGTGGTAGCCGGTAAACAGCATCTGACGACATTCGTTCTCATCGCTTGGCGTCATGATGACCATATCCGGGACGCAGCGCAGGAACGACAGATCAAATGCCCCCTGGTGCGTCTGGCCGTCAGCACCCACAATGCCTGCGCGGTCGATAGCAAACAGGACCGGCAGCTTCTGGATGGCAACGTCATGGATCACCTGGTCGTAGGCGCGTTGCAGGAAGGTAGAATAAATGGCGACAACCGGGTTATAACCGCCAATCGCCAGGCCTGCCGCAAAGGTCACCGCGTGCTGCTCGGCAATGGCAACGTCAAAATACTGGTCCGGGTATTTTTTGGAGAACTCCACCATGCCAGAACCTTCACGCATGGCCGGGGTGATCGCCATAAGCTTATTGTCTTTAGCGGCGGTTTCACACAGCCAGTCGCCAAAGATTTTTGAATAGCTCGGCATGCCGCCGCTGCTTTTGGGCAGGCAACCGCTGCTCGGGTCGAATTTCGGTACCGCGTGGAAGGTGATGGGATCTTTTTCCGCCGGTTCGTATCCACGGCCTTTTTTGGTCATGATATGCAGGAACTGTGGGCCTTTCAGGTCACGCATGTTTTTCAGCGTGGTGACAAGCCCCAGAACGTCATGCCCGTCCACCGGACCAATATAATTAAAGCCCAGCTCTTCAAACAGCGTACCCGGCACGACCATGCCTTTGATGTGTTCTTCGGTGCGTTTAAGCAGTTCTTTGATTGGCGGTACGCCGGAGAAGACTTTTTTTCCGCCTTCACGCAGTGAGGAGTAAAGCTTGCCGGAGAGCAACTGCGCCAGATGGTTGTTCAGCGCGCCCACGTTTTCGGAAATCGACATTTCGTTATCATTAAGGATAACCAGCATGTCTGGCTTGATATCGCCCGCGTGGTTCATGGCCTCAAAGGCCATACCGGCAGTGATCGCCCCATCGCCAATGACGCAGACGGTACGACGCTGTTTATTCTCTTTTTCGGCTGCCACCGCAATACCGATACCCGCAGAAATCGAGGTGGAGGAGTGTCCGACGCTTAATACGTCGTACTCGCTCTCGCCACGCCATGGGAACGGATGCAGGCCGCCTTTCTGACGAATGGTGCCAATTTTATCGCGACGTCCGGTCAGAATTTTATGCGGATAGGCCTGGTGGCCGACATCCCAGATGAGCTGATCGAACGGCGTGTTATAGACATAATGCAGCGCCACGGTCAGCTCTACCGTGCCAAGCCCGGAGGCGAAATGGCCGCTGGAGCGGCTTACGCTGTCGAGCAGGTAGCGACGCAGCTCATCGCACAGCTTCGGCAGGCTCTCTTTCGGCAACAGGCGTAACTCCTGGGTGGAGTCAACTAACGCCAGTGTCGGGTATTTGGCAATATCAAAACTCATCAAAGGCTCATCGAGATAGTGTGTTTATTTATCACGCTGGATTATATAGTCCGCTAGCGCTTCCAGTGCCGAAGTATCCAGTGATTGCGCGGCCAGTTGATTCAGCGACTGGCGGGCATCCTCTATCAGATCCCGGGCTTTACGTTGGGCTTGCTCAAGACCCAGCAGGGCGGGGTAGGTACTTTTGCCAAGCTGCTGATCCGCACCCTGACGTTTACCCAATGTTGCAGTATCGCCCACCACATCCAGAATGTCATCCTGAACCTGGAATGCCAGACCGATACTTTCTGCGTATCTGTCCAGTATCGGCAGGGCTTTGCGCCCCTGTTCACCCGCGCTCAGGGCGCCCAGACGAACGGCTGCACGAATCAATGCGCCCGTTTTATGGCGATGAATACGCTCCAGCTGTTCCAGATTAACCTGACGTCCTTCCGCTTCCAGATCCAGTGCCTGACCGCCACACATACCGGCGACGCCGCTGGCCATTGCCAGTTCAGAGATCATCGACAGACGGTCACGGTCGGCCACTTCGGCCATCGGCGCATCGCTCAGAATCGAGAACGCCAGGGTTTGCAGGGCATCCCCCGCCAGAATGGCATTCGCTTCGCCAAACTTGATGTGGCAGGTAGGCTGGCCACGACGCAGATCGTCGTCGTCCATGGCCGGCAAATCATCATGGATCAGCGAGTAGGCATGGATGCACTCAACGGCGGCAGCCGGGGCGTCCAGCGTGTTAGCGCTGATGCCAAACATGTTGCCCGTGGCGTAGACCAGAAACGGACGCAGGCGCTTTCCGCCCAAGAGTGCGCCATAGTGCATGGCTTCAACCAGTGGAGTGTTCTGAAAAGGCTGTGGCTCAATAAAACGGCGCAGCGCATCGTTGGCACGCGCGACGCATGCCTGAAGCTCGTTGGCGAAATCCATTTACTCGGCGTCCGGTGTGAATGGCGTAGTTTTAGCGTCTTCGCTGTCGGACAGCAGGATCTGCACGCGCTGCTCGGCCTGCTGCAGTTTGACCTGCCCCTGGCGCGCCAGCTGCACGCCGCGCTCGAATTCATTGAGCGCCTCTTCCAGGGGTAAATCGCCGCTCTCAAGGCGGGTGACAATCTGCTCCAGCTCACTCAGCGCAGTTTCAAAACTGGCCGGTGCGTCGTTCTTCTTCGGCATAGTGAATTGACTCTTATATTCTCAGCCCCGACATGGTAACGGACTCGGGGCAATTATCAAATAACGCGCAATGTGCACAGGAGCGGCGTGAAGATGATATACTTGCGCGCCTGGATGCAGCCACGGGTGTGGGCTGCTATACACGTCATCCTTCAGGTTGTCTCTGTTTGGGCTACGTTTGCGCCTTTCCGTTACTTACTCGCGTAAGCTGGCGGGGAGCTGTGACTCGCCGCGTTGATGCCACCTGAATGATTTTGTGTATATTTCATTTTCCATTACAAGCCTTAAGCTTGCCTAAGAAACATTGCCGCCATGAAGTTTATCATTAAATTGTTCCCTGAAATCACCATCAAAAGCCAATCTGTGCGTTTGCGCTTTATTAAAATTCTCACCGGGAACATTCGTAACGTATTAAAACACTACGACGAAACGCTCGCCGTGGTGCGTCACTGGGACCACGTTGAGGTTCGCGCGAAAGATGAAAACAAACGTCAGGATATTCGCGACGCGCTGACCCGTATTCCGGGCATTCACCATATTCTGGAAGTGGAAGACGTTCCTTACACCTCCCTGCATGACATTTTTGAAAAAGCGCTGGTGCAGTACCGCGATCAGATTGAAGGCAAAACCTTCTGCGTGCGCGTGAAGCGTCGTGGTAAGCATGAGTTTAGCTCCATTGAAGTGGAGCGCTATGTGGGTGGCGGCCTCAATCAGCACGTTGAGAGCGCCCGCGTGCGCCTGACTAACCCGGACGTGACCGTTAACCTGGAGATCGAAAACGATCGCCTGCTGCTGGTGAAAGGCCGTTATGAAGGTATCGGCGGTTTCCCAATCGGCACGCAGGAAGATGTCCTGTCGCTGATCTCCGGCGGTTTCGACTCCGGTGTTTCCAGCTATATGCTGATGCGCCGCGGCTGCCGCGTACACTACTGCTTCTTTAACCTGGGCGGTGCGGCGCATGAAATCGGCGTACGTCAGGTTGCGCACTATCTGTGGAACCGCTTCGGCAGCTCCCACCGCGTGCGTTTTGTGGCGATCAACTTTGAGCCAGTGGTCGGCGAAATCCTTGAAAAAGTGGACGACGGTCAGATGGGCGTGGTGCTGAAACGCATGATGGTGCGTGCAGCGTCCAAAGTGGCGGAGCGGTACGGCGTGCAGGCGCTGGTCACCGGTGAAGCGCTGGGCCAGGTCTCCAGCCAGACCCTGACCAACCTGCGTCTTATCGACAACGTATCGGATACCCTGATCCTGCGTCCGCTGATCTCCTACGATAAAGAGCACATCATCGATCTGGCGCGCAAAATCGGTACCGAAGATTTTGCCCGCACCATGCCGGAATACTGCGGCGTGATCTCAAAAAGCCCGACCGTCAAAGCGGTGAAGGCGAAAATCGAAGCCGAAGAAGAGAACTTCGATTTCGGCATTCTGGAGAAGGTGGTGGCGGAAGCGACTAACATCGATATCCGTGAGATTGCCCAGCAGACCGAGCAGGAAGTGGTTGAAGTTGAAACCGTCAGCGGTTTCGGTGCCAACGACGCGATTCTGGATATCCGTTCCATTGATGAACAGGATGACAAACCGCTGCAGGTTGAAGGCGTGGACGTGGTTTCTCTGCCGTTCTACAAGCTGAGCACCAAATTCGGCGATCTCGACCAGAGCAAAACGTATCTGCTGTGGTGCGAGCGCGGGGTGATGAGCCGTTTGCAGGCACTGTATCTGCGCGAGCAGGGCTTTGCGAATGTGAAGGTCTATCGCCCTTAACCGTTTGCCGGGTGGCGGCTTCGCTTACCCGGCTTTCTTTACACGCTACGCTTCGTAAAAATTATAAATCCCCGCCGCCATCACTAACGACGACGCCACCTCGTAGGCTTTCTCACGCCCGACCAGCAGGTCGATAATCTTCAGTCCAAAATCGATCGCGGTACCCGGCCCCTGGCTGGTGAGCAGATTGACGCGCGGATCCCAGACCACACGTTTATCCACCCATTGCTCTTCAGGAATGGTCTCTTTCAGTCCCGGGAAACCGGTCATATTCCCGATCGGGAAAATGTTATGCGGCACCAGAACCGTGCCGGCTGCGGCACAAATTGCCGCAACGATGCGCCCCGACAGATGGAATTGCCTGACAGTTTCGACCAGGAGCGGGCTGTCGCGAAAATACTCCGCGCCCTTCAGGCCGCCCGGCAGTACGATGATGTCGTAATCCCCGTCGGCCACCTGCACAAGCGGTGCATCGGCGAGGATTTTTACGCCGCGTGAACAGGTGATGGTCAGATTACCGTCGCTGGCGACGCTGGCGGTGGTCACGTTAATGCCGCCGCGCACCATCAAATCAATGGTGGTGACGGCTTCTGTCTCTTCGCTACCAGGGGCGAGGCAGATCAGTGCTGACGCGCTCATATTCACTCTCCTTACGTTTAACCAGGTCATACAGACGGGCATTTTCCGGCACGGCAATGCCGTGGGCGCGGGCGCGTTTAAGCAAATAGCCCGTGATGTAATCAATCTCTGTGTGGCGTAATGCCCGAATGTCCTGCAACATCGAGGAGATGTTTTCTGCAGTACTTTCAATTACCTGCTCAACATAATAGCGTAAATCCTCCGCCGAGGTATGCAGGCCTTCACGTTCGATAACCGAGGCGACCTCCGCGCACAGGGTGGCAATTTCCTGCGGATGATTTTTCAGTTCCCCGTTCGGGCAGTTCCACAGCGCCGTCAGCGGATTGATCACGCAGTTAACCGCCAGCTTGCGCCACAGCTGCGGGCGGATAGTGTCATGCCAGGCCACGTCCGGCAGGACCTTCTGCAGAACATCCGCCAGATAGCTGTAGTCGCCATCCTGCGTACGGGCGGGGCCCATGTGCGTTACGCCGCTGGCGACATGCACGATAATGTTGCCATCGCGGCGTGCAGCGTGCGTGGTGGTCGCCATCAACAAGGGATGCGGGATGCTTTTCAGCTCATCAATGGTTCCCATGCCGTTATGCAGCAGCAGGATGGGGGAGTCTGGGGGAAGTTGCGCGGCCAGCGTCTTTACCGCATCTGATACCTGCCATGCTTTGAGCGTGACCAGCAGCAGATCGCTTTGCGCCAGAAAATCCGGATCGTTCGCGGTGAGTGATTCGTTGAATATACTTCCGTCTTCGTCAATCAGGTTCACACTGCAATAGGGCTGGGGCACGCGCAGCCAGCCCTGTACCTCATGTCCGTGCTTGCAAAGCGCGGTCAGCCATAGCTGTCCAAGGGCTCCGCATCCGAGCACTGTAATTTTCATTGTTCCTCCTCACCTGCAACTGCGCCAGGTGTTACGGCCTAAGTATAGCGCCGTCAGCTAAGCTTCTGTTGAGTAAACCCTGTGACATCTGTGCGGTGTTTCCTCACGTGAGCGGCCAGGGATAGCTGCAACTCGAATTATTTGGGGTATCTGCCTTGTAGCGGGTATTATGCAACGCAACAAAAATGAAGGGAGAAGAAAAGATGCCATCTTTCGATATTGTTTCCGAAGTTGATATCCAGGAAGTCCGCAACGGCGTTGAAAACGCAAGCCGTGAAGTTGAGTCACGTTTCGACTTTCGTGGCGTTGAGGCAACTTTCGAGCTGAACGATGCGAATAAGACCATTAAGGTCCTGAGCGAATCTGATTTCCAGGTTAACCAGCTGCTGGATATTCTGCGCGCCAAGCTGCTTAAACGCGGCATTGAAGGCACCTCACTGGATGTACCAGACGAGTTTGTGCATAGCGGTAAAAACTGGTTTGTCGAAGCCAAACTGAAGCAGGGTATTGAGAGCGCGGTTCAGAAGAAGATCGTTAAGCTCATCAAGGACAGCAAGCTGAAGGTTCAGGCGCAAATCCAGGGTGAAGAAATTCGTGTGACCGGTAAATCCCGCGATGACCTGCAGGCCGTTATGGCGCTGGTACGTGGCGGCGATCTGGGGCAGCCGTTCCAGTTCAAGAACTTCCGCGATTAAGACAAAAATGCCCGGTTTTACCGGGCATTTTTTCAGGCTTTGAGAGCCTGCTCGATTTCGAAGCGGTTAGTCACTTTACTGTCTATTTTGACGTAAGCGCTGCGCTCTTGTGGGGCAATAAGCACTTCACTTACCCCCTCTGTTGCTTCAAGACGCTGTTTTAGCGCGTCGGTAATCTCAACATCCTCAGGAATTTCGACCCGCAGACTGCTGACGTAGCGCGGCTCTTTCATGCTGCTGGCGACCAGCAGCCAGACCATCGCCAGCAGTGCGCCCGCGAGGAACACGGTTTGCGAATCAAACAGGCCGTCCACCCAGCCGCCGAGCGAGCCCCCGATAGCCACGCCGATAAACTGGCTGGTGGAGTAGATCCCCATTGCTGTGCCTTTATAGCCGGCCGGGGACTCCTTGCTAATCAGCGATGGCAGCAGGGCCTCCATCAGGTTAAAGGCCAGGAAGAAGAGCTGCACGCCGGCCACCAGTTCCCAGAAGTGCGGGCCGGATCCCCAGAGCACAATCTCGGCAATCAGCAGCACCGCCACGCAGCCAATGAATACGCGCTTCATCTTGCGTTTCACTTCGGCGTAGATGATGAACGGCACGACCGAGACGAACGAAATCAGCATGGTCACCAGATAGATTTTCCAGTGCTCCGCGGCAGGGAAGCCCGCGGCGGCAAGCTGACCGGGCAGGGCGACAAAGGTCGACATCAGCAGGATGTGCAGACACATGATGCCGAAGTTAAGTTTAAGCAGGCGCGGTTCCACCAGCACTTTGCTGAAGCAGCCTTTCACCATCCCGGATTCACGGTTAAGGACGTGGTTTTTGCTGTCCGGCACTACCCAAAGGGTCAGCGCAATACCGACGGTCGCCAGCACGGCAATCATCCAGAACAGGGCATGCAGACCGAGTTTATGGGTGATGATAGGCCCGAGCACCATCGCAATCGCGAAAGTGACGCCAAAGCTCACGCCGATAAACGCCATCGCTTTGGTGCGATTCTGCTCACGCGTTAAGTCTGACAGCAGCGCCATCACGGCGGCGGCAATCGCACCAGAGCCCTGCAGGGCGCGACCAAGAATAATTCCCCAGATGGAGTGGGAGAGGGCGGCTATCACGCTGCCGAGCACAAAAATAAGCAGGCCGCCGACAATCAGCGGTTTGCGACCTACCCGATCCGAGAGCAGACCAAACGGGATCTGAAATACCGCCTGAGCCAGACCGTAGATGCCAATAGCCAGGCCAATCAGCGCTTCGCTGGCACCCTGTAGCGCCATGCCGTACGTGGTCAGAACAGGCAGGACCATAAACATGCCAAGCATCCGTAGCGAGAAAACAGTCCCTAAACCCCAGGTCGCGCGCAATTCGCCTGGCGTCATTTTATAATCGTTCATTACCACCTCAATTCAAAAGCAGGCCATAGTGTAGTGCGGGGAAGGGGCGGGGTAAATAAAGGGTTATTTAACAAATATTACATGCGTTATTAATGGATTCGATGAATAAAAAAGGGTGCCGAAGCACCCTTTTATTCACCTGGTGTGACTTACCAGACGTAAGTCAGCAGGTTGTGTGAATCAGGCACCATGAAATCCACGGACATCATCACCGACAGCGAAGTGATAGCGACAATGGAGAACACGAACAGCTTACGTGCCCAGACCTTGTCATCTTCCACTTTGTAGCCGCGCAGGGCCATGCCGAGCCACCAGACGCTCACCGCAGCCGCTACCGCCAGGTATTTGTACCCGGCGTAACCGCCCAGAGAGAGCATCAGCGTTGCCACGGCAAAGGCGATGATGTACAGCGTGATGTGGTTTTTAGCCACGGAAATGCCCTTCACGACCGGCAGAACCGGGATGTTCGCTGCCTGATAATCCTTAAAGCGGAATATCGCGATGGCATAGGAGTGCGGCATCTGCCACAGGCTAAAGATAGCCAGCAGAATCAGCGCACCGCTGTCGAACTCGTTCGTGACGGCGCAGTAGCCAATCACCGGCGGCGCAGCGCCGGAGAGAGAACCAATCAGCGTTCCGTAGACGGAGTGGCGTTTCATATACAGGCTGTAAACGCCCACATAGACGACGAACCCCATCACCCCCAGCCAACAGGCCAGAGGGTTAGCGCCAAACCACAGCAGCATAAAGCCAGCAATACCCAGCAAGGTGGCGTACACCAGCGAGACGGAAGGGGCGATCAGGCCTTTAACCAGCACCCGATTTTTAGTCCTTTCCATCTTCTTGTCGATATCCATGTCGATGTAGTTGTTAAATACACAACCGGATGCAACAACCAGCGACACACCGACCAGCGTAGCGATAAAGAGGGTGTAATCGATACTGCCTTTAGAGGCCAGCAGGAACCCCCCAATTACGGAGATCAGGTTGCCAAAGATGATGCCTGGTTTCGTGACTTGCAGGTATTGCTTAAACATACTCGCCGCTCTTAGTGAACCATCATGTTGTAGTTAAGGTTCCACATAATCCAGATGGAACCGACTACCAGGATAGCGATGATAATCACGGTAAAGATGAAAGCCGTCATGTTCCAGCCTTCATCGGACTTGGTGTTCATGTGCAGGAAGCAAACCAGATGCACCAGAATCTGAATCACCGCGGTTACCAGGATTGCACCCAGAATAACCGGCTTAGACGCAGAACCGCTCATCACCATCCAGAACGGGATCACCGTCAGAATGATCGACAGGATGAAACCTGTCATATAGGTTTTTACGCTACCGTGGGAAGCGCCATGATCGTTTGAATGACTCATTACATCGCCCCCATCAGATATACAACAGAGAACACACAGATCCACACAACGTCCAGGAAGTGCCAGAACAGGCTCAGGCACAGGATACGCGTGCGGTTAGTGCTGGTCAGGCCACGACGGGAGATCTGGAACATCAGTACTGCCATCCAGATCAGACCAGACGTTACGTGCAGACCGTGGGTCCCTACCAGTGCGAAGAACGCAGACAGGAAGCCACTACGATCCGGCCCGAAGCCTTCCATAATCAGGTGATGGAATTCATAGATTTCCATCCCGATAAAGCCAGCACCAAACAGCCAGGTCAACGCCAGCCAGGAGACAACCTGGCTCTTGTTGTTTTTGTACATGGCGATAGCCGCCATGCCGTAGGTGATGGAGCTGAACAGCAGCAGCGCGGTTTCTACCAGAACGAACGGCAGTTCAAAGATGTCCTTGCCAGCCGGGCCGCCCGCAGTGCCGTTCACCAGAACGGCATACGTTGCGAACAGACAGCAGAACAGAATGCAGTCGCTCATCAGGTAGATCCAGAAACCGAAGACTTTCGTCGGTCCTGTATCGTGGTGCGCATGTTCATGCGCGTGGGCAGTAGAGTGCGCCAAAGTATCAGTTGCCATTTTTCAGCCCCGCTTTAGAAATCTCATCGAAATGCTGGTTTTCCAGTTTTTCGACTTCACGGACTGGTACGTAGTAGTCTACGTCCTCGTCAAAGCTCTTCACAATCCAGCTGATTACGATGCCGGCGAAGCCAACAATCGCCATCCACCAGATGTGCCAGATCATTGCGAAGCCAAATACCGTTGCGAAGGCGGCAATAACAATGCCCGCACCGCTGTTTTTCGGCATGTGGATCTCTTCGTAATGAGCAGGTTGCTTGTACGCTTCACCTTTTTCTTTCATTTCCCAGAATGCGTCGCGTTCATGGACCTGCGGCACAATGGCGAAGTTATAGAACGGTGGTGGAGAAGAGGTTGCCCACTCCAGCGTACGGCCACCCCATGGGTCACCGGTCAGGTCACGGTTCTGATCGCGGTCGCGAATAGAAACGTAGAACTGAATCAGCTGAGACGCGATACCACAAGCAATCAGCACGGCACCGCCCGCTGCAACCATCAGCATTGGGTGGAACTGTGGATCAATCTGCTGGCTCAGACGACGGGTCATACCCATGAAGCCCAGCACGTACAGCGGCATAAATGCAACGAAGAAGCCGATGATCCAGAACCAGAATGCGCGTTTACCCCATTTTTCGTTCAGGGTGAAACCGAACGCTTTTGGCCACCAGTAGGTTACGCCAGCGAAGCAGCCGAAGACCACACCACCGATGATAACGTTATGGAAGTGCGCAATCAGGAACAGACTGTTGTGCAGAACGAAGTCAGCACCCGGTACCGCCAGCAGTACACCGGTCATCCCACCCACGGAGAAGGTGACGATGAAGCCGATAGTCCACAGCATTGCTGAGTGGAACACGATACGGCCCTGGTACATGGTGAACAGCCAGTTGAAGATCTTAACCCCGGTAGGGATTGCGATAATCATGGTTGTAATACCGAAGAAGGCGTTTACGTTCGCGCCAGCACCCATGGTGAAGAAGTGGTGCAGCCAAACGATGAACGACAGAACGGTAATACACACGGTTGCCCACACCAGAGAGGTGTAACCAAACAGACGTTTACGCGAGAAGGTTGCTGCGATTTCGGAGAACACACCGAAGACCGGCAGAACCAGGATGTACACTTCCGGGTGACCCCAGGCCCAAATCAGGTTGATGTACATCATCATGTTGCCACCCATATCGTTGGTAAAGAAATGGGTGCCCAGGTAGCGGTCCAGGGTCAGCAGCGCGATGGTGACGGTCAGAATTGGGAATGATGCAATAATCAGGATGTTGGCGCACAGAGATGCCCAGGTAAATACCGGCATCTTGAACATGGTCATGCCAGGGGCACGCATCTTGATAATGGTCACGAAGAAGTTGATACCGGTCAGGGTTGTACCGACACCGGAGAGCTGAAGTGCCCAAATCCAGTAATCGACGCCAACGCCCGGACTGTACTCAATTCCCGAAAGCGGCGGGTAAGCCAGCCAGCCGGTCTGAGCAAATTCGCCCACACCCAGTGACAGGTTAACCAGGATAACGCCGACAACCGTGAACCAGAAGCTCAGGTTGTTCAGGAACGGGAACGCTACGTCGCGCGCGCCGATTTGCAGCGGAACGACAACGTTCATCAGACCGATAACCAGCGGCATCGCCACGAAGAAGATCATGATAACGCCGTGGGCGGTAAAGATCTGGTCGTAGTGATGCGGCGGCAGGAAGCCGGCTTCACCCGCAGACGCGAGTGCCTGCTGGCTACGCATCATGATCGCATCCGCAAAGCCACGAATTAACATGACGATACCGACGATGCAGTACATGATACCCAGTTTTTTGTGGTCAACCGAAGTCAGCCACTCGTTCCACAGGTAGCTCCACTTACCGAAGTAAGTGATCAAGGCCAGTAAGGCTGCGCCACCGATGATAATTGCAGCAACCGTAACCACGATAATGGGTTCATGGTAGGGCACTGCATCCAGTGTCAATTTTCCGAACATTTTCTTCCTCGGCCCCTTAGTGAGCGGTTTCCGCGTGGCTCATGTCCATGCCTTCCATACCTTCGTGTGCGCTATGCTCACCTTCAGGCTGGGTCATGTCCATGCTCTTGCCGTGATCCATAAATTTGCCAATAACGTCTTTGAACAAATCTGGTTTCACGTTAGAGAAGTACTCCACCTTGTTATATTCGCTAGGTGCTGCCACTTTTTCGAACGCCGCCATGTCAGACATGGTGTTTGGAGACTGCTTCGCTTTTTCAACCCACTGGTCGAAAGCGGCACGGTCTGGCGTCGCGATAGCTTTGAACTTCATACCTGAGAAGCCCGGGCCGCTATAGCTGGCGGAGATACCATCGTAGGTGCCTGCTTCATTCGCGATCAGGTGCAGGTTAGTCTGCATACCGGCCATCGCGTAAATCTGGCTACCCAGACGTGGGATGAAGAAGGAGTTCATTACGGAGTTGGAGGTCACTTTGAACTGAACCGGAGTGTTCGCCGGGAAGGCGATTTCATTCACGGTGGCAATGCCCTGTTCCGGATAGATGAAGAACCATTTCCAGTCCATGGAGACCACTTCAATGGTAATCGGTTTTTCATCGTGAACCAGCGGCTTGCTTGGCTCAAGTGCGTGAGTGGTTTTCCATGTCAGTACGGCAAGGAACAGGATGATCAGGATAGGTACCGTCCAGACCACAGCTTCCACTTTATTGGAGTGTGACCAGTTAGGGCTATACTTCGCATCTTTATTGCTCGCACGATACTTCCAGGCGAAACCAACAGCCATCAAAATGGCTGGAATAACCACAATCAACATCAGGCCAAAAGCCGTCAATATCAGTGAACGTTGTTCCAGTCCAATCTGTCCTTTGGGGTCAAGTAGTGCAGAATCGCAGCCACTGAGTAATACAGTGCCTGCGAATAATGACAACCATCCCAAACTTTTATTGTATTTCCTGAGTCTCATTTAACGACCTCAATTCCACGGGAGTCTGGTGGCGTTTAAAGTGTGGGGGCATTTTACGGGAAGGTTACATTACTGTAAACATCATTAGACCTGTGTCAGGAAGGTGTTACCGGGTTCTGCCGCACATGTCACAAGTGTTGCAAATTATGTCGCTTTTTAAGACGTAAGCCGCATGGCATGGGCTTTATAACGAAAGGACCCCCAAGCATACCCTAAAAGGGGCAATTGGTATAACCATTGTGAAAAATAAACAAAAAATTAACAATTAATTATCAATAAAAAGACAACTAAAAAACGAAAAATCAAACTCTCTGATGCTGAATCGTTTAATGAAAAATAGCGTTCTGCAATTGACTCCAATAATTTCCGAATCCTATCCCGCACAAAACAACAAATATTTTTTTTAGCGGCTGGCGGCTATTTCACCGTTATAATTTCGGTTCGTGATTACAACGGGAAATAACCTTTCGGATTTTACTTCAGGTTAACTGCGTTTTACGCAGCGCCATGAAATCGAGCAGCCCGCCAGTCAGGATCCCGGCAACCGCCAGCAGCGCGCCGGCATCCAGCAGAAGCGCTTCGAGAGGCAGTACCAGAGAGGTGGTGGCATTAATAATGAGCACCACGAGCCACAGCACCAGGGCAAAGCAACCCGCCATTAACAGTCGTAACGCAAAACGGTAAGCGCGATGATATTCCGTGCGTGGCATAAAGTGTTCTGTTCGCTGGGTATATTCCAGCGTCTGGCGACAGACCAGTAACAATAAGAGCCCGGGCACTGCCGCTACCACGGAGAAGAGGTAGAACGTTGGCCAGCCATGGGCTTCAACAAACCAGCCGGCAATCGGCCCGACATACACGCGACCAACGGCGGAAAGCGCCGAGAGCAGAGCGAACTGCGTCGCGGAAAACGATTTGTTGCACAGGGTCATCAGCAGGGCAACAAACGCCGCTGTCCCCATACCGCCGCACAGGTTTTCAAAAAACACCGCGGCGCCCATGCTGATCATATGCTTATCCGTCACCGACAGCAGCCAGTAACCGGCGTTCGATGCCCCCTGCAGGATGCCGAAGATCAGCAGTGCGCGAAAGAGCGTCAGACGCTGCATTAATACGCCGCCGTACAGGGCCCCGACAATAGTCGCAAACAACCCGAGCGTTTTGTTCACTACGCCGACTTCGCCGGCATCAAACCCGACCCCGCGAATAAGGAAGGTGGTGGTCAGGCTCATCGCGAAGGCATCGCCGAGCTTATAAAGGACGATTAACAGCAGGATAAGCCATGCGTTGTTGCGGCCAAAGAAGTCGCGAAGAGGTTCGGCAACGGCCTGCTCCAGAGAACGTGGAACCGGGATCACATCGCTCGGTTCGGGGGCGAGCAGGGTGGCAATAATACAGGGGATCAACAGGGCGGCCATCAGCCAGTACATGCCCTGCCAGCCGAGATAACGGTCGGCCACCCACAGCGCCAGACCTCCGGATACCAGCATCCCCAGACGATAGCCCAGCACGCTAATGGCTGCGCCGGCTCCCCGCTCTTCTGCAGGCAACACGTCCGTCTTCCAGGCATCAAAAACGATATCCTGCGAGGCAGAACAGAAGGCGATTACCACCGCAAGGGCGGCCATCCAGCGAAGCTGCGTCGTGGGTTCAAGAAAGCCCATCGCCGCGATTGCGATCAGCAACAGGACCTGGGTCATCACTAACCAGCCGCGACGACGGCCCAGGAACGGCGGGGTATAACGGTCCATCACCGGCGACCACAGGAACTTAAAGACGTAAGCCTGGCCGACGAGGGAGAAGAAACCAATGGTTTTGAGATCGATATTCTCGACGGTCATCCAGGCCTGCAGCGTGCCGGAGGTGAGGGCGAGAGGTAAACCGGAGGCGAAACCAAGGATCAGCAGGATGGCTGATTTAGGTTGCTGGAAAATGCGTAAGTAATGACTCGACATGTTCATATAAAGCTGACCCGGTGAAACACCGGGTCAGGAAGCGGGATTAACGCGCGTTTTGCTTGATGAAGTCGTGGATGCTGGTGTCCTGCGCCATATCGGAAATGGTGTCAGTCAGCACGCTGTTAACCGCGTTAGCAATATTTTTGTTGGACGCCTGGAACGCGCCTTCAACAGAGTAGCTCGCACGGTAGTTTTTGGTCATCTTGTTACCGTTCTTCGCGGTCGCGATGATGGCGATATCCGCTTTGGTGGAGATGTTGTAGCGAACATTACCCTGGGACACGTCAGCGTACAGGTTGTTCACGATGATCTGCAGATCAACCGCACCGCTTGGGCCAATCATATAGCCGCGGGAAGTCATCTGTTTCTCGAGCACTTCCTGCAGCAGGAAGCGCAGGTCTCGTGAGGCGGTCAACGTCACCTGCTGGTTGTCGCGGGTCACTTTAGCCAGGGCTTGATCCTGACGCTGATCGGCACCGTTAATGCTCACGGTTACGCCCATCAGGCTAGGATCCTGCTGAGGCAGGGTAATCTTAGGGGAGACATCAATGGTTGTAGGCGGGGTAGCGCAGCCTGCCAGCATAAAAAGTGCTACCAACGGAAAGAAGAGTTTTTTTAACATTTTCAGGTTCTCAACGAATCGTAAGCATTACAGAGAAAAATTGCCGCCATCATAACATCGCTAACGGCCAGGGGAAGTGGTCAACGCATGTAAATTCATCGCCTTGTCCGAAAACTGACCAGCCCCGCCTTTTTCTCCACGCGCGAAGGTCAAAAGGTATGAGTCTCACAGTGAACTTCATTCGTCTGAATGAGAAAATAAGACGAAAGCTAAATATTTGTTGTCTTGTTGTAATGGAAACGGTAAAAGCGGCTAATATTTAAAGGGATGGGTGACATCCTGGCGTTGTCGGAGGAGTGATTTCATGATGATACGTGAACAGATAGAAGATAAATTAAGGGCAGCGTTCAACCCTGTGTTCCTCGAAGTCGTCGACGAAAGCTATCGTCATAACGTGCCGGCAGGTTCTGAAAGCCACTTTAAAGTGGTTCTGGTCAGCGATCGCTTCACGGGAGAACGTTTCCTGAACCGACATCGCTTGATCTACAGCACCTTGACGGAAGAACTCTCCACAACCGTACATGCGCTGGCATTGCACACTTATACCATTAAGGAATGGGAAGGCTTGCAGGATACGGTATTTGCATCGCCGCCGTGTCGCGGCGCAGGCACCATCGCCTGATAAATCGGATTTGCAACGGCTGGAGCTTTTCCAGTATGTTGCATACAGATTTCCTCAAAACGGCCTTCGGGCCGTTTTGTTTTGTCTGAGTTTTGAGCGGATGGTGCGTTTTTAAGGCTAAAAATAGCCTTAAAGTGTGAAAAAAGCCGCAGCAACATGCCCCAACCGTTCTCGACTCACCTAAGTGATGCCGCTATAATGCCGCGTCTTAATGAATGTCTTCGGGATGATTCTGGCGACAGGGAATGTGAATCTGCACTAAGAGAGCATCCCGGTATAACTGACAGATTCAGAGTTGACCGAGCACTGTGATTTTTTTGAGGTAACAAGATGCAAGTTTCAGTTGAAACCACTCAAGGCCTTGGCCGCCGTGTAACGATTACTATCGCTGCTGACAGCATCGAAACTGCTGTGAAAAGCGAGCTGGTCAACGTAGCAAAAAAAGTACGTATTGACGGCTTCCGTAAGGGCAAAGTACCGATGAATGTTGTTGCTCAGCGTTATGGCGCTTCCGTGCGTCAGGATGTGCTGGGTGAACTGATGAGCCGCAACTTTATTGATGCGATCATCAAAGAAAAAATTAATCCGGCCGGTGCGCCGAATTACGTTCCAGGCGAATACAAACAGGGCGAAGACTTCACCTACTCCGTAGAGTTCGAAGTGTACCCGGAAGTTGAGCTGAAAGGTCTGGAATCTATCGAAGTTGAAAAACCTGTTGTTTCCGTGACTGACGAAGACGTTGACGGCATGCTGGACACTCTGCGTAAGCAGCAGGCGAACTGGAAAGAGAAAGAAGGTGCTGTTGACGCGGAAGACCGTGTGACCATCGACTTCACCGGTTCTGTAGACGGCGAAGAGTTCGAAGGCGGTAAAGCGTCTGACTTCGTACTGGCAATGGGCCAGGGTCGTATGATCCCAGGCTTCGAAGACGGTATCAAAGGTCACAAAGCGGGCGAAGAGTTCACCATCGACGTGACCTTCCCGGAAGAGTACCACGCTGAAAACCTGAAAGGTAAAGCAGCGAAGTTCGTTATCAACCTGAAGAAAGTTGAAGAGCGCGAACTGCCTGAACTGACTGAAGAATTCATCAAGCGTTTCGGCGTGGAAGATGGTTCTGTAGCCGGTCTGCGTACCGAAGTGCGTAAAAACATGGAACGTGAGCTGAACGGCGCTGTACGTAACCGTGTGAAATCTCAGGCGATTGACGGTCTGGTAAAAGCGAACGAAATCGACGTTCCGGCTGCCCTGATTGACAGCGAAATCGACGTTCTGCGCCGTCAGGCTGCACAGCGTTTCGGTGGCAACCAGCAGCAAGCGATGGAACTGCCACGCGAGCTGTTCGAAGAGCAAGCTAAACGCCGCGTTGTTGTTGGCCTGCTGCTGGGCGAAGTGATTCGTACCCACGAGCTGAAAGCTGACGAAGAGCGTGTGAAAGGCCTGATCGAAGAGATGGCTTCTGCATACGAAGATCCATCAGAAGTGATCGAGTTCTACGGTAAGAACAAAGAGCTGATGGACAACATGCGCAATGTTGCACTGGAAGAGCAGGCTGTTGAAGCGGTACTGGCGAAAGCGAAAGTGACCGAAAAAGCGACCTCTTTCAACGAACTGATGAACCAGCAGGCGTAATTTCGCCCCCAGGGTTTAAAGTTTGAACAAAAAACCCGTTGCCTTCCGGCGACGGGTTTTTTTTATCACGGCTTTACCCCAGGAAGAGTGCTAAAACGCCCTTTCAGTGTTAGCGTAACAACAAAAGGTTGTTATGCTTGAAATAGGGCAGTATGAACCCCATAAGTGTGTAATCACGATGATTGAGACTGGCTGATAATCCGTCCGTAAGGTTACAATCAGTACAGCAGGTGTTTTCAATTTTGATCCAGGAGACGGAAATGTCATACAGTGGCGAACGAGATAACTTTGCACCCCATATGGCTCTGGTGCCAATGGTTATTGAACAGACCTCACGTGGTGAGCGTTCTTTTGATATCTATTCCCGTCTGCTCAAGGAGCGCGTTATCTTTTTGACCGGCCAGGTGGAAGACCACATGGCTAACCTGATCGTGGCGCAGATGCTGTTTCTGGAAGCGGAAAACCCGGAAAAAGACATTTACCTGTACATTAACTCCCCGGGCGGCGTGATCACGGCAGGTATGTCCATTTATGACACCATGCAATTCATCAAGCCAGATGTCAGCACTATCTGTATGGGTCAGGCTGCATCTATGGGTGCGTTCCTGTTAACCGCAGGGGCTAAAGGTAAGCGTTTCTGCCTGCCAAATTCCCGCGTGATGATTCACCAGCCGCTGGGGGGTTATCAGGGGCAGGCGACGGATATTGAAATCCACGCCCGCGAAATTCTGAAAGTAAAAGCGCGCATGAATGAACTTATGGCGCAGCATACGGGTCAATCTCTTGAGCAGATCGAGCGCGATACCGAGCGCGATCGTTTCCTCTCTGCCTCTGAGGCTGTTGAGTACGGCTTAGTCGACTCCGTTTTGACCCATCGTAATTGATGCCCGTGACGCGAGTGTGCCGCTATACTCAGGTAGGGCGGCATGTTGCTAAAAGCAGCTTGCGTCTGAAAATGGCATTTGCGTCGTCATGTGCGGCACAAAGAACTTAAAAAGAGGTTTGGACTCATGACAGATAAACGCAAAGATGGTTCGGGCAAACTGCTGTACTGCTCTTTTTGCGGCAAAAGCCAGCATGAAGTGCGTAAACTGATTGCCGGGCCGTCCGTGTATATCTGCGACGAATGTGTTGACTTATGTAATGACATTATTCGCGAAGAGATTAAAGAAGTAGCACCTCACCGCGAGCGCAGCGCGCTGCCAACGCCGCATGAAATTCGTCATCATCTTGACGACTATGTCATCGGTCAGGAGCAGGCGAAAAAAGTGCTCGCCGTGGCGGTATACAACCACTACAAACGCCTGCGTAACGGTGATACCAGCAATGGCGTAGAACTGGGTAAAAGTAATATTCTGCTGATCGGCCCAACCGGCTCCGGTAAAACGCTGCTGGCTGAAACGCTGGCGCGTCTGCTGGATGTTCCGTTCACAATGGCCGATGCCACCACCCTGACCGAAGCCGGTTATGTGGGTGAGGACGTAGAAAACATCATCCAGAAACTGCTGCAGAAATGCGATTACGATGTACAGAAAGCGCAGCGCGGGATTGTTTACATCGATGAGATCGACAAGATCTCCCGTAAATCTGACAACCCGTCCATTACCCGTGACGTATCGGGTGAGGGCGTGCAGCAGGCGCTGCTGAAGCTGATCGAAGGTACGGTTGCAGCCGTTCCACCGCAGGGTGGCCGTAAACATCCTCAGCAGGAGTTCCTGCAGGTTGATACGTCCAAGATCCTGTTCATCTGTGGTGGTGCGTTTGCCGGTCTGGATAAAGTGATCTCTCACCGTGTTGAAACCGGCTCCGGCATTGGTTTTGGCGCGACGGTGAAAGCCTCGTCCGAAAAGCCGAACGAAGGCGAGCTGCTGTCACAGGTTGAGCCAGAAGACTTGATCAAGTTTGGTCTGATTCCTGAGTTCATTGGCCGTCTGCCTGTTGTGGCAACGCTGAACGAACTGAGTGAAGACGCGCTGATCCAGATCCTGAAAGAGCCGAAAAATGCGCTGACCAAGCAGTATCAGGCGCTGTTCAATCTGGAAGGCGTTGAGCTGGAATTCCGTGACGAAGCGCTGGACGCGATTGCCAAGAAAGCGATGATCCGTAAAACCGGTGCGCGTGGCCTGCGTTCTATCGTGGAAGCGGCGCTGCTTGACACCATGTACGATCTGCCGTCGATGGAAGATGTTGAGAAAGTGGTGATTGATGAGTCGGTCATTAGCGGCCAGACCAAGCCATTGCTGATTTATGGCAAGCCGGAAGCGCAACAGGCATCTGGCGAATAATTCACCAAATCATACAAGCAGTTAATCAAAAAGGGGGGATTTTATCTCCCCTTTTATTTTTCCGTATACGCGGCGTTGAATGTGTGGGAAACATCCCCATATACTGGATACATGTTAATGGTTATGTGAAGCACAGTGACATGACCAGTTTACCTGGCGGACACTAAACTAAGAGAGAGCTCTATGAATCCTGAGCGTTCTGAACGCATTGAAATCCCCGTATTGCCGTTGCGCGATGTGGTGGTTTATCCGCACATGGTCATACCCTTATTTGTAGGGCGGGAAAAATCTATCCGTTGCCTCGAAGCCGCCATGGATCATGATAAAAAAATCATGCTGGTGGCGCAGAAAGAAGCATCAACGGATGAGCCGGGTGTAAACGATCTTTTCACCGTCGGGACCGTGGCCTCTATTTTGCAGATGCTGAAGCTGCCTGACGGCACCGTTAAGGTGCTGGTAGAAGGCTTGCAGCGTGCGCGTATTACCACCCTGTCTGACGATGGCGAGCATTTCTCTGCCAAGGCAGAGTACCTCGAATCACCTCAGCTGGATGAGCGCGAGCAGGAAGTGCTGGTGCGCACCGCGATTAGCCAGTTCGAAGGCTATATCAAGCTGAACAAGAAAATCCCACCAGAAGTGCTGACGTCGCTGAACAGCATCGACGATCCTGCGCGTCTGGCGGACACCATCGCTGCACACATGCCGCTGAAGCTGGCTGACAAACAGTCCGTGCTGGAGATGTCCGACGTTAACGAACGTCTGGAATATCTGATGGCGATGATGGAGTCTGAGATCGATCTGCTGCAGGTTGAGAAGCGTATTCGTAACCGCGTTAAAAAGCAGATGGAGAAATCTCAGCGTGAGTACTATCTGAATGAGCAAATGAAAGCCATTCAGAAAGAGCTCGGCGAGATGGATGACGCGCCGGACGAAAACGAAGCGCTGAAGCGTAAGATCGACGCGGCGAAAATGCCGAAAGAGGCCAAAGAGAAAGCCGAAGCAGAACTGCAGAAGCTGAAAATGATGTCTCCAATGTCGGCTGAAGCGACCGTCGTGCGTGGCTATATCGAATGGATGGTTCAGGTTCCCTGGAATGCCCGCAGCAAGGTCAAAAAAGACCTGCGTCAGGCGCAGGAGATCCTGGATACCGACCACTACGGCCTTGAGCGCGTGAAAGACCGCATTCTTGAGTACCTCGCAGTCCAGAGCCGTGTGAACAAAATCAAAGGCCCGATTCTGTGCCTGGTGGGACCACCGGGGGTAGGGAAAACCTCTCTGGGTCAGTCCATCGCCAAAGCGACCGGACGTAAGTATATCCGTATGGCGCTGGGTGGCGTACGCGATGAAGCGGAGATCCGCGGTCACCGTCGTACCTACATCGGTTCTATGCCGGGTAAACTGATCCAGAAGATGGCGAAAGTGGGCGTTAAAAACCCGCTGTTCCTGCTCGATGAGATCGACAAAATGTCTTCGGACATGCGTGGCGATCCGGCGTCTGCTTTGCTGGAAGTTCTTGATCCAGAACAGAACGTGGCGTTCAGCGATCACTACCTCGAAGTGGATTACGACCTGAGCGATGTCATGTTTGTCGCGACCTCGAACTCCATGAACATTCCGGCGCCGCTGCTGGACCGTATGGAAGTGATTCGTCTCTCCGGTTATACCGAAGACGAAAAACTGAACATTGCGAAACGGCACCTGCTGCCGAAGCAGATTGAGCGTAACGCGCTGAAAGCCAACGAGCTGACCGTTGAGGACAGCGCGATTATTGGCATCATCCGCTACTACACCCGTGAAGCGGGCGTGCGTAGCCTTGAGCGCGAAATCTCTAAACTGTGCCGTAAGGCGGTTAAACAGCTGCTGCTGGATAAGAGCCTGAAACACATCGTGATCAATGGCGACAACCTGCATGCCTATCTGGGCGTTCAGCGCTTTGACTATGGTCGCGCGGACAATGAAAACCGCGTGGGCCAGGTTACCGGTCTGGCATGGACGGAAGTGGGTGGCGATCTGCTGACCATTGAAACCGCCTGCGTCCCGGGTAAAGGCAAGCTGACCTACACCGGCTCTCTGGGTGAAGTGATGCAGGAGTCGATTCAGGCCGCGCTGACCGTGGTACGCGCGCGTGCAGAGAAATTGGGCATCAACCCTGATTTCTACGAGAAACGCGATATCCACGTGCACGTGCCTGAAGGGGCAACGCCGAAAGATGGCCCAAGCGCAGGTATCGCCATGTGTACCGCACTGGTTTCCTGCCTTACCGGCAACCCGGTGCGTGCCGATGTGGCAATGACCGGTGAGATCACATTGCGTGGCCAGGTGTTGCCAATCGGTGGGTTAAAAGAAAAACTGCTGGCGGCACACCGTGGTGGGATCAAAACCGTATTGATCCCTTACGAAAATAAACGCGACCTGGAAGAGATTCCGGACAACGTGATTGCCGATCTGCAGATTCATCCTGTGAAGCGAATTGAGGAAGTTCTGACTCTCGCCCTGCAGAATGAACCTTCCGGAATGCAGGTTGTAACCGCAAAATAGTGACCTCGCGCAAAGAGCGTCAATAAAAGTAAGGCTGGTAAGTCATTTCGCACTTGCCAGCCTTTTTTTGTATAGCTAATTTAGATTGCTGATTAGGCCAGCCATCAACAACGGGTGTTGTAAGGTCATGGCAGGCCTGATATAACTGCTGCGCGGTCGCGTTGTGAAGGATTCAGGCGCGATATAAATTATAAAGAGAGGAAGAGAACAGTGAATAAATCTCAACTGATTGACAAAATTGCTGCTGGTGCTGATATTTCTAAAGCTGCAGCTGGACGTGCGTTAGATGCATTAATTGCTTCTGTTACTGAATCTCTGCAGGCTGGGGACGACGTTGCACTGGTAGGCTTCGGTACTTTTGCTGTTAAAGAGCGTGCTGCCCGTACTGGCCGCAACCCTCAGACCGGTAAAGAGATCACCATTGCTGCCGCTAAAGTGCCGGGTTTCCGTGCAGGTAAAGCGCTGAAAGACGCAGTAAACTGATTGCTTTCCCATCTCAGGGAAGCCGAATAGTACAAGGGCGCATCATTTGATGTGCCTTTTTTGTTTGTCCAGGCCTGATTTGTGCGAGTTTATGCGAGTTGTGGGCTGACAATCGCACCGTTTTCTTGTCACAATACGCCTTTACGCGCGACGGGCAGGATTTTCCGTTAGCGTCAGGTAACCAGTCACCTACAGCGGAGTGTTGTTACACCATGATGGACAGCTTACGCACGGCTGCTAACAGTCTCGTGCTCAAGATTATTTTCGGTATCATTATCGTGTCGTTCATATTGACCGGCGTGAGCAGTTACCTTATCGGCGGTGGCGCGAACTATGCCGCAAAAGTGAATGGCCAGGAGATCAGCCGCGGTCAGTTCGAGAATGCTTTTGCCGGTGAACGTAACCGTATGCAGCAACAGCTGGGCGACCAATTCTCTGAACTCGCGGCAAACGAAGGGTATATGAAATCCCTGCGCCAACAGACCCTGAACCGTCTGATCGACGAAGCGCTGCTGGATCAATACGCGAAAAAACTGGGCCTGGGCATCAGCGATGAGCAGGTTAAAAAAGCCATCTTATCGACTCAGGCATTCCAGTCTAACGGCAAATTCGACAATGCGCGTTACAATGCCATCATTAATCAGATGGGCATGACTGCCGATCAATACGCTCAGGCTCTGCGTAATCAACTGACAACCCAACAGCTCATCAATGCCGTTGTTGGCACTGATTTCATGCTCAAAGGTGAGACGGAAGAGCTGGCAGCCCTGGTTGCACAGCAGCGCGTGGTACGTGAAGCGACCATCGATGTGAATGCTCTGGCGGCGAAGCAGCAGGTTAGCGACGCGGACATTAACGCCTACTACGAGCAGAACAAGAGTAACTTCGTTGCTCCAGAACAGTTCCGTGTGAGCTACATCAAGCTGGATGCTGCCGCGCTGCAGGAAACAGCCTCTGATGCGGAAATTCAGTCTTATTACGATCAGCATCAGGATCAGTTCACTCAGCCGCAGCGTAACCGCTACAGCGTGATCCAGACCAAAACTGAGGCAGATGCCAAAGCCGTGCTGGATGAGCTGAATAAGGGCGCTGATTTCGCCTCCCTCGCGAAAGCAAAATCCACCGATATTATCTCTGCTAAAAACGGTGGTGATATGGGCTGGCTGGAAGAGAGCACCACGCCTGACGAACTGAAAAATGCCGGTCTGAAAGACAAAGGCCAGCTTTCGGGTGTCATTAAATCTTCCGTTGGTTTCCTGGTGGCGCGTCTGGATGATATCGAGGCCGCGAAAACCAAGCCGCTGGCTGACGTTCGCGATGATATCGCAGCGAAAGTGAAGCAGGAAAAAGCGCTGGATGCTTACTACGCGCTGCAACAGAAAGTCAGTGATGCTGCCAGCAACGACAACGAATCTCTGGCGGGTGCTGAGCAGGCTGCAGGGGTGAAAGCGGTTGAGACCGGCTGGTTCGGTCGTAACAACCTCCCGGAAGAGCTGAATTTCAAACCGGTTGCTGATGCCATCTTCAACGGTGGTCTGGTTGGCGAGAACGGCACGCCGGGCAGCAACTCTGACATCATTACCGTCGACGGCGATCGTGCGTTTGTTCTTCGCGTCAGCGAGCACAAACCAGAAGCGATTAAACCGCTGGCAGAAGTGAAAGATCAGGTGGTTGCTCAGGTTAAGCACAACAAAGCGGAACAGCAGGCAAAACTGGATGCTGAGAAGATTCTGGTTGACCTGAAAGCGGGTAAACAGGATGCGCTGAAAGCGGCAGGTCTGAGCTTCGGTGAGCCAAAAACGCTGAGCCGTACCGGTCAGGATCCTGTCAGTCAGGCAGCGTTCGGTCTGAGCCTGCCTGCGAAGGACAAACCAAGCTTCGGTACCACTACCGATATGCAGGGTAACGTCGTTCTGCTCGCACTGGACGACGTGAAAGCAGGCACGATGCCTGAAGAGCAGAAGAAAGCGATGGTGCAGGGTATTACCCAGAACAATGCCCAGATCGCTTTCGAAGCGATGATGAGCAACCTGCGCACAGAAGCCAAAATCAAGCTCGGTGACGTGATGACTCAGCAGCAATAATTACGTATTTGCTCGCATATTTTCGTAACGCTCTGCAATAACTAAAGGCCGCTTTCGCGGCCTTTTCCATTTCTGCAATCTGCCGTTTGTGCCGGGTTATAACGCTGGATATTGTGGCCTGGCTGTCAACAAACAAGGAGATAACAGCATGAAATGTGGAATCAAGGCTCTGTTCATTACTCTGGCGATTGCCACCACCGGGATGAGCGCAGGTGCGCTGGCGACGACACCTGCGGCGAAAACACCGGCGGTGCAAAGCAGGCCTGACGCAGCGGCACCCGCGGCTGGCCAGACGAAAGCCACGGATGCCGGAAAAAGCGCGGATGATGAGGGTACGCGAGTCAGTATCAATTCGGCATCGGCAGAGGATCTCGCCCGGGTAATGAATGGCGTAGGGCTAAAAAAAGCGCAGGCGATAGTCAGCTATCGCGAAGAGTACGGTCCTTTCAAAACGGTTGACGATCTTAAGCAAGTACCCGGTATGGGCGGAGCGCTGGTTGAGCGCAACCTCTCACACCTGACGTTGTAATCACATAATTACTTGCACGGCGGCAAAATTTTGCCAGGATAAAGAGGTCATACCAGTCATGACCTCTTATCCTATAACAACAGTAAAGGCTATTGCGCTATGCAGACAAAAATCAAAGTACGCGGCTACCACATCGATGTTTACCAGCACGTCAACAACGCCCGTTATCTTGAGTTTCTTGAAGAAGCGCGCTGGGACGGTCTGGAAAGCAGCGAAAGCTTTCAGTGGATGACCGCGCACAACATCGCGTTCGTGGTCGTCAACATCAATATTAACTACCGTCGTCCGGCCGTGCTGGGTGATGTGTTGACCATCACCAGCCAGCTTCAACAGTTAAACGGCAAGAGCGGCGTGTTAACCCAGGCGGTGACGCTGGATCCTGAAGGCCAGGCCGTTGCCGATGCGCTGATCACCTTTGTCTGTATTGATCTGAAAACCCAGAAAGCGTTGCCGCTGGAAGGGGAGTTGCGGGAAAAACTGCAGTTGATGATCGTCTAGACGCGTTGTGTTCATGACCCGTGCTGTCGATATTCTGTTCGCCAGCACGGTCAAAGAGGCTTATTTGAGCCCGGTTTTTTTCTTCATCGCCAACATCACGCCCGCTTTGTCGGCCAGATAGTGATTCAGTCCGTTTGCGCGCAGATTACAGGCCGCACACTGGCCACAGCCATCACCTTTAATGCCGTTGTAGCAGGTAAGGGTTTCGCTGCGAACCATGTCCAGTTTGCACCAGTAGTCTGCCAGTGCCCAGGTTTCCGCTTTATCAAGCCACATCAGTGGCGTTTCAAAGCGCGTCTCTTTTGCCATCCCCAGATTCACGGCGTGGTTGAGAGCCTTCACGAACTCGTCACGGCAGTCAGGGTACCCGGAGAAGTCGGTTTCACACACGCCCGTGATCACCGCTTCGGCTTTCACCTGGTAGGCGTAGATCGCCGTCAGCGTCAGGAAGAGAATGTTGCGGCCTGGCACAAAGGTGTTCGGAATGCCGCTGGCATCAGGTTCATAGTCAGGAACGGGAATACTGTCGCGGGTGAGGCTACTGACGGCCAGTTCATTTAACAGCGTAACGTCCAGCACCTTATGCGCGCGCGCGCCCAGTTTCAGCGCCAGTTCACGGGCGACGTCGATTTCAGCGCGATGTCGCTGACCATAATCGAAAGTGACACAGTGAACTTCATCGTACTGATGAAGCGCCTGAACCAGGCAGGTAGTGGAATCTTGTCCTCCGCTGAACACGACGACGGCACGTTTCATAAATCATCTCGACAGTTACGGTAAAAACATCATGTTACCGTCTGACTACGGCGACGACCAGCTTCTTCACGATTTGGGGGCCGGGAGCCAGGCTTCGGTGAAATCGAACCAGCCGCGGGTGTTAAGCCGTATGCCGTTGACTCCCGGGGGCGCGCTGATTTGGTACTGGTAGTTAAACAACGGTGTCAGCACCGCGCTCTCCATGAGTTGGGTGAAAATAGCTTTCAGCCCGCGATGCCGGGCATGCTCGTCAGCCTGAGTCTGAACGGCATCCAGTGTCGCCTGCAGATGGGCATATTGCGGCGCGCTCAGCAAGTGCGGCCATAGCGCATCGCAGCGAAGCCACTGCTCAAGGGTGTATTCCGGTGCTTCGCCAATCAGCCTGTCTCCCATCATGAGGTCCGCGTCGGCAAGATGCTGACATCCGTCCCACGTTTTGGCATCGTGAAAGATGACCGTTAACGCGCAGCCCTGGCGGGAAAGATACGCTTTTAGCTGACTCGCCATGGTATGTAACTCGACGGGCAGATGGTAAATCAGGGTCAGCGTCTCAGGCAAAGGGACATCCGTGAGATCCGGCCACTCAGGAATACGCCAGCCCGGCAGCAACTCCTGCGTTGGGGTGATAAGCCCCTCATCCAGAGGAAGAGTATGCAGAAGCGTTGAGAGGTGAATGATGTTGATAAGGCGTCTTGCCTGCATTTCGCTAAGACGCGGGCTGCGCTTCAGCGTGAGGTAGCAAAATCCCAGGCTGATGCTGTTACTCACCAGCCGCAAACGGGTCAGTTCGTCAGGCTCTCCGATGGCGATTTGTACCGGATGCCGGCAGCTGGTTCCAAGCCCCTGATCAAATAGCTGAGGGGTGATCCAGAACTCGATGGCCTTCAGTAGCGGGTGGCTAAGGTGATACTGCTCATGGCTTTCCAGACGAACCAGGTCCGGCTTATACGCGGTGAGCCTGAAAGGTCCGCTGCCTGTCATCGGTTGTGCCGGGTGCGCCACACGGCTGCAATAGGTTGCCAGCCGATGCGCCAGCCAGTAGTCGGGCTTGTGTAAAATAAACGTCAGACACTGCGGATGGGTAACTTCAATGCGCAGCACGCTCTGAAAAAGCCTGTGCATGGCCGGGAGCGTCAACATCGCATTCAGACTCTCCTGTAACTGGACCGTTTCGACTTTATCACCGTTATGCCAGTGAAGCGTGGAGCGAATATAAAAATGCCAGCGCAGCCCGTCCTTCGACACGTCCCAGTGATGGGCAAGATCGCCCGTCGGTTCGCTGCTGTTACCGTGAAAACGCGTCAGCCCGGAAAAGACCTGTCCTGCCAGATGCTGTTCCGCCCGACCGGGCAAAAAGCCGGGATGCAGTGGATCCAGCGAGCGGTAATAGGGAATGCGCAGCGTCGGCGTATCGTTTTGCCACTGGCCGCCTAAAAACGGATGAAGCAGTGACCGCAGCTCCTCCGGTGCCAGCTGGGCCAGCTCAAGCGCGTTATGCTGCTGCCCACGCTTCAGCGCCTCTTCCATCATCGCATTGCGCAGTGACTCCGGGGTGACGTGGAAAGTCAGCTCCCCACGCTTACCGCGGCCAGACTGCGCTCGCCAGCTAAGCCAGCCCGCCTCCTGCGCCTGACGCAGTAATGTACGGACATGCCGTTCGCTGCAAAAACAGCGGGCGGCCAGCTCGCTGATGGTGGCCTGCTGCGTCGCGCCAGCGGAAGGCTGCCACAAACGGTGGTACTGGTTGAGTCGGTTAAGCTGGCGCATGAGAAACCCTGAACAATAATTATCATCTATTCACTATTACTTCCGTATATCTCACGCAATACTGATGCACAAGTTAACCGCATCACATTTCAGGAGTAATCATGGCTCGTCTCGCTGCGTTTGATATGGACGGTACGTTGTTAATGCCGGATCACCGTCTGGGTGAGAAAACCCTGAGTACCCTGAAGCGCCTGCACGAACGTGATGTCACCCTGACGTTTGCCACTGGCCGTCATGTGCTGGAGATGCGCCATTTGCTGGGGGCATTTTCCCTGGATGCTTTTCTTATTACCGGCAATGGGACGCGCATTCACTCTGTCGAAGGCGATGTTCTCCACCGTCAGGATCTCAACCCGGAAGTGGCAGATATCGTATTGCACAGCACCTGGGACACCCGGGCCAGCGTTCATGTCTTTAACGATAACGGCTGGTTTACCGGGCATGACATTCCGGCATTGCTGCACGCCCATGTCTACAGTGGTTTCCGCTATCAGCTTATCGATCTGCGCCGTATTCCGGCTCACGCAGTGACGAAGATCTGTTTCTGCGGCGATCATGACGATCTTTGTCGCTTACGCATTCAGCTGAATGACGCGTTAGGCGACCAGGCGCACCTGACCTTTTCAGCGGTGGACTGTCTCGAGGTTTTGCCGGTTGGGTGTAATAAAGGATCGGCGCTGGCGGTACTGAGCGATCACCTGGGCTTAACGATGCAGGAATGTATGGCGTTTGGCGACGCCATGAACGACCGCGAAATGCTGGGCAGCGTTGGTCGCGGTCTGATCATGGGAAATGCGATGCCGCAGTTGAAGGCAGAGCTTCCCCATCTACCGGTTATCGGGCACTGCGGTAATGAAGCAGTGTCTCATTTTTTGACGCATTGGCTGGACAACAACAACCTCCCATATTCCCCCGAATAGTGAGACCCTTCCAGCAAGCCAGACCCCGGTCTGGCTTTTTTTTATTTCACCAGCTGCGTAATCTGCGCTTTCCACGGCTCAATATCGCCGATGTTTGCCTGAACCCACTGCGCATTGTAATAGGTCTCAAGATAGCGCTCGCCGCTGTCGCAGAGTAGGGTGACGATAGAGCCGGTGCGCCCCTCTTCACGCATGCGAGCCGCAAGCTGCAGGGCTCCCCACATGTTGGTGCCGGTAGATGCACCGACTTTACGGCCAATCTGTGTCTCCAGCCAGTGCGCGGTTGCCACGCTGGCGGCATCCGCCACGCGGAGCATTTCATCCACCACGTCCGGAATGAATGAAGGCTCCACGCGCGGGCGGCCAATTCCTTCAATCTTACTGCCCACCGGGCTGCGCAGATCCGCATTGCGGCTTTGCCAGTAGTCCAGGAACACCGAGTTCTGCGGATCCACCACCATCAGCTGCGTATCATAGCCCTGACAGCGGATGTAACGCCCCAGGGTGGCTGAGGTGCCGCCAGTACCGGCGCTCATCACGATGTACGACGGAACAGGGTGAGGTTCGTGGGTCATCTGGCGGAAAATACTGTCGGCAATGTTGTTATTGCCGCGCCAGTCTGTGGCCCGCTCGGCAAAGGTGAACTGGTCCATATAGTGGCCATTCAGCTCACGGGCCAGCATTTCAGACGCGGCGTAAATTTCGCAGGCGCTTTCCACAAAGTGGCAGCGTCCACCGTAAAATTCAATCTGCTCAATTTTTCGTTTCGCGGTGCAGGAGGGCATCACGGCGATAAACGGCAGGCCCAGCAGGCGGGCAAAGTAGGCTTCGGATACGGCGGTTGAACCGGAGGAGGATTCAATAATCGTGGTTCCCTCCTTAATCCAGCCGTTACACAAACCGTATAAAAAGAGCGAACGCGCCAGGCGATGCTTCAGGCTACCGGTGGGATGGGTGCTTTCATCTTTCAGGTACAGCTGGATGCCAGCAAAGCCCGGCAGAGCCAGGCGAATGAGATGGGTGTCCGCCGAGCGCTGATAGTCGGCATTGATTTCGCTGATGGCATGTTTAACCCAGGCGCTATTCATCGTATTTATCCGTTTGTCATTTTGTGCCCAGCATAGCGAAAAGCACAGAAAAAATTGTTGCTATATGGCCTTTAAAATAGAATGAAGGGAGAAAATTTTTCTCTGGGAGGTGGGTATGCTAGATAAAATAGACCGTAAGCTGCTTTCTTTACTGCAAAGTGACTGTACCCTCTCTTTGCAGGCACTGGCAGATGCCGTTAATCTGACCACCACGCCGTGCTGGAAGCGCCTCAAGAAGCTTGAAGATGACGGCATCCTTCTGGGGCGAGTCGCGCTTTTAGATCCCGAAAAACTGGGGCTTGGGTTGACGGCATTTGTCCTGATAAAAACCCAACATCACAGCAGCGAGTGGTACAGCCGCTTCGTAACACAGGTCTCCGAGATGCCGGAGGTGCTCGGTTTCTGGCGCATGGCGGGAGAGTATGACTATCTGATGCGCGTCCAGGTGGCAGACATGAAGCGTTATGATGATTTTTACAAGCGGCTGGTGAACAGCGTACCGGGCTTGTCGGACGTCACCTCGAGCTTCGCCATGGAACAGATTAAATACACCACAGCACTACCCATTGATTAATTGAATAACTTCCCGGCGTAGCCGGATCCATACCTTCAGGAACAAACCGCGTGCGATTATTTGCCCAATTAAGCTGGTACTTTCGTCGGGAGTGGCAACGCTACCTCGGCGCTGTGGCCCTGCTTATTATCATTGCTATCCTGCAGTTAATTCCACCGAAAGTGGTGGGATACGTGGTGGATGGCGTTACAGAACAGCATTACACCACCGCACGGGTGTTGATGTGGGTCGGCACGCTGGTGCTGACGGCCATCATTGTCTATCTGCTGCGCTACGTCTGGCGGGTACTGCTGTTTGGCGCGTCCTATCAGCTGGCCGTCGAACTGCGTGAAGATTTTTATCGTCAGCTGAGCCGCCAGCATCCCGAGTTCTACCTGCGCCATCGCACCGGGGATCTTATCGCTCGCGCCACCAATGACGTTGACCGCGTCGTGTTTGCCGCCGGGGAAGGGGTGTTAACGCTGGTGGACTCTCTGGTGATGGGCTGTGCGGTTCTGATTGTGATGTCCACCCAGATAAGCTGGCAGCTCACGCTGCTGGCGTTGCTGCCTATGCCGCTGATGGCGCTGGCGATCAACCGCTATGGCGAACAGCTTCATGAGCGCTTCAAGCTGGCGCAGGCGGCGTTTTCCTCGCTGAATGACCGTACGCAGGAGAGCATGACCAGCATCCGCATGATCAAAGCGTTTGGCCTGGAAGATCGACAATCCGCGCTGTTTGCAGCCGATGCCGCCGACACGGGGGCGAAGAACATGCGCGTTGCGCGTATCGATGCGCGGTTTGACCCGACAATCTATGTCGCGATTGGCATGGCAAACCTGTTGGCCATTGGTGGCGGGAGCTGGATGGTGGTGCAGGGCTCGCTAACCCTCGGGCAATTGACCAGCTTTGCCATGTACCTGGGGCTGATGATATGGCCGATGCTGGCACTGGCCTGGATGTTTAACATCGTAGAGCGCGGCAGCGCCGCCTACAGCCGTATTCGCGCGATGCTGGCCGAAGCGCCAGTGGTGAATGACGGTAGCGAATCGGTACCGGACGGGCGCGGCGTGATGAATGTCGACGTCCGTAAGTTTGTGTATCCGCAAACGGAACATACGGTACTGGAGAACGTCAGCTTTACGCTCAAACCGGGTCAGATGCTCGGTATCTGCGGTCCGACAGGCGCCGGGAAAAGTACCGTACTCTCCCTGCTTCAACGTCATTTTGACGTCACGCAGGGCGATATTCGCTTCCATGATATTCCGTTGACGAACCTGCTACTCGATGACTGGCGCGGTCGTCTGGCGGTGGTCAGCCAGACGCCGTTTCTCTTTTCTGACACCGTGGCGAATAACATTGCCCTCGGACGCCCGGCGGCAACTCAGGAAGAGATTGAGCACGTCGCGCGCCTGGCCAGCGTCCATGACGATATTCTGCGTCTGCCACAGGGCTATGAAACGGAAGTGGGTGAGCGTGGCGTTATGCTTTCCGGCGGGCAAAAACAGCGTCTCTCGATTGCCCGCGCGCTGCTGCTGAATGCCGAAATCCTGATCCTTGATGATGCGCTCTCTGCCGTCGATGGCCGCACCGAGCACCAGATCCTGCATAACCTGCGACAGTGGGGGGATGGAAGGACGGTGATCATCAGTGCACACCGGTTGTCGGCGCTGACGGAAGCCAATGAAATTCTGGTATTACAGCACGGGCACATTGCCCAGCGCGGACAGCATGAACAGCTTGCGGAGCAACCGGGCTGGTATCGCGATATGTATCGTTATCAGCAGCTTGAAGCGGCGCTGGACGACGCCCCGGAACAGGATGAGGAGAACGCTAATGCGTAAGACCGTGACGCAGTGGCCGACGCTAAAACGCCTGCTGGCCTATGGTTCTCCGTGGCGAAAACCGCTTTCGCTTGCCGTACTGTTGCTGTGGATTGCCGCGATTGCAGAAGTGAGCGGTCCGCTGCTTATCAGCTACTTTATCGACAATATGGTGGCAAAAAGCTATTTGCCGCTGGGGCTTGTCGCGGGGTTAGGTGTGGCCTACGTTGGGCTACAGCTGACTGCGGCGTCACTGCATTACGCCCAGTCTCTGCTCTTTAACCGGGCGGCCGTGGGCGTGGTGCAGAAGCTACGTACGGATGTGATGGATGCGGCGCTACGCCAGCCGTTGAGCGAGTTTGATACCCAGCCGGTTGGGCAGGTGATATCCCGGGTGACCAACGATACCGAGGTGATCCGCGATCTGTATGTCACCGTCGTGGCAACCGTGCTGCGCAGCGCGGCGCTGATTGGCGCCATGCTGGTGGCGATGTTCAGCCTCAACTGGCGTATGGCTCTGGTGGCGATCACCATCTTCCCGGCCGTATTGATTGTAATGGTCATCTATCAACGCTACAGCACGCCGATTGTGCGTCGGGTGCGGGCCTATCTGGCCGATATCAACGATGGCTTCAACGAAGTGATCAACGGCATGAGCGTCATTCAGCAGTTCCGCCAGCAGGCTCGCTTTGGTGAACGCATGGGGGAAGCCAGCCGGTCGCACTATATGGCGCGTATGCAAACGCTGCGACTGGACGGTTTCCTGCTGCGTCCGCTGCTGAGCCTCTTCTCGGCGCTGGTTCTCTGTGGCCTGCTGATGCTTTTCGGGATGAGCGCGAACGGAACAATTGAAGTTGGGGTTCTGTACGCTTTTATCAGCTATCTGGGACGCCTTAATGAACCGTTGATAGAACTCACCACCCAGCAGTCTATGTTGCAACAGGCCGTGGTGGCGGGGGAGCGCGTGTTCGAACTGATGGACCGGCCACGTCAGACCTACGGCGATGATGAGCGTCCTTTGCAAAGCGGAGAGATTACGTTTGATAAGGTCTCGTTTGCTTACCGTGAAGACCGTCTGGTGTTGCAGGACATCTCTCTTGATGTGCCGTCGCGCGGCTTTGTGGCGCTGGTGGGGCACACCGGCAGCGGCAAAAGTACCCTCGCCAGCCTGTTGATGGGCTATTACCCGGTCAGTCAGGGTGAAATCCGCATTGATGGTCGTCCGCTCGCATCACTGAGCCACAATGTGTTGCGCAAAGGCGTTGCAATGGTGCAGCAAGACCCGGTAGTCATGGCCGATACCTTTTACGCCAACGTCACCCTGGGGCGGGATTATACCCAGCAACAGGTGTGGGATGTGCTGGAAACCGTGCAGCTGGCAGAGCTGGCGCGCGGTTTTAGCGATGGGATCAATACCCGGCTCGGTGAGCAGGGGAATAACCTCTCGGTAGGACAAAAGCAGCTTCTGGCCCTGGCGCGGGTGCTGATTGAAACGCCGCAGGTGCTGATACTCGACGAAGCAACCGCCAGCATCGACTCTGGTACTGAGCAGGCTATCCAGCTGGCGCTGGCCGCGGTGCGTGACCACACGACGCTGGTGGTTATCGCACACCGTCTTTCAACGATTGTCGACGCAGACACCATCCTGGTGCTGCACCGTGGTCAGGCCGTCGAACGCGGTACGCACCGGGAGCTGCTCGAAGCAAAAGGGCGCTACTGGCAGATGTATCAGCTGCAGCTGGCCGGTGAAGAGCTGGCCGCCAGCGTGCGTGAGGACGAATCCCTCAGCGCCTGATGCACCAAAATAAGGCAGCGCGCTAACAGTCATTACTGTTGGTGCAAAACTGAAACGCACCGTGCACTGTCATGGTGCGTTTTTTTTCACCGGTTCGTTAAACATGCTCGTGTAATGCTCATTGCAGCGCGTTTCCCTCAGGTTTTCATTTCTGGCACACCCCTTGCAATGTCTTCTGCGTATTAGCGGCGGCCATTACCGAATTCTGACTGGAGGGGATCTATGAAGCTGGTTACGGTTGTAATCAAACCATTCAAACTCGAAGACGTGCGTGAAGCATTGTCTTCCATGGGTATTCAGGGACTGACTGTCACCGAAGTGAAAGGCTTTGGTCGTCAGAAGGGTCATGCCGAGCTTTACCGCGGGGCAGAATACAGCGTTAACTTCCTGCCAAAAGTAAAAATTGATGTCGCGATTGCTGATGACCAGCTTGATGAAGTTATTGATGTCATTAGCAAAGCGGCCTACACCGGCAAAATTGGCGACGGCAAAATTTTCGTTGCCGAATTGCAGCGCGTCATTCGCATCCGTACCGGCGAATCTGACGAAGCGGCACTGTAAGTAACTCCTGGCACACAGTGATAGGGATCGAGAAAATGAAGATAGCAACAATCAAAACGGGTCTGGGTTCGCTGGCACTGCTGCCGGGCCTGGCACTGGCTGCCCCTGCGGTGGCAGACAAAGCCGATAACGCCTTTATGATGATCAGCACCGCGCTGGTGCTGTTCATGTCCATTCCGGGCATTGCGCTGTTCTACGGCGGCCTGATCCGTGGCAAAAACGTTCTCTCCATGCTGACGCAGGTTGCCGTCACGTTCGCGCTGGTTTGCGTGTTGTGGGTGGTCTACGGTTACTCTCTGGCCTTCGGCACGGGCAATGCGTTCTTCGGAAACTTTGACTGGGTCATGCTGAAAAACATCGAACTGACCGCGCTGATGGGCAGTTTCTATCAATATATTCATGTTGCCTTCCAGGGCTCGTTCGCCTGTATCACCGTCGGGCTGATCGTCGGGGCGCTGGCTGAGCGTATTCGCTTCTCCGCCGTCCTGATCTTCGTGGTGGTCTGGCTGACGCTCTCCTATGTGCCGATTGCGCACATGGTCTGGGGTGGCGGTCTGCTGGCGAGCCATGGCGCGCTGGACTTCGCAGGCGGTACTGTTGTACACATCAACGCCGCGGTGGCGGGCCTGGTAGGAGCATACCTGATTGGCAAACGCGTGGGCTTCGGTAAAGAAGCGTTCAAACCGCACAACCTGCCGATGGTCTTTACCGGTACAGCGATCCTTTACTTTGGCTGGTTCGGCTTCAACGCCGGTTCAGCAAGCGCAGCAAACGAAATCGCCGCGCTGGCCTTCGTGAACACGGTTGTGGCCACGGCGGGTGCGATCCTCTCATGGGTGTTTGGTGAGTGGGCGGTGCGCGGTAAGCCTTCACTGTTGGGTGCCTGTTCAGGTGCAATTGCCGGTCTGGTTGGTATCACGCCAGCTTGTGGCTACGTCGGTGTTGGCGGCGCGCTGCTTGTCGGGCTGGTCGCCGGTCTGGCGGGTCTGTGGGGTGTGACGGCGCTGAAACGTGTTCTGCGCGTCGATGACCCGTGCGATGTCTTCGGTGTACACGGCGTCTGCGGCATCGTCGGTTGTATCATGACCGGTATCTTCGCGGCGAAATCGCTGGGTGGCGTGGGGTACGCAGAAGGCGTCACGATGGTTCACCAGGTGCTGGTGCAGTTGGAAAGTATTGCCATCACCGTCGTGTGGTCTGCCGTTGTGGCCTTCATCGGCTATAAGCTGGCGGATATGACCGTCGGTCTGCGTGTTCCGGAAGAGCAGGAACGCGAAGGTCTGGACGTCAACAGCCACGGCGAGAATGCGTACAACGCCTGATAAGCAAAACGGCAACCCAGGGTTGCCGTTTTCGTTTTGTTCCCTCTCCCGTCGGGAGAGGGCCGCAGTACAACATCACCCGCGGTTACGCATTACCCCTTCCTGCACCGTCGACGCGACCAGCACGCCATCCTGAGTGTAAAACTCACCGCGCACAAAGCCGCGCGCGCTTGACGCCGAAGTACTCTCCACGCTGTAGAGCAGCCACTCGTTCATGTCGAACGGACGATGGAACCACATGGAGTGATCGATGGTGGCCACCTGCATCCCTTTTTCAAGGAAGCCCACGCCGTGCGGCTGCAGCGCCACCGGCAGGAAGTTGAAATCTGAGGCATAACCCAGCAGATACTGATGAACGCGGAAATCCGCGGGCACGGTACCGTTAGCGCGGATCCAGACCTGGCGCTTCGGCTCGGCCGTGTGGCCTTTCATCGGGTTATGGAATTCAACAGGACGGATCTCAAGCGGTTTATCGCAGAGAAACTTCTCCTTTACCTGCGGTGGAAGCAGATGCGCCAGCGCACGGGCGATATCGGTCTCGGATTTGAGATCGTCTGGCGACGGCGCGGGTGGCATCGTTTTCTGATGCTCATAACCCGGTTCCGGCGCCTGGAACGAGGCGGTCATATAAAAGATAGGCTTGCCATTCTGAACCGCCGCGACACGACGCGCGCTAAAGCTGTTGCCATCCCGCAATACCTCAACGTCATATACGATGGGTTTTGCGCTATCACCAGGGCGTAAGAAGTAGCTGTGAAATGAGTGCACCAGACGGTCTGCAGGGACGGTCTCCTTTGCTGCGTAGAGCGCTTGTCCTACGACTTGCCCGCCGAAGACCTGGCGTAAGCCGAGATCTTCGCTCTGTCCGCGAAAGAGTCCTTCCTCAATTTTTTCCAGATTCAGTAATGTCAGCAGATTGTTCAGTGCCTGACTCATAGTTGTCCTCAATAAACGCCGTAGCGAAAGATAGGCAGAGTATAACGCAGAAATGAAAGTGGTCCGATGGGTAGAATAATCTGAATATCTGGACGATTTTAGGCATAAATCAGTGATCTGTGCCAAACTTACCTGTGTTATGTGATTGAAACGACATCGGATGGGATCGATCCCGCTGGTGCATTGATGATAAGGAGACTTCAATGAAACTCGTGCCCATGCTAAGTGGTGTAGCAATTGCGGTGGCGTTGTCCGCCTGTGCAGGAAAGAGCGCCCAGGTGCCGGTGCCAGCAGCAGATCCAAACGGGATTAATACACTCTCACAGCAGTCCATTCAGCAGCCTAACGTTTCCGGGACTATCTGGATTAAACAGAAAGTCGCGTTACCGCCAGATGCGGTATTAACGGTAACCCTGTCTGATGCTTCCCTGGCAGACGCGCCGTCTAAAGTATTGGCCCAGCGTGCCGTGCGTACGGAAGGTAAGCAGGCACCGTTTAGCTTCGTGTTGCCGTATAACCCATCAGACGTGCAGCCTAATGCCCGTATCCTCCTGAGCGCAGCAGTAACGATCAACGATAAACTGGTGTTTATCACCGATACGGTGCAGGAAGCGATTAACCACGGCGGGACAAAAGTTGACCTGAACCTGGTTCCGGTACAGCAAACCGAAGTGCCGGTTGCGCCACAGACTAACCAACCGTCTCTGCCAACCCCTCCGACCCAGATGTAACGCTTCAAACCCTCTCCTTCGGGAGAGGGTTTAATACACCCAGCGGTACTTTTGCAAATCAATCTGTCCTGACCCCGACACCTGCACCCCTTCTGACAGTAACGCCTGACGCTGGCGCTGCAGATCCGGCCCGGTCAACGAGATCGCCCCATGACGATTTACCACCCGATGCCAGGGCAGGGTGCTTCCTTCCGGCAACCTTTTCAGTACGCCACCGACCTGCCGCGCCGCACGCGGAGAACCGGCCAGACGCGCTACGTCGCCATAGGTGGTGACATAACCTTCCGGCACAGAGGCCACAATTTGCCATACGCGTTGTGGAAAGGAGTCATGTTCGTCCATACGTCTACCTGTGGGGAATGTCTGGACAGTCATGTTAAACGAAGATAAACCCAATTGCTGCGCCAGTTTGCGCAAGAAACCAGCATCCAGTTGCGGGTCGCTTGCAATTGGCGGTAAGCACAGGGATAATGCGCCAGCGCGTTGGTTATCAACGCTCTCAATGGGGGCTCTGTTGGTTCTCCCGCAACGCTACTCTGTTCACCAGGTCAGGTCCGGAAGGAAGCAGCCAGGGCAGACGACGTGTGTGCCGGGATGTAGCTGGCAGGGCCCCCACCCAATTCTGCTCTCATCAACACTCTCCCTGTTTCTCTTCGCTTCGAATAGCCTTTAATCCACAACGTTATTAGGACTTTACTGACGCATGTAATATATATTTCATTGCATTGAAATATTACTGTCATAAACCTGTAATAATAGACTGTCATTTTAATATCGGATGTCTTTTTTCTGTCATAACTTAAAAATATATATCTGGATAACATTGGTAAGTTCGTGTATTAAATAAAGTACTTATTCCGAAGGGAAGTGACAAACATGGCTACTGCGGTGTTAAACGTTAAGATTGATCAAGCGCTAAAAGAAAGACTTCGCCACTATGCTGAAGTTAATAACGAGAATTTAAGCGTGACGACAGAGAAACTGCTGCTGCTGGCATTCGAAGCGGTAGAAGAGGCGGGAGTATCGGAAGAGGATATTGATAACCAGCATACGGAAGAAGAGAGTGTTTCTCCATTTACTCCTAAAGAAATCAAGGCGCTACGTAAAATTCTTAAGAAGAGAAAATGAAACAACAACTGTCAACTGCCAGTGACTACAACGAGGCCTGCGATCTATTGCGTTCAGGCTACGTGAAGCATGTACGTCTTGGCTGGAATGTAGGAAGTGATGAGTTCTTTCGTATTGCGTCTGACTGGTGTGATACCGGCGCAAAAATAAAGAAAGACGGTGAAAATTTCGTTATTTCACTGAAAGGTTTTCCTATTCCTCCTCAGCACTAAATCCTGAATGGTGAAAACTGCTGACTGTATCTGTGACAGTCAGCAGTTTTTATTTTATGATCCACTTCAAATTTTTTATATCAAACCAGACTTCTTTTTATTGATGGCACGTTTTTATTCAGGGCGAGCCACAAGGGTTTAATTCTCAGTAACGCCTGTTCAAGCTCAGCCGGATCGAGTGAAAAGGGCATACGTAAATACCGATCAAACGCACCCGATAAACCAAACCGCGTGCCGGTCCCTAGGTTGATTCCCAGTATCTCTGCGCGTGCAGCAAGCTGTGTTGCCAGCATCCCCGGCAGTTCAATCCAGTAGGAAAGCCCGCCTTCCGCTTCATGGAATGTCCATTCAGGGAAGTGCTCGCGCAACAGCGCGCCGCATTGGTCTCGTCGTTCCGCCAGCATCTTCCGGCGAGCAGGCAAAAACGTTTCGCTGTTATTGATAAGCCACAGCGTCGCCAGCTGTTCGAGCATGGGCGATCCTAAATCCAGGGTATCCCGCGTCTGGGCAAGCGTAGCGATGGTGCGCGAGGAGGCTCGGATCCAGCCAAGACGAAGGCCGCCCCAGAAACTTTTTCCGGCAGAGCCTAACGTTATCACGGTGGCCTGCGGGTTGAATGACGCCAGCGGTGGCGGTGGGGGCGAGTCAAACCACAGATCCACCATCGTTTCATCTACTACCAGCGTCGTGCGGGTTTGCGCGGCAATCTCGGTGATTGCCTGACGGGTGGGAATATCCATGCATCGCCCGGTCGGGTTATGAAAATCGGGCATCAGGTACGCCAGGCGCGGCGCTGTCTGGGCAAGCGTTGCGGCAAACCCATGGGTATCCCAGCCCGTTTCCGGCAGCGACACGCCCACTGGACGGCACTGCGCTCCCTGAATGGCGGCGATCGCCAGCGGGTAAGTGGGATGATCGACCACGACGCGATCCCCCGGGCCGGTCATCATCCGCAGGACCAGCGCAAAACCGCTGACCGCGCCATTGACCACCATCACCTCGTCTGTCCGGGTCGGAAGCCCCCGCGCGGTATAGCGTGCGGCGATGGCTTCCCGCAGCGCCGGCAACCCAAGCTGATCGTAACCCGTAAGCGAGAGATGTTGCGTAATGGCCGTGAGCGCATGGGTATAGGCCTGGTGGATCTCAGGCCCGGCATTGAGCGCCGCGGTGGAGAGATCCAGCGCGGCACTGGCTGCTGAAAGGGTTGGCACGGCGCGTGTGTCGGGCAGGATCACGCGTGAACCGCTGCCGTGGCGGCTTTCAAGATAACCTTCCTCACGCAGATGGGCGAGCGCGCTGCTGATGGTGGTCCGGCTCACATCCAGCGCAGTGGCCAGCTCCCGCTCGCCGGGTAGACGGGTGTTAAGTGCCAGTCGGCCATCAAGAATTAACAGGCGTAACGCATCCGCCAGCTGACGCCAGAGCGGGGTCCGGGACGAGGTTTGTTGCCAGTGGCCTAACAGGCGTACCAATGACTGGCTTCCGAAGCGGCGAGATGACATGTGCAGTCCACTATTTGAAAACTGGACATTAATCATAATGCCATTTTCACTCAAGATGAAAGCCTGGTTCACTGGAGAAGATAAAAAATGGTACGTCGTCTGTTACAACTGTATGTCGGTTTAGGGCTGTATGGGCTTTCAACCACGATGTTTATTCGTTCGGATCTGGGGCTCGATCCGTGGGACGTCTTCCACCTTGGCGTGGCAATCCAGCTGGGGTTGAGCATTGGGATGGTGATTATTTTAACCGGTGCGGCGGTACTGCTGCTGTGGATCCCGCTGCGTCAGATGCCTGGTCTGGGAACCCTCAGTAACGTGATTATTATTGGCCTGGCGGCAGATGCCTCCATGGCCCTGATCCCCGAGGTGACCTCGCTGCCCCTGCGTATCGCGCTGCTGGTGGCCGGAATTGTCGTGAACGCGATAGCCACCGGTATGTATATCGGTGCCGGTTTCGGGGCGGGCCCGCGCGACGGTCTCATGACTGGGATCCATGCCCGTATGGGATGGTCCATCCGCAGCGTGCGTACCTCGATTGAAGTGTCCGTGCTGCTGATTGGGTGCATGCTGGGCGGAACGTTCGGGATAGGCACCGTCGCGTATGCGCTGACCATTGGCCCGCTTATCCAGATCTGCTTGCCTCTGTTCCGTTATAAGCCTCGCGTTGAGAAGGCCCCCCAGCCGGAGCGGGTTGTTTAATTCTGCGAAGCGCTCACATGTTTTCATGGCGACGCTGTGTCAAAATAGTGGCCTTCGAATGACGCGATGCCAGAATGCATGAAAGCAATCACTCTTTATGATGTTGCCCTCCTTGCGGGGGTTTCTTATCAGACCGTTTCCCGTGTGATTAACGACGCGGAGCATGTCTCTGCCCGCACGCGGGAAAAGGTGCAGCAGGCGATGGCGGAACTGCACTACGTCCCCAATCTCAGGGCACAACAGCTGGCGGGTAAACGTACCCGTACGCTTGGCCTTATTACGACCGATCTGGCGCTGCACGCCCCTTCGCAGATTGTTTCGGCGGTAAAATCCCGGGCGGTTGAGCAGGGGGCGAGCGTGCTTATCTCAATGGTGGAACATCCACAGCAGTGCCAGTCTGCCCTTCAGGCGTTGCTGGCGCAGCGTGTGGAAGCTCTGCTGGTGAATGTGCCGCTGGAGGATCCTCATGCTGAAGCGCTAAAAGCCCTCGCATCGCCCATTCCGGTGCTGTTTCTGGATGTCTCGCCCTCGGCTCAGGTAAACAGTCTTGTGTTTAATGCAGAGCAGGGTGCTCGTCTCGGGATTGAGCATCTGCTTTCGCTGGGGCATGAGCGTATAGCGCTGCTGAGCGGACCGGAGAGCTCTGTCTCCGCCCGGGCACGTCTCGCAGGCTGGAACGCCACGCTGGCCCAGGCCGGGCTTGAGGCTGTCGCGGTGGCGCACGGCGACTGGAGTGCGGCAAGCGGATATGAGAAAGGACATTTGCTGTTATCTGCCGCGCAACTCCCGGATGCGATAGTGGTCGCGAATGACCAAATGGCGCTGGGGGTGATGCGCGCCTGTGCGGAAAAAGGGACTGCGATCCCGGGCCAGATGTCGGTTGTCGGGTTCGACGATACGGCAGACAGCGCCTGGTTTTCTCCCCCACTGACCACTATTCGCCAGGCTTTTCGCGAGGCCGGCGAGCGAAGCGTGGAGTGGCTGCTGGCGCCAGTTGAGGGTGACGCATGCTGGCAGGTTCAGCTTCCGGTGACGTTGGTGACCCGCCATTCTACCGCTCGTCACGATCCGCAGCAG